>NZ_BAAASB010000001.1:0-599013 GCF_039532665.1 Streptomyces amakusaensis | reverse complement strand
GGCACCTGGAGTGCTCCGCGATGGCCCACAAGTACCTGGGCGAGGCCTTCGACATCCACGGCGGCGGCCTGGATCTGATCTTCCCGCACCACGAGAACGAGATCGCCCAGGCCAAGGCCTTCGGCGACGAGTTCTCCCGGTACTGGGTGCACAACGCCTGGGTCACCATGAGCGGCGAGAAGATGTCCAAGTCGCTCGGCAACTCGGTGCTCGTCTCCGAGATGGTCAAGCACTGGAAGCCCATCGTCCTGCGCTACTACCTCGGCACCCCGCACTACCGCTCGATGATCGAGTACAGCGAGGAGGCACTGCGCGAGGCCGAGTCCGCCTTCGCCCGGATCGCCGGCTTCATGCAGCGCGTCTGCGAGAAGACCGGGGGACCGGTGGAGCCCGCCGACGAGGTCCCCCTCGCCTTCGCCGAGGCCATGGACGACGACCTCGGCGTGCCGCAGGCGCTCGCCGTCATCCACACCACCGTCCGCCAGGGGAACTCGGCGCTCGCCGCCGACGACAAGGAGTCCGCGGTCGCCCGCCTCGCCGAGGTGCGCGCCATGCTCGGCGTCCTCGGTCTCGACCCCTTCGACCCGCACTGGGCCGGCGACGCCGAGGGCGGCGAAGACCTCCACGGCGCGGTCGACACGCTCGTACGCCTGGTGCTCCAGCAGCGCGAGGCGGCCCGCGGCCGCAAGGACTGGGCCACCGCCGACGCCATCCGCGACCAGCTCCAGCAGTCCGGACTGGTCATCGAGGACGGCCCGGACGGTCCGCGCTGGACGCTCGGCCCCCGCTGAGCCAGGACGAATGTGCCGCCCGGCCGTCCGGGCGGCACACTGTCATACGTACACACATACGAGGATCCAGGAACAGGTAACAGTCATGGCCGGGAACAGCCAGCGCAGAAACCGCCGCACGTCCAACAAGAAGGGCGCGCAGGTCGGCAGCGGTGGCAATCGGCGCCGCGGCCTTGAGGGCAAGGGTCCGACCCCGCCCGCCTCCGCCCGCAAGGGCCACGTCAAGAACCGGGTGGCCAACGCCAAGGCCCGGCAGACCACCCGCCGGCCCGTCGCCCGTCGCGGCGGCAAGGGCACGTCCGAGATGGTCGTCGGCCGCAATCCGGTCTTCGAGGCGCTGCGTGACGGCGTCCCCGCGACCATGCTCTACATCCAGCAGTACATCGACAACGACGAGCGCGTCCGCGAGGCCATCCAGCTCGCCACCTCGCGCGGCACCCTCCACATCATGGAGGCCCCCCGCGCCGAGCTGGACCGGATGACCAACGGGCTCAACCACCAGGGCCTGGTCCTCCAGGTCCCGCCGTACGAGTACGCGCACCCCGAGGACCTCGCGGCCACCGCCGCCGACCACGGCGAGGCCCCGCTGATCGTCGCCCTCGACGGTGTCACCGACCCGCGCAACCTCGGTGCCGTGGTCCGCTCCGCCGCCGCCTTCGGCGGACACGGCGTCGTCGTCCCCGAGCGCCGCGCCGCCGGCATGACCGCCGGCGCGTGGAAGTCCTCCGCCGGCACCGCCGCGCGCACCCCGGTGGCCCGCGCCACCAATCTGACCCGCGCCCTGGAGGGCTACCAGAAGGCCGGTCTCACCGTCGTCGGGCTGGCCGCCGACGGCGAGCACGAGGTCGGCGACCTGGAGGCGCTCGGCGGCCCGCTGGTCATCGTCGTCGGCAGCGAGGGCAAGGGCCTCTCCCGGCTCGTCGGCGAGACCTGCGACTACCTCGTCCGCATCCCGATGCCCGGCGGCGCGGAGTCGCTCAACGCGGGCGTCGCGGCCGGCATCGTGCTGTACGAGGCGGCCAAGCGCCGCGCCTGAGCCGTTCCGCGCGCCCCCGGCACCTCCCTCCCGGGGGGAGCCGGGGGCGCGTGCGTACGAGAGGCCGGCAGCGGTCCGTACGAGAGGTTGACGCCGAGGAGGCGCACCTCTTCCAACCCTCTCACCAGCCTTGACGGGTCTCGGACAGATAGGGCCCGTCACGGCAGTGTCCAAACGCGATGTCACTCGGTTAGATGAGTGTGGACACCAGAACGCCCCGGCCCGGGTTCGATGATCAGCCTGCGCTGAGCATGATCAAGGTCGACTGCGACCCCGCTCAGGTCATCGTGAACCACGCCAGCTTCCGGGTGCAGCTCGCCCAGAGGCCGCGCCCCTCCAGAGTCATGGCGGACACCGCCATGATCCCGATGGGCGGGGCGGTGGTGCGGCGGCGGGCGCCTGTCGTCTGGAGCGGCAAGTCCGCGCCCGGCGACTCGGGCGCGACCGGGCTGCTCCAGGCCGTGCGCAACAGCACCGCCACCGCCGAGCGCGACGACTACGGCTCCGCCGGGTACGACACGGGCTCGACCCAGCTCATCCCCCGGGTCCGGGTGCCGGGCGGCGCGGACGACACCGCGCCCACCCCCGTCGCGGGCTCCCCCGGCAAGCCCCTGCTGCCCCCGATGCGGCAGGCGGTCGGCGCGTACGACACCTACTCCGCCCCCCCTTCCTCCTCCTCTTACGACGGCGACCAGGGGCTGTACGACGACGAGCCGGACGAGGAGGCGGCCGACGGCCGTCCCCAGCGCCACGGCAACGACGTGGTGCGGCACGCCTACTACCCCGGCCGCCGGATGAACCTCGGCGTGGTGCTGCTGCCGCTGCGGGTCTTCCTCGGCTTCATCTCCATCTACGCGGGCATGGGCAAGCTCTGCGACCCCGTCTACTTCGACGGCGGCGAGCGCGGCTCCATGGTGAAGTGGCTCAATTCGCTGAACCCGTGGGCGCTCGCCGACCCGCTGCGCGACTTCGCGCTCTCCCACCCCGTGGGCGCGGGGCTCACCGTCGCCTTCCTCCAGGTCGTCGTCGGCGTGCTCACCGTCCTCGGACTGTGGCAGCGGGTCGCGGCCGTCTTCGGCGCGCTGCTGTCGGCGGCGCTGATCCTCACGGTGAGCTGGAAGACGGTGCCGGCCTACGACGCGCCCGACATCATCTATCTCGCCGCCTGGTCGCCGCTGATCATCGCGGGAGCGCCCGTCTACTCCATCGACGGGCGGCTCGCGGGCGAGGCCTGGCGCACGCTGGGGCCCCGGTCCGAGCTGTGGCAGCTGCGCCAGCGGGTGCTGCGGCGCGGCGCGGTCGTCACGACCGTGGTCGTCGGGCTCACCCTGCTCATCGGGTCGATGCTCGGCGGAGCGGTCCGCTCCACCGAGATGGTCACCGTGCCGGGGCCGAACCAGGACCCGACCAACCACCTCCCCGGCTCGCCGCTGCCGAAGGACATGCCGTCCGGCACCCGCTCCTCGGCGGGGCCGAGCGGCGGCGGGGAGAAGGAGAAGAAGGCGAAGAAGGAGCCCTCGCCGACCGCGAGCCAGTCCGGCGTCCCGACCCGTCAGCAGTCCACCGCCCCCGCCTCGGCGGGGACCACCGCCCCGGAGACGGCGAGCACGGGCGCCGGCCGCCCCAGCCAGACCCAGGGCACGGGCAGCGGGCAGCAGCAGCCCACCCGTTCCCAGCCGGCCCAGCAGCAACAGCAGCCAGCCACCGGCACCGACCCCGCCACCGGCAGCGGCGGCACGGGCAGCGGCGGCACCGGCAGCGCGCCCGGCAGCAGCCCGGACAACACCGGCTCCACCGGCGGCGGTTCGGACGGCGGCACCACGGGCGGCGGCAAGGTCATCGGCGGTCTGCTCGGCTGAGCCGCCACAGGCCCCACGCGCGGCGGGGGCGGATCCGGATTCCCGGGTCCGCCCCCGCCGCGCGTTCCCGGCCGACAGGGGCCGCTGTACGGGCCTGCGGGTGCCCCAGGGCGCCGGAGGGGCGGTACGGGGGTTCCAGGGGGCCCTGACGGGTCCTAGCGGGCCTGGGCGGCCAGTTCCTTCGCGGCCTCGGTGAGGTCCTTGGCGGTGTCGATGGCCCGCCAGTACGCGCCGTTGGGCAGCGGGAAGCCCGCCAGCCTGCGCTCCCGGGCCAGCCCGGGGAAGGTGGTGCGCTCGTGGTCGCCCCGCTCCGGCAGCAGCTCGGTGAAGGCGGCGGCGAAGACGTACACGCCCGCGTTGATGAGGTACGGCGACGGCGGCGACTCGATGAAGTCGGTGATGTGCCCGAAGGCGTCCGTCTCGACCGCGCCCCAGGGGATCCTGGGCCTGGCCAGCGCGAGGGTGGCGACCGCGTCGCGCTCGGCGTGGAAGGCGGCCATCTCACGGAGCGAGAACCGCGTCCAGATGTCGCCGTTCGTCGCGTACCAGGGCAGATCGGGGCGCGGCAGCCGGGCCGCCGCGTACTTGAGGCCGCCGCCCCGGCCGAGCGGCTCGGGTTCGACGACGGTGGTGACGCGCAGCGGCAGTTCGGCGGTGGCCAGCCACTCCTGGAGCACCTCGGCGAGATGGCCGCAGGAGACGACGGCGTCGGTCACGCCTTCGGCGGCCAGCCAGGACAGCTGATGGCCGATGATCGGGGTCCCTGTTCCGGGGATCTCGACCATCGGCTTGGGCCGGTCGTCGGTGTACGGGCGCAGCCGGGAGCCCTGGCCGCCGGCCAGGATCACGGCCTGCGTCGGATACGTAGGCGTATGCATGCGGTGAACGATATGCGCAGCGGGCCGTGCGCGGCCCGTCAGCTCCCCTGGGTCTGCTGGGCGACGCCGCTCGCGAAGGAGGTGTCGCAGACGGGCTTGGAGTACGCCTGGGCGCGGACCGGACCGAAGCGGTCGACGGCGGCGCGGCCGAGCGAGCGGGCGATCGACATGCAGTGCTTGGCGAGCGAGGGGCGGGCCTCCACCTCGCGCTGGAGCCGGGTGAGCGCGGTGCCGGGGTCCTTCTCCTGGAGTTCGGTCATCAGCCGGTCGCGCAGCACGTCCTGCGGGGCGCGGGACTTGGCGCGCACGGAGACGTTCTGGGAGGAGGCCGTGAGGATCTGGTCGCCGGTCTGTCCGGCCCACGGGACGCTGGTGACCGCGAGGGTTCCGGAGAGCACCAGGACGACGGGCAGGACGAGGGCGAAGGAGCGGCCGATTCGGCGTGCTGAGTGGGTCACGCCAGCGAGCGTAGCGGCCGGTGATGGTATGGCGACATTTAGTCACTCACGTGGGGGACGGTTCGAGGGGGCCTTTCGAATCCGCGGTTGACGGTTGGTAGTGAAATGCCCGTAGTGGTGGTTTATTTCGCGGCGTACGCACAACGGCCCCGCGGAATCCGCGGGGCCGTTGCGCGTATGTCTCTCGGGGAGCGTCAGTCGGTGAGGCGCTCGCCGGTGGAGGTCGCGAAGACGTGGATCTCGTCCGCGCGCGGCACGACGTGCAGCTCCGAGCCCTTCTCGGGCACGGACCGGCCGCCGACACGCACGACCAGCTCCTTGTCCTCGCCGCTGACCTTCGACGCGCCGTAGACGAAGCCGTCGGAGCCCAGCTCCTCCACGACGTTCACCTGCACGGCGAGGCCGGCCGGGGCGTCCTTGGAGAGCGTGCCGGACGTGGTGCCGGTGTGCTCGACCACATCGAAGTGCTCGGGGCGGATGCCGACGGTGACCGTCTTGTCACCGCGGTCGGCGGCGGCGCTCAGCGCGGCCCGGGAGACCGGGACGACGCTGTTGCCGAACTTCACACCGCCGTCGGTGATCGGGACCTCGACCAGGTTCATGGCCGGCGAACCGATGAATCCGGCGACGAAGAGGTTCGCCGGCTTGTCGTACATGGTCCGCGGCGAGTCGACCTGCTGGAGCAGACCGTCCTTGAGGACCGCGACCCGGTCGCCCATGGTCAGGGCCTCGGTCTGGTCGTGGGTGACGTACACCGTGGTGATGCCCAGCCGGCGCTGGAGCGAGGCGATCTGCGTACGGGTGGACACGCGCAGCTTCGCGTCGAGGTTCGACAGCGGCTCGTCCATGAGGAACACCTGCGGCTCACGGACGATGGCCCGCCCCATCGCCACACGCTGCCGCTGGCCACCGGAGAGCGCCTTCGGCTTGCGGTCCAGGTACGGCGTCAGGTCGAGGATCTGCGCGGCCTCTTCGACCTTCTTGCGGATCTCCGCCTTGTTCACGCCGGCGATCTTCAGGGCGAAGCCCATGTTGTCGGCGACGGTCATGTGCGGGTAGAGCGCGTAGTTCTGGAACACCATCGCGATGTCCCGGTCCTTGGGCGGCAGATGTGTGACATCGCGCTCACCGATGCGGATGGCTCCGCCGTTGACGTCCTCGAGCCCCGCGAGCATGCGCAGGGAGGTCGACTTGCCGCAGCCGGAGGGACCGACGAGGACGAGGAACTCACCGTCCGCGATCTCGATCTCCAGCTGGTCCACCGCGGGCTTCTCGGTGCCCGGGTAGACCCGGGTGGCCTTGTCGAAAGTGACAGTTGCCATGGCTGTGTGTCCCTCCACCGGCAGGAACGTGCCGGACGATCCGAGTAAAGGATTGGTGTAGTCCACCTGTGTGGACTGGTGGTGACGCTACCTGGCGTTTTCTGTTCTGTCAGTAACGGTTAGGGCACGAGATTTACGTCCGACGAGGCGCGGTGGTTTGGTTACACTGCTACGGCTGCCTCCTTAGCTCAGCTGGCCAGAGCAACGCACTTGTAATGCGTAGGTCGTCGGTTCGAATCCGACAGGGGGCTCCAGTGAAAAGCCAGGTCACGGCATTCCGTGAGCTGGCTTTTCCCGTTCCGGGGCCGGGGCTTCGGGCCAGACCAGCAGGACCGGGCACAGGGCGTGGTCGACGACGAAGCGGGTGGCGGGGCCGAGGCTGTGGGGGCCGGGGTGGCCCGGGGTGCCGTCGCGGGTGAGGACGAGGAGGTCGGTGGGCCCGGGGGTGGCGGTCACCTCGTGTTCGGGGCGGCCGGTGCGGCGGAGCCGGGTGGCGGGGCGGCCCAGGCGGGCGGCGGCTTCGGAGAGCAGGCGGTCGGCGGCGGCCGAGGCGAGGGTCCCGAGGGGGACGGCGGGGTCGCGGTCGGGGCGGGCGCGGCCGAGGAGTCCGGCGTAGGAGCCCCGGGCGGCGTTCACGGCCTCGGGGTCGGTGACATGCAGCAGGACGATGTCCGTGCCCTCGGGCGCGTGGGCGCGGGCCGCGTCGACGCACGCGGGCCAGGTGCCTTCCACGATCCAGGCGATGACGGTCACTTCAGCCTCCGAGGACGCTCAGCGAGATCCAGAGTGCCACGACGGAGAGCAGCAGCGTGGCAGGCACGGTGAGCAGCCCGAGCCGGGTGAACTTCCCGAGATCCACCTCCGTGTCGTGGGCGTGCATGATCCGCCGCCACAGCAGGGTGGCCAGGGAGCCGGCGTAGGTGAGGTTGGGGCCGATGTTCGCCCCGAGCAGCACCGCCAGGACCGCCCCGGGCCCGAGGGGGGCGGTCAGCGGCAGCAGTACCAGCACGGCGGGCAGATTGTTGATCAGGTTCGCCAGGACGGCGGCGAGGAAGGCGAGGCCGAGCAGCGCGGGCAGCCCGGTTCCTTCGGGGACCAGCGGGTCCAGCGCGTCGCCGAGCCCGCTGTCGACCACGGCGCGCACCAGGATGCCCAGGGCGAGCACGAAGGCGAGGAAGGGCACGGCGGCGGCGCGCACCAGCGCGACGGGGGTGGTGCGCCGCCGGGCCAGGGCGCGGACCGCGAGCACCGCCGCGCCGGCCGCGGCCGCCCAGGCGGGCTCGATGCCCAGGGCCGAGGTGGCGATGAATCCGGCCAGCGTGCAGACCACGGTCACCAGGGCGAACACCGGGACCGCGACCGGCTCCGGGTCGTCCGCCGGGGCCCGGAAGCCGGCCGCCAGATCGAGGGCGAAGAAGCGGCGGAAGACCGCGTACTCCACCGCGATCGCCACCAGCCACGGCAGCGCCATCAGCGCGGCGAACCGGGTGAAGCTCAGCCCGCTCGCGGCGAAGGCCAGCAGATTGGTCAGATTCGAGACCGGAAGCAGCAGCGAGGCCGTGTTCGACAGATGGGTGCAGGCGTACACATGGGGCAGGGGCCGGGCTCCGAGGCGGGCCGCGGTCGCGAAGACCACCGGGGTCAGCAGGACGACCGTCGCGTCCAGACTCAGCACGGCGGTGATCGAGGACGCCGCCGCGAACACGTACGCCAGCAGGGAGCGCGGCCGGCGCCGGGCCGCTCGGGCCATCCACGCCCCGCAGGCGCGGAACAGCCCCTCGTCGTCGCAGAGCTGGGCCAGCACCAGGATCGCGGCCAGGAACCCGACCACCGGAGCCAGATGCTCCGCCTCCGCCGCCGCGTCCGGGAGCGAGATGGCTCCCGCCGCGACGGCCACCACCGCCGCCGGAACGGCGACGACCGCCTCCGGCCACCCCCAGGGGCGTACGACCGCGCAGGCCAGGGTCGCGAACAGCAGGACGACGGAGAGCGTCTCCACGTAGGGGGTGTTCAGGGCGGGCCCTCCTGTAAGGCGCTCCGTGTGGCCGGGAATGATCCTTCATCATCCCGTCGCCGCAGCACACACATACGGGAGGGGATGTGCCGTACGTACCATCGGCGGCATGGTCGAGGTCGAGGTTCCGGACGCTCTCATGGTCAGCCTGCGTCAGCACGGCGGCGCGGCGGGCCGCGCCTTCATCGCCGCGCTGCCCGGGCGGACCGTCCGCTTCCTCGACAGCTGGGGGCTGCGGTTGGACGGTGCGCCGATGCATGGGATGTGCGCGCTCGTGCTGCCGGTGCGGCGGGAGGACGGCACGCCCGCCGTGCTGAAGCTCCAGGCGCTGGACGAGGAGACGGCCGGGGAGGCGGAGGCGCTGCTGGCCTGGGGCGGGGACGGGGCCGCCCGGCTGCTGGACCACGACCGGGAGACCGGCACCCTGCTGCTGGAGCGGCTGGATTTCCGCCGTCATCTGTCGGCGGTGCCGGAGACGCGGGAGGCGGTGGGGATTCTCGCGGGGCTGCTGGCGAGGCTCACCGAGCGGCCCGCGCCGCAGGGGCTGCGGCGGCTCGGCGACATCGCGGCCGGGTTGCTCGCCGAGACGCCCGCGGCGGTGCGGGGGCCGGCGGACGGGGACGAGCGGCGGCTGCTGCTGGACTGCGCGGCGGCGGTACGGGAGGTGGCGGGGGAGCCGGGGGACCGGCTGCTCCACTGGGATCTCCACTACGGCAACATCCTGGCCGCCGAGCGGGAGCCCTGGCTCGCCATCGACCCCAAGCCCCTCGCCGGGGACCCGGGCTTCGAGCTGCTGCCGGCTCTCACCAACCGCTACGACCCGGCCGAGACGCTCTGGCGGTTCGATCTGCTGACGGAGCGGCTGGGGCTCGACCGGGCGCGGGCCGGGGCGTGGACGCTCGGGCGGATCCTCCAGGGCAGCCTGTGGGGGCTGGCGGAGGGTGACGAGAAGCTGGACGAGGAGTGGGCGGAGATCGCGCGGGCACTGCTGGGGCGCGGCTGAGCGGCCCGGGCCGTGCCGGACCGCCCGGGACCGTCCAGAAGGTGAATCCCGGTGGCGTACCGGATCGGCCGTCATCCATCCTGACCTCATGATTCGTACAGCCGTACCCCAGGATGTCCCCGCGATTCACCGTATGGTCCGTGAACTCGCCGAGTACGAGAAGGCCTTGGACGAGGTCCACGCGACGGAGGAGCAGCTGCGCGAGGCGCTCTTCGGCGAGCGGCCCGCCGCCTTCGCCCATATCGCGGAGGGTGACGACGGCGAGCCCGTCGGATTCGCGCTCTGGTTCCTGAACTTCTCCACCTGGCGCGGGGTGCACGGGATCTATCTGGAGGATCTGTACGTCCGCCCCGAGCGGCGCGGCGGCGGGCACGGCAAGGCGCTGCTGACCGAGCTGGCGCGGATCTGCGTCGAGCGCGGCTACGAGCGCCTCGAATGGTCGGTCCTGGACTGGAACACCCCGTCGATCGACTTCTACCGCTCGCTCGGCGCACGGCCGCAGGACGAGTGGACGGTGTACCGGCTGACCGACGAGGCGCTCACCGCGCTGGGGTCCCAGGACGCGCGGGCCCAGGAAGGCACGGCCTAGGGCATACGGGGGATCAGCACGACCTTGCCGACGGTGCCGCGGGTCTCCAGCGCCCGGTGGGCGCGGGCGGCGTCGGCGAGGGGGAAGCGCTGGACGACCGGGCGCAGCCGGCCGGTGGCGGCCTCCTTCAGGGCGCGCTCCTCCAGGGCGCGGAGGCCGCCGGCCTTCTCCAGCATGGCCGGGCCGAGGACGATCTCGGAGGTGATGCCGCGCTCGTTCAGCTCCTCCTCGGTGAAGGCGAGCGGGGATCCGTCGTGCAGATCCTTCTCCCCGGTCCAGCCGAAGACGAGGTGCCTGCCGCCCTTGGCGAGCAGATCGACGGCGGCGCGGCCGGCCGTGCCGCCGACGGAGTCGAAGACGATGGTGGCGCGCCGCTCGCCGAGGTGGTCGCGGACCTGCTCGGGCCAGTCGGGCTGCTGGTAGTCGACGGCGAGGTCCGCGCCGTTGGCCAGGACGCCGGCGACCTTGGCGGCTCCGCCCGCGAGGCCGATGGCGGTGGCCCCGATGTTCTTGACGTACTGCACGAGCAGGGAGCCGATGCCCCCGGCGGCGGCCGGGATGATCGCGATGTCGTCCTCGCGCAGCTCGGCGAGGCCGAGGATGCCGAGGGTGGTCCGCCCGGTGCCGATCATCGCGACGGCCTCGGCGGGGTCGAGCCGGGCGGGGACCTCGTGCAGCCGGGTGGTCTCGGTGACGGCGAATTCGGCGTATCCGCCGGGGACCATCCCGAGGTGGGCGACGACCATCTTGCCGAGCCAGCCGGGGTCGGCGCCCTCGCCGAGCGCGTCGACCACGCCGGCGACCTCGCGGCCCGGGACGGTCGGCAGGCTGATCGGTTCGGTGTAGGGGCCGGGCAGGCCCTGGCGCAGGGTGGTGTCGAGGAGGTGGACGCCCGACACGGCGACCGCGATGCGGACCTGGCCGGGGCCGGGCACCGGGTTCTCGATCTCATCGAGGACGAGGTTCTCGGCGGGGCCGAAGGAGTGAAGGCGTATGGCGCGCATGACGGGCTCCCCTGAGTGCGATGTCGGTGCGATGTCGGTGCGGTGCGGTGCGGTGTCTCGCTGTCTCGGCTGCGAGGACAACTGTTCAACCTCAAGAAGGCTTGAGGTCAAGGAGGTTCGGCTCCGGTCCGGTGCCGCAGCGCCGGGCGATGAGGGACACCGCGTTGAGCGCGCTGGTGAACGAGACCTCGCAGAGCACTCCGGGAGCGGCGACCTGGTCGCCCACGAGATACACCCCGTCGCCCCGGTCGATCGCGGGCCGGTCCCGCCAGCTGAGGCCCGGCCGGTCCAGCGCTCCCGTACGGCCCTGGGAGAGGGCTTCGCGCCGCCAGACGGAGCGCTCGCGCCAGCCGGGGAAGCCCAGGTCGAGCAGGGCCTCGGCGTGGGCGACGCCGTCGGCCTTCGACTCGCCGGGGGCGATCGGCAGCTGGCCCTGGACCAGGGAGCGGCCGGCCGGGGCCAGGGTGCGGTCCTGGGCGGTGAAGCGCTCCAGCCAGCCGGGGGCGTCCAGGTCGGAGACGACGAACGCGTCCTTCCCGCTGCTGCGCAGGGCCAGGTCGATCAGGGTGGTGCGACCGCTCTCCCAGCGCAGGGAGTCGTCCTTGAGCAGGCCCCGGGCCGCGTCCAGCGAGGTCGCGACGATCACCGGTCCGTCGCGCTCGGGCAGGGCGTCCACCCGTGACCCGGTCTCGATGCGTACGCCGAGGTCCAGGGCGCGGCCGGTCATCCGGTCGATGATCTGACCCCAGCCGCCGCGCGGACAGCGCGCCTCCGGCGGGAGGGCGGCGGCGCGGCGCAGCCGCTCCTGGACGAAGGCGGCGGAGAGGGAACCGGGATCGTGGTGGAAGAGGGCCACGCCGATGTAGTGGGCGGCGGCCCGTGCGCCCGTCTCGCCGACCTGACCGGTGGCCCAGGTGAGGAAGTCCTCGTCGACCGGGGCGGACTCCGGAGCCCGCCGCGCCAGCCGGTACAGGGCGAGCGGCGGGAGCCTGCGCAGCGCCCCGCCGGACCGGAAGCGGAACCGGGCCCCTTCGAGCGGTGGGATCGCGGCGAGCGGTCCGATCAGACCGCGCCGCCTGAGCCATCCCCAGTGCGGGCCGCCGCTGTAGAGGGCGTGCGGTCCTTCATTGGTCCGGTACGGCCCGTCGTCGGTGCGGGCCCGGCCGCCCAGGGTGCGGTGGGACTCGTACAGCGTGACACGGGCTCCGCCGGTGGTCCCGCCGGTGGTCGCGCCGGCGGTTTCGGCCGCGGCGATGGCCGCGGTGAGTCCGGCGAAGCCGCCGCCGACGATGGTGATGCGGTGCATGACTGCCCTTCCTCTTCCTCGGAGGGCCGTGGGGGCTCTCGGAGGGAGGACGGGCGGCGGGGCGCGATTGTGACATCGCCGCAGCCCGGGGGGCCGGGGTGCGGTCAGATCCGGGGGAAGCGCGCCTGAAGGTCCCAGATGACGGGATTGTCGGCGAGGCCCTCGTGCATGTCGGTGAGATCCGCGATCACGTCCTGGAGGAAGTCGCGGGCCTCGCGGCGCAGCTCGCCGTGGTTGAAGGTGAGGGGCGGCTCGTCGCTCCGCATCCAGTCGGCGGCCACGTCCACCCAGCCGAAGCGCCGCTCGAAGATCATCCGGTCGGCGGACTCGGTGAAGTCCAGCTCGGCGAATTGGGGGGTGGCGGAGCGGCTGCCGCGCGGATCGCGGTCGAGGCGCTCGACGATGTCGCACAGGGCCCACGCGAAGTCGAGGACCGGAACCCATCCCCAGGCTGTGGAAACTTCGCGGTCGGCCTTGGTGTCCGCGAGATAGACGTCGCCGCAGAAGAGGTCGTGGCGGAGGGAGGCGGTGTCCACCTGCCGGTAGTCGGTCTGCGGGGGGTCCGGGAAGCGGGGGGAGAGGGAGTAGCCGATATCGAGCACGGTCCCGATGGTGCCACGCCCGCGCCCGCCCTTCCGCCCCCGGGGCTCGCGGAGAGTCCCGGGGCGGTACGGGGAATCCCCGCCGGGAGCGGTACGGAGAGTCCCGCCGGGGCGCGGCCTGCCACCCCGGCGGGACCTCAGGTGCCCGTGCCCGGTCTCAGAAGCGGTTGGCGCCCTGGATGAGCGGGGAGGACGGCGTGGTGGTCGCCGACTTGCGGGGGACGGCCGCGGTGCAGGTGGTGTCCTTGGCCGGGAGCTTCCCGGTGGTCAGGTAGGTGGTGCCGGCCTTGTCCGCGCAGGCGTTCCCGCCGAACAGATAGACCCCGTGGCCCTCACCGTTCTTGACGGTCACCATCTTGGCTCCGCGCAGCGCCTTGCGCAGGCCCACCCCGGTGGAGAGCGGGGTCTGCGAGTCCCACTCGTTCTGGAGGATCAGCGAGGGGACCTTGTTGTCGACCTTGGTCGCGGCCTCGGCGGACTTGTTCCAGAACGCGCACGGCTTGATGTTGGACGCGAAGTCGCCGTACAGCGGGTAGCGGGCCTTGTCCCGGACCGCGTCCTTGCGGTACTGCTCGGTGTCGCGCGACCAGGCGGCGGAGTTGTCGCCGCAGGCGACGGTCCAGAAGACCGACTCGCCGTTGTCGGGCGCCACGGGCTTCAGGAAGGCGGGGCCCGGGGTCTCCTGGGCCGGGAGGGCGCGGGCCGAGACCTTCTTGCCGGCCGCGGCCTTCTTCAGCTCCACCACGATCTCGGCGGCGCTGCGGACGTCGAAGAACTCGGGCCGCATGATCTGGCGGATGTCGTCGCCGTTGTACGGCTCGCCCCCGACCACGATCGGCTTCCGGTCGGCCTGGGCGATCAGGTCCCAGAAGGTCTTGCCGACCTTCGCGGAGGAGTTGCCGAGCTTGTAGGACGAGTCGCGCTCCGCCGTCCACTTCGTCCACCGCTGGAACGCGGGCTCGACGCCCTCGGCCCACACCTGGATCATGCCGCGCCAGGCGAGCTTGGGGTCGACGGCGCTGTCCAGGATGAAGCGGTCGGTCTGCTTCGGGAACATCTGGGTGTAGACGGCTCCGAGGTAGGTGCCGTAGGAGTAGCCCAGGTACGAGATCTTCTTCTCGCCGAGGACCGAACGGATCAGGTCCATGTCACGAGCAGTGTTGCGCGTGGTGATGTGCGACAGCTTGTCGCCGGCCTTCTTGCGGCACTTGTCGGCGACGCCCTTGGCCCAGCTGACGTCCTTGGCGAAGGTCTTCGCCTTGTACGGGCGCGGCCAGTTGGCGTCGCTGTCGGAGAGCCCGCAGCTGATCGCGGAGGACTGGCCGATGCCGCGCGGGGAGAAGCCGATGAGGTCGTACCGCTCCTGCACGGACTTGGGCAGCGCCTCCTTCAGCTCCAGCGGGAGCGTGATGCCGTCGCCGCCCGGGCCGCCGGGGTTGGAGAGCAGCACACCGTGGCGCTTGCCCTTCACGCTCGTCTTGTAGCGGGATATCGCCACGTCTGTCTTCTTGCCGCCGGGGTTGGCGTAGCTGAGCGGCGCCTTGATCGTGGCGCACTGGAAGGCGGCCGGCAGATCGGGGGCGCACCGCTTCCAGGAGGGCTTCTGCTGGGCCAGTGCGGCCAGCGGACTCGCCGGTGTCGGGGCGGCGTTCGCGGTGGTGGCGACCGCGGGGGCCAGCGTCGCCATGACGCTCACCGCCAGCACGGGAACGAGTCGTCGTCTCTGCATGAAGTGTTTCCTTAAAGGCAGTTGGTGGGCTCAGGGCTGAACCCTGTCGTGTCCTCTGTCCGGAGGAATCCCCCGTCGGGACAGTCTTGTCTACGCCTCTGGGTGGAGGCGCGGCGGGGGAATCCTTCGCCCGGGGTAGGGGACGCCGTCCGCCCCGGTGCCGGAAACGGCGAACGCTCCCCGGGTCGGCTGTACCGGGGAGCGCTCGGGTGACGGCGGCCGGTCGTGGGGCCGCGGTGTCACGGTGCTGCGGGTGTCACGGTGCTGCGGTGTCACGGTGCTGCGGTGTCACGGTGGTGCGCGGTGCTGCGGTGCGGTGGCGCTTGTCGATGGTGCGGGAGCCGCCCGCCCTCGCGACAGCCCCCGGCGTGATCCTTCACCTGAAGGGGGCCGGTCCGGCGGCCCGGGGAGTATCCGCCGGGATCGGGGGTAGCGCGCACGCACGCCGAAGGGCGGCACCCCCTGGGAGAGGGGTGCCGCCCTTCGGACTGCTGGAGCAGCTGATCCGACGAGGGATCAGAAGTCCATGTCACCGCCCGGCATGCCGCCCGGAGCGGCCGCGGCGGCCTTCTCCGGCTTGTCGGCGATGACGGCCTCGGTGGTCAGGAACAGCGCCGCGATGGAGGCCGCGTTCTGCAGAGCAGAGCGGGTCACCTTCGCGGGGTCGATGATGCCCTCGGCGATCATGTCGACGTACTCGCCGGTCGCGGCGTTCAGGCCGTGACCGATGGGCAGGTTGCGCACCTTCTCGACGATGACGCCGCCCTCAAGACCACCGTTGACGGCGATCTGCTTGAGCGGGGCCTCCAGGGCCAGACGGACGGCGTTGGCGCCGGTCGCCTCGTCGCCCTCGAGGTCCAGCTTCTCGAAGACCGAGGAAGCCTGGATCAGGGCCACGCCGCCGCCGGCGACGATGCCCTCCTCGACGGCCGCCTTCGCGTTGCGAACGGCGTCCTCGATGCGGTGCTTGCGCTCCTTGAGCTCGACCTCGGTCGCGGCGCCGGCCTTGATGACGGCCACGCCGCCGGCCAGCTTCGCGAGGCGCTCCTGGAGCTTCTCGCGGTCGTAGTCCGAGTCGGAGTTCTCGATCTCGGCGCGGATCTGGTTGACCCGGCCGGCGACCTGGTCGCTGTCACCGGAGCCGTCGACGATGGTCGTCTCGTCCTTGGTGATGACGACCTTGCGGGCGCGGCCCAGCAGGTCCAGACCGGCGTTCTCGAGCTTGAGGCCGACCTCCTCGGAGATGACCGTGCCGCCCGTGAGGATGGCGATGTCGTTCAGCATGGCCTTGCGGCGGTCGCCGAAGCCCGGGGCCTTGACGGCGACGGACTTGAAGGTGCCGCGGATCTTGTTCACGACCAGCGTGGACAGGGCCTCGCCCTCGACGTCCTCGGCGATGATCAGCAGGGGCTTGCCCGACTGCATGACCTTCTCCAGCAGCGGAAGGAGGTCCTTCACGTTGCCGACCTTGGAGTTCACGATCAGGATGTACGGGTCGTCCAGGGACGCCTCCATACGCTCCATGTCGGTGGCGAAGTACGCCGAGATGTAGCCCTTGTCGAAGCGCATGCCCTCGGTGAGCTCCAGCTCCAGACCGAAGGTCTGGGACTCCTCGACCGTGATGACGCCTTCCTTGCCGACCTTGTCCATCGCCTCGGCGATGAGCTCGCCGATCTGGGTGTCGGCGGCGGAGATGGAGGCGGTGGAAGCGATCTGCTCCTTGGTCTCCACGTCCTTGGCCTGCTCCAGCAGGGCGCCGGAGACGGCCTCGACGGCCTTCTCGATGCCGCGCTTGAGGGCCATCGGGTTGGCGCCGGCCGCCACGTTGCGCAGGCCCTCGCGGACGAGCGCCTGGGCGAGAACGGTCGCGGTGGTGGTTCCGTCGCCGGCGACGTCGTCCGTCTTCTTGGCGACTTCCTTGACCAGCTCGGCGCCGATCTTCTCGTACGGGTCCTCGAGCTCGATCTCCTTGGCGATGGAAACACCATCGTTGGTGATCGTGGGCGCGCCCCACTTCTTCTCAAGGACGACGTTGCGGCCCTTGGGACCGAGGGTGACCTTGACGGCGTCGGCGAGCTGGTTCATACCGCGCTCAAGGCCGCGCCGCGCCTCCTCGTCGAACGCGATGATCTTTGCCATGTGAAGTGTCCTCCACGGACTGGTGGGAAGCTCTGGCCGGACCGCGACGGCGCCCGCGACGGACGGCCCGCGCGCCGTGTGGTTCTCTGCCCCACAGGCCTGCGGACCTCACCTGCTCGGTCCATGTTCTGTCACTCTCACTAGGAGAGTGCTAACGCCAATGATTAGCACTCGCCCCTGCCGAGTGCAAGCGCCTCTGGCAGAACCGGCCCCTCGGGGAGGGTGCCGGAACCCCTCCCGGACCCGGGCCGCACAAGGCTCCCGGGGCAGGTGGGGGTAGGCGCGGCCCCGCCCGTACACGCGTGTGGGGTCCGCACCCCGTTTCCCGGGATGCGGACCCCAACATGCGTGAACGCGTCGGTGGCCGATCGCGTCGCAGGTGTCGCAGGTCTGGCTCGGACCGCGGAATCAGACCGCGAGCTTCACCATGTCCGCCTGCGGACCCTTCTGTCCCTGCGAGATTTCGAACTCGACTCGCTGACCCTCCTCCAGGGTGCGGTATCCGTCCATCTGGATCGCGCTGTAGTGGACGAATACATCCGCACCACCGTCGACCGCGATGAAGCCATACCCCTTCTCCGCGTTGAACCACTTGACGGTGCCCTGAGCCATGCCTAACTCCCCTATTACTGGCCCTTGCGCAGGACCGCACCTCGCGGACCCGGGTCAGATCTCACCCGCCGCGAGCCGTCCTCCAGGTGCGGAGGGAGGCTCTGCGGATGTGCGCCGGAACGCGTCGACCGCGGCTGAATGTATCTGCCCAACTGCCCTCTGCAACAGGTCAATCGGACGAGAAATCCGGGCACGGCGGATCGATGAATTAGCCTGAATTCACAAGGTTGTGGGGCAAGTCGGGCCCGACAAAGAAGACTTAAGCGGCAAATCAATCGCGCACATTGGCTGCTTCTTATCGCGCGGGGGCGCATTCTCGTATGCCGAGAAGCGCGGCCGGCCGCGGGACATTCCCCAACTGTAGCGCCTTCAATCCTGCGGAATTGCCCCCTCCGTTTATTTCGACGGAGAGGGCAACCGGTGTGGCGCGGGGAGGGTCCGGGAAGAACCCCGGAGGGCGGGAGGGGACCCGGGGATCAGCCTCCGGCGACCGCGGGAATGATCGAGATTCCGGCGCCGTCCGGCGTCACGGTGTCGAGACCCTGTTCAAAGCGGACGTCGTCGTCATTGACGTACACATTCACGAACCGGCGCAGCTTGCCGGTCTCGTCCAGGACGCGCGCGGCGATGCCCGAGTGATTGCGCTCCAGGTCCGCGATCACCTCGGAGAGGGTGGTGCCCTCGGCCGCCACCTCGGCCTGGCCGCCGGTGTAGGTGCGCAGAATGGTGGGGATTCGTACGTTGACGCTCATTTTCAGCTCTCCCAGGGGTTTCAGTGGGCCAGGCCGGCGTCGCGGAACGCGTCCAGGCTGGGGCGGATGGTCGCGGTGGGGCCGCTGGTCGGGGCGACCGCGTCCAGGGTCTTGAGACCGTCGCCGGTGTTGAGGACGACCGTGGTCAGCGTCGGGTCGAGCAGACCGGCCTCGATCAGCTTCCGGGTCACGCCCACGGTCACCCCGCCGGCGGTCTCCGCGAAGATGCCCTCGGTGCGGGCCAGCAGCTTGATCGAGTCCACGATCTCCGCGTCGGTGACGTCCTCGACCGCTCCGCCGGTGCGGCGGGCGATGTCCAGGACGTACGGCCCGTCCGCCGGGTTGCCGATCGCCAGCGACTTGGCGATGGTGTCCGGCTTCACCGGGCGCACCACGTCGTGTCCGGCCTTGAAGGCCGCCGAGACCGGCGAGCAGCCCTCGGCCTGGGCCCCGAAGATCTTGTACGGGCGGTCCTCGACCAGGCCCAGCTTGATCAGCTCCTGGAGCCCCTTGTCGATCTTGGTGAGCTGGGAGCCGGAGGCGATCGGGATCACGATCTGATCGGGCAGCCGCCAGCCGAGCTGCTCGCAGATCTCGTACGCGAGCGTCTTGGAACCCTCGCCGTAGTACGGGCGGAGGTTGACGTTGACGAAGCCCCAGCCCTCGCCGAGCGGGTCGCCGATCAGCTCGGAGCAGAAACGATTCACATCGTCGTAGTTGCCCTCGATGCCGACCAGCTCGCCGCCGTAGACCGCGGCCATGACGACCTTGCCCTGCTCCAGGTCGTGCGGGATGAACACGCAGGAGCGGAAGCCCGCCCGCGCGGCGGCAGCGCCGACCGCGCCGGCCAGATTGCCGGTGGAGGAGCAGGAGAGGGTGGTGAAGCCGAAGGCGCGGGCGGCCTCGACGGCGATCGCGACGACCCGGTCCTTGAAGGAGTGGGTCGGGTTGCCGGAGTCGTCCTTGACGAACAGGCCGCCGGTGACGCCCAGTTCACGGGCGAGGTTGTCGGCCTTGACCAGCTTGGTGAAACCGGGGTTCAGATTCGGCTTGCCGGCCACGTCCGCGGGGACGGGCAGCAGCGGGGCGTAGCGCCAGATGTTCTCCGGGCCGGCCTCGATCCGGGCGCGCAGCGCCTCGGGGCCCTCGGCGGGGAGGTCGTAGGCGACTTCCAGGGGGCCGAAACAGGAGGAACAGGCGAAGATCGGGCCCAGTTCGAAACGCTCACCGCACTCGCGACACGACAGCGCTGCGGCCGGTCCGAGATCGACAGGGGTGACGGGGGTGGTTGCGACGGTCTGCACAGCCATGGAGGGAGGCCCTTTCTCCTCATCTTTCCCATGGCGAGGCTCGCCATGAGACGGATTTGGCACCTTCCCGAGCCGGGAGCCTCATGCGCTGAACAGCGACTGAGACCGGCTGGAGGGTTGCCGGGGCTTCAACGGGCCGTATCCCTCTGCCCCTCTGGATGAGCGGTATTCGATTGTGTAACGCGGGAACGACCCCGACATGCGACGGGCGTCCGCGTTGTTCAAGACTGTAACCGAAGGCATGGACGGTTGAGATAGTCGTCCGCACCGCGAGATGCGTCACAGGGCTGCTGTGGGGAGTGGGTACACGTGCTCGATGAAGTGGAGCACTGGCTGACCGGGCGGACCTGGAAGGCCGCCGACCGGCCGCTGCACCGGCTGCTGGCGGCCAAGCGGGCGTCCTCGGCGACGGTCAGCGTCGTGCTGCCCGCGCTCAACGAGGAGGCGACCGTCGGGGACATCGTCACCGTGATCCGCCGGGAGCTGATGGAGACCGCCCCGCTCGTCGATGAACTGGTGGTGATCGACTCCGGCTCCACCGACCGCACCGCCGCGATCGCCGCCGCCGCCGGGGCGCGGGTGGTGCACCGGGACGCGATCCTGCCCCGGCTGCCGGCGCTGCCCGGCAAGGGCGAGGTGCTGTGGCGGTCGCTGATGGTGACCGGCGGTGACATCGTGTGCTTCGTCGACGCCGACCTTCGGGACTTCTCCGCCGACTTCGTCTCCGGGATCGTCGGGCCGCTGCTCACCGACCCGGGGATCGACTTCGTCAAGGCGATGTACGACCGCCCGCTGGACGACGCCCCGGGGCAGGGCGGGCGGGTCACCGAGCTGGTGGCCCGCCCGCTGCTCAATCTGCACTGGCCCCGGCTGGCCGGTTTCGTCCAGCCGCTGGGCGGCGAGTACGCGGCCCGCCGCTCCCTGCTGGAGTCGCTGCCCTTCCCGGTCGGGTACGGGGTCGAGCTGGGCCTCCTGGTCGACGCCCTGCGCGCGGTGGGCCTGGACGCCCTCGCCCAGGTCGACGTCGGCTCCCGCAAACACCGCCACCAGGACGCCCGGGCGCTCGGCCGGATGGCCGCGGCGATCTACCGCACCGCCCAGCTCAGACTGGAGCGCGGCCAGCTGGTGCGGCCGTCGCTGACCCAGTTCGAGCGCGGCGCGGACGGCTTTGTCCCGCGCACCCACCCGGTGGACACCGAGGAGCGGCCCCCGATGCGGGAGATCCGCGAGTACGCGGCGCGTCGGGCGGCCTGAGCCCCGCCCGCCGGTCGAACATCGTATGTATGAACTTCGCCCGTCATGTCCTGATGTCGGCCGAGCGGCTCTGGCTGCTCGGCGGACTCGTCCTCAGCCTCGCCGCCGTCGCGGCCGTCGCCCTCGCCGCCGGGCGGGGCCGCCGGGGCGGCCGTGCCGAATGAGCCGAGTGCCCGGGGCGAGTGAGCCGACCGGAGGCGTACGCACGTTTGAGGCCCCACCCGGCGGGCTAGGTTTCGCGACATGGTCTCCGAGCCCCCCGCAACACCGGTCCGCGCCCAGATCCTCGTAGCGTCGAACCGGGGTCCGATCTCCTACGCCCTCGGCGAGGACGGAGCGCTCGACGCCCGGCGCGGCGGCGGCGGGATGGTCTCCGGGCTCTCCGCCGCCGGCTCCGGCGCGGACTCCCTCTGGGTCTGCTCCGCCCTCGGCGAGGGCGACCGCGAGGCACTGCGGCGCGGTGTCGGCGAACCGGGCGTGCTGATGCTCGACATCGACCCGGACATCCACTCCGCCGCGTACAACGACATCGCCAACTCCGTCCTCTGGTTTGTCCACCATCTGCTGTACCAGACCCCGCTGGAACCCGTCTTCGACGCGGACTTCCGCCGCCGGTGGAGCGCGTACGAGAGCTACAACCGCGCCTTCGCCCAGGCCCTGGCCGACCACGCCGGCGACGGGGCCGCGGTCCTCGTCCAGGACTACCATCTGGCGCTCGTCCCCGGCCTGCTCCGCGAGCTGCGCCCCGATCTGCGGATCGGACACTTCTCGCACACCCCCTGGGCCCCCGCCGACTACTTCCGGCTGCTCCCCGACGACATCGCCGAACAGCTGCTGCGCGGCCTCCTCGGCGCGGACCGCACCTGCTTCCTCACCCGCCGCTGGGCCGACGCCTTCACCGACTGCGCCGTGCGGGTGCTGGGCGAGGACGCCCTCACCGGCCGCCGGATCGGGGTCCACGGGCTCGGCGCGGACGCCGGCTTCCTCAAGGAGCGCTCGCACCGGCCGGACGTGGCCGAGCGGATGACCGCCCTCCGCGAGCAGATCGGCCCCGGCCGCCGCACCGTGGTCCGGGTCGACCGCACCGAGCTGTCCAAGAACATCGTGCGCGGCCTCCTCGCGTACCGGCAGCTGCTCGACACCCGCCCCGAGTGGCGCGAGCGCGTCGTCCACCTCGCCCTCGCCTACCCCTCCCGTCAGGATCTGGCGGTCTACCGCGAGTACACGGCCGAGGTGCGCCGGGTCGCCGACGAGATCAACGAGAAGTACGGCACCGACGGCTGGACGCCGGTCGTCCTCCATGTGAAGGACGACTTCGCCCGCTCGCTCGCCGCCTACCGGCTGGCCGACGTCGCCCTGGTCAACCCGATCAGGGACGGGATGAACCTGGTCGCCAAGGAGATCCCGGTCGTCTCCGACGAGGGGTGCGCGCTGGTGCTCTCCCGCGAGGCGGGGGCGTACGAGGAACTCGCGGCGGACGCGCTCACGGTCAACCCGTACGACATCACCGGCACCGCCGACGCGCTGCACCAAGCGCTGAGCATGCCGGCGGACGAACGGCTCCGCCGCACCGAACGGCTCGCCGCCGCGGCGACCGCGCTGCCGCCGCAGCGCTGGTTCCTGGACCAGCTGGAGGCCCTGCGCGCGCTCTGAAGGTTTTACGGCAGCCGGGAGGCGAGAGCGGCGAGGAACTCCACCACCGCCGACGGGCCGGGGAGCAGCAGATCGGCCCGCTCGGCGAGTTCGGTGACCTCCGTGCTGCCGCTGCACACCAGCAGCCCCGGCACCCCTTCCGCGCGGAGCTTCTCCACCGCGGCGTAGGCGGGCAGATCGCCGAGGTCGTCGCCCGCGTAGAGCACGGCCCCGGCCCCCGTCCCCCGGGCGTACGCGGCGAGGGCGACGCCCTTGTCCATCCCCGGCGGGCGCAGCTCCAGCACCATCCGCCCCGGCTCCAGCACCAGACCGTGCCGGGCGGCGAGCGCGGCGAGCGGGCCGCGCAGCGCCTCGAAGGCGGCCCCCGGATCGCTCGCGCGACGGGTGTGGACCGCGACCGCCCGGCCCTTCTCCTCGACCCATACGCCCGTCACACCGGCGAATCCTTCGAGGAGGCCGGGGAGTTCGGCGCGGACGGCCGCGACGCCGGGATGCGCCTCGGGGGCGTCCACGGTGTCGCTGACGGCGTCCCACCGCTCGGCCCCGTAGTGGCCGAGCACCACCAGCCGCTCCAGACCCGGCACCCCCGAGAAGCCGCCGTACCGGACCGCGACCTCGGCGGGCCGGCCGGTGACCACGGCCACCGACGCGACCTTCGGCGCGAGCCGCGCCAGCGCGGGCACCGCGCCGGGATGGGCGCGGGCCCGCTCCGGGTCGGGGACGATCTCGGCGAGGGTGCCGTCGAAGTCCAGCGCGATCACCGCCTCGCGCGGCCGGGCGAGAATCGCGGCGAGCCCGTCCCGGCCCGCGGGCGTCGAAGGGGCCGGCAGGGGATGCGCGTGCGGGGAGCTGCCCATGGCCCCGAGCCTATCGGCGCTCGCGTCTCTCGTCCCTGACCCGGCGCAGCCGGTTCACGGTGACCGGATCGTGCTCCAGCGCGCGCCGGTCGTCGAGCAGCGCGTTGAGCAGCTGGTAGTAGCGGACCGGGGAGATCCCGAGCCGCTCCCTGATGGCGCGTTCCTTCGCGCCGGGCCCGGGCCAGGAGCGCTGCTCCATGGCCAGCACGGCCCGCTCCCGCTCGGAGAGCGGCTCGGTGTCGGTCATGCCCCCAATTTAGGCGGTCGCTCCCGTTCGCTCACTCCCGTTCCTTCTCCTCCTCCAGGGCCGCGTTCTGGGCGATCTTGTCCAGCACCTTGGCCGGGGAGCCGCCGGGGGCCACCGCCTTGCCGATGTTCCGCTTGATGTCGTCGCTGACCAGGGCCCAGGAGGTCTTGTCGACCGGGGGCAGCTGCGCGCTGGGCAGCTCCTGGAGGAACTCCCGCAGATTCTTGTGCCGGGGGTTCAGCTCCATCGCCTCGGAGGCGGAGACGGTCACCGGCAGCAGATCGTTCTGGGACGCGAAGGCGAGGACGTTCTCGTCGGTGAAGAGGAAGTTCAGGAAGGTGCCTATCTCGTCCTTGTTGCCGTTCTCCTTGAAGCCCATGATCCAGTCGGCGACGCCGAGCGGGGCCTTCGGCTTTCCGTCCCGGCCGGGCACCGGGACCTTGCCCAGCTCGATGCCGGCCTTCTCCGCCTGCCTCATCAGCGAGGGATGGCCGTTGAGCATCCCCACCTCGCCCCGGGTGAAGGCCGCGTACGCCGCCTTGCGGTTCAGCTCGCCGGGGGTGCCGGGGCCGGTGAGGCCGGGTGCGACCAGGTTGGACTTGACCCAGTCCAGGGTGGCGGTGTTCTCGTCGGTGTCGATGGAGTACGAGCCGCCCGGGTCGACATAGCCGTTGCCGTCGCCGCCGAGCAGCCACATCATCGTCTCGATCTGGGCCTCCTCGGGCCCCAGCGGCAGCGCGAACGGATAGTCGACGTCCGTCTCCGACTTGAGCAGCTCGGCCGCCTCGCGCAGCTCCTCCCAGGTCTCGGGAGCCTTCGCCACACCGGCCTGCTCGAAGAGTTCCTTGTTGTAGAAGAGCAGCCGGGTGGAGGCCGCGAACGGCAGCCCGTACTGCACCCGGCGCTGCTCGCCCGCCTGTACGAGGGGGCCGAGGAAGTTGGCCTGCACGGGTACGGAGAGCAGCTGGTCGGCGGTGTACAGCTTGTCGGCCGCCGCGTAGTCGGCGTACGCGCCGATCTGGGCCATGTCGGGGGCCTCGCCCTCCTTGACCAGCTCGGCGACCTTGCGGTCCACATCGGTCCAGGGCTCGATCTGCACCTCGACGTCGATGTGGGAGTTCTCCGCCTCGAATTTCTCGACGAGCCCCGCCCAGTACGTCTTGCTGCTCTGGCCGCCGTTGACGTCGTAGTCGGCGGCGACGAGGGTGAGTGTCACCTCGTCCGGCGAACCGCCCGACGCGCCGCATCCCGTGAGGGTGACGGCCGTCGCCAGCGCGGCCGCAGCCGTCCTCATGCCTAAGAAGTGCCGCTGCACAGCTCTTTTTCCACCTTGTCGATCGCTGGATGTGTGCACCGACGCCGGATGCGCGCCGGTACGCCGCGGCCCTGCCGCCCCCCGGGCGAGCTGACGATTTTCCATCAACCCCCCTTCAGTGGTCTATGCCGCGCGGTCTCACTTCTGCAACACCTGTTCTACAGAGGGGTTTTGTAACGGGAGTGCGGTGGGTGCCATTGCCCGGATGTGTCCGGGCCTGCTAAGCACGTCCCGGCACGAAGTGCTCAGGTGCCGGTCCGCATACACGTGTACGCGCAGCCTCTTCAAGGAGTCATGCCACATGTCCCGTACCGCAACAGAGATAGCGACTCAGCCGGCCTGCTGGCGGCGGGCCTCGGACGCCGCGGCCTCCTTCGCGGGGCTGCCGGCGAAGGGGGAGCGGGTGGCCGTCACCGGGTGCGGCACCTCGTGGTTCATGGCGATCGCGTACGCCGCGCTGCGGGAGGCGGCGGGGCAGGGGGAGACCGACGCCTTCGCCTCCTCGGAGTTCCCGGTGGGGCGCTCCTACGACCGGGTGGTGGCGATCACCCGCTCCGGGACGACGACCGAGGTGCTGGAGCTGCTGACCGCCCTGCGCGGGACGGTCGCCACGACGGTCCTGACCGCCGACCCCGGGACGCCCGTGATGGCGCTGGCGGACACGGTGGCGGTACTGGACTGGGCGGACGAGGAGTCCGTCGTCCAGACGCGCTTCGCGACGACGGCCCTGGCGTTCCTCCGGGCGGGCCTCGGGGAGGTGCCCGGCCTGAAGACGATCGCCGAGGCGGCGGCCGACGCCGAGACCGCGATCGCCGAGCCGCTGCCGGCGGCCGTGACCGGGGCGGAGCAGTGGACCTTCCTGGGGCAGGGCTGGACGTACGGGCTGGCCCTGGAGGCGGGGCTGAAGATGCGCGAGGCGGCCGGGGCGTGGACGGAGGCGTACCCCGCGATGGAGTACCGCCACGGGCCGATCGCGATCACCGGGCCCGGGCGGGTGGCGTGGGTGTTCGGCGAGGTGCCGGAGGGGCTGGCGGGGGACGTGGAGCGGGTGGGCGGGGAGATGGTGGCGAGGGAGGGGGTGGATCCGATGGCGGAGTTGGTGAGGGTGCAGAAGTTGGCGGTGGGGGTGGCGGAGGGGAAGGGGTTTGATCCGGATCGGCCGAGGAACTTGTCGCGCAGCGTGATTCTGTCTTGACCGGGTGGTGAGCTGCGGGTTCTTGTCGGGGGCGCTGCCCCCGAACCCCCGCGCCTCAATCTCCCCCTGGCTCCGCCGGGGGGACCCCAGCGGGGCTGGAATTGGCCTTCTTCCGCTTCGGCGCAGGGCTGAAATCGGCGGCCCGGCAGGGGTGGTCGCACTCCCCCGGAGGGGAGGGTTTCGGGGGAGTGGAATGATCCCTTCCGGGGGGTTCTGGAAGGTGGATTCGGAGGGGTGGCGGTGAGGGGAAAGGGCTTGCGACCTGCGGAGGAGTTTGTACGGTTGCGCAACAATCAGGTGTAGTGGACTAGACCTTTCGGGGGCTGTCGCGCGAGACTGTCCCACGTGAGACACGTCATCGCCCTCGATGTGGGCGGCACCGGCATGAAAGCCGCCCTCGTCGGCGCGGACGGGAACCTCCTTCACGAGGCCCGGCGCGCGACCGGGCGGGAGCGTGGCGCCGAGGCCGTCGTACAGTCCATTCTCGACTTCGCCGGAGACCTCCGGGCGTACGGCGAGGAGCACCTCGGTGTGTCCGCGCTGGCCGCCGGGGTCGCCGTACCCGGGATTGTCGACTCCGAGAACGGGGTGGCGGTGTACGCCGCCAACTTGGGGTGGCGGGACGTTCCCATGCGCGAACTGCTGAGCGCACGCCTCGACGGGCTTCCGGTCGCTCTCGGCCATGACGTCCGCACCGGCGGGCTCGCCGAGGGCCGGATCGGCGCGGGCCAGGGGGCGGACCGCTTCCTGTTCATTCCGCTGGGCACCGGCATCGCGGGAGCCATCGGCATCGGCGGGACCATCGAGGCCGGCGCGCACAACTACGCGGGCGAGATCGGCCATGTCGTCGTCCGCCCCGACGGCCCCGTCTGCGGCTGCGGACAGCGCGGCTGCCTGGAGACCCTGGCCTCCGCCGCCGCCGTCAGCCGTGCCTGGGCGAAGGCCAGCGGAGACCCCGCCGCCGACGCCGCCGACTGCGCCAAGGCGGTCGAGTCGGGCGACCCGAAGGCCCTCGCGGTCTGGCGGGACGCCGTCGACGCGCTCGCCGCCGGACTGGTCACCGCGATCACCCTGCTGGACCCGCGCGTCCTGATCATCGGTGGCGGTCTCGCCGAGGCCGGGGAAACCTTGTTCACACCACTGCGGGCCGCCGTCGAGGAGCGAGTCACGTTCCAGAAGCTGCCCTCCATCGTTCCGGCCGCCCTCGGAGACACCGCTGGTTGTCTGGGCGCCGGGCTGCTCGCCTGGGATCTGATCGCCACTGACTCGGAGGTAACCGCCTAATGGCCGCTCGCGCCGCACTCGCCGACCGCGCCGCACGCGCCGACAGCACCGTCCTCACCGGCGCCCGGGTCGTACTGCCGACCGGGACCGTCGAGAACGGCCGGGTGACTGTCGACGGGACCAAGATCGCCGGCACCGCCCCCGAGAACGCGCCCACCCGCGATCTGTCGGGCCACTGGATCGTGCCCGGCTTCGTCGACCTCCACAACCACGGCGGCGGCGGAGCCTCCTTCACCGGCGGCACCACCGAGGACGTACTGCGCGGGGTGCGCACCCACCGCGAGCACGGCACCACCACCCTGGTGGCCTCGCTCGTCACCGCCGACATCGATTTCCTCACCCGGCGCGCCGCCGCCCTCGCCGAACTGGTCCAGCAGGGCGACCTCGCGGGCATCCACTTCGAGGGCCCCTTCATCTCCCCCTGCCGCAAGGGCGCGCACAGCGAGGAACTGCTGCGCCACCCCGACCCGGCCGAGGTGCGCAAGCTCATCGACGCCGCGCGCGGCACCGCCCGGATGGTCACGCTCGCCACCGAGCTGCCCGGCGGCCTCGACTCCGTACGGCTGCTCGCCGAACACGGTGTGATCGCCGCCGTCGGGCACACGGACGCCACCTACGAGCAGACCGTCGCCGCCATCGACGCGGGCGCGACCGTGGCGACCCACCTCTTCAACGCGATGCCGCAGATCGGCCACCGCGCCCCCGGGCCGATCGCCGCCCTGCTGGAGGACGAGCGGGTCACCGTCGAACTGATCAACGACGGCACCCATCTCCACCCCGCCGCCCTCGAACTCGCCTTCCACCGCGCGGGCGCGCGCCGGGTCGCCTTCATCACCGACGCCATGGACGCCGCCGGCTTCGGCGACGGCCGCTACCAGCTCGGCCCGCTCGCCGTCGACGTCGTGGACGGCGTCGCCCGGCTCGCCGAGGGAGGCGCGATCGCCGGCTCCACGCTCACCCTGGACACCGCCTTCAGACGCGCCGCCACCGTCGACCGCATCCCGGTCGAGGACATCGTCCAGGCGATCTCCGCCAACCCCGCGAAGCTCCTCGGCATCGACGACCGCGTCGGCTCCCTGGAGCCCGGCAAGGACGCCGACCTGGTCGTCCTCGACGAGGAGTTCCGCCTCAAGGGCGTGATGCGCCAGGGCTCCTGGGTGATCGACCCCGCGTAGGGGGGTTCACGAAGTACAAGCGCAAACACTTGTGCAAGCACGGCAAGGCGGTTGGTCCGGGGTCTGGGCCAACCGCCTTCCTTTTGGCATGATCAGGGCGTCTGTCAGCGCGGTCTGCCGAAGGGGGTGTCACGGTGATTCTGACGGTCACGCTCAACACCGCACTCGACATCACCTACACCGTGGGGACGCTCACCCCGCACACCAGCCACCGCGTCGGCGAAGTCGCCGAACGTCCCGGCGGCAAAGGCGTCAACGTCGCCCGGGTGCTCTCCGCCCTCGGCCACGAGACCGTCGTCACCGGCTTCGCGGGCGGCCCCGTCGGAGCCGTGCTGCGCGACCTCCTCGCCCCGCTCCCGCCGCGCGACGCGCTGGTCGCCACGGCGGGGAGCACCCGCCGCACCATCGCCGTCGTGGACGCCGCGAGCGGGGACACCACACAGCTGAACGAGCCGGGGCCGGTCGTCGCCCCCGAGGAGTGGGCCGCCTTCCTGGAGCGGTACGCGGAACTCCTGCGGGAGGCCGAAGCGGTGGCCCTCTGCGGGAGCCTGCCCCCGGGCATACACGTCGGGGCGTACGCCGAACTCGTCCGCCGGGCCCGCGCCGCGAAGGTCCCCGTACTGCTCGACACCGACGGGGAGCCGCTGCGCCGGGGCATCGCCGCGCGCCCCGACCTCGTCAAGCCCAACACGGAGGAACTCGCCCGGCTGACCGGCGCGCGCGAGCCCCTGCGCGCCGCCCGCGACGCCCGCCGCCGGGGCGCGCACACCGTGGTCGCCTCGCTCGGCGCGGACGGTCTGCTCTCGGTGGGCCCCGACGGCGTCTGGCAGGCGGCCGGGGCGGGACCGGTCCGGGGCAACCCCACCGGAGCGGGCGATTCCATGGTCGCGGCCCTGCTCGCCGGGGTGGTCGAGGGCATCCCCTGGCAGCAGAACCTGGCCCGCGCGGTCGCCCTGTCGGCGGCGACCGTGGCGGCCCCGGCGGCGGGCGAGTTCGACCGCGCGGCATACGAGCGGCTGCTCCCGGGAGTGAGGGTGAGCGAGCGCGCGGTCTCCGCATGACACCGCCGCGTACGTCAGTACGGGTGGAACGACCCCGCACCGTCGGGCCGTACAACGGGCGACCGGTGCCCGGGAAGTGAGAACGGACCATGCCACTCGTCCCCACCGCTGAACTCGTCCGTGCCGCGGTCGCCGAACGCCGCGGGGTCGCCGCGTTCAACGTCATCACCCTGGAGCACGCGGAGGCGATCGCCGAGGGCGCGGAGAGCGCGGGCGCGCCCGCCATCCTCCAGATCTCCGAGAACGCCGTCCGCTTCCACGGCGGCGAGCTCTCCGCCGTCGCCGCCGCCGCGCGCGCCGTGGCCCGTACGTCCAGCGCGCCCCTCGCGCTCCATCTCGACCATGTGGTCTCCGCCGGACTGCTGCGCGCCGCCGAGGGCCACGGCTTCGGCTCGGTGATGTTCGACGCCTCGAAGCTGCCGTACGAGGAGAATGTGCGGGCCACGGCCGACGCGGTCCGCCGGTGCCACGAGCGCGGCATCTGGGTCGAGGCCGAGCTGGGGAAGGTCGGCGGCAAGGAGGGCGAGCCCCCGCTCGACGCGCACACCCCCGGCGTCCGCACGGATCCCGCCGAGGCCGCCGCCTACACCGCCGCGACCGGCGTGGACGCCCTCGCGGTGGCCGTCGGCTCCTCGCACGCGATGACCGAGCGCACCGCCGCCCTCGACCACGCACTGATCGCCCGGCTGCGCGCGGCGGTCCCGGTGCCGCTGGTGCTGCACGGCTCCTCGGGCGTCCCCGACGGCGAGATCCGGGCGGCGGTCGCGGCCGGCATGGTGAAGATCAATGTGGGTACGGCGCTGAACACGGCGTTCACCGGAGCCGTACGGGAGTTTCTGGCGGGCCGTCCCGAGGTGGTCGACCCCCGGAAGTACCTGGGGCCGGCGCGTACGGCGATGGCCGGGACCGTGGCGGGCTTTCTGGGGCTGCTGAGCGCCCCGGGCCGGGCCCCGGGTTCAGTGCCCGGCCCGGCGGAGCCCGGTACGGCGGCTCAGAGCTCGCCGTCGCTGACCTGAAGCCAGTCGAGGACCACATCGCACTTGTTGTCCTGCTCGCACGAGATCTTGATCTCGTTCTCGCCGTCCTGAAGCGTCACCGGCGCCCAGGTGGTCTGCCAGTTCTTCTCCCACTCGGAGTCGCTGGAGTTGATGAAGTCCTTGAGCCCCAGCGGGTTGGTGTTCGCCTTGCCGTTGATGGTCAAGGTGGCGTTGGCCTCCTTGTTGGGGATGGCGTAGCGGACGTAGAGCCGGTAGTCGCCCGCGCTGGCGACCTTCGCCTTCCAGGTGACGGAGGCGCCGACGTTGTTGAAGTTGCCGATGAACGCGCCGCCGGTGCCCTGGGCGCCCTCGATGTCCGTCTTCGCCTGGGCGTCGCCGCCGAGGCGCAGGGTGACCGCGTCCTGCTTGGGCAGCCCGGCGGGCTCCTCGTCCTCCTCCTTCTCGGAGGGGTCGGCGGTGGGCCCCGCGGGCTCGGCGGGGGCCGAGGAGGTGGTCTGCTCCGGCTGCTTCCCGTTCGCCTGGGGGTCCTTCTCGTCGTCCTTGTCCATCACGGCGATGGTGATGCCCACCACCACGGCGACCACCACGGCGATCGCGCCGATCAGCAGCCCCTTGGTGTTGGGCCCGCGACCGCCCGAGCCGCGCCCGCCGCCGGCCGGGGGCACCTGCTGGGTGACCGGGCCGGCGGGGTGCGCCCCGGGCGCGGCGTACTGCCCGCCGGGCCCGCCGGGGTGCTGCCCGTACGGCTGCTGTTGCTGCTGGTAGTTCTGCTGCTGGGGATGGCCCTGCTGCGGCGGATACCCCTGCTGCTGGGGGAAGCCCTGCTGCGGGTAGCCCTGCTGCTGCGGCTGGCCGCCGTACTGGCGCTCGCCGACCGCCCGGACATGGTTGTACGAGGTTCTGGGGACGCCGGGCTGGGGCGCTGCGGGGCCCGGGTAGCCGTAGCCGCGGCCGCGGCCCGAGGGCGGTGTCGCGCCTGCCGCGTGCCCGTCCTCGTACAGATACCCGAAAGGATCGTCGTCCTCGGGCGTGCTCGCGCCGTTGTTCCCGGCCGTCATCCCTGGTCCCTCCTCACCGTCGTCAGCCCTACGCCGACGCGGGCGAGCCTACCCGGTTCGGAGTAACGGAATGGGTGACGTTGACCCCAAACGGGGCCATCGTCACAAGACCAGAACATGACAGGCGGTGGTCTCAGCCGGCCCTTCGGTGGACCTTGGACCGGGACCGCTTCTCGATGTACATCCGCTGGTCGGCGGATTGCAGCACTTCCTCGACCGACATTCCGCAACTCGCCCAGCTGATACCGAAACTGGCCCCGACGCGCACTCCGCGACCCCCCACCCGGATCGGCAGAATGATCGCGTTCCGCAGCCGGACGGCGAGATCCGCCGCGTCCGCCGCGCCCAGGCCGTCGGCGAGCACGACGAACTCGTCGCCGCCGAGCCTGGCGACGGTGTCCCCCTCGCGCACCCCCCGGGTGAGCCGCCGGGCGACCTCGACCAGGACGGCGTCACCGGTCTGGTGCCCGAACCGGTCGTTGATCGACTTGAAGCCGTCCAGGTCGCAGAAGAGGACCGCGAGGCCCTTCGTGCCGTCGTCGACCTCGTCGGCGGGCGCGATCGCGTGCACATGGTGGTCGAACGCGGCGCCCGCGGGGCCGAAGTCGAAACCGTCCGCGTTGAAGAGCGCGCCGGTCTCCGGGTCGTAACCGGTGTCGGACGCGCTCTCCTCGCCGTCGGGCGCGGTGGGCGGGCGCTCGCACAGCTTGGAGCTGAGCCGGGCGCGCAGCTCCGCGCTGTTGGGCAGCCCGGTGAGCGCGTCGTGCGAGGCGCGGTGCGCGAGCGCCAGCTCGTGGCGCTTGCGGTCCTCGATGTCCTCGACGTGGGTGAGCAGGAAGCGGGGGCCGTCGGTGGTGTCCGCGACGACCGAGTTCCGCAGGGAGACCCAGACATAGCTGCCGTCCCGCCGGCCGAGCCGCAGCTCGGCCCTGCCGCCCTCGGCGGAGGTGCGCAGCAGGGTGCCGACGTCCTCGGGGTGGACGAGGTCGGCGAAGGAGTACCGGCGCATCGCGGAGGCGGGGCGTCCCAGCAGCCGGCAGAGGGCGTCATTGGTGCGCAGCAGCCGCCCGTGCTGGTCGCCGCCCATCTCGGCGATGGCCATCCCGCTGGGCGCGTACTCGAAGGCCTGGCGGAACGACTCCTCACTGGCGCGCAGCGCCTGCTGCTCGCGTTCGAGGCGGACGAGGGCGCGCTGCATGTTTGCTCGCAGCCGGGCATTGCTGATCGCAATGGCGGCCTGGGAGGCGTACATCTGGAGGGCTTCCTGTCCCCAGGGGCCCGGCCGGCGGCCGTTGCGCGGCCGGTCGACGGAGATGACCCCGAGGAGTTCGCGTCCGCCGCCGGAGGTGAACATGGGCGCGTAGAGCCGGTCCTGGGGGTGCCACTCGTCCTCGAAGCGGGGGTCGGGGCCCTCGGTGTGCCACTGCGGCACATCGTCCTCTATGAGCACCCAGCCCTCGGTGTGCGGGATGAACCGCAGCTCGCCCCAGGCCTCTCCCATGGAGAGCCGGCGCTCCCAGGAGGGCCTGGAACCGACCCGTCCGGTGATCAGGGCCTCGGCGGCGGCACTGCCCGCGAAGGCGGCGACGACGAGATCCCCGTCGGGCCGTACGAGATTGACGCACGCCAGCTCGTACCCGAGGCCTGCGACGATGCCGTCGGCGACGGTCTGGAGGGTGTCGGCCAGGCTGCGGGCGGTATTGAGGTCGGCGACCACCTTGTGCAGCTGTCGCAGGGTCGCAAGGCGGACGTAGGGCTCCGACTCGGTCTCCATGCTCGCTCTCCCCGAGACCTCGACAGCAGACTCCAGGTTTCTCTTCGGCCTTCTTGTTCGGTCTTCTCGTTGCGGTATCCCGGCCACTGAATCACAGCGAGCTGTCCACTCGGTACACAGGGTCAACAAATAAGCCCCTCTGTGACTCAAGTCACATGAGCGTATGGGTGGTCATCGGAGCGGATGGATGCGTTCGCGACCCCGGAAGGCGTCTCCTAACGCAAATCCGGGCCCCGGTCCGCCCTTCGGCCCGCATTCCGTTTCGCCCCTCGAACTGGGTCTGAAGTCCTAGGACCCCCTTGGTCCCCTGGTCCGATGCGGGCCCGGGCGCGGCACGGCTAGCGTTCTGCGTGTGCCCCAGACGACGATTGCCGCTGCCGGGACCGCCGCGCCCCCGGGCCCCGATTCCGACCCTCTGATCCCTCATCCTGATGGGGTGAGCAATGAGGAGTTTCGCGCGGCCCTGTCCCGTCTGGCGGCCGGAGTGGTGCTGGTGACCGCCCACTCCCCCGACGAGGGGCCCGGCGGCGAGGACATCGGCATGACGGCGACCGCCTTCGTCTCGGTCTCGCTCGATCCCCCGCTGGTGATGGTCAGCCTCCGCGAGGGCTCGCGGATGGACGACCTGCTCGCCGAGCAGCCCCACTGGGCGGTCTCGGTGCTCTCCGGGAACCAGCGTCAGATCGCGGGCCGTTTCGCCATGAAGGGCCGGGTCAGCGACCGGCTGCTCTTCGACGCCATCCCCTGGACCAGGGGCGAGCACAGCGGAGCGCCGCTGGTCGGCGACTCGCTGGCCACCCTGGAGTGCCGCACCGAGCAGCGGGTGACCGCGGGCGATCACACCCTGGTCATCGGCCGGGTGCTGGGGGTCGGGGTGCCGGCCGCCGAGGGCGATCCGCTGATGTACTTCCAGGGCAAGTACCGGCAGCTGGGCTGAGCCCGGCCCGCTCCGGGCCCCGGTCCGCCCCGGCCGGGATCACCGCGCGATACCCGCTCCGGGACCGGCCGCCGGTTCAGCCCCAGTCGCGGCCCGACCGTCCCCGCTTGGTGTCCGAGCGCTGCCGCTTCTCCCGCAGCCGCCGCTCGTTGAGCCCGCGCGGTATCTTCCGCGCCCTGCGCGGCTTCGGCGGCGGAGCCGTCGCCTCCGCCAGCAGCGCCGCGAGCCGTACCGCCGCCGTCTCGCGGTTGCGCCACTGCGAGCGGTGCTCCGAGGCCCGGACCGCGACCACCCCGCCCACCAGCCGGCCCGCCAGCCGCTCCAGCGCGCGCTCCTTCCACACCGGAGGCAGCGCCTCCGTCCGTGCGAGGTCGAAGCGCAGCTCCACCTGGGAGTCGCTGGTGTTCACATGCTGGCCGCCCGGCCCGGACGACCTGGAGAAACGCCAGATCAGCTCGGCCTCCGGGAGGGAGACGGAGCCTCGGATGACATAAGGACCGGACATACCCCCATCGTCCCGTGTCCGAGATGTTCACGTCATCTCGATTTCCATGGAACTTGTGACTCCCTTGTCTGCGTTAAGACGGTTACCGGCAGCTTCGGGACAGCCTGGGCCGTCGCACATCCGCACACGAAGGGGACTTCCCAATGGCAGTAAGCCTGTCCAAGGGTGGCAACATCTCGCTCACCAAGGAGGCCCCGGGCCTCGCCGCCGTCACCGTCGGTCTCGGCTGGGACGTCCGCACCACCACCGGCACGGACTTCGACCTCGACGCCTCCGCGATCGGGATCAACGGCGCGGGCAAGGTCGCGTCCGACGCCCACTTCGTCTTCTTCAACAACCGGGCCACCCCCGACCAGACCATCGTCCACACCGGTGACAACCGCACCGGCGAGGGCGGCGGCGACGACGAGCAGATCAACGTCAACCTGGCCGGCCTGCCCGCCGATGTCGCCAAGATCGTCTTCCCGGTCTCCATCTACGACGGCACCGCCCGCAGCCAGAACTTCGGCCAGGTGCGCAACGCGTACATCCGCGTCGTCAACCAGGCCGGCGGAGCCGAGATCGCGCGCTACGACCTGAGCGAGGACGCCGCGACCGAGACCGCGATGGTCTTCGGCGAGCTGTACCGCAGCGGCGCGGAGTGGAAGTTCCGCGCCGTCGGCCAGGGGTACGCCTCCGGCCTCCAGGGCATCGCGCAGGACTTCGGCGTCAACATCTGACCCGTCCGCGCTCAACGGCACGGCCCCCCGGAGACGTCCGGGGGGCCGTGCCGGCGGGGGTCAGGAGGTCTTCGGCGGAGCGGGGAAGATCCGCTCCCGGAGCTTCTCTATCCGCGACTGGGTGGCGACCAGGTCGAGCGTCTCGAAGGACAGCTCCCACTCGGTCCCGCCGCGCCCGTCCTGGGTGAAGCGCTCCACGATCCCGTAGGTCACCCTGCGGGGCGTCGTGGGACTGCCGTTCTCCTCGTCCGGGCCGACCGTCGCATGGCCGACCCACTCCTGGTGGACCGTGCGGCCCTTGCGCACGGTGTTGCCCGGCTCCAGCTCCAGCCGGCCGCGCATCGCGCCGAAGAACCGGCCGAGATACTCCTCGGCACCGGCCGCGCTCGTGATCGGCCCCTTCAGCCCCGGGCCGTTGAGCCGCAGATTCCGTGCGTCGGGCACCAGCGCGGAGGCGTCACCGCTGTTCCACGCCTGCTTCCGCCGCTCCTTCCACTCCGCCGTGCCCGGCAGGCCCGCCGACCGCTTCTCGAACGCCGCGCCGCCGGCCGCCCACCCCGCCGCGCCGCCCGAGCCCAGTCCCGCGAAGAGGTTGGGCAGCGTCTGGTCCAGCGGACGGAACAGCTCCGTCTGGTCCCAGAACCGCCGGCCCTGCTCGACCCGGTCGCCGCGGAGCATCAGCCGGTGCATCGTGTAGTAGTCCACCGGCACGGCCGGTCCCTGGAGCTGCTGGACGGTGCCGGTGTTCCGGGCCTTCACGAAGATCACCCGGCCGTCCGGCGAGGAGGTCACCGAGACCGGCTCGAAGACGTAATCGGGCATCACCCCCAGGACGCCCCTGATCTGCTTCTCGATGACGAGCCTGTCGATCGGCTGGGGGAGTCCGGTGTCCATCAGGGTGCCGTCGTGGGTGAAGAGGTCCATGTAGTTCTCGACCACCGAGGTCTTGGCCCCCCAGGCGCAGTACTTCTCGATGAAGGCGACCACGTTCGGCGGCAGCGGGGCCGTCCGGCGGTCCGCCGTCCCGGCCGCTCCGGCCGGGGCCGATGCCGAGGGCGGGCAGAGCTTGGGCTCGGCGGGCGAGGCCGATGCCGACGCGGTGCCCGCCCCCAGGGGAAGCAGCGCGGCGGCGGTCACCAGAACGAGCAGGGGGCGGATACGGCGCGACATTCGACACTCCGGTCTCTTCGGGACTCAACGGGCCCCTCCGGGCCCCGGGGGCTCACCTCCGCCCCGCACTCGAAGTCTCGCCGTCGGCCGCCCGCCCGGTCGATTACATGCGAGGTAATGCGAGGCCACGCGGGGCGGCCGGCCCCCGCGGATCACCTGCGCGGCCGGCCGTCCCCGTACAGCCACCCGTCCCACACCCCGCCGAGCTCCCGGCCCGAGAGCCGCTCCGCGTACGCGGTGAAATCCGCCGTCGACGCGTTGCCGTGCCGGTGCTCCCGCGCCCAGCCCCGCAGCAGCCGGAAGAAGACCTCGTCCCCCACCTCCCCGCGCACCCGGTGCAGCACCATCGCGCCCCGCCCGTACACCGGAGCCGACGACACCTCGGCCGCCGACGGCGGATCCGCGGGCGGGAAGGCCCAGTTCTCCGCGTCCGCGAACGCCGCGTCGAAGCTCTCCCGTACCGGAACGCCCTCGAACTCCTCCGCCCACAGCCACTCCGCGTACGTGGCGAAACCCTCGTTGAGCCACATGTCCCGCCACGACTTCGGTGTCACCGAATCGCCGAACCACTGATGGGCGATCTCATGGGCCAGGGTCTCCGGGGTGAAGAGCCCGGCCGGGAACACCGGCCGGGTCTGCGTCTCCAGGGCATAGTCCACCACCTCGTCCGGGACCACGATCGCCCCGGCCGACGAGAAGGGATACGGCCCGAAGGCCCCCTCCGCCCACGCCAGCACCTCCGGCAGCCGCGCCGACAGCTTCCCCACCGCCGGATCCGCCGCCCCCACCGCCGGATCGACCGCCGTGACCACCGGCAGACCGGACGCCGTCCGCGAGGACCGCATCTCGTACGGGCCGATCGCCAGCGTCGCCAGATACGTCGCCATCGGCTCCGCCGACCGCCATCGGTAGGTGCTGCGGCCCCCGCTCGTCCGCTCGCTCGCCAACTCGCCGTTGGAGACCGCCCGGAGCCCCTCGGGAACCGTCACCGCGATGTCGAACGACGCCTTGTCGCTCGGATGGTGGTTCCCCGGGAACCAGGCCGTCGAGCCGGCCGGCTCACCCACCGCGAGCGCCCCGCCCGGCGTCCTCAGCCAGCCCTCCTCCGAACCGTCCGCGTCCCTGATCGCGCCCGGCTCGCCCTCGTACCGCACGACCGTACGGAACTCCCGGCCCGCCGGGACCGCCTCCCCAAGGCGCACAATCAGCTCGTCGCCGTCGTGGACCGAGCGCGCTTCCGCGCCGTCCACCGTCACCGCCGTCGCCGACAGCCGGTGCAGATCCAGATTGAAGACGCGCAGCTCACGGGTGGCGCGGGCCACGATCTCCGCCGTGCCCGCCAGCCTCCCCGACCCCGGGTCGTACGCCAGCGCCAGCCGATAGCCCCGGACGTCGTAACCGCCGTTGCCGAGCCCCGGGAAGAGCGGATCGCCCACCCCCATGACCTCGGGCCGGGCCCCGGCCCCGGCATCGCCATGCCCGCCGGCGGCACACCCCACGAGGAGGAGGGCCGCGACGGCGGGCGGCGTGAGCAGACGCGTGACGGACGATGACCTGGCCACGCGCCGATCCTAGGTCGTGTCTTCAAAGTCCCGTCTGTCCGCCGTGCCCTGGCACGCACTCCCCCTGGGCCTGGCGGCCCGGGTGGGGGTGCTCCCCCTGGGCTTCGCCCGGGTGGGGGTGCCCCCGGCGGAGCCAGGGGGAGTACCCCCACCGCGTCGACTCCCTCCTCCGCCTTGCGATCTGGGGGCACCCCCGGGCGAAGCCCAGGGGGAGCACCAGACCCCGCCAGACCCTCCCCCTGGGCCTTCGGCCCGGGGGGACCCCCACTACGGGAGGACGACGCCACTTCGAAGACACTCCCTAGAGCGGAACAGGCGGTCGATCAGCGGGCCAGGGCCGCCACGCCCGCCTTCGCGAACTCCTCGTCCTGGGCGCCGCTCGGCGCGCCCGCGACCCCGATGCCCGCGATCGGAGCGCCCTTGACCTGCACCGGAGTGCCGCCGCCCAGGAACAGGGTGCCCGGGATGTCCTTCAGGTTCGGAGTGGACTCCAGCCGCTTCACCAGCTCGGAGGTGGGCGCGTTCCACGAGACCGCCGTGAACGCCTTGCGCTCGGCCGACTCGTACGACTGCGGGCCCGCGCCGTCGCCGCGCAGCGTCACCACGGTCCTGCCGTCACGGTCGACCACCGCGACCGTCACCCGCTGGCCGGCCTTCTCGGCCGCGTCCAGGGTGGCCTGCGCGGCCTTCGTCGCGGCGTCGACCGTCAGCCGGGTGTTCTGCAGGAGGTGCTTGTCGGAGAGGTCCTTCTTCACCGCCGCGCGCGTCTCGGCGGCCGGAGCGGAAGCGTTCGCCGACACCGCGCCGAAGGTACCGGCGCCGAGCGCGGTGGCGAGGGCGGTGACGGTGAGAACGCGGGTGCGGGTCGAGATCTTCTTCATGGTCCTTGGCTCCTTCTGCTGAGGTCCGGCGGGCTTCCGTGACCTTCTGCAATCGATCCTCAGCCCGGCGGGGGCCCAGGACGGTCGGTGTACCGGCTGCTCCGCGCGTGCATGATGGATGAGGCCCGTGTCGACCGATCGGCTGATGCGGGGCCCCGCCCGCCGGGTCACGATGCGAAGGCGCGACACGGGTGCGCGCCCGGTCCGTCTCGTACACCCCGTACGCCCCAGCCCGTCCAGCACGTCCGCAGGAGAGAACGCCATGTCCCAGCAGCCACGCCCGGGAACCCGCCAGGGTCCCCCGACACCGGACGCCCGGGGCGCGGACCGGGACGACCGACGGCTCGACACCGTCATGAACACGGCCTTCATCGCCCTGCTCGCCGGATCCCTCATCCGCTATCTGATCAAGCACCCGGAGAGCCCCCGGGTCCCCTGGGTCATCTCCCTCAGCGCCGCCCTCGCCGTGCTCCAGCTCGCCGGCCACCGGCTCACCACCCGCGCCCACGGGCGCGGCGAGCTCCTCCGCCTCGGGCTCGTCGTCGGCTGCTGGGTCGTCATCGTGCTCCTCGCGCCCAGCTTCGCCTGGTGCGCCGTGCCCCTCATCTACACCGGGCTGCGCGCCCTGCCCACCCGGGCCGCCGTCGCCCTCGTCGCCGCCCTCACCCTCCTCGTCATGCTCGCCGAATGGCGGCTGCGGCAGGGCATCGACCCCAATCTCTTCCTGCTGCCGACCGTGGTCGCCGCCCTCGCCACCGCCGTCTTCCTCCATATGCGCCGCCAGGCCGACCGGCTCCGCGACCTCGTCGACGACCTCATCCGCACCCGCCGCGAACTCGCCGCCACCGAACGCCGCGAAGGCACCCTCGCCGAGCGCCAGCGGCTCTCCATGGAGATCCACGACACCCTCGCCCAGAGCCTGTCCAGCCAGCAGATGCTGCTCCAGGCCGCCGAGCGCACCTGGGACAGCGACCCCTCCCTCGCGCGCGGACACATCCGCACCGCCGAGTCGATCGCCGAACGCGGCCTCGCCGAGGCCCGCCGCTTCGTCCACGACCTCGCCCCCGCCGACCTCGCGGAGGGCGGCGGCCTCGCCCAGGCGCTGCGCACCCTCGCCGAGCGCGAGTCCACCGACGCCCTGCCCGTCCGCTTCCACCTCGACGGGCCGCCCGCCCCGCTCCCCGACCGGGTGCAGTCCGCGCTGCTCCGGATCGCCCAGGGCGCGCTCGCCAACGTACGAGAACACGCCGGAGCGACCTCCGCCGCGCTCACCCTCAGCCGGCTGGACGACCAGATCGTCCTCGACGTCGCCGACGACGGCGTCGGCTTCCTGCCCGTCGAGCGCGCCCCCGGAGTGCGCGGCCACGGCCTCGCCGCCATGCGCGCCCGGCTCCGGCAGCTCGGCGGCACCCTCACGATCGAGTCCGCGCCGGGCGAGGGCACCGTCCTCTCCGCCGCGATCCCCCTTGAACACCCCTCGGAGAACCGATGACCGCCGTACGGATCCTGCTCTGCGACGACCACGCCGTCGTCCGCGCCGGGCTGCTCGCGCTCCTCGGCAGCGAGCCCGACATCGAGGTCGTGGGGGAGGCCGGCAGCGGGGAGGAGGCCGTCGCCATGGCCGGGAAGCTCCGGCCCGACGTCGTACTGATGGATCTCCAGCTGGGGGCCGGGATCGACGGGGTGGAGGCGACCCGCCGGATCGCCGGGACCGGTGTCCATGTCCTCGTGCTGACGACCTACGACACCGACGCCGACATCACCCGCGCGATCGAGGCCGGGGCGACCGGCTATCTCCTCAAGGCCGAGCGCCCCGAGGAGCTCTTCACCGCCATCCACGCCGCCGCCCAGGGCCGCACCACCCTCTCCGCCCCCGTCGCCACCCGTGTCATGGACCGTATGCGCGGGGCCGGCCGCCCCACCCTCACCGACCGCGAACGCGACATCCTCGGCCAGCTGGCCCGGGGCCTCGGCAACCGCGAGATCGCCCGCGCCCTCTTCATCAGCGAGGCCACCGTCAAGACCCACCTCGGCCGCATCTACGCCAAACTCGGCGTCGACACCCGCACCGGCGCGGTCTCCACCGCGAAGGAGCAGCGGCTGCTGCCCTGAGTCCGCCGGGTGGCGGTGGGTGGTGGGGGCCGGTGGGTGCGGGGGTCGGGGGCCGCTCCGGGCCCGGGTCCGGGACTGCTTTCCTCACCGCGCTCCGCGCGAGCTGCGCCGCTTTACGTCCCGGCCCCGAGCCCTGCGCGTCCCCCTTCGCGGCAGTCCCCCGTCGATCCGCCCGGGGGACCCGAAAACCTGATGCGGGGGGAGCGCGAAGTGGTGAGAATCGGCGTATGAGTGTGAAAATTGAACGAATCAATCCCGAGCAGCTCCACCCCACCCCCGGCTACCACCACATCACCGTCGTCGAATCGGGCCGCACCGCCCATCTCTCCGGACAGTGCCCCCTCGACCTCTCCGGAACGCTCGTCGGCGAGGGCGACCTCGACGCCCAGATCGACCAGGTCGTCGCCAATGCCCTCACCGCCCTCGGCGCGATCGGCGCACGCCCCGAGGACGTCGTCCGCTCGTTGATCCATGTGGTCAGCGACGAGTCCACGGTTCTCGCCGGTGCCTGGGACCGGCTCAACGCCTCCGCCCTCGCCCCCGCCTTCACCACCGCCTCCACCCTGCTCGGGGCCTTCGGCCTCGGCTATCCCGGGCAACTGGTCGAGGTCGATCTGACCGTGGCCCTGGCATAGCCACACCCGTACGGGCCGGATGCGGTGCGGTGGGGTGCCCGGTCAGCCGGCCACGGCCTCGATCAGGGAGAACGGCGCGGCGTCCGTGAGAGGGGCGACCGAGGCGACGGCCAGGCCCGCGCGCCGGCACAGCTCCTCGAACTCCGTGCGGGTGCGTTCCCTGCCGCCCACATTCACCAGCATGTTCAGATCGGTCAGATAGGTGCCGCCGCCGTCGGCGACATCGGCATCGGTTTCGGTGCCGATCGCTTCGGGCAGTACGGGCTCCACGATCAGGACCACGCCGCCGGGCGGCAGCACCGCGCGGCAGTGGCTGAGGATCGTGACCACCTGGTCGTCCGGCCAGTCGTGCAGGACGCTCTTCATCAGATACAGGTCCGAGCCCGCCGGGACCGAGCGGAAGAAGTCCCCGTAAATCGTGGTGAAGCGCCCCGCCAGCCCGTGCCGCCCCAGCGTGCCGGGCGCTTCGGCCAGACCCTCCGCCGTGTCGAAGACCGTACCGGTGAGGCCCGGATGTGCGGCGAGCACAGCGGCCAGGAGGGTCCCGTCCCCTCCGCCGACGTCCGTGACGGCGCCGAATCGGCCGAAGTCGTAGGCGTGGGGCAGCGTGGCGGCGGTGTCCCGGGAGGCCTGGCTCATCGCCTCGTTGAAGTCGGCCGAAAGCTCGGGGTGTCGGGCGACATGGCTGAAGAAGTCGGTGCCGAAGACGGTGTCGAACGCGGTCCTGCCGGTGCGGACACTGCTGTCCAGGTGCTCCCAGGCGCGGATCATCGCGGGGTCGGTGAACATGCGTACGAACGAGGTGAGCGATGCGGGGTGGACGGGGTCGAGGAACGCGCCCGCAGGGGTGACGGAGAAGGTCTCGTGTGCGTGGTCCCTGAGCAGGCCGAGGCCGGCCAGGGCGCGGAGCAGCCGGTGCATGGGCTGGGGCTCGGCCCCGGCCTCGGCGGCCACGTCGGAGGCCCGGCACTGTCGGCAGCCGATCAGCTCGACCACTCTCAACCGGGCCGCCGCGCGCAGGGTTTGCGCGGCCATGCCGCCGAACGCGAGCCGGACGATCAGATCGCGGTCGGCCCCGTCCGCCATCGGGACCTCGGTGTTCTCCCTGTTGTCCGTGCTCTCCACGGGGCTTCCTCTCTTCGTGAGGTGGGTATGAGCGTGCGGCCGGGGCCGGGTCAGCCGGCGGACGTGTCGCTGCCGGCCAGGGCGCCCGGTGTGCACCCGGCGAGGGCCAGCGCATCGCGATGGAGATGAGGCTGGTCGGCATATCCGCAGGCCAGGGCGGTATCCGCAGGGCTCCCGCCCGCGCGCAGCGCCCGGGCCGCGTGGTCGAAGCGGACTATCATGGCCGCGCGTTTGGGGGTGAGGCCGATCTGGGCGCTGAATCTGGACCACAGCTTCTTACGGCTCCATCCGCAGGACACGGCGAGGTCGCCGACCCGAACGCGGCCCCGGCGGGCCACGATGGTGTCCCAGGCGGCGGCGACCTCGGGCGACATCGAGGGTGCCCCCGCGGCCCGTCCCAGGAGGAAGCCGTCCATCAGCGCCAGGCGTTCCCGCCATGTCGCCGCGTCGGTCAGCCGCTCGCGGAGCACCCGCTCGTGGCGCCCCCACAGCTCTTCGAGTCCGGTGACGGAACCGTCCAGTTCGCGCGGGGAGACGCCCAGCAGCGCGTAGGCGGCCCGGGGTGAGAGACGTACTTCGAGGCACTCGACGCGCTCGCCCCGGATACGGACGGGACCGGGCGACAGGGCGGCGACCAGGCTCCTCATGGGCCGCTGCCCGGTGGCGCCCGCCACGGTGACGGGGTTGTCCCCGAGCCCGACGACGACGACCACGGTCGGCTGGGGAAGCACCCGCATGTCCAGTCCGACGGCCGTCCGATCGCGGAATCCGGCCAACTGCACACCGTCGACGGAGGTCCCGCCGGCGGGACGGGCGACCTCCCAGCCGTTGCGGGCGTCGCTGCTGGGTGTGGGGCCCGGACCGGACCCCGCTTCGTGGCTGCGCATGCCTCCACCGTCCCCGACTTCGGAGGCCCTGTCTTGAACGAAAGTTCCGCGGCTTTCGTTTCTCCCCCGCCGAGCGGGTGCGGTCGCACCGTCAGCGGGCGCGCACCTCCAGCACCAGGTCCTGAGGGCTGTGGAGCAGGCCGTCGCGGAGCCGCCCGGCCGCACGGGCGGTCACGGCGGGCAGATCGTCGACGAGGACGACCGGCCGCCAGCCGGGCACGTCCGCCGTACCGAACTCGGCGCGGTCCGGGCCCAGTCCCAGCACCTCCCGGTAGAAGCGGCGCGCCCCCGCCGGGTCCGGGCTGTCCAGGACCGGCCGCCGGGGCTCCTCCCAGCCCGTGGATCCGCCCGGCTGCCAGAGCGAGACCGGCGCGCCGAAGGGATCGACCAGGGTCGCGATCCGGCCCTGGCCGCCCGCGTCGAACGGCGGTACCACCAGCCGCGCTCCGTGGGCCGTCGCCGCCTCGGTGCGCCGGTCGACATCGTCCACCGCGAGATAGTGCGCGATGTGCGCCGGGGTGCCGGGCGGATAGACCGGCTGGGAGAGATCGCTGACCCCGCCCACGGGACGGCCGTTCTCATAGATCTTGGTCGCCCGCCGCCAGTCGTCCTCGTCGACCGCGAAGTGCCAGTTCAGCACGGTGGAGAGAAACTCGGCCGCACCGGCCGGGTCATGGGTCTTGAGGTCCATCCAGCAGAATCCGTTCATCCGACGGTGGTACCGGGGACGGGCGCGGCGGGCAATCGGTTTTCGGGCCCCCGGACGGATCGACGGGGACCGCCGTGAGGGGGACGCGCAGGGCCCGGGTCCGGGACGTAAAGCGGCGCGGCTCGCGCGGAGCGCGGTGAGGAAAGCAGTCCCGGACCCGGGCCCGGAGCGGCCCCCGGCCCCCGCACCCACCGGCCCCCACCCCGGTCACGTGGGTCAACTTTCGGGTACGGGAGCGCCCTCGCGCTGTCTTCGAAGGGGAGCGGCCGGCAGCGACCTCGGGGGGACGCCGCGGGGACCCCGGGCGCGGGAGTGTGGTCGGTATGAGCGGTGACGACGGGGAGGGCGGCCGGATGAAGACGGTGAGCGTGGGGGCGAGCTGGGGAGTCGTGGGGGTGCTCGGGGCGGCCTGGGGGGCGACCGGGGAGGGGGCCACGATCGGCACCGAGCATCTGCTCGTGGCGCTGGCCGGCACCAAGGGGGAGACGAGCCGCGCGCTCGGTCGCTCGGGTGCGACCGTCGCGGCCCAACTGGCGGTGGTGCGCGAGCGGGAGCGGATCGCGGGCTCCTGGGTGAGCACGGACGATCTGGCGGACAGCGTCTCGTCGAAGGAGTTGCTGGGGGACGACGGCGATCGCGGCCGGCGGCTCAGCGGGGCCGCGAGCCGCGCGTTCGTGCGCGCGATGGAACTGGCCCGCGAGGAGGGCACGAAGAAGTACAGCCCCACGCTGCTGCTGCGGGCCCTGCTGGCCGACGAGAGCAGCCGCGCCGCCGAGGTGCTCCAGGTCCTCGGCTCGGGCCCCGGCCCCGGCCCCGGCTCCGGCTCCGGCTCCGGCATCCCGGCGGGCGGGCTCGACCCGCTGCTGTGGCCCACCCGCGACATCCTGCTGGGCCGCCGTCCCCCGCGCGGGCTGCCCTTCTGGAAGCGGCTGCTGTTCACCTTCGCCAAGGGGGCCAACCTCGCCTCCCGGCCGGTGCTCTGGGTCAGCGTGGACACGCTGGAGCAGTCGCGCGCGCTCGGCCGGGAGCCCGGCACCGAGCATGTGCTGCTCGCGCTGCTCGCCACCCATGAAGTCGGCCTGCGCCACCCGCATATGGCGAACGAGGGGCCCGTCGATCCGGCGGTACGCCACGCGGGCGGTGCGAGGCTGGCCGCGATGGGCGTCGACTATGTCTCGGTACGCCGGGCGGTGGAGCGCGACGACTTCGAACTGGGCCGGGACGAAAGGGACTTCGACACCTTCCTCGACGGATCGGCGGGCGACGACGGAACCGGACCCCTGGTGGAAGCCCTCTTGCGGGGCGACACCAGGGCCCGGCGGCTGATCGAGTCGCTGGGGTTCGCCCCCGCCGTCGACCCGTCCTGAAAGGGAAGTCCTTGCGTCTCCGTACCTCCTCCGCCCTGCTCGCGGTGGCCCTGCTCGCCGCCGCCGCACCGACCGCGTCCGCGTCCGCCGGCAGTGGACAGCCCGCCCCGGGACCGTACGCCCAGCTCCACCCGATCGCCTCGCTCTCCGCCGACCGGCTCGCCACCGCCGATCTCGTCGCCGCCGCGAAGTGGGGCACGGGCAGCCCCATCGACGATCCGGCCCGGGAGCAGATCGTCCTGGACACCGTCCGCGAACAGGCCCGGGACGCCGGGGCCGACCCGGAGGCGACCGTCCGGATCTTCCGGGACCAGATCGAGGCGAACAAGCTGGTTCAGCGCGGACTCCACAGCCTGTGGACGGCCGACCCGGCCAAGGCCCCGGCCGAGCGACCCGATCTCGCGGAGGTCCGCAAGGAGATCAACCGCGTCAACGGCGAGCTGGTCCGGGCGATCGCGGGCTCGGCGACCGCCCGCTCGGCCCCGTACTGCCGGGGGGTCCTCGCCCTCTCCGCGCTCCAGGTCCACCACGACAAGGGGCTGGACCGGCTGCACGGCAAGGCGCTGGCCCGCGCGGTGCCGTCGGTCTGCGCCGACGAGGACTGAAGAGAGCTGAACACGGCCGGCACGGGGCGGGGTTGACCCCGGTGGGACGATCGGGCGCAGACGCAGCCACGGACGGAGGGACACGCCCATGACCCGCCCCGCACGACAGCCGCTGTTCATCGACGGTGCCTACACCGAGGGCACCGGCACGGAGAGCTACGAGGTCCGCAGCCCCGCCACCGGCGAACCCGTCGGCTCCACCCCGGTCCCCACCGCCACCGATCTGGACGAGGCGGTACGCGCCGCACACCGCGCCCAGCGCGACTGGGCCGCCGTGAACGTCTGGGAGCGGGCCGCCGTCTGTCATCGCATGGCCGACGGGATCGACGCGCTCCGGGAGGAGCTGGCCCTGCTCCAGACCCTGGAGCAGGGGAAACCGCTCGCCGAGTCGCTCGCGGACGTCACCGAGGCGGCGCAGCTCTTCCGGCTCCACGCCGAGGACGCCGTACGGCTCAACGGCGAGACCCTGCTCTCGCGCGACAGCTCGAAGCGGATGTTCACCTTCCATCGCCCGGTGGGCGTCTGGGGCATCATCACGCCCTGGAACTTCCCGCTGCTGATGTTCGCCGAGTTCGCCGCCCCCGGCCTCGCCACCGGCAACGCGCTCGTCGTCAAACCCCCCGCCCACACCCCGCTGACCGTCCTGCGCGCGATGGCCGTGGCGTCCGCCGCCGGACTCCCCGCCGGGCTGGTCAATGTGGTGCCGGGCGACGGGGTACTCGGGGACGCCCTCGTACGCCACCGGGGCGTCGACGCCATCGGCTTCATCGGCTCCTCCGCGACCGGCGCGCGGATCCAGGCCGCCGCCGGGCTGAAGAGGTCCCTGATGGAGTGCTCGGGCAACGGCCCGCTGGTGGTCCTCGCCGACGCCGATGTCGAGGCCGCCGCGAAGGCGGCGGTCGACGGCGCGTACCCCTGCGCGGGCCAGGTCTGCTGCGCCACCGAGCGGGTCGTGGTCCACGCCGACGTCCACGACGCCTTCGTCGGCGCGGTGCTGCGCGAGTCCGAGCGGGTGGTGCTTGGGGACCCGCTGGACCCGGCGACCGTGCTCGGCCCCCTCAACAACGAGGCGGTCGCCCGGAAGATGGACCGCCATCTCGCCGACGCCCGCGAGCGCGGCGCGCGGGTGCTCAGGGGCGGCGGGCGGCGCGCCGGGATGCCCACGCGGCTCTACTACGAGTTCACCGTGGTCGACGGCGTGCCCGAGGACAGCCTGCTGGCGAAGGAGGAGTCCTTCGGCCCCGTCGTACCGGTGATCACCGGCCGGGACGAGGACGATCTGCTGCGCATCGCCAACGACGACGAGCTGGGGCTCCAGGGCGCGGTCTTCACCCGGAGCATGAAGTCCGCGTTCCGGTTCGTCGAGGAGATGGCCGTGGGGCAGGTCGTCGTGAACGACACCAACAACTGGTGGGACATCAATATGCCGTTCGGCGGGGCGGGCGGCCGGTCCACCGGCTGGGGGCGGATCGGCGGCAGATGGACCCTGATGGACATGACGGACACCCGCACGGGAGTGATCAGTCTTTAGGCGGGGAGGGGGCGGGCTCGGGCGGGTTCCGCAGGCCGAACCAGTACGTGGCGCAGAAGCCGGCCACGTACCCGGTCAGCAGCCCGCCCGCGTACACCGCGACCGTCGTCCCCAGCCCGTGGCTGCCGCGCAGCAGCGGGAACAGGGCCCATCCCGAGGGCCCGATCGCCGTCGAGCCGACCGTGTCGCCGATCATGTGGAAGAAACCGATGAAGCCGCCGCCGAACGCCCCGCCCACGCACGCCGTAATGAACGGGCGGCCCAGCGGCAGCGAGACGCCGTAGATCAGCGGCTCGCCGACGCCCAGCAGCCCCGCCGGGAGCGCGGAGCGGATGGTGGTGCGCAGACCGGGGTGGTGGGGCAGCCGGGCGTAGACCGCCATCGCCGCGCCGACCTGCCCGGCGCCCGCCATCGCGAGGATGGGGAGCAGCACGGTGAAGCCCTGCTGCTCGATCAGGGTGGCGTGGATGGGGATCAGCGCCTGGTGCAGTCCGAGCATCACCAGCGGGAGGAAGAGCCCGCCGAGGACGAATCCGGCGATCGCGCCGCCGCCGGAGAGCAGCGCCCCGGCGGCTTCGCCGATGGCGGCGGAGACCGTCCCGGCCAGGAACATCAGCCCGAAGAGGGTGACGAGCCCGGCGACGAGGACGGTGAGGGTGGGGGTGAGCAGGACGTCCAGGGCGGCGGGCACGAAGCGGCGGCAGCCCTTCTCGACGTACACCGCGAGCACCGCCGCGCCGAGCGCGCCGAGGACTCCGCCCTGGCCGGGGGAGAGCTGTCGGCCGAACACCTCGATGTGCGCGACCCCGGGGTAGACGATGACGGCGGCGACCGCGCCGCCGAGGATGGGGGTGCCGCCGAACTCCTTCGCGGTGAGGTAGCCGACGAAGACCGCGATCAGGGCCATGAAGCCGCCCGCGAGGGCGGTGAGCGCGGGGGTGATGCCGGGCAGCCGGCCGAGGTTGACGAGCAGTCCGTTGAGTCCGGCGATGATGCCGCAGCCGATGAGGGCGGGGATCAGCGGGACGAAGACATTGGCGACGCGCCGCAGCAGGAGTTTCCCGGGGGTGGCGTTGCGGGTGCGCCGGGCGGCCCTGACGGCCGCGCCGCGTTCGGCGAGCGCGAGAGCCGTCACGGCCCCGGTGGCGGTCCCGTCGGCCGTCAGCAGCGCCTGGAACTCGGGGGCGACGCGGGCGACCCGTCCCGGGCCGAGGACGATCTGATACGTGTCGTCCTCGACCACTCCGAGCACGGCGGGCAGTGCTCGCAGCTCCTCGTCCCGGACGAGGGAGCGGTCGCGCAGCTCCAGCCGGAGCCGGGTCATGCAGTGGGCGACGGAGGAGACATTGGGCGCGCCGCCCACCAGGGGGAGGATCGCGGCGGCTGTGGCACGGTGCTCGGGTGAGGCCATGGGGGGTGCCTTGCTGTGCGGTCATTCCTCGGCGGGGGCGGAAGCGGCGGGGGCGGAGTTGAGGGCGGCGCGCAGATGGCCGCCGTTCTCGGCGAGCAGCCGGGCGGCGGTGGGGGCGTCGACCGCGCCGAGCAGGGTCAGGATGGCGTTCTTCACCTCGCCGCCGGTGGCGGTGAGGGCGGCCTCGATCTCCGTCTCGCCCGCGCCGGTGGCGAGCGAGACGATCCGGCGGGAGCGGGCGCGCAGCTTCTCGTTGGAGGCGCGGAGGTCGACCATCAGATTCCCGTAGGTCTTGCCGAGCCTGATCATGGTGATCGTCGAGATCATGTTGAGGACGAGCTTCTGTGCCGTGCCCGCCTTCAACCGGGTCGAGGCGGTGAGGAGTTCGGGTCCGGTGACCACCTCGATCCCGTGGTCGGCGGCGGCGGCCAGCGGGCTGTTCGCGTTGCAGGAGAGCCCGACGGTGAGCGCCCCCAGGGCCCGCGCGCGGACGACCGCGCCGACGGCGTACGGGGTGCGCCCGGACGCGGAGATCCCGACCACCGTGTCGTCGGGGCCGATCCGCAGCGCGTCGAGGTCGGCGGCGGCCAGCTCCGGGCTGTCCTCCGCGCCCTCGGCGGCCCGGACGACGGCGGTGGGGCCGCCCGCGATCAGTCCGACGACCTCGCCGGGGCCGGTGTTGAAGGTCGGCGGGCACTCGCTGGCGTCGAGCACGCCCAGCCTGCCGGGGGTGCCCGCGCCCGCGTAGACCAGCCGCCCGCCGCGCGCCATCCGTTCGGCGGCGGCGTCGATCGCGGCGGCGATGAGGGGCAGTTGGGCGGCGACGGCGTCCGGTACGGTCCGGTCCTCGCCGTTCATGATCCGGGCGATGTCGAGGGTGGCGAGCCGGTCGATGTCGGCCAGTTCGGGCCGGAAGGCCTCGGTGGTGAGCGAGTCGAGCTGGGAGCGGAGTTCGCCGTACGCGGAGGAGGTCGAGGTCATGGGCGCGCTTTCCTTTGGCTCGGCAGCGGGTGGCTCGGGAGCGGGAGGCTCGGCGACAGGTGTTCGTCGGCGGTCGGCTCGTCAGCGGGCGGTGCGCGGTGTGCGGCGGTGGGCGAGCGCCTCGTAGGAGGCGGCGAGCGCGGGGGCGGCCGTCTCGTAGGTCCGCTGGGCCACGCCTATGAAGAGGCAGTCCACGACGAGGAGTTGGCTGGTGCGGGAGGACATGGCGGCGGGCCGCAGCTCGCTCTCGCGGGCGGTGGAGGTGGTCAGTACGTGGTCGGCGTAGCTGGAGACGGGCCCGTCCGGGCGGCCGGTGATGGCGACGGTCGTCGCGCCGCGCTCGAAGGCGGTGCGCAGGGGCTCGATGACGTCGGAGGTGGATCCCGAGTGGGTGATGGCGATGGCGACGTCGCCGGGGCGCAGCGCCACGGCGTTGGTGACGGCGAGATGGGGGTCGGCGTGGGCGTGGGCGATCAGGCCGATGCGGAGGAGTTTCTGCGCCAGGTCCATGCCGACGAGCGAGGAGGCCCCGACTCCGTAGATGTCGATCCGGCGGGCGGTCGCGGCGGCGGCCACGGCGGCGGCGAGCTGGACCGTGTCGAGTCCGGCGGCGGTGTCGGCGAGGGTCTGCTGTTCGTCGTGGGCGAGTTTGGCGACGACGTCGGCGATGGGGTCGTCGACGGCGATGTCGGCGGTGACGCTGGGGGCGCGGCCGGACTGCTGGTGCGCGGCGAGTCCGGCGAGCGCGAGACGCAGATCGCGGTAGCCGGGGTAGCCCAGCAGCCGGGCGGTGCGGACCACGGTGGCCTCGCTGGTGCCGGTCAGCTCGGCGAGTCCGGTGACGGTGAGGGCGGCGCAGCCCGCCGGGTCCTCGGCGACGGCCTCGGCGACGCGCTGCATGGAGCGCGTCATGGAGGGGGCGAGTGTGCGGACTTTGGAGGCGAGGGCGGCGGGAGCGGGCGGGGCTTCGGCGGGCAGTCCGGCGCTGAAAATTTCCTTCAGTGAGTCGGTCACATATGAAAGATATTTTCAATTTTCGGGTCGGGTCAACCCCTGCACGGCGGACGGCGGACCGGGTCCTCCGTACGGGGGACGCCCGCCGTACGAGGGACAATGGCCACATGGACGAAGCCGACCCTCATGAGCAGGCCCTGCACGCCGCCCGCGCCCTGATCCTCGCCGATCTGGCGGCCCGCGACGTCGCGGACCCGGAGGTGGTGTCGCTGGTCGAGGACTCGGTGACCCATCGCCGCTGGTGGGTGAAGGAGTGGCCGCAGGGCGCGGAGTACGTCACCGGCCTGATCGCCCAGGACGTCCAGGACGCCCTTCTGGAGCGGTACGGACGCTGGCCCCTCTGCCCGGTCTGTGACACCGGCGACCCGCACGCCCTGGAGATCGAACCCGAGCTGGGCCCGGATCCCCGGTGGGTCTGCCACAAGGCGGGCGTGGTGGTGGCCCCGGTCGGCGGCCTCGGATGACCCCGGCCCCCGCGTCCCGCCGTACGGACGGCCCCCGGTGACCCTCTACATCGACCCGCCCACCTGGCCCGGCCACGGCCGGCTCTGGTCCCACCTGGTCAGCGACGAGTCCTACGAGGAGCTCCACCACTTCGCCTCGTCCATCGGCTGCCCCCGCCGCGCCTTCGAGCGCGACCACTACGACGTCCCCTCCCACCGCTACCCGGCCGCCGTCGCGGCGGGCGCGCTGGAGGTCTCCCCCCGCGAGGTCGTCCGTCTCCTGGTCACGGCCGGGCTGCGGCGGCCGAAGGGGCGGCCCTGGGGCTGAGCGCTCAGTTCCGTGTGCGCACGGCCTCGGCGGAGGCGGTGTCCGGGGCAGGGGCAGGGGCCGGGAGGGAGGTGGCGATGGTGCGGGAGCGGCCCTGGAGGCGGAGCGAGAGGGCGACGAGGCCGAGGGCGACGACGGTCATGGCCGCGCCGGCCCAGGCGGTGGCGGGGAAGCCGAGGCCGGCGTCGATGACGGTGCCGCCGAGCCAGGGGCCGCCGGTGTTGCCCAGGTTGAAGGCGGCGGTGGTGGTCGCGCCCGCGAGGGTGGGGGCGGCGGCGGCGACGTTGAACATGCGGGCGTTCAGGGCGGGGGCGGTGTAGAAGGCGGAGACGCCCAGCAGGAAGGCGAGCGAGACGGTGACGGCGGGGCTGGAGGCGAAGAGGGCCAGCGCCACGAGGAAGACGGTCGAGGCGGCGATGCCGCTCAGCAGCACCCCGAAGAGGTGCGCGTCCGCGACCCGGCCGCCCAGCCACGTACCGATCAGCGCACCGAGCCCGAAGAGGCCGAGCACGCCCGGCACCCAGCTCTCGGCGATCCCGGAGACGTCCGTCAGCAGCGGGGCGAAGTAGGAGAAGGCGCAGAACACGCCGCCGCCCGCGAGGGACGTCAGCACGATGGAGAGCCAGACCTGGCGGTCGCCGTAGATCGACAGCTCGCGCTTGAGGCGCGGGCGCTCGGCCGGGAGCGGGATGCGCGGGATCAGCGTCACCACGCCGACCAGCGCGATCGTGGAGGCGATCGCCACCGCCCAGAACGCGGACCGCCAGCCGAGGTGGTCGCCGAGGAAGGCTCCGGCGGGGACGCCCAGCACATTGGCGATGGAGAGTCCGCCGATCATCACCGCCAGCGCCTTGGCCCGGGAGTTCGCCGGGGCCATCGCGACGGCGACCGACGCGCCGACCGCCCAGAAGCCCGCGCAGGCGAGGGCGCTGATCACCCGGGAGACGAAGAGGATCTCGTACGTCGGCGCGAGCGCGCCCGCGACCTGGCCGAGGGCGAAGACCGTGATCAGGGCGATCAGCGTGGTCTTGCGGGGGAGTCTGAGGGTGGCCACGGCGAGCAGCGGCGCGCCGACGACCATGCCGATCGCGAAGGCGGATATGAGCAGACCGGCCTGCGGAATGGAGACGTCCATGTCTTCCGCGATCGGCGGCAGCAGACCGGACAGCATGAATTCGCTCGTACCGAGGGCGAAGACGGAGAGGCCGAGAATGTATACGGCGAGGGGCATACGGGCGCGCGGCTGGGCAGAGTCGGGCATGACACGGGTAACAGCGCCGATCACACCTGACATTCCCGCCGGCGGCCCGTCATGTGTCACGTCTTCGTGTCGTGCGGATGTCGTCACGGGTGCGGGTGCGGTGCTGGTGCCGCACGGCGCGGTCAGCCGAGCCGGGTCAGCTCCGCCGCGACATTGCGGCGGGCCGCCGCCTCCCACTCCCGTACGCCGTGGGGTGTGCGGAACAGCCGGGGCAGCTCCAGGAGTTGCCGCAGCACCGCGGCCCGGCCCGCGCGGAAGGCGTCGTCGGGGACAAAGCCGTACTCCTCGCGCACGGCGGCGGCGTATGCCGCGTACCGCTCGGGCCCGGCCGCCAGGATCGCGAGATCCGCGTCGCACAGCACCGCGCCGTCGGCGTCCGCGTCCTCGGGGGCGTGGGTGACGGTGAGCCGCACCAGCCGGGCGACCTCGCGGGTGCTCGCGTCCCCGAGGCCCGCCTCGGGCAGCGCGCGCTCGGCGAGCCGGGCGGAGCGCTCCTCGTTCTCGGAGCGCTCGGGGAGATACACGGCGTCGTGGAACCAGGCGGCCAGCCGGACGAGATCCGGCCGGGCGGCGTGGGCCGCGAGGGCGTCGATGTGGTCCAGCACGGCGGTGAGGTGGGCGGTGGAGTGGTATCTGCGCTGCGGCTCGGCCCAGCGGGCGAGGAGATCCTCCGCGTACGGCAGCGGGTCGGGGCCGGGCACGGGGGCGGGGGCGGGTCCGGATTCCCGTGGGTCCGCCGCGCGGGCGGCCAGCAGGGCGCGCGACCAGCGGGCGCGAAGGCCGGAGGCGGGATCGGGATCGAGGTCGAGGTCGGCGTCGGGGCTCATGCGCCCGACTCTAGGCAGGTGCCGCCGAAGCGGGGCCGACCTCTGCCGGGCTTGTCCGGGGCCGATCCCATCCACAGGTTCCGCTTGGGCCACCCGAGTGAACCCGACCCCACCCCCTGCCTCCGCCATTCGGGCAAAACCCGCAGCTCAGCGCCGTACAACAGACCCCCGCACCGCGCCTGCCACCACTAGAGGAATCCCCTCCGTTTGCGCTTGGCTGAGCCGATGGAATCCGTACGCGGCCCCGAGCTCCCCGGCCTCCTTCTGCGGGCCGAGCGCGACGCCCTGATCCCGCTGCTCCGCTCCCGCCCCGACGAGGACTTCGCGATCCGCACCTGCTGCCCCGGCTGGACCGTGCGCCATGTGCTCGCCCACTGCGGGGCGGCCCTCACCCGAGTGGTGGAGGGCCGGCTGGCGGACGGGGCCTTCACCTCCGAATCCAACGACCTGGACATCGCCGAGCGCGCCGACTGGTCGAACGCCCGGATCGTGGACGAGCTGGAGCGCGGCATGACCGAGGCCGGCCCGGTCATCGCCGCCGCGCACCCCGAGCGCGGCGGCCACAGCGACCTCGGCGGGATCGCGCTCGGCGAGTGGGTGCACGCGGGCGATGTGCGCGAGGCCCTCGGGGAGCCCGGCGCGTACGAGGCGGGCGAGGCCCTCGATCTGGCCCTGGATCTCTTCGCGGCCCTCACCGGTGCCCGGGGCACCGCACCGCTGCTCGCCGCCGTCGACGGCCGCTCCGCCCCGCTCGCGCTGGGTCTGCGTACGGACGGCGGCCCGGAACCCGCGCGGTACCGGGGCTCCGCCGGGACGCTGGTACGGCTGCTCGCGGCCCGCCCGCTGACCGGCACCCGGTACGAGCTGACCGGGGCCCGGGAGGCCGATCTCCACTTCTTCCGATGAAACTTCCCCAAGCGGCAGAAATGTGCCGAATGGGGTGACACTGGGACTGGGACCAGGTGAAGTGTGTGTCGATCCAGGGTTTGGAGGCGGACGCCATGGTCACAGTGATCATCGTCATCGGAGTCTTTCTGGTGCTCATCCTGACGGCGAGCATGTGGTGGGATTCGATCCGCCGCGAGAAGTACGTCCCCCCCAAGCCCGAGGAGCAGCCGCTCAAGCCCGAGCGGCGGGAGCACATCGAGGAGGTGCGGGAGGCGGACGACGACACCTTCCCGCACGAGGGGGAGGACCGGCTTCTCCCGTACAACATGAAGACCCACAGCAGCCACAGCACGGGCAAGGGCCGCGAGGCGCGCCCCGACCACGGCCCGAACGTCGGCGGCGGGGCCTTCGGCAGCGGCGGCTACGGCTGAGCACGGGCGAAGGCGAAGGGCCGGGCGGTGTGAACCGCCCGGCCCTTCGCCTTCCCGCCCCCGTGTCAGGCGGCGGCCTTGAACCCCCGCAGCCGCAGGCTGTTGCCGACGACGAACACCGAGGAGAAGGCCATCGCCGCACCCGCGATCATCGGGCTGAGCAGTCCCAGCGCGGCCAGCGGCAGCGCCGCGACGTTGTAGGCGAAGGCCCAGAAGAGGTTGACCCGGATGGTGCCCAGGGTGCGCCGGGCCAGCCGGATGGCGTCGGCCGCCGCCCGCAGGTCACCTCGTACGAGGGTCAGATCGCCGGCCTCGATGGCGGCGTCCGTGCCCGTGCCCATCGCCAGGCCCAGATCGGCCTGGGCGAGCGCGGCGGCGTCGTTGACCCCGTCGCCGACCATGGCCACACTGCGGCCCTCGGCCTGGAGCCGCTTGACGACGTCGACCTTGTCCTCGGGCATGACCTCGGCGATCACCTCGTCGATGCCCACCTCGGCGGCGACCGACTCGGCCACGGCCTGGTTGTCGCCGGTCAGCAGGATCGGCGTGAGGCCCAGCCCCCGCAGCCGGGTGATCGCCTCGGCGCTGGTCTCCTTGACCGCGTCGGCGACCTCCAGCACCGCGCGGGCCTCGCCGTCCCAGGCCACCGCGATCGCGGTGCGCCCGGCGGCCTCGGCGTCCCGCTTCGCCTTGAGCAGGGCGTCCGGCAGCCGGATCTCCCACTCGGCGAGCAGCTTCTCGCGGCCCACCAGCACGGCGTGACCGTCCACGACACCCTGGACGCCGAGTCCGGGGACGTTGGCGAAGCCCTCGGGCGTCGCCAGGACGCTGCCGGTGCGCTCGGCGGCGCCCGCCGCCACCGCCTGGGCGATGGGGTGCTCGGAGGCGTTCTCCAGCGCTCCGGCCAGCCGCAGGGTCTCCATCTCGTCGGTGGAGTCGGCGGTGTGGACGGCGAGCAGGGTCATCTTGCCGGTGGTGACGGTTCCGGTCTTGTCGAGGACGACGGTGTCGACCTTGCGGGTGGTCTCCAGGACCTCGGGGCCCTTGATCAGGATGCCCAGCTGGGCTCCCCGGCCGGTGCCGACCATCAGCGCGGTCGGCGTGGCCAGACCCAGGGCGCAGGGGCAGGCGATGATCAGTACGGCGACGGCGGCGGTGAAGGCGGCGGCCCATCCCTCGCCCATGGCCAGCCAGACGCCGAGGGTGCCGAGGGCCAGCAGGATCACGATCGGGACGAAGACTCCGGAGATCTTGTCGGCGAGGCGCTGGGCCGCCGCCTTGCCGTTCTGGGCGTCCTCGACCAGCTTCGCCATCCGGGCCAGCTGGGTGTCCGAGCCGATCCGGGTGGCTTCCACGACGAGCCGGCCGCCCGCGTTGAGGGTGGCGCCGGTGACGCTGTCGCCGGGGCCGACCTCGACCGGGACGGACTCGCCGGTCAGCATCGAGGCGTCCACGGCGGACGAGCCCTCGACCACGGTGCCGTCGGTGGCGATCTTCTCGCCGGGGCGGACCACGAACCGGTCGCCGACGCTCAGCTCGGCGGTCGGAACCCGGACCTCCACCCCGTCGCGCAGTACGGTGACCTCCTTCGCGCCCAGCTCCATCAGCGCCCGGAGCGCGGCCCCGGCCTTCCGCTTGGAGCGGGCCTCGAAGTACCGCCCGGCCAGGATGAAGGCGGTGACGCCTGCCGCGGCCTCCAGATAGATGTTGGAAGCGCCGTCGGAACGGGAGATCGTCAGCTCGAAGGGGTGGGTCATGCCGGGCATTCCGGCGTGCCCGAAGAACAGCGCGTACAGCGACCACAGGAAGGCGGCGATGGTGCCCACCGAGACCAGGGTGTCCATGGTGGCCGCGCCGTGGCGCAGATTGGTCCACGCGGCGCGGTGGAAGGGCCAGCCCGCGTAGACGACGACGGGGGCGGCGAGGGTGAGCGAGAGCCACTGCCAGTACTCGAACTGGAGCGGCGGGATCATCGCCATCGCGATCACGGGCACGGAGAGGGTCACCGCGGTGATCACGCGCTCGCGCAGCGTCTTCAGCTCCCGGTCGTCCTCCGGGGACTCCTCGGAGTCGGAACCGGAACCGGAATCGCCCTGCGCGGGGGCCTTCGGCTTGGGCTCGGCGGCGCTGTATCCGGTCGCCTCGACGGTGCCGATCAGATCCTGTACGGAGACGTCCTCGCCCCGGAAGACGACCTTGGCCTTCTCGGTGGCGTAATTGACGGTGGCCTCGACCCCGTCCATCCGGTTGAGCTTCTTCTCGATACGAGCCGCACAGGAGGCGCACGTCATGCCACCGATGGCGAGCTCGACCTCTTGATGGGTGGCTGTGTGCGCCACGGTTCCTCCCTGTCCCGAGCTTCATACCCCCAGGGGGTATGCCTTATGGGTTCATGTATACCCCCCCAAGGTACCTCGCGCAAGTCTTGAACCGGACGAGAGCCCCCCGGGTGCTGGTGCGCTCGCAGAGCGTGCGCACTAGGCTGGCATTGGACTAGACCTATTTGATGCATTAGCCATCTCCCAGGAGGAATGGGGTTCCCATGAGCAACCGTGCGGTCCTGGAGGTGATCGCGCTCGACGCGGAGGACGCGATCGCGGCGCGGTCCGGAGGCGCGGACCGGCTGGAGCTGGTCGCGGACATGTCGAGAGACGGTCTGACGCCGTCGCGGGAGACCTTCGCGCGGATCCGCGCGGCGGTCGACATTCCGCTACGGGTGATGCTGCGGCTCGCCGACGGCTTCTCCGCCGGCACTCCCGACGAAGTGGAAGCGCTCCTACGCGCCACCGCCGAACTGCGCGAGGAGGGCGCGGACGAGTTCGTCCTCGGCTTCCTGGACGAGCACGGCCGCGCGGATCTGGCCATCGTGGAGCGCCTGGTCGCCGGGATGGCGGGCAGCGCCTGGACCTTCCACCGGGCGATCGACCGCGCCGCCGACCGGGACGGGCTGCGCAAGCAGCTGGCGGACCTGCCGGGCCTGGACACCTACCTCACCGCCGGTTCGCCGGCCGGGGTGGACCACGGCATCCCCACCCTCCTCGCCGAGGTGGCCCGCGCCGGCGAGCCCGGCTACGAGCCCCTCGTCCTCGTCGGCGGCGGCCTGCGCCTCGAACACGTCCCCCAGCTGCGCGACGCGGGCGTCACCGGCTTCCACATCGGCGGCGCGGCGCGCCCCCGGGGCTGGGCGGGGCCGGTGGACGCGGAGGCGGTCCGCGAGTGGCGCAAGATCATCGACGGATAGCCGTCGTTTCCGGACACGGAAAAGGGGGTCCGGGGCGTGTGCGCCCCGGACCCCCTTTTCTTTTTGTCCATCCTCACGGCCGGTGGAAGACGACCTCCGGATGCTGCGGACTCGGCCCGTCCAGCAGCGGTTGCGGAACCCCCTTCAGGTGCTGCGCGAAGAACGCGGACACATAGTCCCGGGTGATCTCGGCGGACCGCTTTCCCGAGGGCACCCCGGGGTACTGGGGAGCGCCCTCGACCTGGTCCGCCAGATAAGGGGCGTCGACGAAGGTGAAGTGATGACTCCCCGTCGGGGTGATCCACCGCTTCCACCCGTCGAACCGCCGCCAGTCCCGGTCCCAGCTCACATCCGGCGAGCCCGGCACACTCTCCGCCGCGCCCAGCATCATGAACGGCCGCCCGCCGAGCCCGCCCTCGGGCACCGGCGTGAAGAACGTCCCGTCCATGTTGATCCCGGCCCGCACCCGCCGGTCGGTCGCCATGGTGTGCGCGGCGCTGTTCCCGCCGATGGAGTGCCCCGCCATCCCGATCTTCCGGGCGTCGATCATCCCCGAGTGCCGCCAGGCCGCCCTCTTCCGCCCGGTCAACTGATCGAGTACGAAGGACACATCCTTCGCCCGCCCCTCCGGCACGGCCGCGTGCGACACCTCCCCGGCCTCCGTGACCCGGCACGCCGTGCAGGGCAGCACCCCCTTGCCCGGGAACTCCGTCGCCTCCGACTCATGGGCGTGGTCCACCGACGCCACCACATGCCCCTCGCTCGCCAGCTCCTCCGCCAGCAGCGTCAGCGTCATCCGCGAAAGCCCGAACCCCGGCGACAGCACCACCAGCGGGAACTTCCCCCGCGCCGGCCGCACCCCCTCCCGCGCATGCGTACGGACCGCGCCCAGCCGCTCCTCGTTCCCCACCGGGATCAGCTCCCCCGTACTGGTCCGCCCCAGCAGCTCCCGCGCCTCCGCCACCGTCATGTACGGCCGCGCGGCGGGCTTCCCCGTACCCCGCCGCCCCGGATAGTGCAGGGACACCATCAACTCCCGTGCCCCCGCCTCCGGCACCCAGTGATCCGTACGGTTCGCGTCCCTCAGCCGCAGCGTCTCCATCCCCACGGGATACGCCCCCGACGGCCTCGGCAGCTCCAGCCTCCCGGCCGCCGCCGCCCGGGGCGTGCCCGTGTCGGCCACCGCCGCCCCCATGAGCGGCAACGGCAGCGTCAGCGCGAGCAGCGCGGCGACCACGCCGCGACGAATTCTGATCATGCCCCGACGCTAGGCCCGTCCGCCGCCCCGGTCATCGACGGCCGGGATGACCCCGTGTACCTCTTCAGGGCCACACTCTCCCCCTCTGGACTCCCCCCAGAGGGGGAGCAGTTGACGGTCTGCCGGCGACCGGTCTCCTCCTCCAGCCGCACCGCCGCACCGCCGCACCGCCGCACCGCCGCACGGCCGCACGGCCTCGCCCGCGCACTCGACGCACACCGGCGGATGCGCGGTGATCTGCCCCTCCGGCCGGCCCGGCTCCCGGGCGTCGACCGCCTCGTCCAACAGCCACAGCACCCCTCGGCCGTCCACGGCGGAGGGCCCTCCACAGCTCTGGCAGAGCAGCTTCCGCATCGCCCGCCGCTGCCTGTTCCCGTGCACGGAGGAGAAGAGCGGACGCCCCCGCTCGCCGGGCCTCGCGGGCAGCCGCCCACGATTCAGGAGTACGCCGTACTCACCCCGGTCGGCGGGCAGTTCATTCGCGTACCCGATCCCGCCCGACGGCGGCATCCCCTGCACCACCCGCGTCTCCACCAGCGACTCCACCGGGGTCTCGCCACTCCACGCGACCACCCACGGAACCGTCAGGGGATTCCTCCTCTCACCCGCGGAACATCCCCCACCTCACCGGTACATGCGCGATGAACGCCCGCCGCGACGCCAGCCGCTCCAGCACCTGCTCGTACTCCAGCGCGCTCGTGCTCACCGCCGACTGCCCCACCGTCACCACCCCCTGCACAAACCCACCCGCGATCAGCGCCTCCACCCGCCGCCACTCCGGCCTCTCCAGCGGCTCGGTCATCCCGCACCCGTCCCAGAGCATTTCGGAGCGCACCTGCCACCCCCGGTGAAGCGCGTAACTCCTGGCTCGGGCGAAGGTGTCCGCGGGCACACGGTCATTGCTGATCGTCAGCGCGTAGACCACGACCGGAAACCCTTTCGGCGGCTCGATGAGCGCCTTCAGCAACTGCTCCCGGAGTGCGAGGAAACGCTCTTCCGGGGCGGCGTCCGACGGGGGCTGGGGGAAGAGAGGCATGGCGGAGTCCTCCGCTGTGAGGGTTGGGGGGCGCGCGAGAAGGTGTCGCGAGCCCCCTGGTCTGGGAACTTCGCCCCTGCGCGACTGTTCTCAACTACCGTGACGGTTAAGCGCATTGCATCGCAAGAGAAATGCCTCTGAATAACCAGCGTGCCGCCGAAGTGGATTATGCGCGACCGTGCGTGGGTCGCTGCTGGCGCTGCGCACAGACATGAGAGGCATGCGTTGGGGCACTGGAGGGTGTACAAGTGGGAGCCAAACGCGGGGCATCGGGACGCCGTCTGGAGCTGGGCATCCAACTGAGGCAGTTGCGCGAGAACTGCCCAGCCATAGAGCCGAACGGAGCCCCGGGGATGACGCGCAAGGAGGCGATCCGAGGTCTGCGGGACCTCTCGGAAGCCTCCCTGGCCCGGATCGAGCACGGTGAACTCAATTTCCGCCGCAACGTGGGGAATCTGCGCACGCTGCTGAAGCGGTACAGCGTGACCGACGAGGAGCTGATCCAGCAGCTCATCGAGCTGAACCGGGAAGCTCCGAACGAGGAGTGGCTGACGCAGTACCGGAGCTTCCTGCCGGCGGGGATGCCGCACTTCGTGGGGCTGGAGGCGGAGGCGGTCGGGATCAGGGCGTACCACCCGACAGTGGTGCATGGCTTGCTTCAGACCGAGGCGTACGCGAAGGCGCTCTTTGAAGTCCAGCGCCCCGTCGAGGACACCACCGCTGAGTTCGTCAAGCGCCATGTGGATCTCCGGATGGATCGCAAGCAGAGGGTGCTGACCCGAGAAGATCCTGTACGCCTCCGTTTCATCCTGGGTGAGGCGGCTCTGCGGATCCCCATCGGTGACGAAGAGGTGATGCGCGAGCAGTACGAGGAGATCATCAGGCTGGCTCGGGAGGACCACGTCTCGATACAGCTTCTCCCCTTCCGGCGCGGATACCGCTCCAACCATGACTTCGCGATTCTGGACCTCGGCGAGCTGCCGCCCCGGGTCCAGACGGACAACGCGTGGGGCGCGGTCTCGACATCGGACAAGCCCCGAGAAGTAGACCGGTTCACTCGCCGGTTCAACGTGATGGTGGGTTTGGCCCTTGGGGTCGAGGAAACCATCGCATTCCTGGAAGAACTAGCAAGAAGGTAGTAGAGCCATCAACACGCACACCCCGGCCACCGAGCCGGCCCCCGAAAGCGCTTGGTTCAAGTCGTCCTACAGCGACGGCACCGGCAACAGCTGCGTTGAGGTCGCGGCCCTGGTCGGCCGGGTCGGTGTCCGTGACTCCAAGCTCCAGTCCGGCCCGGCCCTGGTCGTCCCTTCTGCGGCCTGGTCGTCCTTCGTGGCCTTCGCCTCGGCCTGATCCGTACAGCGCGACGCGGAGCGCCCCTGCTCATGGGGTGCTCCGCGGTTCGTGTGTGCTGGTTCTGGTCAGTCAGGGTTCCTGACGACGGCTGCGGTCTGCATGCCGTTGTGCTCGAAGGAGTGCGGGTTGAGTTCGATGCTCTCGATGAGGACGCCGGGGATGTGCTCGATGCGAGCGAGGGCCTGCTTCATGGCGTCCATGAGGCTGTCCGCCTCGAAATAGCAGACGAACGTGGTCTCCACCCCGAGAATCTCTTCTCTGCCGACGAAGCCGTCCGCGAAGCTGTCATGGGTGTCCATGACATCGTTCTGTTCCACAGTGAGCGGTTCTTGTGGGTGCATGAGGAAGTGCCAGCTAGGCACAGCGCTGGTGATGTCTGACGAACTCATCGATCCTCCTTGCTTCTGTTCCTGCGCTCTGGGGGGGGGGACAACTCACCATCAAGTTCTTTGTGCAGCGGCAGCAGATGACATAGCCCCAGCGGTGACTCTTCTTGTCGTGCGTCACCTTAAAACCTTGCGCCTCGGCTCGCTTGAGTGCAGCTTCAACATCTTTCTTCTGATGTCGGTCCCCGATTCCCATGGCCATATCAGTACGCATCCTGCTCGGCTCCGGCAGGGAGCGGCCGATTTGATCACCGAACGGGACGCTGTTCGTATGGGTGTGCCTGATTCTGGGAGCGGATGGTGCATGCCCTTCAGCGGAGAGCTTCAAGAAATACCCGAGAACGCTTGTTCAAGTCGTCCTACAGTGACGGCACCGGCAACAGCTGCATCGAAGTCGCTTCCCTGGTCGTCCCTCGGCCGCCTGGTCCTCCTTCGTCGCCTTCACCTCGGCCGGCCGTCGGCCTGATACGTCACTGAACAGAGTTCTGCCGCCCATGAAGAGGGTTCTATGCATGGTCGACTTCTCAGGCGCACCGTCTGCCGCCTGGCCCAACCGGTCCTGCCCGGTCTGACCGAGGCGGACATCCGCCCCATCGAGGAAGGCGGTGAACACTCTTCATGGTGGGTTGGAGGCCGCCATGTGATGCGGCTCGCCCTCGATCCGGACACCTCCGCTCGTCAGCGCCGCGAGGTGGAGCTGCGCAACCTGCTTCGTCCCCGGCTCGGCATCGTGCCCGCCAGTGTGGCTGCGGGAGAATGGGCACCCGGGCTCGCGTACACCCTCGACGTACGCCTTTTGGGACTCTCCGCCGAAGCGCGCGAGGTATCGGCCGCCGGGGAAGCCGACTTGGTCAAGATGCTGACCATCTTGCGTCAGATCCCAGCCGTGGAGGCCGATGCCCTGGGCATCCACTGGCACCAGCCACGCGACATCGCCTCACTCAGGAGGATTGCCGCCCAAGCGGCCAAGCAGCTCGCGGCGGATGGGGAGTTCGTACCCGGGCTGATGCCCCAGGACCCGCTGGCCGACGACCAGCCGCAGGTGCAGGTGACAGAGAGAGTGCTGCTCCACAACGACCTCAAGGGCGAGCACCTGTTGATCGACGAAGACGGCGGTGTCAGTGGAGTCCTGGACTGGACAGACGCTGTCACAGGAGATCCGGCCGAAGACATCGCAGGCTTGGCCATCACAGTCGGTGCCCTCGCCGCTGTCCGTGTAACAGTCGGCGCCCAGTACACCGCGGCTCAGGCGGCGAGGGCGCTCACACTGTGCCGCTGCGACACACTGCTCCGGCTCGCCAACCGCCTCTACCAGGGCGATGACAGCCCGCTGCCCCTGCTCAGAGCACAGCTGCGCCGAGCTTGGCAACGCACTCCACTCGATGCCGGCTGACTGCCCGAGCCGGAAGTGCCCGGGCCAACCAGAAGGCACCGTGATGATGCGGACTGCCCGCACCAACGACAACGACACCCTGCGATGACAGATCCCCCGGCAGGGCCCACCGGCGACGCGACACCTGCGGCGTCGCCGGCCCGGTGGGGCGCGTGCCCGCCGGAGTGGGGCCGTTCAGGTGCTTGTGTGCGCCCAGAAGGGGGCTTTGTCGGGCGTGGCTGCTTGGGTGCGCGGGGTTTGAGGTGAAGGGGAGCAGTGTGGTCCGTTGTGTTGCGGATCGGGGGAGGGGGCCGGCGCGGAGTGGTGAGGAGGGTGTGGGCATGGGGCTGAAGAGGGTGGTGCCGCTGTGGGCGGTGGGGGCGGTGGCGGTGCTGAGCTTGGTGGGTGTGTCGGGTGCCTCTTCGGCGGGTGCCGCTGAGCGCATGCCTGGCGTGGAGGGCCCGGTGACGGAGGCGGCGGAGGAGTGTCATCCGGGGACGGGGCCGTATCAGAGGGAGATTGAGGCGCATTTGGGGCTGGTGGTCGATGGCCGGCAGTCGGCGGGGGACTGCGGGGTGATCGCCGAGTATCAGCGGAAGCATGGGATCGAGCCGGCGCAGGGGTATGCGGGGCTCTACACCTACCGGGCGGTGGTGTGGGAGCGGGCGCTGGCGGAGGGGAATGGGATCGAGGGGTGTCCGGACACCGGTGGGGTGGTGGTGTGTGTGGACATGGATCGGCAGATCCTGTGGGTGGAGGATGAGGGGCGGGTGATTTTCCGGCCGGTGCCGGCGCGTACGGGGATGCCGGGGTATGGGACGCGGACGGGGTGGTTCGAGATTTATCAGCGGGAGAGGGAGTTCTGGTCCACGCAGTTCGAGGGGCCGATGCCGTTCTCCCAGTTCTTCAGCGGTGGGCAGGCCCTGCACGCCGGTTATCGGCCCATCTTCGAGGACCCGGGCTCGCACGGCTGTGTGAATCTCCGTTATGAGGACGCGGAGTCGCTGTGGAACGGGCTGAGGATCGGCGACCAGGTGTATGTGTGGGGGGCCAGGGTCGGCGACTGAGCCCGGGCGGGACGGTCCGGTCAGCGGGGCACGGTGGCGGACACCAGCAGTCCGACCTGTTCGGAGACGGCCGTGGGTTCCTCGGCCTCCTCCTCCGACTCCTCGTCGTTCTTCTTGGGCGGCGGGGTGAGGGCGACGACGCGGAGTTCGCGCCCGTCCGGCTTCTTCGCGGCCTCGGCGGCGGTCGGAAGCTCCCGGCTGATCATTTGGATGCGGCTGATGGTGAAGGTGGTCGTGGTGCCGTCGGTGTGCGTGATCTTCGCCTTGTCGCCGACGGCGGCCCGGGTGAGGCCGTAGAGGGGGCCGGGGCTGTCCTTCGTGCCGACCCGGCCGCTGAGCACCGCCGCGCCCTTGTCCCCGGGGGTGACGCCGGTGGCCAGCCAGCCGATTCGGCCGGTGGCGTCGGGGGCGGTGACCTTCTGGTCCGTCCCGCCCTTGAGTTCCACCACATCCACCGGGTCCGCTCCATGGCCACCTGCATGGCCACCGGCTCGTACCAGGGAGAAGGCGCGGGGGGTCTTGGAACCGCCCGCCCGCTGGTCGTCGGAGCCGGGAGGGGTGCCGCCGGAGGGCGCACCGCAAGCGGTGAGGAACACGGACAGCGTGAGCAGGGCGGTGATCCTCAGCGAGGATCCGGTCCCGGGCCGGGCTGGTCGGTACACCGGACTCCTCCTCGGACTCGGATGCAGCGGGCCGCTGACGGCAACCGAGCCTAGAAGAGGACTCGTACGGCCGGGCCCGACACCGCCGGAGGGAACGGCAGGGGTCACCCGAACGGGCTGTGCCCGGCACCCAGGGGCGCCGGGCACAGCCCGTCGGTCATTCGCGTCGCGGTGTCCCACTCAGGCGGCGCGGGCTCCTGCCGGCTCCCTTCCGGCGACGGTCCTCTTGTCCTTGCCCTTGTCCTTCGGCTCGACCTTGCCGCTGGTGGTGCAGCGGGGGTCGTCGCTGTCCGGCTCGCAGTTGTTGCCGGGGGTGTCGGAGACCACGGTGTTGATCAGCTTCAGGTCGCCGAACGTACGGCTGTAGGCGGTGACGGAGAAGGTGATCGTCGCGGTCTGGCCGGGGGCGAGTGCGCCGCTCCAGCTGAGGACGGGTTCGTTGTAGGTGACGGTGCCTCGGGTGGCCGAGGCGTCACCGTTGTAGGCGGCGTCGTCCAGCAGACCGCTCAGGTCGTCGGTGAACGATGCCGGATCCGCGGCGGTGTAGGCGGCGGTGCCGGTGTTGGTCACCGTGATGGTGTAGTCGACGGTGTCTCCGGGCCGCACGGTCGAGGGGCCGTTCTGCTCCTTGACGATGGTCAGCTCCGGGCGGCCGTTGACGGGGGTGTTGGTGGTGTCGGTGTTGTTACCGGGATCGGGGTCGGGGTCGTCGCCGCTCACGGTGACGGTGTTGGCGATGGAGCCGGTGGCGTCGGCCGCCACCGTGCCGGACACCGTCACCGTCACGCTCTCGCCCACGGCCAGCGGTCCGCCGGTGCAGGTGAGCCGCCCGGCCCCGATGCCGCATCCGTCACTGGTGGTGGTCGGGTTCTGGATCTGGGTGGGCAGGGTGTCGGTCAGGGTCCAGCCGGTGGAGTCGTCCGGTCCGTTGTTGGTGACGGTGATCGTGTACGAGATCTGCCCGCCCGCGTCCACGGACGCCGGCCCGGTCTTGGCGACGGCGATGTCGGCCGAGACGACGACGGGGGTGACCGTCGTGGTCGTCGAGTCCTGGTTGTTGTCGGGGTTCGGGTCGGGGTCGTTTCCGTCGACCGTGACGGTGTTGGTGATGCTGGTGGCGTTCGGCGACGCCGTGCCGGTGAGGGTGATCGTCTGGCTGTCGCCGACGGCGAGTGCGCCGCCGGTGCAGGTCAGAGTGCCCGCGCTGACGGAGCAGCCCGCCGTGGTGGTGGCCGCGTTGGTCAGTCCGGCCGGGATCGGGTCGGAGAGGGTCCAGCCGGTCGAGTCGGACGGGCCGTTGTTGGTGACCGTGATCGTGTAGCTGACCGCGCCGCCGGCGGTCACCGATGCCGGGCCCGACTTGGTCACGGCGAGATCCGCCGACACGCCCACCGTGGTGGTGGTCGAGTCCTGGTTGTTGTTCGGGTTGGGGTCGGGGTCGTCTCCGTCGACGGTGGCGGTGTTCACGATGGTGCCCGCGTTCGGGGCGGCGGTGCCGGTGAGGGTGATGGTGGTGCTGTCGCCCGCCGCGAGTGCGCCGCCGGTGCAGGTGAGGGTTCCGGCGGTGATGGAGCAGCCCGCCGTGGTGGTGGCGGCGTTGGTCAGGCCGGCGGGGATCGCGTCGGTCAGGGTCCAGCCGGTGGAGTCGTCCGGTCCGTTGTTGGACACGGTGATCGTGTACGTCACCGGGTCCCCGGGAAGGACGGACGCGGGCCCGGTCTTGGTGACCGCGAGGTCGACCTCCGGCACGGGCAGGGGCGTCACCGTGGTGTTGGTGGTGTCGGTGTTGTTGTTCGGGTTGGGGTCGGGGTCGTCGCCGTCGACGGTGGCGGTGTTCACGATGGTGCCCGCGTTGGCGGCGGCGGTGCCGGTGAGGGTGATGGTGGTGCTGTCGCCCACGGCGAGTGCGCCGCCGGTGCAGGTGAGGGTTCCGGCGGTGATGGAGCAGCCCGCCGTGGTGGTGGCGGCGTTCGTCAGACCGGCGGGGATGGAGTCGGCCACCGTCCAGCCCGTCGAGTCCGACGGCCCGTTGTTGGTGACGGTGATGGTGTACGTGACCTCGCCACCGGCTGTGACCGACGCGGGGCCGGTCTTGTTCAGGGCCAGATCGACGGACAGGTTCACCGTGGTGTTGGTGGTGTCGGTGTTGTTGTCCGGGTTGGGGTCCGGGTCGTCGCCGTCGACGGTGGCGGTGTTCACGATGCTGGTGGCGTTCACGTCGGCGGTGCCGGTGAGGGTGATGGTGGTGCTGTCGCCCACGGCGAGTGCGCCGCCGGTGCAGGTGAGGGTTCCGCCGGTGATGGAGCAGCCCGCCGTGGTGGTGGCCGCGTTGTCCAGCCCGGCCGGAATCGGGTCGGTGACGGTCCAGCCGGTCGAGGGGTCCGGTCCGTTGTTCGTCACGGTGATCGTGTACGAGACCTGCCCGCCCGCCGTCACGGATGCCGGGCCGGTCTTCGTCAGCGCGAGGTCCACCGAGGCCGGGGTGACGGTCGTGGTCGTGGTGTCGGTGTTGTTGTCCGGGTTGGGATCGTCCTCGTCGCCGGTGACCGTCGCCGTGTTGGTGACGGTGGTCGCTCCGGGAGCCGCCGTGCCGGTGAGGGTGATGGTGGTGCTGTCGCCGACGATGAGCGGTCCGCCGGTGCAGGTGAGGGTTCCGGCGGTGATGGAGCAGCCGGGGGTGGTGGTGGCCGCGTTGGCCAGTCCGGCGGGGATCGGGTCGGAGACGGTCCAGCCGCTGGAGTCGTCCGGTCCGTTGTTCGTCACCGTCAGCTCGTAGTCGATCTCTCCGCCGGGGTTGACGGCCGAGGGGCCGGTCTTCGTCAGCGCGAGATCGGCCTCCGGGGCGACGAACGGGACCGTGACCGTGTTGCTGGTGTCCCTGGCCAGCTCGCCGTCCGGGGCCGTGCCCGTGGCCTGGGCCGTGTCCGTGACGCTTCCCGCCGTGACATCGGCTGCCGTGGTCGTGTACGTGGCGGTGCAGTTGACCGAGGAGCCGGGGGGCAGCGGTGCGCTCGGGCAGCTGACGGCGGGGGTGCCGGGGCCGTTGTCGACGACGTTGAGGTCGGTGAGCGGAACCTGGCCGGTGTTGGTCACCCGGAAGGCGTAGGAGATGGTCTGCCCGGCCGCGGTGAACTGGTCCCGGTCGGCGGACTTGACGACCGCCAGGGCGCGGAGCGGGATGACCACCTCATTGCTGGTCCCGTTGACCGTGTTGCCGTTGACCGTGCCCGTCACGGACGCGGTGTCGGTGATCGTCCCGGTCGCCGCGTCCGTGGCCGTGGCCGTGTAGGTCGCCGTACAGGTCATGAAGGCGCCGGCGGCCAGTGTGGTGGAGGGGCAGGAGACGCTCGGGGTGCCCGGACCGTTGTCGGTGACCTGGATGCCGGAGAGCGGGGCCGTGGCGGTGTTGGTCACGACGAACGAGTACGTGATCGCGTCACCCGCCGCGAAGGTCTCCTCGCTCGCCGACTTCGTGATCGTCGGCGAGCCCGGGACGGTGACGATCAGCGTGGCCGGCCCCGGCGGGTTGACCCCTGAGGGGGTCACGTCGGCCGGCTCGTTCACATAGGTGCCGGGGGTGTTGGACGTGACGTCGACCGTGAAGGTGCAGGACTGCGCACCGGCGGCGAGGACACCGCCGGAGAGCCCGACGACCCCGGTGCCGGGGACCGCCGTGAGCGAGGCGGAGCCGCAGGTCGTGGCCGCGTTCGGGACCGCTGCCACCGTCACCCCGGACGGCAGGTTGTCGGAGAACGAGAAGCCGTTCTTCTCCGCCAGCTCGGAGGTGTTGGTGACGGTGAAGGTCAGGGTGGAGATGCCGCCCTGCGGGACCGAGGCGGGGTTGAAGCCCTTGTCGAGCTGGGGGGTGACGTCCAGGATCCGGAGGTTGTCGTAGGCGTGGTCGTTGCCCAGCCCGCTGCCGTTGGCGTTCGTCATCTTCACACCGACGGCCGACCCGGTGAAGAACACGGACGAGTCCGAGGCGAAGGAACCGGCCTGGATGGGGCGCGGCCCTACGTTGTAGGTGCTGGAGCGCGGGTCGGTGCACGGGTTGATCGCCTGGTCGTTGGCGGGGATGTCGGGTCCCCCGCCGGTGAGGAAGAAGTTCAGCAGGGGGGCCGACACATTGCAGTTCACGGCCGCCACATCCACCGAGAAGGTGATGAAGCGGTCCGAGGTGACCAGCGGGATCGGATTGACCGTCTGGATCTCGACCTTGTTCGCGCCGGGGTTCGCCCCGTCGGTGTAGGCGGAGACGGCGTGGTTGGTGCCCGGGGTCGCTGAGCCCGCCACCTGGCCCAGCACATTGGCCATGAACTTCAGCTCGGCCATCGCGGTGGTGTTCTGGTTCTGGCAGGCGGCGTTGTTCGCCCCCGACTGGTCGAGGATGATCCCGTTGCAGTTGGCCGCGCTGATCCACGCGGGTGCCGCCGTGTATTTGGCGCTGATCGGAGGCGCGCCCGTGTAGGCGCTCAGCAGGATCGGCGTCTGGCCGGTCCCGTTCTCGAAGCCCTCGGAGTAGACCGAGGGCGGGCCCTGCGGCAGACCCGGGGCTCCGGGCGCGGCGGCGGGGGCGGCGCTCGCCGGCGGCAGGGCGGTGCCCAGGGCCACCAGCTGGGCCCCGAGCACGAGGCCCGCGGAGAAGAGGACGCCGAGACGGCGTCCTCTTCGGGGGGAACCATGCATGTCGGCATGCACTCCTTTGTCGGTTCACGGCCCCCCAAAGGCACACGAATACCTCATATGGCTGGTAGTCATGTGAGTCATCGGGATCAGGGCGGTGAACCTCACTCAAGGGGCCCTGACCCGGTCGGCCACCTGGCGCATTCGCCCGGCTCCGGAGCCGGCCCCCGGAGCCGTCCTCCGGAGCCGGCCCCCGGAGCCGGGCCTCAGGCCGGCTTCACGTCGGCGTGCAGCAGGTGGTGGTCCGAATCCTCGCTGGGGTGCATGCCGTGTTCGAGGGGGGAGATGCCGCGCAGGAAGATGTAGTCGAACTTGAGCTGCCAGTCGGTGCTGGGCTCGCAGTCGACGGTGGAGGAGGGGCGGCAGCGGGGGTCGGTGTCCGTGGCCAGTTTCCAGAGCGGGGAGAGTTCGGGGGCGGTGGGGACGGCGTTGAAGTCGCCGAGGACGATGGCGCGGTCGTGGCGGGCGACTTCGGTGGCGAGGACGCGGGTCTGGGCGGCGCGGACGGACTCCTGGCGGCGCTGGGCGAGATGGGTGTTGAAGACGCGGACGGGTTTGCCGCCGACGGTGGTGGTGACCGCCATGTATCCGCGGTCCTCGGATCCGCCGTCGGGGTACTCGACGTTGACGCGGTCTTTCATGGGCGCGGCGGAGAGGATGGCCTGGCCGAAGGCGCCGGGGCTCCAGGGCATACCGCCGCAGCGGTCCTTGTTCAGGAGGACCATCCCGTACTCGACGTGGTAGACGAGCCCGTGGCGGCGCTCCAGCTGGTCGCGGATCTTCTCGACGTCGCGGACGCACGACTCCTGAAGGCCGATGACCTGGGGCGCGTAGGCGGCGATCTCGGCCGCCCGGTCGGCGTTGCTCTCCTTGCAGGGATTGCAGATGTTCCACGTCATGGCCCGGTTCGGCACGATGTCCTTGACGGCCTCGGCGGGCAGGGGCCTGGCGACCGGGGCATCGCTCGGTGTACTGGGGTCGATGAGCACGATGCAGGCCGCGGCCATGACGCCCACGAGCAGCCACGCACCCTTTCCGAGCGCCATCGTCTCTCCTCACGGTGGGGGCACAGAGTGTTTGACCTTCATGGAGAGGCTAGGCGACGAAGCTGTCAGTGACGCATGCGGTGTGCCGGATCCTGTCGCGCCCGTACGGGGTGGTCCATGACGGCGCGCCGATCCGGGTAAGGGGTAAGGGGTCCTCGGCGGGCGGGGCTCGTCGCCGTCGGAGCCGGCCGGGGACACCAGGTTCACGGGACACGAACACACCGGGAGTGCGTCATGAGCTACCGCCTGCTCGCCACCCGCCCCGTACTCGTGTGGGCGCTCGTCGCCGTCGGGGCCCGGATGCCCGTGGCGATGGCACCGCTGGCGCTGGTGTTCCTCGTACGGGAGCGGCCCGGGGGGTACGCGGTGGGGGCGGGGCTGGCCGCGGTCTATGTGGTGGGCGAGGTGGTGGGGGCGGCGGTGCTGGGGGCGCGGCTGAGGCCGGGGAGGGCGCGGGGGCAGTTGGCGGTGGGGATGGGAGTGGGGGCGGGGGCGTTCGCGGGGGTGGGGTTGTTCCCGGGGGCGCATCCGGTGGTGCTGGGGCTGCTCGCGGGGGTGGCGGGGGCCGCGCCCGCCGCGTCGCCGGGAGGGATGCGGACGCTGCTGATCTCGCGGCTTCCGGAGGCGCTGGTGGTGAAGGCGCTGAGCGCGGAATCGGTGCTGGTGTACGCGGTGTGGGCGGCGGCTCCGGCGCTCGCGGGGGTGCTGGCGCTGGGGGTCGCGCCGCCGCTGCCGATGCTGCTGGCCGCGGTGCTGCTGGCGGCGGCCTCGGCCGGGATGTGGGCGCTGCCCTCCGGGTGGGCGGCGGAGGAGGACGGCGAGGGAGAGGGCGCTTCCATGGCGCGGGCGCTCGCCGGTGCCTGGCCCGTCTATGTCACCGGGGCCGCCGCGATGTCCTTGCTGGCGCTGGCCGAACTCGTCCTGCCCGCACTGCTGGAGCAGCGGGGGATCGGCGTCGGCTGGGCCGGTCCGCTGCTGGCCGGGTTCTCGGTCGCGTCCGCCGCCGGGGCGGTTCTCTACGGGGTGCGCGGCACCTGGCCGGGCTCGCTGCGGGCGCAGAGCCTGGTGCTGCTGATGGCGGTGGCGGGGTGTGTGACGCTCGTCGGGGTGTCGGGCTCGCTGCCCTGGATCGCGGGCGGTCTGCTCATGGCCGGGCTGTTGCAGTCCGGGGTGCAGCTGAGCCGCTCGCTGTCGCTGCGGGACGCCCTGCCGCCGAGCGCGCACGCGGCGGGGTACTCGGTGATGTACGCGGCGAGCGGCGTCGGTTACGCGGTCGCCGCGATGCTGGTGGGGGCCGTGCAGAGTGCGGCCACGCCGTCGGTCGCGGTGCTCGCGGGGGTGGGGCTCACCCTGTCGCTGGTGGCGGTCGGCGCGCTGGGCGAAGTGGGGACGCGGCGGCGGGCGCGGGCCGTCCCGGGGGTGCGGGAAGCGCGGGACGTCGGCGGCCGGTGTCCCGACCGGTCGCCCGGCTGATGCCGTCGTACAGCGCTGATCGGCCCGTACGCGCCGGGGGCGTACGGGCCGATCCGTGTGCGGCTGGGATCAGGAGGGCGGGCGGCTCACTTGGAGCAGGAACAGGGGGAGGCGGCGGTGACGCGGACGTCGTCGACGACGGGGCCGTACGCGCCGGAGACGGTGCTGGCGAAGCCGAGGGTGGTGGCGGAGGCGGTGGCCACGAAGGTCACCTGGCGCTGGACGTACCCCAGGGCGGTGAAGGTCTTCCCGGTGGAGTCGAAGGAGAAGTCCTGGAAGTTCTGGCCGTCGACCAGGACCTTGCCGGTCTTCAGGGCGGGGCCGCCGGCCGGGTTCGCGGCGAGCGCGTAGGTGACGGTGTAGGTGCGCCCGGGGATGGTGGTGAAGGTCTGGGCGACCGCGCCCGCCTGGCCGCCGTTGAGGTCGACGGACTGGTCGCCCTCGGCGGCCTGCCAGAAGCCCGCGCCGATCAGGTCCACGGTGCCGGAGGCGACCTTCCAGGGGCCGATGGACTGTCCGGCGGTGAGGGTGCTGAACGAGTTCGCCGGGGCGGTGGGGTACTCGAAGCTGCCGTCGTCGAAGCGGCTCACGGTCGCCGCCGAAGGGGCTGCCATCGCCGTCTGCGTGCCGGCCGCGAGGAGCGCCGCCGCGACGGCGGCGACGGCCAGGGAACGGGAGAGAGCCATAACTGCCTCCTGAATAGGGTGTTTTTCTCCTACAACACGATCAGCGTTCCAGCGGATCGGAGGGGGTGGGGAGGCGTGTGGTCGGGCGTGCGGTGGTGCTGGACAGGGCGCGTGGTCCCGGAGCGCACTGCCGTGCTCCAACGAGCCGGTCGGGCCTGCCGTGTCGCGTTGGACAGCGGGGACTTCGACGGCACGGCCTACGGGCTGTGCTCGGCCATGGCCGTCTCACCGTTCGGCGACCTTTTCGAGGCGCTGATGGCGAGCGCCAGCAGCGCCAGCGCGCCCAGTCCGAGGAGCCCCGCGACGACCGGCAGCAGTCCGGCTCCCGCGCCGCTCAGGGTGAGGCCGCCGAGGGCTCCGCCGAGTGAGACGCCGAGGTAGGTGCTGGAGGTGTTGAGGGCGAGCGCCTGGGTGGCGGACGGCCCGGCGAGGAGATGGAGACGGGCCTGAAGGGCCGGGGAGTTCCAGAAGGCCGCGCCGCCCCAGACCGTGCCCACGACGACGAGGACGGAGAACGGTACGGGGCGGACGAACCACAGCAGCCCCAGTACGGCCATCAGCCCGGTGAAGACGCTGATTCCGGCGACCAGGGTGCGGTCCGGCCCCCAGCGGTCGGTGGCTTTCCCGCCCGCCCACACGCAGACGACGCCGGCGAATCCGGAGAGGCTGAACGACAGCGCGCGCTGATTCACACTGGCCTCGCTCACTTCGGTGAGGAAAGGCACCGTATAGGTGAGCATCATCATCGAGCCGGTCATGAGGGCGCAGTTCGCGAGGAGTCCGAGTGATATCGGCGCGGCGGCGAGGGTGCGCAATTGCTCGGCCAGGCCCGGCGTTTCGCCGGCTCTGTCGTGCTCGCGCGGCAGGGTCAGGAGCAGGAGGACCAGCGCGGCGGCTCCGGCCACCGCCATGGAGAGGAACGTCGCCCGCCAGCCGTAATGGCCGCCCACCCAGGTGCCGAGGGGAACCCCGGCCGCGATCGAGCCCGTGACGCCGAGCGCCACCACGGCGACGTACGCGCCGATACGGCCTTCCGGGGCGCGCTCGGCGGCGTACGAGAACACCGCGGGGGTCGAGGCCGCCGCCGCGAGCGCCGCCGCGATCCGCAGGGCCACCAGGAGGGCGAAGCCCGTGGTCGTGGCCGCCGCCAGGTTCGCCGCGATGAAGACCGTGAACGAGACGGTGAAGAGGAGCCGTCGGGGCACCCGGGCCAGGGTGACCGCGGCGATCGGCGCGGCCAGGGCGACGGTGAGGGAGAAGGCGGTCACCAGCTGGCCGGCGTGCGCCTCGCTGACGTCCAGATCTCGCGCGATCTCGGGCAGGACGCCCGCGATCACATAGTCGTCGGTGTAGAGGACGAAGGCCGCGACGAGCAGCGCCAAGAGCCACGCGGGCACAACTGATCTCCTTCTGCCGAGTCGGGTGGGGTCAGGCGTCGGGCACGGCCGCCAGGACGGAACGCAGATGTGCCCGCAGCGTCTTGCGTACGCGGTCGGCACCGAGCGATCCGTGCGGCGTCACCGAGTCGAGCACCAGGCCGCCCATGACCGCGACGAGCCGTTCGGCCTCCTCGGCCGGGTCGGGTACGCCGAGAACACCGAGGGCGTCCGTGAGCACCTGGCGCATATCGGCGGCCATGCGTTCCGTCACCGGGCGGAAGATCGGGTTCACCCGTGCGGCGACGATGAATTCCGTCAGCACGATCGATTCGACACGGCGTTCCCGGTCGAGCGGAAGCAACTCCTCGACCATCGACTGGAGGGAATTCACGGCGGTTTCGCCCGTGAGCCCGGAGAGGGCCTCGGCCGGATACCGGGTGAGCCTCCTTCCCATGCGATCGCCGACCTCCGTGGCGGCTGCCACGAGAAGGCTGCGGTGGTCGTCGAAGTAATGGCGCACCGAGCCGATGTTCAGGCCCGATTCGGCGGCGACTTTACGCAGGGAGAGGCCGCTGAATCCTTCGGCGACGAGGAGGCGGAAGGCCGCCTCGACGACATCTCTGCGGCGCTGTTCGAGATCGATCCGTGCTGGCATCGCCAGATATTATCACAGCTGTGATAAATAAAATCGCCGACCCGACGGCCATAGGTACATCAAAGGATGTATCGGGCATGTCGTCCCCTGTGCCGATGAGCTGATCCCCGCCGGTCCGTAGCGTTTTCCGTATGGCGACACCGAACGGCCGGACCGGAACACCACAGGACCCGCCCGCATGGCGGACCGTGGTCACTCCGATCCTGTTCACCCTGGTGCTCCCCCTGGCCGTGTTCTACCTTCTGCGGTCGCGGGGCGTCGGCCAGTGGCCGGCGCTGACACTCAGCGGGGCGGTCCCGGCGGTGCGTCTGGCGGTCGAGGCCGCGACACGGCGCTCGGTGGACAGCTTCGAGGTGTTCATGATCGGCATGCTGGCGGTGCGCGTCGTGACCTCGCTGCTCACCGGCAGCCCCCGGGCCGTCCTCGTCAAGGACGAGGGACTCGCGGCGGCCGGCGGACTCTGGATCCTGGGCTCCCTCCTCGTGGCGAAGCCCTTCGCCTTCCAGGCCGCCCAGTCCCTGCACGGGCCCGCCGCCTCCGCCGCCCGCGAAGCGGCCTGGACCGTCTCACCGGCGCTGCGCCGGGGACTGACCCGGCTGACGGCCCTGTGGGGCGGGGCCCAACTGCTGGACTGCGCCGCCGGGGTGCTCCTCGCCCTGACGCTCCCGGTCGAGACGGTCCCGGCGCTCAACCGCGCGAAGGGGCTGGTGCTGCTCAGCGCCGTCTCCGTCGCCAGCGTCCACTACAGCCGCCGTTACGGACGACGTCACGGCCTGTCGCTCTTCGGGTCGCCACCTCTGATCACCGGAGCCGGAAGGGAAGGCCGATCACCATGACTCGCCACCGCACCGGGGCCGAGACCTCCACCGCTCCCGCGCTCCCCACACGACGACACTGGAGCGCCTTCTCCGGCAGTTCCAGCGGTATGTGGCGCGACAGCCGCTGTGAACAGCTCTTAGGCTCGGACGCACATGCGCGCCGGGCAGGGGAAGGACGGCCGAGTTGCGAGGCGACCAGGAAGATTCCAGCCCGCCGGGCCTCCCGTACCCGCCGGAGTACGACATCGCGGCACGGCCGAGCGTGGCACCCGGGACCCTCCGGAGCGCGGGCACGATGTTCGCCGCCCTGTACGGGGAGCTGGTGCCGCACGCCTGGCACGGGCCGGACCCGGAGCAGGACGCGTACTCGCTGTTCCACCAGCGGTCGATCGCCATGGGCTGGCTCGACGACAGATCGGCCGGGGGCGATGCGGCGGAGCCGGGGCTTCGCGCGGCCGGGCTGTGGGGGATGAACGACGCCGGGTGGAGCCATCCCCTCGCCGTCGCCGGAACGGGGCTGATCTCCTGGTTCCAGGTGGAGGCCAGTGCCGTGGCCGACGACCGGCCGCTGCCGGTGCGGCCGTTCCTGCGGTGCGCACAGGACGCGACGGAGTGGGCCGGGGCGGTCCGGCTCTCGGCGGTGCAGATCCTGCTGCCGGTACAGGGCATCGATCCGTCCTCGCGCCCGCCGTACGCGCCCGTTCCCTCGGCGGGGGCGGACGGCTGGTTCGCCGGACGGGACCCCCGGGCGAGGACGCGGGTGGAGGTCCGCGTCAACAGCGGGCTGGACCCGTCGGTGCCCGCCGTCGCGCGGCGGCTCGCCCACGAGCTCGGCCGGCTGGAGCGGGAGGTGTTCGTCCCCGGCCCCGGATCCCAGGAGGACGGCGGCCGGGGCGAGGAGACCCTCCCTCCCCCGTTCCACGACAGTTTCTGGAACGGCCCGCCCCTGCACGGCACGGTGCTGCGCGGAGAGCTGGCCGAGTGGTCGTGCGACGCGGTCGGCCGGCTGGCCGAGACCGTCGCCGATGTCGCGGCCCGGCTGGGGGTCCGCTCGCCGCTGCTGTTCACCGTGGTGCGGGCGGCCGGTCCGGAGGGCTGAGCCGGGGCCGGTGAACGGCGGAGGGCCCCGCCGGTGAGCGGCGGGGCCCTGCGGGAAAGCGGGTGGTGCTACTTCACGTCGACGAAGTCGCCGCCGTTGGTGATGGCGGGGGTGGTCGAGTTGCCCGCGAAGGAGTAGCGGTAGGTGCCGTCGGCGGAGGCCTTGACGGTGGTCTTCAGGTTGCCCTTGCTGTCCGTCTTGACGGTCTTGACCGTGGTGAAGGTCTTGCCGCCCTTCTTGCGGAACTGGAGCTTCACCGGCTGGTTGGTGTAGCCGGCGTACTTGCCGGTGTCCCAGTTGGCGCGGGTCAGGGACCCGGTGACGGTGAGGTCCTTGCCCTTCTTCACCGGCTCGGGCGAGGCGTTGATGGAGATCTTCGACAGGCGCTGCATGTTGAAGGACTTGGCGTGGTCCTTGATCACGTAGTTGCCGTCGTAGGCGGTCGCGGCGACGAAGGTCTTCCAGCCGCCGGCCAGGCTGTTGTCCAGGTGGTACGTGGGGTCGATGACGAAGGTCGCCGTGCAGGTGACCTTGGTGCCCTTGCCGCACTTGGCGGCCTCGCCCTTGGCCATGACGGCGCCCGTCGCGGTGTTGGGCGACTTGCCGTACCAGAGGGTGCTGGTGCCGTAGTAGATGCCCGAACTGTCGGTGGCGGTGAACTTCACCGTGATGGTCTTCTTGGCGGAGGTGCCGAGGATGACCGCCTTGCCGCCGTTGACGACGACGTTGGAGATCTTCGTGTTGCCGACCGTCTCATCGGCCTGGGCGGCCGGAGCGGACAGAGCGGTGAGGGCCAGAGCGCCGGTTACCACGGCGGCAGATACACGAAAGCGCATGTCTTCCCGGTTCTGAAGGGGCTCGGCGGCACAGCGGGTGCGCCGTCCGGGAGCCCGGACGTTGGTGAGTCTGTTGACTCACCAAGTCCAGACAAAGCGGGAACCGAAAAGGTTGTACGACTGCATGCAGTTTCTTTGGCGGGCCGTCGCGGGCGCCTCAGACCGTGCCCAGCTGCGCGGGCAGCGGCTCGCGGTGGAGCACGGTCAGCCCCGAGACGGCGCGGGTCAGCGCGACGTACAGCCGGCGCAGCCCCGTCCGCTCGTCCGGCTCGCCGGCCACCACCGAGGCGGGCTCGTCGAGCACCACGTAGTCGTACTCCAGGCCCTTCGCGAGGGACGCGGGCACCAGCGTCAGCCGGGACTCGGCCGTCGTCTCCTCGCCGGGCGCGAGATGGGGAAGGCCCGCCGCCGTGAGGGCCCCGGCCAGCGCGGGCACCCGGTCGTCGGCCGCGATCAGACCGATCGAGCCCTCGTGGCGCAGCGACTCCCGGCAGGCGGCCACCACCTCCTCGTCCAGCCCGTCCGCGACCCGGCGCACCTCCAGGGAGCCCGGGGCCTCCCGTACGGAACGGACCTCCGCGAGGCCGGGGGACATGTGCGGCAGCAGCCGTGAGGCGTACGCGATCACCTCGCGCGGCACCCGGAAGCCCGCCGTCAGCTCCTCCACCGCCGCGTCCGGCTTGCCGAGGTGGGTCAGCGCCTCGCGCCAGCTGCCGGTCGCCCACGGGGTGGTGCCCTGCGCCAGATCCCCCAGCACGGTCGCCGAGCCCGTGGAGCAGCGCCGGCCCACCGCCCGGTACTGCATGGGGGAGAGGTCCTGGGCCTCGTCGACGACGACATGGCCCAGTGAGTGCGTACGCGCCACCAGATCCATGGCCTCGTCGATCAGCACCGCGTCCGCCGCCGACCACTTCGCGGCCCGGACGCTCCGCACCGGCTTCGGCCAGCGGACGGTCCGCTGCTCCTCCTCGCTGAGCAGCCCCTCGGCGTGCCGGGCGAGGAACTCGGCGTCGGAGAGCAGCCGCAGCACCAGCTTCGCGGGGTCCACCGGCGGCCAGATCTCCTTGACGGCGGCCTTCACGGCGCGGTCGCGGGCCACCGCGTCCTGCACCCGGTCGTCCGGGGCCTCGCCGGACTCCTCCATCCGCACCAGGACGGAGTGCGCGATGCGCTGGGGGAGCGCCTCGCGGGCGGCCCCGTACCGCATGTCGCGGGCAAGCAGCTCCTCGACGATCTCCGACAGCTCGTACGCGGGGATCCGCCACCGCCGCGAGCCGCGCACCACCATCACCGGCTCGGTGGGGAGCGTGACGTGGGAGCGGACGGCGCGCCGCAGCACCCGCGCCATCCGGGCGTCGCCCTTGAGCACGGCCGTTTCGGCGGGGTCGGTGCCGCGCAGCTCCACATGGGCCACGAGGTCGTCCACGGTGGACTGCTTGACCTCCAGCTCGCCCAGCGCGGGCAGCACCTGCTCGATGTAGTGGAGGAAGGACCGGTTCGGCCCGATGACCAGGGTCCCGGTGCGGGCGAGGCGCTCGCGGTGCGCGTACAGCAGATACGCCACCCGGTGCAGGCCGACGGCGGTCTTCCCGGTGCCGGGGCCGCCCTGGACGCAGACGGTGCCCGAGAGGCCGGAGCGGACGATCTCGTCCTGCTCGGGCTGGATCGTCGCCACGATGTCCCGCATGGGGCCGACGCGCGGGCGCTCGATCTCCGCCTGGAGGAGCCTGCTGGTACGGGACTCCCCGGCCGGGTCGCTCAGATCCTCGTCCTCGTACGCGGTCAGCTCGCCGCCGGTGTAGCCGAAGCGCCGGCGGAGCCCGACGTTCAGCGGGTCCTTCCGGGAGGCCCGGTAGAAGGGCTGGGAGACGGGGGCGCGCCAGTCCACCACCATGGGGTCGCCGGCCGCGTCATGGACGTGCCGGCGGCCGATGTAGAAGCGGAACGCACCGCTCTCTGTGCCGTCGGCCTCGACGCCCTCGATGTGCTGGTAGTCGAGCCGGCCGAAGAAGAGCGGGGTGTGGGAGAGGTCCGCCAGCTCCTTGATCCGGGTCTCCATCTGGGCCGCCAGGACCCGGGAGTTGACCCAGTTGGCGGTGACATTGCTGAGGTCGAGTGCCTCGACGTCCTCGCGCATCACCCGCAGGGCGGTGCGGGACGCCGACAGATGGGCGCGCTCCCTGGCGAGGGGATCGGTGCCGGTCTCGGTGCTGTCGTCGGGCTGGTCGTGGGCGCGCGCGGACACAGGGATCGCCTCCGGGTCGGGAGAGAACAGCGTGGGCATGGCCGGCCGGTTTCCGTCCGGACGGCGGCGCTCCGCGACGAGCGGAAGGCGGGGGAGACGCAGGAGTCTAGTCATCGTCCGGGACGACGGCGAACGCGTTTCTCGGCGGCAGGGAGGACACGGGTCTCCTCCTCAGGTGCCGGACCCTGATACCGACCCCTATGCCTGGAGGAGGAGGAACTCCGGGGCGGGGTTCAGCCCTTGGGGCGATGTGGGAAAAGGGCAGGTGGAGCCAGTATGGATGCATGAACACAGCGACTTTCGCCACCAGCGCCCACGCCTCCCGCGCCACCACCGGCGGCTCCGACGGCGACAACCACGCGCCCCAGGGCGTGGGCGGCGCACTGCGCGCGCTCAAGGTCTTCGCCGGGGCGATCTTCAGCGTCGCGGTCCTCGGGGAGTACGCGGAGGACGCGGGCGTACGCCGCCACTGAGCACGCCCCGCCCGCCCCGCCCCGGCCGGTCTCAGCTCACTTCAGCAGCTCGTCCGCGTCCACGATCCGGTACGCGTACCCCTGCTCCGCCAGGAACCGCTGGCGGTGCGCCGCGAAGTCCTGGTCGATGGTGTCCCGGGCGACCACCGAGTAGAACCGGGCCTCGTGCCCGTCCGCCTTCGGCCGCAGCACCCGGCCCAGCCGCTGGGCCTCCTCCTGGCGCGATCCGAAGGTTCCCGACACCTGGATGGCGACCGTCGCCTCCGGCAGGTCGATGGAGAAGTTCGCCACCTTCGACACGACGAGCACCGAGATCTCTCCCTGACGGAAGGCGTCGAAGAGCTTCTCGCGCTGCGCGTTCGAGGTCTCGCCCTTGATCACGGGCGCGTCCAGATGCTCGCCCAGCTCGTCCAGCTGATCGATGTACTGCCCGATGACCAGCGTCTGCTCGCCCCGGTGCTTGGCGACCAGTGCCTCCGTCACCTTCCGCTTGGTCGCGGTGGTGGCGCAGAAGCGGTACTTCTCCTCGGTCTCCGCCGTGGCGTACGCGAGCCGCTCGGCATCGGTCAGATTGACCCGCACCTCCACACAGTCCGCCGGCGCGATGTACCCCTGCGCCTCGATCTCCTTCCACGGCGCGTCGAACCGCTTGGGCCCGATCAGCGAGAAGACGTCCGACTCCCGCCCGTCCTCGCGCACCAGCGTGGCGGTGAGGCCGAGTCTGCGCCGCGCCTGGAGGTCGGCGGTGAACTTGAAGACCGGCGCGGGCAGCAGATGCACCTCGTCGTAGAGGATCAGACCCCAGTCGCGGGAGTCGAACAGCTCCAGATGCGGGTAGATGCCCTTCCGCTTGGTCGTCAGCACCTGATAGGTGGCGATGGTGACCGGGCGGATCTCCTTGCGCGTACCGCTGTACTCGCCGATCTCCTCCTCGGTCAGCGAGGTCCGCCTCACCAGCTCGTGCTTCCACTGGCGGGCGGAGACGGTGTTGGTCACCAGAATCAGCGTGGTCGCCTTCGCCTGAGCCATCGCCCCGGCCCCGACCAGCGTCTTTCCCGCGCCGCACGGCAGGACGACCACTCCGGAGCCGCCGTGCCAGAAGCCCTCGACGGCCTGCTTCTGGTACGGGCGCAGCGCCCAGCCGTTCTCGTCCAGATCGATGCGGTGCGCCTCGCCGTCGACATATCCGGCGAGGTCCTCGGCGGGCCAGCCCAGCTTCAGCAGGGTCTGCTTGATCTGCCCGCGCTCCGAGGGGTGCACCGCGACCGTGTCGGGGTCCAGCCGCTCCCCGACCAGCGGCTGGACCTTCTTCGAGCGGAGGATCTCCTCCAGCACGGGCCGGTCGGTCGAGGTCAGCACCAGACCGTGCACGGGGTGCTTGGTGAGGGTCAGCCGGCCGTAGCGGGCCATCGTCTCGGCGACGTCGACCAGCAGCGCGTGCGGGACGGGATAGCGGCTGTACTGCACCAGGGCGTCCACGACCTGCTCGGCGTCGTGCCCGGCGGCGCGGGCGTTCCACAGCCCGAGCGGGGTGATCCGGTAGGTGTGGATGTGCTCCGGGGCGCGCTCCAGCTCCGCGAAGGGGGCGATGACCCGGCGGCAGGCGTCGGCCTGCTCGTGGTCGACCTCCAGGAGGAGCGTCTTGTCGCTCTGGACGATGAGGGGACCGTTCACGACTTCGCCCTTTCGTTAAGCCAAACCTCCAGTGTGCCGTACGTGCTCAGGCCGGGTCGTCCGCAAGCTCCGCGACGCCGGTGATCCGGTGCAGCGGATAGGTGCGGACCTCGTCGGCCGTGTGGTCGTACGCGGTCACGAAACCGCCCTCGACGCGCACCGGGGCGATCACCCGCTGGCTGGCCGCGCCCTCGGCGTTGACGTAGCCGATCCAGAGCGCGGAGCCGGTCATCACCGCCGCCTGGACGGTGGCCAGGGTCTCCGCCGAGGTGGAGCGGGGCAGTCCGCCGCCGGGGCCCGGGGGGCGGTCGCCGGGCTCGGCGGCGGGCTTGCGCTCCACGGTGGCGGCGAGGTCGCCCGCGCGGACGGCCCGGACCGCCGCGCTCAGGAGGGTGTCGTCGGGGGCCGGCGGGCCGTCGGGGACGGGGACGGGCGGGGTGCGCGGCGGGGTGCGGTGGGCGTGGGCGCGGGTGATCAAGACATCGCCCTGGGGCGATTCGGCGGAGGGCGCGTAGCCGATGGACCGCAGGTTCTGGAGCAGGGTGGCGGGGTCGGCCTGGGCGGCGAGGACGGTGGGCGCGACACGGCGCAGCCCGAGGCCCTGGGAGCGCTTGTCGGCGAGGATCTCGTCGAGGAGCGCGTCGTCGTCGCAGCGCACATAGGCGGAGGCCGCGCCGATCCGCAGATGGCCGTGGCGGCGGGCGACGTCGTCGATGAGATAGCTGAGCGGCTGCGGCACCGGCGTGCGGGAGTGGGTGGCCAGGAAGGTGTGCAGATCGGAGGCGGCACGGCCGGCGTCGAGGGCGCGGCGTACGGAACCGGGCGTGAAGCGGTAGACCGTCGCCCCGCCCTTGGACTCGATGTCGGCGAGGACCGCGAGGGTCTCGGCGAGCGGGCGCTCCAGCGGGCCGGGGGCGACGGCGGTCAGATCGGCCTGGAGCAGGACATGGTCGAGCGGGGTGGGCAGCAGCGGGGCGAGGGCGTCGGCCGCCGCGCTCTGGGCGGCGGCGCGCTCCACCGTGGTCAGGGCGGCGGTGCGCGCCCGGTCGGCGGCGGGCCGCGGCTCCCCCTCGGCGGGGCCCAGCAGCGCCCGGCCGTGCTCGGACAGCGCGCCCCGGCCGGTCACGCCCAGGGTCTCCGCCTCCGCCAGCGTCCACGCGGCCATCCGCGAGCGCAGGTCCACCACGCCGTCGGAGCCGGCTCCCGCGCCGGGCCGCAGCGGGCGCTCCCACCGCAGCCGGGCCAGCACGCTCTCCGGGTCGGGGGCGGTGCCGGGCTCCAGCGAGGCCAGCAGCTCCAGCACCCGTCGGCGCACCTCGGGCGCGGCCGAGCGGTCCATCTCGGGCCCCAGCGCGGAGAGCGCGCGGCCCTTGCCGTCGTGGCCGCCGACCAGCCCGGCGGTACGAGTCGCGGTGAGCCAGGCGTCCGCCAGCAGCGCCCAGCGCTCGGCGGCCGGGAGGGTGAGCCACTCGTCGTACACGGGGGTGGGGGCGTACCGCTCGTCGGCCTCGCCGTCCGCCGCGAGCAGGCCCGCCGTGTACGTCAGCTCCAGCCAGAAGGCGGCCATCTGCTCATGGGTGTCCAGCGCGGCGGCGGTCCGCTTGAGGTCGCGGACGGCGAGCCCGCCGGCCCGCAGCACCGGCGGGCCGCCCTCGTGCCAGTCCTGGAGCAGCTCCTCGACCGTCGACAGCGCGGTGTACGCCTGTCCGGCGGCGGCTTCGTCCACTCCGGCGGGACGGCCCGAGGCGGCGGTCCTGGCGGGCAGGACGGCGGGCGGCACCGGCTCGGCGGTGCGGTGCGCGCGGCCCGCCCGCAGGTGCAGGGCCGCCTCGCGCGGCAGCACGACCGTGCGCGGGGAGGCGGGCAGCAGCAGGCCGTGGTCGCGCAGCCAGCGCACCGGGGGCGTGGGGCTGGCCGTGACCTCTCCGTACGGCGGTCCCCACACCAGCCGGTCCAGGACCGTCAGCGCCTCCGACGGGGCCTGGTCGAGCAGCTCGCCCATCCGCCGCCGGTCGGTGAAGAGCGATGTCAACGCGGTGACCGCCGACACCGGATCGTGCGTCGTCGGCAGCTCGTTCGCGGCCAGGATCTCCTGGAGCCGGCCGGGCGACATCCCGGCCGTCGCCTCGGCGACGGTGGGGCCGAGACCGGTGGGGGACGGCCGGGAGGGCGAGGGGGTGAGCAGCTCCCGGGCGGTGCGCACCAGCCGCAGCCGGCCGCCGCCGCCCCAGACCAGGGCCTGGGTCCGCAGCGCCTCGACGGCGCGCGGCAGGGCCGCCTCGACCTCCGGGTCGCCGTCGTCGCCGCCCAGCAGCGCCAGCAGGGTCTCGTACCGGCCCGGGTCGGGGGCGACCGCGAGCGCCTCGGCGGTCTGGAGGGTGAACCGGTCGAGCCGCTCCAGCGCCCGTACGACGGAGGCGCGGGTGCTCGCGCGGGTGGCCAGCTGGGTCAGATCCCCCGGCACCGGGTTGAGGAGGTCGGGGCGGGCGCGCAGCAGCGCGGTCAGCTCCTGCTCGCTGCGGGCACGCAGGGCCTCGGCCAGTGTGCGCGGACTGCTTCCTTCGGGCGTGGTCCCCATCCGGACCACGTTAGTCGCTGGAAGGGCCTGTGGAGTCCCCGGAGCGCTGAGGGCGCGCTACCGTCGGCAGGCAACATCGGGGAACGTCAGGGGAGCCGGCCGTGGGGATCGAGAGTGATCAGCTCGTCTACGACTATCTGAGCCGGGTCGGCGATCTGGCCCAGCAGCGTCAGCTGCCGTCCGGCGCGCGGATGGAGCTGGTGTCGGCGCTGCGGTCCGAGATCGACCGGCGGCGCGCCGGGGCGGTCCCGGACACCCCCGCCGCCGTGCGCCGGATCCTGGGGCGGATCGGCACCCCGGACGAGGTCGTGGCGGCGACGGTGGACGGCTCCGGGGCCCTGCCGCCGCCCTCCGTACCCCCTTCCGCTCCGGCCCCGGCCGCCGCGCTGCCGGAGCAGCGGGTGCGCCGCCGGATCCCGCGCCCGCGCAGGACGGCGGCCGAGCGGCCGAAGGCCCCGCCGCTCCCGCCCCGGCCCCCGGCGGGCGGGCTGCCGCCGCATCTCGCGGGCCTCGACGAGCTGGGCCCGTCCGACGCGGACGTCGACTGGTGGAGCGTGACCCCGCAGCCGTTCGGGCCCGGCGAGCGGGTGGCCGGGTTCACCGGCGGGGTCGAGATCCCCGAGATACTGACGCCGCCTCCGGTGGAGGAGGACGGGAAGAAGGCCGGGGAAGCGGGGACGGAGCAGAAGAAGGAGGAGGCCGGGGGCGCTGCGGAGACCCGGCCGCGCCGCCGGCTGCCGGGGCTGCTCCGCCGCCGGGCGGAAGCCGTCCCCGCCGAAGCCGTCCCCGTCGAAGCGGCCGAGCCCGCGCCGAAGCCCCGGTTCCGGCTCACCAACCCGCTGCTGCTGCTCGCCGCCGCGCTGCTGCTGGGGGGCGTGCTCTTCGGCTCCTGGATCCCGCTCGGCCTCGGCTGGGTCCTCGCGTATCTCTCCCGCAGGCTCACCCCCGCCGAGACCAAGTTCGCCGTCTTCGGCCTGCCGGGCACGGCGCTGGGTGCCGGGGCCCTCTGGCTCTGGGGCCGTACGGAGGGCCGCTGGGGCGAGCCGGTCCCCCCGGAGGGGATGGCGGACGCGATCTCCGCCACCGGCCCCTGGGTGCTGAACGGCGCGGCGATCGCCTCCGCGCTCTATCTGGTCTGGCGCTCCCGCCGCTGAGCCCCGGTCCCGGTCCCGGCCTCAGCCGGCGGTACCGGTCTTCTGCACGGGAAGGTCCGCCGCGCCGGGCGTGTAGGGCGCGCCCGGCACCACCAGCGGGGAGCCGGTCACCGGGTCCGGGACCACCACCGACGCGAGCCCGAAGACCTCGCGCACCAGCTCGGCGGTGACGACCTCGGCGGGCGGGCCCTCGGCGACGATCCGGCCGTCCTTCATCGCCACGAGATGGTCGGCGTAACGGGCGGCCTGGTTCAGGTCGTGGAGCACGGCGACGACGGTCCGCCCCCGCTCGTGGTTGAGCCGGCGCACCAGATCGAGGACCTCCACCTGGTGGGAGATGTCCAGGAACGTCGTCGGCTCGTCCAGCAGCAGCACCTCGGTGTCCTGGGCGAGCGCCATCGCGATCCACACCCGCTGCCGCTGCCCGCCGGACAGCTCGTCCACCGAGCGCTCGGCGAGATCGGTGACATCGGTACGCTCCATCGCGTCCGTCACCGCCCGCTCGTCCTCCTCCGACCACTGCTTCCACCAGGCCTGATGGGGCTGACGGCCGCGCGAGACCAGATCGGCGACGGTGATCGCCTCCGGGGCGACGGGCGACTGGGGCAGCAGCCCGATGGCGCGCGCGATCGTCTTGGTCGGTATCTTCGCCAGCTCCGCGCCGTCCAGGAGCACCGCGCCGCCCGCCGGCTTCAGCAGCCGGCCCAGCGCGCGCAGGGTGGTCGACTTGCCGCAGGCGTTCGGCCCGACGATCACGGTCACCCGGCCCTCGGGAATCGCGAGATCGATGCCGTGGACGACGGTCCGGTCCTCGTACGCGAGCGTCAGCCCGCGCGCCATGAGCCTGCTCACGCGTTTCCTCCGGTGGTACGGCCGCGCATCAGCAGCCAGATCAGATACGGCGCGCCGAGGGCGGCCGTCAGGACCCCCACGGGCAGTTCGGTGGGGGCCAGGAGCTTGCGGGCGAGGAGGTCGGCGCTCACCACGACCACCGCTCCCGTCAGCGCCGAGCAGAGCAGCGGGATCTGCGCGGTACGGGTCAGCCTGCGGGCGATCTGCGGTGCGAGCAGCGCCACGAAGTCGACGGGCCCGGCCGCGCCCGTCGCCACGGAGGCCAGCACCACACCGGTGAGGACGAGCCCGAGGCGTACCCGGCCGAGCCGGACGCCCAGCGAGGTGGCTGTGTCGTCGTCCAGGGAGACGGTCCGCTGGGCGCGGGCCGCCCACAGCACGGCGGGGACCATGGCGAGCATGGCCCAGGCGAGCGGGGTGGCCTCCTCCCAGCCCCGGCCGTTGACGGAGCCCGACATCCAGATCTTCGCCTGCTGGGCGATGTGGTGGTCGGTCTTCGTCAGGAAGAGGAGGGTGATGGAGCGCAGGGCGACGCCGATGCCGATGCCGATGAGGACGAAGCGGGCGGCCTGGAGTCCGCCGCGCCAGGCGAAGAGATAGACGAGCGCGGCGGCGGCGAGCCCCCCGGCCACGGAGAAGTAGGGCAGCACCGTCGCCGGGACGCCGAAGGCGAGCCCGCCGACGGTGACCGCCGTCGCGCCCTGGCTGATGCCGATGATGTCGGGACTGGCGAGCGGATTGCGGGCGACGGTCTGGATGAGCGCGCCCGCGACGCCGAAGGCGAGGCCGACGAGGAGGGCGACGGTCATCCGGGGCAGCCGCAGGGTCCCGACCACCAGCTCGTGGCCGGAGGGCTGCCCGAGGACCACCTTCAGCACCTCGCCCGGGGCGACGAAGCTCTCCCCGACGGACAGATACAGCACACAGACGGCGGCCAGCAGCGCCCCGAGCACGGTGGCGACCAGCGCGGACCGGCGGTGCAGCAGAAAGGCGGCGGGCCCGGTCCGGACGACGGCGTAACCGGTGGGGCGGACGGTGGTGCTCATGTGCGGGCCCCCGTGGGGTTGGCGGAACGGGCGGGGGTCACGCGGGGACCGCCTTGCGGCGGACGAGGAACACGAGGAAGGGGACGCCGATCAGCGCGGTCATCACACCCGCCGGTATCTCCCCCGGCGGGAACACCACCCGCCCGATCACATCCGCCACCAGCAGCATCACCGGGCCCACCAGCGCCGCCAGCGGCAGCACCCAGCGGTGGTCGGTGCCCACGACCGCGCGGACGAGATGGGGGACCGCCAGCCCGATGAAGGCGATCGGGCCCGCCGCCGCCACTCCCGCGCCGGTCAGCACCGTCGCGCCGAGACCGCCCACGATCCGTACGGTCGCGATGTTCTGGCCCAGCCCCTTCGCCATGTCCTCGCCGAGCGCCAGCGCGTCCAGCCCGCGTGCGACCGAGATCACCAGCACCGCGCCGAGCAGCAGGAAGGGCCAGAGCTGGGCGACGATCCCCATGTCCCGGCCGGCCACCGAACCCACCTGCCAGAAGCGGAACTCGTCCAGGGTGGACGCCTGGGTGGTGAGGATCGACGTCACCACCGCGACCAGCAGCGCGTTGATCGCCGCGCCGCTGAGCGCCAGTTTCACCGGGGTGGCCCCGCCGCGCCCGTTGGCGGCGATCGCGTACACCGCCACCGCCGCGATCGCGGCCCCGGCGAATCCGAACCAGACGTACCCCGCCAGCGTGTGCACCCCCGCGAAGGCGATCGCGCAGACCACCCCCACCGAAGCGCCCTGGCTGATGCCGAGGATGCCCGGGTCGGCGATGGGGTTGCGGGTGATGCCCTGCATCACGGTGCCCGCCATCGCGAGCGCCGCGCCCACCAGGATCGCGACGACCGTACGGGGGAACCGCATCTCGCGGACGACTTGGGCGTCGTCGCCGCTGCCGCCGTGCAGCAGGGCGTCGAAGACGGCGGACGGCGCGATCGGCCGCGCCCCCACCCCGAGGCTGAGCAGGGCCGCGATCAGCAGGGCCACGACGGCCGCCGCCGTCCAGCCGATGCGGCGGACCGCGAGCGCGCGTCTGGCTGACATGTGCACCAATCAGGGAGCGGAACCAGCAGGTTTGGTAAGGCTTGGCTTAGTGTAAAGGTGCGGGTGTAGGAGCCACCGATGGGCACAATTGACCCATGGACCCTCTGGCTTCCAACCCGTCACACGCCTCGGCACCGGACGCGGGCGACGGCATCACCGTCGGCTTCGACCTGGACATGACGCTGATCGACTCCCGGCCCGGCATCCGCGCCGCGTACCACGCGCTCACCGAGGAGACGGGGGTGTGGATCGACGCCGACCTCGCCGTCACCCGGCTCGGCCCGCCGCTGGAGCAGGAGCTGGCCCACTGGTTCCCCGATGATCAGATTCAGGCCATGGGCGACCGCTACCGCGCGCTCTACCCGGCGTACGCGATCGAGCCGACCCGGGCGCTGCCCGGCGCGCGGGAGGCCGTCGCCGCCGTCCGCGAATCCGGCGGCCGGGCGATCGTGGTCACCGCCAAGCACGAACCGAACGCCAGGCTCCACCTCGAAGCGCTCGGCATCGTCCCCGACGCCGTCATCGGCTGGCTCTGGGCCGAGGCCAAGGCCGAGGCGCTGCGCGAGCACGGCGCGAGCGTGTACGTGGGCGACCACATCGGCGACGTACGCGGCGCGCACACCGCCGGGGCCCTGGCCGTCGCCGTGCCGACCGGCCCCTGCGGCCCCGCTGAGCTGCGCGAAGAGGGCGCGGACGTGGTGCTCGACGACCTCACGGCCTTTCCCGCCTGGCTGCGCGGGCACCTCGCCCGGAAGGACTAGGCGACGGACTTCGCGGCGCGCCGCTGAGCCGCGATCGAGCGCAGCACCCCCGCCCCGGAGATCATGAAGCCGACGCCCATGAGCATGCAGACGCCGTAGGCGATCGGCGGAAACGGATCCGTCCCCAGGAACAGCGGTGCCATGGTGACCAGAGTGGCCACCGCGCCGACGATGAAGACGATGCCACCGGTACGGACCAGTCCGTCACCCGGTGCGGTAGGAGTAGCAGTCATCCAGCCAGGGTAGTTCCCAGCGAGTAGGAACCGATCGGCGACGTCTTGTCACCAGCCCCTGGACCATTAGCCTTGGGTTGCGGGTCGGACGGCCCGCCGCAGTGCTTTCCAGAGCCGAAATCGGCGCCACGCTTCCGGCGGCCCCAGCGCCCCCATGAGTACGAAGACGAGGACAGACGTGCCTACCGGCAAGGTCAAATGGTTCAACAGCGAGAAGGGCTTCGGCTTTCTCTCCCGCGACGACGGCGGCGACGTCTTCGTGCACTCGTCCGTGCTGCCCGACGGAGTCGACTCGCTCAAGCCGGGCCAGCGTGTCGAATTCGGTGTGGTCGCCGGCCAGCGTGGTGACCAGGCCCTCTCCGTGACGGTTCTCGACCCCACGCCGTCCGTGGCGGCGGCGCAGCGGCGCAAGCCGGACGAGCTGGCCTCCATCGTGCAGGATCTGACGACCCTGCTGGAGAACATCACCCCCGCGCTGGAGCGCGGGCGCTACCCCGACAAGGCGCAGGGCGCGAAGATCGCGGGGCTGCTGCGCGCGGTCGCCGACCAGCTCGACGTCTGATCAGTCCCTCCTCCCGGCGCGTCGGTCCTCTTCACCGACGCGCCGCCCCTCCCGCCGTACAGCCGTTCCGCCGCCGACACGGACGTCGCCTTCAGCCGAAGGCCAGCGCCCCCGGGGCCAGCGGCGGTACGAGTCCCTCCGCCGCCGCCCGGGTGAGCAGCCCGCGCACCGCCGCGTAGCCGTCCTCTCCCAGCTCCGCGGTGAACTCGTTCACATACAGACCGATGTGCTGGTCGGCGACGGCCGGATCCATCTCCTGCGCATGCGCGCGGACATACGGACGCGAGGCCTCCGGGTCGTCCCACGCCATCCGTACGGAGGTACGGATCGAGTCGGCCAGCAGCTCCAGCGTCTGTCTCCCCAGCGAGCGCCTGGCGATGATCGCGCCGAGCGGGATGGGCAGGCTGGTGGTGTCCTCCCAGTGCTCGCCCAGATCGGCGAGGCAGTGCAGCCCGTACGTCCGGTAGGTGAACCGGGCCTCGTGGATGACGAGTCCGGCGTCGACCTTTCCGTCCCGCACCGCCGGCATGATCTCGTGGAACGGCATCACGACCACCTCGCCGACCCCGCCGGGCACCTGGTCGGCGGCCCAGAGCCGGAACAGCAGATACGCGGTCGAACGCTCGCTCGGCACCGCCACGGTCTTGCCGCGCAGCTCCCCGCCCGGCTCCCGGGTGAGCACCAGCGGGCCGCAGCCGCGGCCCAGCGCGCCGCCGCAGGGCAGCAGCGTGTACTCGTCCAGCACCCAGGGCAGCACGGCGTACGACACCTTGAGGATGTCGCCCTCGCCGCGCTCGGCCATTCCGTTGGTGATGTCGATGTCCGCGAACTCGACGTCGACGGCGGGCGCGCCGGGGACCCGGCCATGGGCCCAGGCGTCGAAGACGAAGGTGTCGTTGGGGCAGGGCGAGTACGCGATCCGCAGGGTCACGACGACTCCTCGAAAAGGGGGCTGAGCTGCTCGAAGCCGGTCCGCAGGGCGGCCAGTGCCGCGCCGATGCGCCAGGCGGCGCGATCGCGCGGGCCCACCGCGTTGGAGATCGCCCGGATCTCCAGCACCGCCACCCCGTGGGCGGCGGCGGCCTCGGCGACGCCGAAACCCTCCATCGCCTCGGCGGCGGCCCGGGGGTGACGCCCGCTCAGAGCGGCGGCGCGGGCGGCCGTGCCGGTCACCGTGGAGACGGTCAGCACCGGCGCGCACCGGGCGCCGGTCAGAGCGGCGGCGCGGGCGGCGAGCGCGGCGGGCGGCAGATGGGAGGTGCGGCCGAAGCCGAGTTCCTCGACGGGGAGAAAGCCCTCGGGCGTCTCCGCCCCGAGGTCGGCGGCGACGATCGCGTCGGCGACGACCAGCGAGCCGACCGGCGCGTGCGCCGGGAAGCCGCCGCCGATCCCGGCGGAGACCACCAGGTCGTACGGGGTGCCTCCGGCGGTCGCCAGGGCCAGCGCCGAGGCGGTGGCCGCGGCGGCGGCGGCCGGTCCGACCCCGCCGGCCAGCACCGTGGGGCCGGCCGGAGCCGGGTGCCCGGCCCGGAGCCCAGCGGTGAGCCCGGCGGCGACGGACTCGGACTCGGCCGCCACCGCGGTCACCACCAGTACGCGCATCACCGGGCCCCCGGGGTCACTTCTTCTCTAGCGTGAACAGCCAGATGCCGATGAGCTTCTTGCCGTCGGTCTCGACGATGCTGATGTTCGTCTTGTTGGTGGTCTCGCCGGTCTGCGAGGTGAAGAAGGCGTTGGCCGGGATGGTCCGGTACGTCTTCTTGAACGGCTCCTGCTCGGCGGGCTGGCCGCCGATGAACAGGGTCCAGCCGTTCTCCGCGATCTCCGGGTCGACACCGAAGCGGATCTTGTCGTCCAGCGAGACCTTGATGGTCTTGCCGGAGTCCTTGTTCAGGCACCCCTGGACCAGGGACTCCTTGATGGCCTTGCCGTCGTTGTAGCAGGCGGCCTCGGAGTTCACGGACTCCGTCCCGACCGTGACGGTCGCGAGCGGGGTCGGCTTTTCGCACGCCGAGAGTACGAGGAGCCCGGCGGAGACGGCGCCGAGGGTGGCAGCGGCCCGGCGGCGCCTGCCGGAGAAGATCGCAACGGTCATGGCCAAAAGGCTATCGGTCCCGCCCGCCCTTCCCGCGCGGGGGTCCGGCGCGCCGCACGCGAGGGTCTGTCTGGCGGATCTCACCGGTCTCACGCGACCCTCGGTCCGGTGCGGCCGGTCCGGCCGCACGCGCCCACCAGGCCGCGCACCGCCAGCCCCGCGCCCGTGCCCACGATCGCCGCCGCCACCGACATCCCCAGCGCGCCGTTGAGCGGCAGCACGATCCCGATCCCGCCGCCCACCACCCACGACATCTGAAGCAGCGTCTCCGAGCGGGCGAACGCCGAGGTGCGCACCTCCTCCGGCACATCCCGCTGGATCAGCGCGTCCAGCGACAGCTTGGCCAGCGCCTGGCAGAGCCCCGCCGTCGCGGCCAGCACCGCCACCATCCCCGCCCCGAAGAACACCGCCGCCAGCACCGCCGCCACCAGCGCCGTGCCGAGCACCGTCACGATGATCATCTCCGGGGCCCGGGTCCGCAGCCAGGCCCCCACGGCCGTCCCCAGGGCATTGCCGAGCCCCGCCGAGACCCCCACCAGCCCCAGCGACACCGCCGCGCTCTGCCCGGCCAGCGGATGATCCCGCAGCAGAAAGGCGAGGAAGAAGATGAGAAAGCCGGAGAGCATCCGGAAGGCCGCGTTCGCCTGAAGGCCGTGCAGCACCGAGGGCCCCACCGTCCGCAGACTCGGCCTCTTCTCGCCCAGCGGCAGGATCAGCGCCTTGCGCTCGCCCTTCGCCGAGTCCACCTTGGGCGGCAGCTTCAGCGCCCAGTACGTCCCCAGACAGAACAGCGCGCACGCCCCGTACAGCGGCCACTGGGGCCCGATCCGGTGCAGCCCCGCCCCCACCGGCGCGGCCAGCCCCGTGGCCAGCAGCCCCGCCAGAGTGACCCGTGAATTCGCCTTCACCAGCGAGAACCGGGGCGGCAGCAGCCTCGGTACCACCGCGCTGCGCACCACCCCGTACGCCTTGGAGGCCACCAGCACCCCCAGCGCCGCCGGATACAGCTCCAGCCCGCCCGTGGCCACCGCCCCCGAGAGCCCCAGCGCCAGCAGCGCCCTCGCCAGCATCGCCGCCGCCATCGCCGCCCGCCGGCCGTGCGGCAGCCGGTCCAGCAGCGGGCCGATCACCGGCGCGAGCAGGGCGAAGGGGGCGAGGGTGATCGCCAGATAGAGGGTGACCCGGCCGCGCGCCTCGTCCGTGGGCACCGAGAAGAAGACCGTGGACGCCAGCGCGACCGTGATCATGACATCGCCCGCGCCGTTCACCGCGTGCAGCTCGATCAGCCTTCCGAGGCCCGACTCGCCCGCGCCGTGCGCGTGCGTCGCCTTCCGGATCCGTCTCCCGGTACGGGTGAAAGGGGCCCGCAGGGCACGTCCCACCGCCCGGATCGCTCTGCTGAGCGCTCCGGGCCCCTCGGCCGACCTGGCGGCTGCCACCTCGTCATACTGCCCCAAGCACCCGTGGGAACACGCGCGATGCGCGCTGAGTCGGGTCCCTGTCGACCTCTTGTTGGAGCGCGCAGGTGGGCGCGGAGCTGAGGAAGGGGTAGCGTGCGTAGCGCGCCACCGGCGATTGTTCTCGGCCGCGCGCCTCTTCGTCATCCCTCAGAATGGATGGCGGTAGGTGTGCCCGGGACGGGTTGGTCTGGGCGCGGACGTCGATGCGGCCCCCTGGTCCGCTCCGCCTGCGCCCCGTACCGCCTCACGACTCGGCAGGCGCACCCGTGAGACGGCGTAGGAGAGAAGCGAGACCTGTGAGTGCTGCGACGACGCGAAGCCGAACCCCCGACCGCCTGTGCGCCGAGGCGGTAGATCTCGCCCGGACGGCGGCGGAGGAGACCGCGGCCCCGGGGGTGGTGGGTGAGCATGTGTCCCTTGTCTCGGAGGGCGACCGTGTCGTCACTCACTTCTTCGAGTGCAAGGAGCCCGGCTACCGGGGCTGGCGCTGGGCGGTGACGGTCGCGCGGGCCTCCCGCGCCAAGAACGTCACCCTCGACGAGACCGTCCTCCTCCCCGGCCCCGACGCCCTCCTCGCACCCGAGTGGGTGCCCTGGAGCGAGCGGCTGCGCCCCGGCGACCTCGGCCCCGGGGACCTCCTCCCCACCGAGGCGGAGGACCTCCGCCTGGAGCCCGGCTTCACCGGCGAGGACACCCCCCCGCCGAACTCCGCGATCGCCTCCACCACCCACGACCTCGCCGAGCTGGTCGAGGCCGAGGACGCCGAGCTGACCGACCGCGCCCCCGCCGACACCGTCGCCAACGCCCGCGGTGAGATCGCGGCCGTCGCCGAGGAGCTGGGGATGCGGCGGGCGCGCGTGCTCTCGCGCTACGGCCTGCACATCGCGGCCGACCGCTGGGAGGAGTCCTTCGGGGCGAAGACGCCCATGGCGCAGGCCGCGCCCGCAGGGTGTGTGACCTGCGGTTTCCTCATGCCGATCGCCGGGTCGCTCGGACAGGCGTTCGGGGTGTGCGCCAATGAGTTCTCCCCCGCCGACGGCCGAGTCGTCTCCCTCTCCTACGGCTGCGGCGGCCACTCCGAAGCCGCCGTCATGCCCAAAACCCCCCAGCCCCCCCAACCCGTCTTCGACTCCCTCGCCACCGACGCCTTCCCCCTCGGCCAGGACACCCCCACCCCGACCCCGTCCCCCGACGAGGACCTCGGCCACTCCTAGCCCTCCGGGCCGGCCGGGCTCGATATCGACGTACCCGGCCCACCCCGGGCCCCGAGGGTGCCCCCGGCTCCGCCGGGGGACCCCCAGACGGGCTGAGATCGATGTCTCCGGTCCGTCGCGGGCCCGCCGTGGCGCGGGGTCCGTCCTCAATCTCCCCCCGGCTCCGCCGGGGGGACCTCGTCTACGGACGCGCCCCGGGGCCCGAGCTGGGCCGGGAAGGTCAATTCCAGCCCGTCTGGGGGTCCCTCCCGGCGGAGCCAGGGGGAGTTTGAGGACGGACCCCGCACCCCGAGGGGCTGAGCGGGACCAGGTACGTCAATATCAAGCCTGTCCGGCACCTGAGGACGGCCCCGCACCCCAGGTGCCCGCACAAGACCAGAGACGTCAATTCCAGCCGGTGGAAACCACCCCACCCCCCACGCGGTACCTTCACCCGAAGCCCATCGCCCCCCAGAGCGGAGCACAGCGTGAGCGTCACCCCCACCGAGCGGCCCGACCCTTTCGGAACCGCGCGGTTGAGGCGTGGGGTGCTGGACGCGTGGGCGGCGGCTCCGGCGCGGTTCCGGGAGGACGCGAACGCGGAGGAGGACCTCGTACTCGGGGGGTACCGCGACCGGCTCGTGGTCGAGCTGGCGCAGAACGCGGCGGACGCCGCCGCACGGGCGGAGACCCCCGGCCGGCTGCGTCTCACGCTCAGGCCCGCCGAGGGCGACTCCCCGGCGGTGCTGGCGGTCGCCAACACCGGGACCCCGCTGGACGCGGCGGGCGCGGAGTCGCTCAGCACCCTGCGGGCCTCCGCCAAGCGCGGAGACGGCGAGAGCGTCGGACGCTTCGGCGTCGGGTTCGCCGCGGTGCTCGCGGTCAGTGACGAACCGGCGATCCTCGGCCGCACCGGAGGCGTCCGCTGGTCCCTGGCCGAGGCGAGGGCCCTCGCCCAGGAGGCGGCGGCCGGCAGCCCCGGGCTCGCGGACGAGATCCGCCGCCGGGACGGACAGGTCCCGCTGCTGCGGCTTCCGCTGCCCGCCCAGGGTCCCGCCCCCGAGGGGTACGACACGGTCATCGTGCTCCCGCTGCGCGACGGAGCCGCCGTCGACCTGGTGGAACACCTCCTCGGCGGCGTGGACGACGCACTGCTGCTCACCCTCCCGGGCCTCGCCGAGATCGTGATCGAGACCCCCGAGGGCGTACGGACCGTGCGCCGCGCCACCCGGGGGCCGTATGTCCACATCGACGACAGCGTGCACGGCGAACGCCGCTGGCGGACCGTCACCCACACCGGCTCCATCGAGGCGGAGCTGCTCAAGGACCGCCCCGTCGAGGAGCGGCTGCGCCCCCACTGGTCCGTCACCTGGGCGGTGCCCGTGGACGGCGAGGGCGCGCCCGCCCGCCCGCGTACCGCGCCGGTCGTGCACGCGCCGACCCCGACCGACGAGCCGCTGGGCGTCCCCGCCCTGCTGATCGCCTCGTTCCCGCTGGACACCACCCGCCGCCACCCGGCCCCCGGCCCGCTCACCGACTTCGTGGTGCGGCGCTCGGCCGAGGCGTACGCCGAACTGCTCGCCCAGTGGCGGCCGGTGTCCACCGGCACCATCGACCTGGTGCCGGGCCCCCTCGGCAAGGGCGAGCTGGACGGCGCGCTGCGGGCGGCGATCCTGGAGCTGCTGCCGCGTACGGCCTTCCTGCTCGCCGCCGCCCCCCGGCCCGCCGACGAGGAGGAGGACACCGGGCTCCCCGGGCGTACCGCCCCCGCCGGGCTGCGGCCCATCGAGGCGGAGGTGCTGGAGGGCGCGGGGGCCGACACCGTACGGGTGCTGGCCGAGGTGCTGCCGAGCCTGCTGCCCGCGGGCCTGGAGCGCCGGGTGGAGCTGCGCACCCTCGGCGTCGCCCGGGTGCCGCTCACCGAGGCGATGGACCGGCTGGCCGGTCTGGAGCGCGAACCCTCCTGGTGGCACCGGCTCTACGACAGCCTCGCGGGCGTCGACCCGGACCGGCTGTCCGGCCTCCCGGTGCCGCTGACCGATCTGCGGACCGTCATCGGCCCCCGCCAGACCCTGCTCCCGCTCTCCGACACCCCGGCGGACCTCGCCAGGCTCGGGCTGAAGGTCGTTCACCCGGACGCCGCCCACCCCCTGCTGGAGAAGCTGGGCGCGCTGCCCGCCACCCCCCGCGCCGTACTGACCACCCCTCAGGTCCGGGCGGCCGTCGCGGGCTCGCTCGACGCGGGCGAGATCTGGGACGAGGACGCCCTCGACGCCGAGGAACTGGCGGACACCGTGCTCGCGCTGGTGCGCGACGCCGACCTCGAACCCGGCGACGAACCCTGGCTCGGCGCGCTCGCCCTCCCCGACGAGGACGGCGAGCCCGCCCCCGCCGGGGAGCTGGTGCTGCCCGGCAGCCCCTTCGCGCTGGTGATGCGCGAGGACGGACCCGCGCTCTGCGACGCCGAACTGGCCGACCGCTGGGGCCCGCGCCCGCTGGCCGCCTGCGGAGTCCTCGCCGACTTCACCCTCGTACGCGCCACCGACATCGTCCTGGACCCCGACGAGCTGGAGCCCCGCGACGGCGACTACGCCGAGCCCGACGACGCCGGTCTGCTGGACGCCGTCGACGTCTGGTGCGAGGACGTCCTCGACCGGCTGCCCGACACCCCCGTCCCGCCGGTCGTCACCGAACTGGTCGCCGTCCGCGATCTGGACCTGGTGGACGACGACCGCTGGCCGCAGGCCCTGGCCCTGCTCTCCCGCCCGCCGCTGCGCGACGCGCTCACCCAGCCGGTGCGGGTGCTGCTGCCCGACGGCACGACCGAGTCCGTACGCCCGTACACCGCGTGGTGGCTCCGCGACCACCCGGTGCTCGACGGCCGCCGCCCCGCCGGGCTGCGCGCCGAGGGCGGCGATCCGCTGCTGGAGGGCCTGTACGAGTCCGTCGACGCCGGCGGCTTCGACGACCCGCAGGTGCTCAGGGCGCTCGGGGTGCGCACCACCGCCGCCGATCTGCTGGACGAGCCGGGCGGCGCGGCCGAGCTGCTGGGCCGCCTCGCCGACCCGGAGCGCCCGGTGCGCCCCGCCCAGCTGCACGGCCTCTACAGCGCGCTCGCCGACCTCGACCCGGAGCAGGTGACCCTCCCCGACGAGCTGCGCGCGGTCGTCGACGGCGTGACCCGCGTCGTGGACGCGCGGGACGCGGTCGTCGCCGACGCCCCCGATCTGCTGCCGCTCGCCGGCGGACTCCCGCTGCTCCCGGTCTCCCCGGCGCGCGCCGGGGAGCTGGCCGAGCTGCTCCAGGTCCGGCTGCTGAGCGAGACCCTCACGGCGGAGGTGACCACCGAGGGCGAGGAGCACGACGTACCGGAATCCGTCCATGTCCTCCTCGGGCCCGCCACCCCGGCCTCCTACGTCGAGCACGACGAGCTGATCGCGGGCGGCCTCGAACTCCCCTGGCGGCGCACCCCCGACGGCGTCCTCCACGCCTCCACCCTGGAGGGCGTCGCCGCCGGCCTCGCCTGGTCGGCGGGCCAGTGGCCGCGCCGCTTCGAGGTCGCCGCCCTCCTGGAGGACCCCTCCCGCACCGAGGAACTGGCCCGCGACCGCTGGTTCGACGCGGGCTGACCCGGGCTGACCCGGGCCGTCGAGGCCGCCGAAAACCGCTTGGGGCGCGCGGCGGCCGTGTGGTGGGCTGAGCCGGTGACCGACGACAGGGACAGCACAGGGAACACCGGGACCGCCGCCGGGGAGTACGCGGCGCTGCTGGAGCGCGTGGGACGCGACCGGCACGCCCTCGGACTCGTCCTCACCGGCTCCCGGGCCCGCGAGGGCACCGCCACCGCCCGCTCCGACTACGACGTGTACCTCGTCGCCGAGGACGGCGCGGAACACGGCCCCCTCGCCGCCGAGCGCCGCCGGGACGGTCTGCTGGATGTGGTCCTGCTGCCGCTCACGGAGTTCCGGGGCCACGCCCTGCCCGGCTCCGGGACCGAGTGGAACCGGTACGCCTTCACCCGCGCCGAGGTGGTGAAGGACACCGCCGACGGGCTGATCGCCGAACTCGTCGCCGCCAAGGGACGGCTCACCCCGGCGGAGGCCGCCGAGAGTGCGCCGGAACTCCTGGACGCCTTCCTCAACAGCGTCTACCGGTGTCTGAAGAGCGACCGCGACGGCCGCTCGCTCGCGGCCCGTCTGGACGGCGCGGACACGGTCCCGTACTTCCTCGGCTATGTCTTCGCGCTGGACGGCCGGGTCCGCCCGTACAACAAGTATCTGGAGTGGGAGCTGCGCCACCACCCGCTCGACCGCCCCGAGTGGGCCCCCGACCGGCTGCTGCCCCTGCTGGGCGAGGTGCTGTCGGAGCGGGGGCCGCTCGTGGTGCGGAGGCTCTTCCGCGAGGTGGAGCCGTACGCCCGGACCCGGGGGCACGGCCCGGTGCTGGACGGCTGGGGGGACGATCTGGAGCTGATGCGCGGGGACGGGTAGGGGCGCGGAGCGCGGTCCGGTTCAGGCGGCGTTGACGAATTCCTCCAGCATGCCGTCCAGCTCGGCGAGGGTCTGCTCCTCCGTGGCGACCTTGTTCTGCTGGAGGAGTTTGATGGCGCTCGCGGCGTACTCGGCGAGGTCCACGATGAGGTCGCAGAAGCCCTCCTGGTCCTGGAGGAAGGCGTCGGTGAAAACCCGGGCGGACTCCTGCATCGGGCGCTCCGTGAGGAGGCTGCGCATCACCACGGTGACATCGGGGGATCTTCCGTCGGGGTCCATCTCGTGCTTGGCGGCCTCCAGATGGTCGATGAACACCTCCGTGGTGACGTGCCGGTGCTCGGCGAGGAGCATGGTCAGCCCGGTCGCGGAGACGGCCGTGCCGGTGGCGAGTGTGACCACGCGGCTGTTGCCGCCCTCCTCGGCGTCGGCGCGGGCCGCGGCGATCACCACACGGCAGGCGGGGGAGTCGATCCGCAACCGCGCCGTACGGGAAGCGGGGTCCATGGAGGCCCGGATCAGATCCATGACAGGCTCGTGGGGTTTCGGCATGAGCGCATGCTGACAGCCGTGGGGCGCTGTCGCCGGTGACTCGGCAAATCCGGACGTAACCGAACAATGACGCCGGTGAAACGGGCAGAGGCGTACAACTGGCGGACGGATTCAGGGTACGTACGGGCAGGGCCGAAAGCGTCCGATCATCGGGTCGCGAGCCCGGCCCCTGCCCTGGTCCCCGGCGCGCTCACGCAGGGAACCTCCGGTCCACCCACCGCCAGCCGAACTCCAGCAGCACCGCCCCCGCCGCCGCGACCCCCACCGCCGTCCACGGCAGGACCGTCCCCACCAGCTTCAGCGCGAAGAACTCCTGGAGCCACGGCACCGCCAGCACCACCACGAAGCACAGCCCCATCGTGGCCACCAGGGCGACACGCCACCAGGTGTAGGGCCGGGCGATGATCGCGAGGACCCACATCGAGACGAGGAAGAGCGTCAGCGTCGCCGCGCTGGTCTCCGCCTCCAGCGCGCCCGGGCCGCTGTAGTGGGCGCGGGCCAGCAGATAGGTGCAGAAGGTGGCCGCCGCCGCGACGACGCCCGCCGGGATCGCGTACCGCATCACCCGCCGGACGAAGTGCGGCCGGGCGCGCTCCCGGTTGGGGGCGAGCGCCAGGAAGAAGGCCGGCACCCCGATCGTCAGCGTCGAGAGCAGCGTCAGATGCCGGGGCAGGAAGGGGTATTCGATCTGGCTGCACACCACCAGGATCGCCAGCAGCACCGAGTAGACCGTCTTGGTGAGGAAGAGGGTCGCGACCCGGGTGATGTTGCCGATCACCCGGCGGCCCTCGGCCACCACCGACGGCAGGGTGGCGAAGCTGTTGTTCAGCAGCACGATCTGGGCCACCGCCCGGGTGGCCTCGGAGCCCGAGCCCATCGCGACGCCGATGTCCGCGTCCTTGAGCGCGAGCACGTCGTTGACGCCGTCGCCGGTCATGGCGACCGTGTGGCCCCGGGACTGGAGCGCGCCCACCATGTCCCGCTTCTGACGCGGGGTCACCCGGCCGAAGACCGAGTGGTCGTCCAGCCGCGCCGCCAGCGCCTCGCCCCCGGCGGGCAGGGTGCGCGCGTCGACGGGCCGCTCCGCGCCGGGCAGGCCCAGCTTCTGGGCGACCGCGCCCACCGAGACCGCGTTGTCGCCGGAGATGACCTTGGCGGTGACCCGCTGCTCGGCGAAGTACCGCAGGGTGTCGGCGGCGTCGGGCCGCAGCCGCTGCTCCAGCACGACGAGCGCGACGGGCCGCGCGCCCTCGGCGGCCGTCGCGGAGTCCAGTGCTCCGGCGGCCCGCGCCAGCAGCAGCACCCGCAGGCCCGCCTCGTTGAGCCGCTCGACGCCGTCGAGTTCCGGATCGCCGGGCGTCAGCAGCACGTCGGGCGCGCCCAGCAGCCAGCTCGTACGCCCGCCGCCCTCCGGCTCCAGGGTCGCGCCGCTGTACTTGCGGGCCGAGGAGAAGGGCAGGGTGTCCACGCACCGCAGCCCCGGGTCCTTGTCCGGATACGCCTCGGCGATCGCCTGGAGGGAGGCGTTCGGGCGCGGGTCCGAGGCGCCGAGCGCGCCGAGGACCGCGCGTACGGAGGACTCGTCCGCCCCGCCCAGCGGGCGCACCTCGGTGACGTCCATCCCGCCCTCGGTGAGCGTCCCGGTCTTGTCCAGGCAGACCACGTCGACCCGGGCCAGCCCCTCGATCGCGGGCAGCTCCTGCACCAGGCACTGTCTGCGGCCCAGCCGGATCACCCCGATCGCGAAGGCGACGGAGGTCAGCAGCACCAGCCCCTCGGGGATCATCGGCACGATCCCGCCGACGGTCCGGGCGACGGAGTCCTTGACGTCCGTGTCCTTGACGACGAGCTGGCTGATGACGAGCCCGGTCGCGGTCGGGACCATCATCCAGGTCACGTACTTGAGGATGGTGCTGATGCCGCTGCGCAGCTCGGAGTGGACGAGAGTGAACCGCGAGGCCTCCTCGGCGAGCTGGGCCGCGTACGCCTCACGGCCCACCTTCGTCGCGGTGAACGCGCCGCCGCCCGCGACCACGAAGCTGCCCGACATCACGGGGTCGCCCGGCCGTTTGAACACCGGGTCGGCCTCGCCGGTCAGCAGCGACTCGTCGATCTCCAGCCCGTCGGCCTCCACCACCTCGCCGTCCACCACCACCTTGTCGCCCGGGCCCAGTTCCACGAGGTCGTCGAGGACGATGCCGGAGGTGGAGACCTCGGTCGCGACCCCGTCGCGCCGCACCGTCGGCCGGGCCTCGCCGATCACCGCGAGCCCGTCGAGAGTCCTCTTGGCGCGCAGCTCCTGGACGATGCCGATGCCGGTGTTGGCGACGATGACGAAGCCGAACAGGCTGTCCTGGATCGGCGCGACGATCAGCATGATCACCCAGAGGACGCCGATCAGGGCGTTGAAGCGGGTGAGGACATTGGCCCGGACGATCTCGCCGAGCGAGCGGGAGGACCGTACGGGTACGTCGTTGACCTCGCCCCGGGCGATCCGCTCGGCGACCTCGGCCCCGCTCAGCCCACTCGCCCGGCGGCGGGAGGCGGGCATGGTCATGGGGTGTACGGGATCCAGCTCGGCCCCCGCGTCGATCGGCGGGCCCTGCTGCCGCGCCGCGCTCCGGACGGTGTCGCGGCCGTCCGGTTCCGGACCCTCCGTGTCGATCCCTGCCCGCTGAGTCATGGTTCGTACGGTACGGAAGGTGCGGCGGGTCCACCCCTCGGGAAGCGGGAGCGGCCCGTGTGTCGGGGGTCAGCTCCCGGTGGGGCCGTCCGCGCCGTCCGGGGTCCGCGCGTCCTGGGCGGCGCCGGCCGCAGCCGCCCGCTTGATCGCGGCGTCGCGCTTCCGGACGTACCAGATGCCGATCAGCCCGAGGCCCGCGCCGGCCAGACAGGTCCACACCCACCACTGGAGATCGCGGTCGGCGAACCAGCCGTAGAACGGGAGCTGTGCCAGGAAGAGGACGAACCAGAGGATCGTGCCACCGGTGACGGTGGCGACCACCGGCCCCTCCAGGGGCTCGGGCGCCTCGTGCTTCGCAGTCCACTTCGCCATGGGGACAGTGTAGGCACCCCGCCGGGCCCCGGCGGCGGGTGCGGTGGGGGTGCGGCGGCGGCCGGTGGGCGGGTGCGGTCGGCCCAGTCGCCACGGGGGTCTACGCGCGAAGATGGCGATCTTCGGTTCATATGTTCATACTGAAACGGTTTGCCCATGACCTGTTTCATTCGTAGAAACATCCAAGAGCATTGATGAGGACGGAATGACCCCGTCGGCCACCGCCGCCGCCCCCGAGGGCCCGCCGAAGGGCGCCGCCCCCGGTGGCCTGGACCGCTACTTCAAGATCTCCGAGCGCGGCTCCACGGTCGCGCGCGAGGTGCGCGGCGGCTTCGCCACCTTCTTCGCGATGGCCTACATCATCGTGCTGAACCCGATCATCCTCGGCAGCGCCAAGGACATGTACGGGCACCAGCTCGACAACGGCCAGCTGGTCACCGCCACCGTGCTGACCGCCGCCTTCTCCACCCTCCTCATGGGCGTCATCGGCAATGTGCCGATCGCGCTGGCGGCCGGCCTCGGCGTGAACACCGTCGTCGCCCTCCAGCTCGCGCCCAGGATGTCCTGGGCCGACGCGATGGGCATGGTGGTCCTCGCGGGCTTCGTGGTGATGCTGCTGGTCGCCTCCGGCCTGCGCGAACGGGTGATGAACGCCGTGCCGCGCAGCCTCCGCAAGGGCATCGCGATCGGCATCGGCCTGTTCATCATGCTCATCGGCCTGGTGGACGCCGGCTTCGTCTCCCGCATCCCGGACATCGCCCAGACCACCGTCCCGCTGACCCTGGGCCACGGCGGTCATCTGCTGGGCTGGCCGGTCCTGGTCTTCGTCCTCGGCGCGCTGCTCACGCTGGTCCTGATCATCCGCAAGGTGCCCGGCGCGATCCTCATCTCCATCGTCGTCATGACGATCGTCGCGATGATCATCGAAGTGATCGTCGACCTCCCGGACCGCGCCTGGGGCCTGACCGTCCCGAAGTGGCCCGGCAACCCGCTGAGCACCCCCGACTTCGGGCTCGTCGGCGAGGTCAGCCTCTTCGGCGGCTTCGAGAAGGTCGGCATCCTCACCGGCTCGCTCTTCGTCTTCACCGTCCTGCTGTCCTGCTTCTTCGACGCGATGGGCACCATCCTCGGCGTCGGCGACGAGGCCAAGCTGATGGACAAGGACGGCAACTTCCCCGGCATCAACAAGGTCCTCCTCGTCGACGGTATCGCCGTCGCCTCCGGCGGCGCGACCTCCTCCTCCGCCACCACCTGCTTCGTGGAGTCCACCGCAGGCGTCGGCGAGGGCGCCCGCACCGGTCTCGCCTCCGTGGTCACCGGCGCGCTCTTCTCCCTCGCCCTCTTCCTCACCCCCCTCGCCACGATGGTCCCCTCCCAGGCCGCCACCCCCGCCCTCCTCGCGGTCGGCTTCCTGATCCTGGCCGGCTCCATCCGCGACATCGACTGGACCGACTTCACCCTCGCCGTCCCCGCCTTCCTCGCGATGGTGATGATGCCCTTCACCTACTCCATCACCAACGGCATCGGCATCGGCTTCATCGCCTTCAGCGTCCTGCGCCTCGCCACGGGCCGCGGGCGCGAGGTCCCCATCGCGATGTACGCCGTCTCCGCGGTCTTCGTCTTCTACTACGCGATGCCGGCGCTCGGTCTCACATAACGGCGACCCCGCCAGAAGCCCCGCCCCGTACGGGCGGTCCCGGACCTCGGTCCCGGGGCCGCCCGTACGGCGTTTCCGGGGCCCTCCCGCGGCCCTCCCGCGGCCCTCCCGGAGCCCCCGGCGCGTCGCTCTCCGTGCCCGTCCGTGCGGTGTCGGCGACGCGCGAAACCGGTTGGTCTTTAGGCAGAGTAATGAGTTACGCTAATAAACATGTCTGACCTGTCCAGCGGTGCCGCCGAAGGCGACGCCGCACGCACGGTGGCCGACGCCGCCGCAGGCGCGATCGCTCCCGACGACGTCGCCGCCATCAGCGCCCTGCGCTCAGCCGTGATGCGGCTGGGCCGCAGACTCAAGCACCAGCGGGTCGACGAGTCCCTCAGCCCCACCGAGATGTCGGTGCTGGGGACGCTCGCGCGCTGCGGTTCGGCGACCCCCGGCGAGCTGGCGCGCAAGGAGCATGTCCAGCCGCCGTCGATGACCCGCATCGTGGCGCTGCTCGAAGCCAAGGGGCTGGTGCGGCTGGAGCCGCACCCCGACGACCGCCGCCAGAAGGTGGTCAGCCAGACCGAGCGGGCCGAGGCCATGCTCGACGAGAGCCGCCGCAAGCGGAACGCCTGGCTGGCCGAGCTGGCCGAAGGCCTGGACGAGGACGAATGGGCCAAGCTGCGCGCGGCCGCCCCTGTTCTGGAGAAGCTCGCACATCTGTAACGAACACCTTTGAGGAGGCGAACACTTTTGCGTACGGGACCCGGAGCAGACTCCGCACCCGCACCCGCCCCTACGACGACATCCATGTTCAGCTCACTGAAGATCCGCAACTACCGGCTCTTCGCCACCGGCCAAGTGGTCTCCAACACCGGCACCTGGATGCAGCGGATCGCCCAGGACTGGCTGGTGCTGACCCTGACCGGCTCGGCCTCCGCCGTCGGCATCACGATCGCCCTCCAGTTCCTCCCGATGCTGCTCTTCGGCCTGTACGGCGGAGTGCTCGCCGACCGGCTGCCCAAACGGCCCCTGCTGCTGGCCACCCAGTCCGCGATGGCCCTGACCGGCATCGCGCTCGCCGTCCTCACCCTCACCGGCGAGGTCCAGGTCTGGCATGTCTACCTCACGGCCTTCCTGCTCGGCCTCGTCACCGTCGTCGACAACCCCGCCCGGCAGACCTTCGTCGCCGAGATGGTCGGCCCGGACCAGCTCGGCAACGCCGTCAGCCTCAACTCGGCGAACTTCCAGTCCGCCCGGCTGATCGGACCGGCCGTCGCCGGTGTGCTGATCACCGCCGTCGGCAGCGGATACGCCTTCCTCTTCAACGGGCTCTCCTTCCTCGCGCCCATCGCCTCACTGCTGCTCATGCGCACCGCCGAGCTGCACAAGGTCGAGCGCGCCCCGCGCGGCAAGGGCCAGCTCAGGGAAGGGCTGAGCTATGTCTCCTCGCGCCCGGAGCTGATCTGGCCGATCGTCCTCATCGGCTTTGTCGGCACCTTCGGCTTCAACTTCCCGATCTGGCTCACCGCCTTCGTCCACGACGTCTACGACTCCGGCGCGAGCACCTACGGCCTGCTCAACACCCTGATGGCCGTCGGCTCCCTTGCCGGAGCGCTGCTCGCGGCCCGGCGCGCCACCTCACGGCTGCGCATACTCGTGGGCGCGGCGGTCCTCTTCGGCGCGCTGGAGATCGTGGCCGCCCTCGCCCCCGAGTTCTGGATCTTCGCTCTGCTGATGGTGCTGGTCGGCATGTTCGGCCTCACCGTCAATGTCACCGCCAACTCCAGCATCCAGATGGCGACCGACCCGGCCGTCAGGGGCCGGGTGATGAGCCTGTTCATGATGGTGTTCGTCGGCGGTACGCCGCTGGGCGGACCGCTCTTCGGCTGGATCACGGACGCGTACGGGCCCAGGGTCGGCCTCGCCCTCGGCGGGGCGATATCGCTGGCGGCGGCGCTCGGCGTCGGCCTCCTGCTCGCCAGGTCCGGCGGGCTGCGGCTCAAGGTGGATCTGCGCCGGGGCCACAAGCACCTCGCCTTCGTCCCCAAACAGCGCGAGAAGAGTCTGACGGCCGCCGCCTGACGCGCGGGACCCGGCCGGGCGAGACTCCCCGTATGAGACTCTTCGCCGCTGTACTCCCCCCGGCCGGGGCGGTCGCCGAGCTGGGCACGGCCGTCGGCCGGCTGCGGGCGCTGCCCGGCTCGGACGGTCTGCGCTGGACCAGCCGGGAGGACTGGCACTACACCCTCGCCTTCCTGGGCGAGGTCGAGGAACGGCTGCTGCCCGAACTGACCGCCCGCCTCGCCCGCGCCGCCCACCGCACCGAGCCCTTCACCCTCCGGATCCACGGCGGCGGCCACTTCGGCGGCCACACCCTCTGGGCGGGCGCTGCCGGGGCCCTCCCCGAGCTGCGACTGCTGGCCGAACGCGCGGACGCGGCGGCCCGCCGGGCGGGCGTCCCGATGACCGAACACCGCCGCTACCTCGCCCACCTCACGATCGCCCGCAGCCGCACCGAGACGGACCTCGGGCCGTACGCCGACGGGCTGAGCGACTTCGAGGGCGCGCCCTGGCCGGTCTCCCGCTTCGCACTTGTCCGCAGCACCCACCCCGAGCCGGGAGTCCCCGGCGCCCGCCCCCGCTACGCGACGGTCGCCGACTGGCACCTGGGGCACGGGGCCCCCGAGGGGCCGGGTTAACCTCGTAGGGTGAACTCCAAGACCAGAAACAAGATCATGGCGGGCGTCCTCGTACTCATGTTCGCGGTTATCGCGGTGGCGGCCGTGGCCGGGCAGTAGAGGACCTCCTCCCCACCCGGCCCACCGCCCCGCGCGCCTACCAGGCGAAGGCCTCCGGGCTGGGTCCGGGCCCCGGGAAGATCTCCTCCAGCGCGGCCAGCAGCTCCTCGCCCAGCTCCAGCTCCAGCGCGCGCACCGCCCCCGCCAGCTGCTCGACGGTCCGCGGCCCGACGATCGGCGCGGTCACCTCCGGCCTGCTCAGCAGCCAGGCGAGCGCCACCTCACCGGGCGCGAGCCCCTGCCGCTCCAGCAGATCCTCATACGCCTGGATCCGCTCCCGCACGCCCGCGTCGGCCAGCCTCTCCACCGCCATCCCGGCGGCGCGCCGGCCGCCCTGCGCCTCCTTCCGGATCACCCCGCCGAGCAGACCGCCGTGCAGCGGCGACCAGGGGATGACCCCGAGTCCGTACTCCCGGGCGGCGGGGATGACCTCCATCTCCGCGCGGCGCTCGAAGAGGTTGTACAGACACTGCTCGCTGACCAGCCCGTATCCACCGGTCCTGCGGGCGGCCTCATTCGCCTGGGCGATTTTCCAGCCCGGGAAATTCGACGATCCGGCGTAAAGGATCTTGCCCTGGGCGATCAGGGTGTCGACGGCCTGCCAGATCTCCTCGACCGGGGTCCTCCGGTCGATGTGATGGAACTGGTAGATGTCGATGTGATCGGTTCCCAGCCGCTTCAGACTGGCCTCGACCGACCGCCGGATATTGAGCGCGGAAAGCCGATCGTGATTCGGCCACGCCGTCTTGTCCGGCGTCATGTCGCCGTACACCTTCGTCCCGAGCACGACCTTGTCCCGCCGGCCGCCGCCCTTGGCGAACCAGCTGCCGATGATCTTCTCGGTATCGCCCTTGTTCTCGCCCCAGCCATAGACATTGGCCGTGTCGAAGAAATTGATCCCGGCGTCGAGCGCCGTGTCCATGACGGTGTGGCTGTCCGCCTCCGTGGTGTGCGGCCCGAAGTTCATCGTCCCGAGGACGAGTCGGCCGACCGTGAGCCCGGTGCGTCCCAGCTGTGTGTACTTCATGGTCCACCAGCCAACGCCTTGGAGCGCGCTCGAAGCAAGGGGATTGCCGCCGGGCGGCGCACCGGCGGGACTCCGGTCAGTCGCGCGGGAATTCGTCGGTGGCGAGGGTGAGGCCGGCGGGGGTGAGAGTGAGGTCGACGGGCTGGCCGAAGGCGATGGTCAGCTCGCTGAGGTAGCCGTTCTCCTTGGGCTGGGTATAGACGTGGCACTTGCCGGTGTACGGATCGGCGATCAGATAGACGGGGACCTCGGCGGTGGCGTACGCCTCTTTCTTGGGCCCGTAGTCGTTGGCGGCCGTGCCTTCGGAGATCACCTCGGCGACGAACTCGATGTCCTTGTGCCGCCACTGGCCGTGGTCGTCCTTCTCGGCATCGCCGGCGAGCTTGGCCACGTCGGGGCAGAAGCCGTTCAGGCCGCCCGGGAAGTCGATGCGAACATCGGACAGGACTCGCACTCCCATGCCGAATCTGTCCTCAAGAGCCCGGACGATCCGACGGATGATCTCCCAGTGCGTGTCCCGTTGCGGCGAGATGCAGACGACTCCCTCGACGACCTCGACCCGGTATCCCTCGGGGACGGGCATCCGCTCCAGCGCCTCGAACATCCTGTCCAAGGGCTGCATGTCGTCGCTGTCGGCCATCTGGATCCTGTCGATCAGAACAGTCACGGTGGCGCTTCTCCCCGCTGCCGCGTCGGGCGGGCAGGCGTCTCGTACAACGATCGCACAAGGACATAGTCACGCTCTGGAGAAACTTGTTCGACTCGCCCCGTCACTCCGCAGGGTTCGCCCGCTCCCGCAGCAGCAGAGTCGCCGTCACCGCCAGTGCCGCCAGGGCGAAGGAGGAGCAGAGGGCGATCAGGGCCAGCCCGTCGGCGAAGGCGTCGCGGGCGGTGGACAGGAGTTGGCTGCCTGCGGCCGCGGGGCCTGGGCGGCGAACATGGCGAGGGTGCCGCCCAGGACCGTCGGGAGGCTCCAGAACGCGGACTCCAGGGGGTCGAGCCCGACCACCATCTGGAGGTACTGGGAGATGAGGAACTGGCCGCCCAGCATGAAGACGACGGTCAGCGTCAGGGTGCCGAGGGAGACGCTGAAGCCCCGGTCGGCGAAGAGCCTCATGTCGAGCAGCGGACTGGCCGGCCGCAGCTGGCGGCGGACGAAGAGCGTGCCGAGCGCCGCCCCGGCGAGGCCCAGCAGGGCGCGGGCGGCGAGTACGGAGGCGAGGCCGAAGGCGGCGGCTCCGATCAGCAGGATCCGCCGCCGGCCGACGCGGTCGCCGAGTGTGCCCATGGTGATCATCGCGCCGGCGATGACGAAGCCGTAGGAGTCGGTGATCCAGAGCAGTTGGGATCCGGTGGGGGCGAGATCCTCGCTCAGGGCCGGCAGCGCCAGATGGAGCACGCTCGTATCCATGATCACGAGCATCGCGGGCAGGGCGAGCGCCGCCAGTCCCACCCACTCGCGGACGCCCGCGCGCGGGGTGTCGTTCCGCGGTTTCGGCTCCGGTTTCGATTCCGGTTTCGGCTGGGTGTTCACCAGGTCCCCTTTCCGGGTCCGTGCGACCCGACCTGGCTCACCGTAGGTATTGAGCTTACTTTTGGTAAGTAATTACCCGGGGGTGGGCTCCGCACCCCGGGGGAGGCGCGCAGTCCCCGACCCCGGGCCCGGTGGCGAGTGTGAGCGGCGTCATGCCCGCCGCCCGTGCGCGGTCGGCCCGTGCGCGGTCAGTGCCCGCCGTCGTGCGCCTCGCGCGCCGCCAGTACGTCGTCGACGCGCAGGGTGATCCAGTCGACCAGCCCGCTGAAGAGCGAGGACAGTTCGTGCCCCAGCGGGGTCAGCGCGTACGTCACCCGGGGCGGCGAGGCGGGCTCGACCGTGCGGGAGGTCAGGCCGTCGCGCGTGAGGGCGCGCAGATTCTGGGACAGCATCTTCTCGCTGATGCCGCCGACGCGGTCGCGCAGCACATGGAACCGCATCGGCCCCTCGCCCAGCGCGGCCAGGATGAGGACCCCCCACCGGCTGCCCACATGGTTCAGCACATCGCGCGCCGGACAGTCGGCGGTGAACGCGTCGCTCAGCGCGCCGGGCGCACCCGGCACACCGGGCGCACCCGACTCACCGGACCCTCGCGGATTCTCTGACATGGCCTCAGCTTACTCGGGGACAGCCCCTTACCCAAGGTAAGTTTCGGTTCCGTGAACCATCCGGGCCCCTGCGGACAACAGACAGATGACAGGCCTGACCGCTTGACCCGTGGAGCTGATGTGACCGGACCGCCGGCCGCCCCCGACGACGCCGAGGTGATCGCCCAATCCCTGGCGCGTCCCGACGTCTTCGCCATGCTCTACGACCGGCACGCGTCCGACATCCACCGCTACGCGGCGCGCCGCCTCGGGGAGGGGGCCGCCGAGGACATCATGGCGGAGACCTTCCTCATCGCCTTCCGGGGCCGCCGGCGGTACGACACCAGCCGGGGCAGCGCCCGCCCCTGGCTCTACGGAATCGCCGCGAAGCTCATCGGGGGCCACCGGCGCAGCGAGGAACGGGCGCTGCGGGCGATGGCCCGCAGCGGGGAGGACCCGCTGGCCGCCCCGTGGAGCGACCGTTCCGACGACCGGCTGGCGGCTCAGGCCCCGCTCGCCGGCGCGCTCGCGGCGCTGTCGCCCGGGGACCGGCACGTACTGCTGCTCATCGCCTGGGCCGATCTCGGCTACCAGGAGGTGGCCGAGGCTCTCGGCATCCCTCTCGGCACCGTCAGATCCCGGCTCAACCGCGCCCGTCGCAAGGTGCGCGAGGCCCTGATCGCCGACCCCGCGTTCACCCCCGATGCCACGGAGCTGACCACGTCATGGACGAAATGACCCGCCTGCGCGAACTGCGCGCGCAGACCCCGGCTCCCGACCGCGCCGTCCTCGCGGCCGGCCGCCGCCGGCTCCTCGAAGGCATCGCCGAGGGCGGTCGCCCCGGCCTCGCGGACCGGCTCGCGGCCTCGTGGCGGACCAGCGGCCGGGCGCGCGCGCTCGCCTCCGACTGGCGGATCGCCTCGCTCGGCGCGGCCGTGGCCATCACCGCCGCCGCCCTGCTCGCGACCCATATCGGGGCCGACCCGGCTCCGGACCTGTCCATGGACCAGCTTGCCTCGCGGAGCCTGGAGAACCCGGTCGAGGTGCTCCAGCGGGCCGCCGGCGCGGTCGAGGAGCAGCCGTCGGTCCCCGAGCCGGCCCCCGATCAGTGGATCTACTCCAAGAGGGTGGTCGACCGGCCGGACCAGAAGGACGCCCGGTCGGACGTCTCCGTGAGTGTCGACCACGACCCCGAGGACTGGACCCCCTACGCCAACCCCGCCGCCGAACGGGACCGTTCGGACGACGACCGCTCGGCCCGCGAGATCTACCGGATCGCCGAGGCGCTGCCCGACGACCCGGCGAAGGCGCTGATCGAGGCGCGGCGGCTCTATCCGACGGGCGACGGCGGGGAAGCGGATCCCGAGCCGGTGCCCGAGCACAGCTTCCGGGCGCTGCGGGTGATGGCCGAGTCCTATCCGCTCTCCTCCAAGTCGCTCGCCAAGATCTACCGGGCGATGGCCGCGATCCCGGGCATCGACGTCGGCGAACAGCTGGTGCGCGACGCCGCGGGCCGCGAGGCCATCGCCATCACCGTCCGGGCGGCGGCCGAAGCCGCCAAGACCGCGGCGGACCTCCGTACCGAACTCCTCATCGACCCCGAGGACTACCGCTATCTGGGCAGCCGGACCGTGGCCGTGCGTGAGCAGAGCCCCGGCACGCCCAATGAAATGAACGAGACAGGCCACCGAATCGACAAAGGCGACGTCCTCTACAGCGAGGCCCGCACGGATGTGGCGGTAGTTGACGCAGAGGGCAGGACGCCATGACCCAGGGAAAGCCGCGCCACGGGGGCGCAGAATTACCGGCTCACGCCGGGTTGCCTGCGCACTATGTAGCTCACGTCACATCGAGCGATGAATCCGGACCTGTCCGGAAGCGGTTGGCCCTGAGCTAGGAAAGCAGATGCCAGAGATTTCGATTGTCGTACCGTGCTTCAACGAGAGCGAGGTGATCGAGACTTTCCACGCGACTCTGATCGGGGTTCTTGAGTCGACGGGGAAGAGTTTTGAATTGTGTTACGTGGACGACGGGAGCAGTGACCACACCCGCGCCCACTTGCAGCAGCTCGCCGCCGCCGATCGGCGTACCCGCTATACCTCTTTCAGCCGGAATTTCGGCAAGGAATCGGCGATGCTGGCCGGTCTGCGGATGACCCGGGGGAAGGCGGTCGTCCTGATGGACGCCGACCTCCAGCATCCGCCGAGCCTGATCCCCCGGATGCTGGAACTGCGCGGGCACGGCTACGACCAGGTCGTCGCCCAGCGCGACCGCACCGGCGAGGGAGTGGTGCGGACCCGGCTCAGCCAGGCGTACTACCGGCTGGTGCGCCGGTTCATGGAGGTCGAGGTCGTCGACGGCGCGGGTGACTTCCGGCTGCTGTCGCGGCGGGCGGTCAACGCGCTGCTGTCGCTGCCGGAGAGCAATCGCTTCTCCAAGGGGCTCTTCTCCTGGATCGGCTTCGACACCGTCAGCTTCACCTACGAGAATGTGGAGCGGGCGGCCGGTCAGTCCAAGTGGGGCGGCCGGAGGCTGCTCAACTACGGCATCGACGGGCTGCTCTCCTTCAACAGCCGGCCGCTGCGGATGGCGATCCACGCCGGGCTGTGGCTCTTTCTCTCCGCGCTGCTGTACGCCGCGTGGATCGTGGCGAATGTCGTCGTCGACGGCGTCGAGACCCCCGGCTACGCGACGCTGATCGCGGTCATCGTCGGCATGAGCGGGGTGCAGATCGCCACCATGGGCGTCATCGGCGAGTACGTGGGCCGGATCTACCACGAGTCCAAGCGCCGGCCGCACTACGTCGTCCGGGAGACCGACGGCTCCGAGCCGCCGGGCCCGCTGCCGGCCGCCGCGCTCGCCGTCTCGGCGCGCCTCGGCGAAGGGCGGCTGTGAACATGCCGGTCGACACACCGACCACCTCGTCCGCCTCCTCGTCCGCCCGCCGCGGCACGGCGGCCCCGGACGGCTCGCGGCCCCCGTCCCGATGGCGGGTGTACGGGCCGCTCGGTCTCTCCCTGCTGCCGCTGGCGCTGCTGCTCCAGGCGTCCTTCTACGGCCGCCATGTGCGGCCCAGCGCGGACGAGTGGTGCTTCATCCCGGTCGTCCGCGACGACGGGATCTGGGGGCTGGTCGACAAGTTCTACTCGCTGGACAACGGGCGGCTGGGCAACGGCGTGCTCGTCGGCGCGTACGCGAAGTTCCCGGTGGCCGGGCACCAGTGGTACGGCCCGGTCAGCGGGGTGCTGATGCTGGCGCTGCTGTGGGCGCTGACGGTCGCGCTGCTGCGCGCGAGCGGCACCCGTGCGCCGCGCGGGGTGCCGCTGCTGGTGGCCGGGATGGTCACGGCGGTCTTCCTGTTCGCCACGACCAACACGTACAAGACCTTCTACTGGCCGGCGGCCTCCGTCTCGCACACGCTCGCCCCGGTGCTCTGCGCCGCGGTGGCGATCCCGCTGCTGCGGGCGCGCGGCCGGCGGGCCCGGATCGCGGCGCTCGCCGTGGCGGCCGGGGCCGGGGTCTTCATGGGGACGCTCTCGGAGGAGGCGTCCGTCGTCTCGCTGGTGGTCCTCGGCACGACGGTCCTCTTCGCCCCGATGATCTTCGCCGAGCGGATCGTCAAGGCGGTCCGGATCTGGTCGCTCGCGGGCATGGCGGGCATCGCGGTGGGCACCCTGCTGCTGGTCACCTCGCCGGGCTCGCGCAACCGCCGCGACCGCTTCGACGCGGAGAGTGTCTCGATGCTCGCGCCGGAGTCGCTGTGGGGCTCGCTGCGCGGGTACGTGGAGATCCTCGGCACGGTGTTCGGCACCTGGCAGTATCTGGGCGCGGTGGCCGCGGGGGTGCTGCTCGGCCTGCTCGCACGGGAGGGTGCGGGGCGGGCGCGCTCCCTCTTCGCGCCCGCGCGGGAACTGCCGCTGCTGGGGCTCGGGGCGGCGGCGTTCCTGATCGCCGGCTATCTCTGCACGGTCATCACCTACCCCGTCTTCGGCGACCGGGTGGTGACCACCGAGCGCACCTGGAACGACTATCTGCTGATGTACGTCCTGCTCCTGGTCGCCGCCGGCGCGGTGCTGGGCCGCCGGCTCCGCGACCGGGGCCCGGTGACCGCCTTCGCCGCCGCGGGCGGGGCGCTGCTCTGCGCCCTGACCGTGGTGGGGCTGATGGCCCCGCTCGCCGGTCTCGGCGACCGGATGGAGGTCAGGGCCGAGCGCTGGGACCGCCAGGACGCCTCGCTGAAGGCGGCCTCGGCGCGCGGCGAGAAGGTCATGCCGTACACCCCGACCGGGGTGGCGCGGATGAAGGAGCCGTTCGGCCGCCAGGGGAAGCTGAAGTGGCCCGCGCAGTGCGTGGCGGACTACTACCACCTGGAGAAGGTGACCTACGCGCCGCCGCCGGAAGCGCGGTAGTACGGCGCTCCTTCACGAGGAGCGCGCCGAGGAGCGCGCCGAGGGGCGGGCCGGGGGAGGGGAAACCCCCGGCCCGCCCCTCGCGCGCGCCGTCCGTCAGTCGCGGAGGAAGGCCAGCACCTCGCGCTCGAACCGCTCCCGCGCCTCCAGCTGCGGCAGATGCCCGACGTCCGCCAGCTCCACCAGCCGCGCGCCCGGTATCGCGGCGGCGGCGCGCCGCCCCAGCACCGGGAAGTCGCCGAGCTTCGCCCGGTTCTCGGGGGTGGCGTACGACTTGCCGATCGCCGCCCGGTCCTTCTGCCCGATCACCAGCAGCACCGGCAGCCGCAGCCTCGGCAGGTCCGCCAGCACCGGCTGGTGGTAGGCCATTTGGTACGTACGGGCCGAGGCCAGCGCCCAGCGCGGGTACTCGCCGCCGAGGGTGACGCGGTACCGCAGCTCGACATTGCGCTCGTACGCCCGCCGCCACTGCACCACATAGGCGCGGTAGAAGGCCCGGATGCCCTCCAGGCCGGTGTTGGCCAGCTCGTCGGCGAAGAGCCGTTCCGTGCTCAGCGCGGGCACCAGCTCGCGGTAGTCCTCCAGGCCCACCGGGTTGGCCAGCACCAGCCGCCCGGTGCGGTCCGGGTGCTCCAGTGCGAACCGTACGCCGAGCATGCCGCCCATGGAGTGCCCGATCACATCGGCGCGGGCCACCTCCAACTGGTCCAGGAGGGCGACGGTGTTCCGGGCCAGCAGCTCGAAGCTGTACTCCAGGGCGGGCTTCGAGGAGCGGCCGAAGCCGATCTGGTCGGGGACCACGACCCGGTGCCCGGCGGCGGCGAGGGCGCGCGCGGTGGGCTCCCAGGCCCCGCCGTCGAAGTTCTTGCCGTGCAGCAGCAGCACGGTCCGGCCGGAGACGCCCTGGGGGGAGTGGGGGGCCGGGGCGATGTCGAGATAGGCCATGTTGACCGTCTCGCCCTGGTTGACCAGCCGCAGGAAACGCACCGGGTGCGCGCTGGGGTATCCCTCCATCGCGATGCCCAGCGGCGTCTCGTAGACCGGCTCGGGACGGGTGCGCGGGACCTCCGCCGCGTTCGCGGAGACCGCCGTCACCGCCCCCGCGCCCAGTGCGGCGGCGGTCGTGGCTCCGACGGTCAGAAAGGTCCGGCGTGTGTTGCTCATGTGTGTCCCCCAGACTGATGGGCCGCCGATGCGGCTCCGCTCAACGTCCTTGGCGCACAGAAGGAGTTGAAAGGGGCCCCGCGCGTTCCCTTTCCGGAGGGGAAGCTTCAGCCCGTTCCGGGGCCGGCCGGGGCGGCCGGGCCGGCCGCCCGGTAGGGCCCGCCGAGCCCCCACGCCTGGTGCATCGCGGTCGCGAACGCCGCCGCCAGCTTGTGTTCGCCCGAGGGGCCGGGGTGGGTGCCGTCGTAGGTGTCCGTGTCGATCGCGTACTCCTCGGGGGGCGAGGCCAGCAGGATCGGCGAGGCCGCGGTGTCCAGCTCCGCCACCTCCTTCGCCAGCGCCGTGTTGAAACGCTCGCACTCCGCCGCGAACGGCGCGTCGTCACGGGCCCGGACGTTCGGGATGACCGGCAGCAGGACCATCCGCAGCCCCGGGGCGGCGGCGCGGGCGGCGGCGACGAAGGCGCGGACATTGCCCGCGGTCTGGCCGCTGTCGGTGTAGAAGCCGAGGTCTATCAGGCCCAGCGACACCAGCAGCACGTCCGGCCGGTGCTCCGCGACCACCGGACCGATCAGCGGGGCCATGTGGAACCAGCCCTCGCCCCAGCCCGCGAGATGGCGGCGGGCCGCCGCCGGGAAGGGGGCCGCGTACTCGGTGGAGACGGCGGTGTCCGTCCCGGCGTCGTACAGCTCCGAGCGGGGGCCGACGATCTCGTGCGGGCCGTCGGGGCAGCCGTCGAGGTGCCGCCACATCCGGTAGCGCCAGGTGTAGTCGCCGGCGCGCCCGACGGTCATGCTGTCGCCGACGAAGAGAAAGCGCATGGGGGTCATCATCGCCGATCACCGTCCGCCGCCGCGCTGTGAGACCGGCCACGGACCGGGCCACGGGCCCGGCCGCGATCGGTACGGGAGCGGTACGGGAGCGGTGCGGGAGCGCGCCGGATGGCAGGCTGGGGCCATGCGTTCGCTCATGTGCGTCACCGCCTCCGCCTCGGCCGCCGCGGCCCTTCTGCTCGCGCTCGCCGCCGCACCCGCGTCGGCCGCGGCCGGGAGGGCCGCGGGCGACCCCGGCTTCACCGTCGAGGACTCCCGGATCACGGAGTCCAGCGGTCTGGCCGCCAGCCGGGCCCACCCGGGGGTGTACTGGACGCACAACGACCAGGACGAGCCGAGGGTCTTCGCGGTCGACTCCCGCACCGGCCGTACGGTCGCCACCGTCACCCTGACCGGCGTCGGCAAGCCCCGGGACATGGAGGCGATCTCGGTCGGCCCCGACGGCCGGGTGTACGTGGGCGACATCGGCGACAACCTCGACGGCTCCTGGCAGCACGTCTGGATCTACGCCTTCCCGGAGCCGAAGAGCCTCGGGGACCTGACCGTCCGGGCGACGCAGTACACGGTGAAGTACGAGGACGGGCCGCGCAACGCCGAGGCGATGATGGTGCATCCCGGGACCGGGCGGGCCTACATCGCGTCCAAGAACGAGGACGGCGGCCATCTGTACGAGGGGCCGGCCCGGCTCACCGCCTCGGGGACGAACACCTTCCGGCGGATCGGGGAGGTGCCGTGGGTGACCGACGGGGCCTTCTCGCCCGACGGGAAGGAGCTGGTGCTCCGCTCGTACTTCAGCGCGCGCGGCTACGCGTGGGAGAAGGGCCGGCTCGGGCCCGACCACCGGGTGCGGGCCCCCATCCAGCGGCAGTCCGAGTCGGTGACCTACACGGCCGACGGCGACGCGCTGATGTTCGGCTCGGAGGGCGTGGGCAGCGCGGTGGAGCGGGTCGAGGTGAAGAAGAGCGGCGGCGGAGGCGGCGACTCACCCGCCAGGGCGGCCGGCTCGGCCGGCGGCGCGCAGGACGAGGAGGAGGGCGGCGACCGGAAGACGGCGTACGGGGTGCTCGCCCTTGCGGGCGCGGTCGCCCTGTTCCTCGGCTTCAAGCGGCTGACCCGCCGGAGCTGACCGCCTTCCCCCCGCCCCGGGTCTCCTCGGCGCGTTCGCGCACCAGCACGGAGAACCCGTCCAGCAGCCGCTTCAGCCCGAACTCGAAGTGGTCGAACTCGTCGCTGAAGGCGTCCTCCCGCAACGAGGCCACCAGCGGGTACTCCCCGCTGACCATCGCCCGCTCCAGGAACGGCTTCTGGCGGTCCCAGAACTCCTCATTGCTCTGCCCGGTGGCCTCCGCCGCCTCGGCGGCCTCCGTCTCCACCCGGGCGATCCCGCTCACGAAGCTCTGCGTCGCGATGATCACCGAGATCAGCTCGGGGTCGGTGAGCCCCATCCCCCGCAGCCCGGTCAGCGCGGCCTCCAGCCCCTTGAGCGCGCTGGGCCCCAGCACCGTCCGCGCCTGGTTGACCTTGAGCAGCCAGGGGTGCGCCCGGTAGAGGGCGAGATACCCCCGGGCCATGGCCTCCGCCTCGGCCCGCCAGTCGGGACGCTCCCCGGGGGCCGGCGGCTCCCAGGACTCGGGGTCGCTGACCCGGTCCAGCATCAGATCGAGCAGCTCGGCCTTGCCGGGGACATAGCGGTACAGACTCATCGCGCCGGTGCCCAGCTCGGTGGCGATGCGCCGCATGGAGACCGCGCCGAGACCCTCCGCGTCGGCGATCTCGACGGCGGCGACCACGATCCGGTCGAGGGTCAGGCCGGGCTTGGGGCCCCGGCTGGGGCGTTCGGCGGTGCCCCACAGCAGCTCCAGGCTGCGGGTGACATCGCCGCTGCCGCTCGTTTCGGTCGTCATGACCTCACCTTATGTGGCGTTCCCGAACGCGCTGGAACAAGAACTGGGTACGGTGTACTCTCATCAGGGTACAGCGTACGCAGTCGAGTTGCGCTGGCCCGCGAGACCACCCGTACGCCCTGGAGGATCTGTGAACGACTACGCCGTACACGCCGAGGCGCTGGAGAAGCGGTACGGCGAGAAGCGCGCCCTGGACGGCTTCGACCTCGCCGTGCGCCGGGGCACCGTGCACGGCCTCCTCGGGCCCAACGGCGCGGGCAAGACCACCGCCGTGCGCGTGCTGGCCACCCTCCTCAGGTTCGACGGGGGCAGCGCCCGGGTCGCGGGCCTCGACGTACGGCGCGAGCCCCGCCGCGTACGGAGCAGGATCGGCCTCACCGGCCAGTACGCCGCCGTGGACGAGGTGATGACCGGACGCCAGAACCTGGAGATGTTCGGCCGGCTCTTCCACCTCGGCGCCCGCCGGGCCCGGCTGCGCGCCGTCGAGCTGCTGGAGCAGTTCGACCTGGTGGACGCCGCCGACAAGGGCGCGGGGAGCTACAGCGGTGGCATGCGGCGGCGGCTCGACCTCGCCTCCTCGATGATCCTCGCCCCCGATGTGCTCTTCCTCGACGAGCCGACCACCGGGCTCGACCCGCGCGGCCGGGGCGAGGTGTGGGACGCGGTCCGCGCACTGGTGGCCGGCGGCACGACCGTACTGCTGACCACCCAGTATCTGGAGGAGGCCGACCAGCTCGCCTCCCGGATCACCGTCATCGACCAGGGGCAGTCCATCGCCGACGACACCCCCGACGGGCTGAAGAACCGCGTCGGCGGCGACCGGGTCGAGGTCGTCGTGAGCGATGTCGCCGACTTCGACCGCGCCCACGCCGTGGTCGCCCGGGTCGCCGAGTCCGCCCCCGAGACCGACCGCAACGAGCGCCGGATCCACGCGCCCGTCCACGACCGTGTCGCGGCCCTCACCGAGGTGGCGCGCACCCTCCAGGACGAGGGCATAGGCGTGGAGGACATCGGACTGCGCAGGCCCAGCCTGGACGATGTCTTCCTCCGGCTGACCGGCCACCGCACGGAGACCGAGACCAAGGAGGAGGCCGCCGCATGAGCGAGGTCCTGGAACGCACCGCGCCCGTCGCCCCGGGTGGGCCCGACCGCGCCGGCAAGGTCGATCTGACCGTCGGCGACCCCGACCAGCGCCGGCTGTACTGGGCGGTGATGGACAGCTGGACCGTGGTGCGCCGAGGGCTCATCCACTACAAGCGCCAGCCCATCATCATCGTCTGGCAGCTCGGCTTCCCGATCCTCTCGGTGCTGCTGTACGCCTATGTCTTCGGCGGCGCGATGAAGTCGCCCGGCGGCGACTACCGCGACTATCTGATGCCCGGCATGTTCGCGATGACGATGGCCATCGGCTTCATGAACACGGCGACCGTCGTCGTCCACGACGCCACCCAGGGCGTCATCGACCGCTTCCGCTCGATGCCCATGGCCCCCTCCGCCGTGGTCGCCGGGCGCGGCGGCAATGACATCCTGGCGGCCGTCGCCGAGCTGGCCATCCTCGCCGCGACGGCGGTCGCCACCGGCTGGCGCTCCGACGGCGGCTTCCTCGCCACCCTCTCCGCCTTCGCGCTGCTGGTGCTGCTCCGCTTCTCGCTGATCTGGCTCGGCGTCTGGCTCGGCCTGCTGATCCCCAGCCCGGAGGCGGCGGGCGGTCTGTACGCCATCGTCTTCCCCATGACGATGATCTCCAGCATCTTCGTCCCGCCGTCCACCATGCCCGACTGGCTGGGCGTGGTCGCGGCCTGGAACCCGCTCTCCTCCACGGCGGCGGCCACCCGTGAGCTGTTCGGCAACCCGGTCGCCAGCGACGGCAGCTGGGTCCAGGAGAACGCGGTGCTGATGGCCGTCGTCTGGCCGCTGGTGCTGACCGCGATCTTCCTGCCGCTCGCGGTCCGGCGCTTCCACCGGCTGAGCCGCTGACGTCCGCGCGGTACGACGGAGGGCCCCGGCGGAAGTGATTCCGCCGGGGCCCTCCCGCGTATGTCCTCAGCCGGTCAGAGCTGGTCGATCACATAGTCGACGCAGGCCGTGAGCGCCTCGACGTCGGCCGGGTCGATCGCCGGGAACATCGCCACGCGCAGCTGGTTCTTGCCGAGCTTGCGGTACGGCTCGGTGTCCACGATCCCGTTCGCCCGCAGCGTCTTGGCGATCAGCGCCGCGTCGATGTCGTCCTCGAAGTCGATGGTGCCGATGACCTGAGAGCGCTTCGCCGGGTCGGTGACGAACGGCGTCGCGTGCTTGGACGCCTCCGCCCAGCCGTACAGCGCCCGCGCGGAGGCCGCCGTGCGCTCCACCGCCCAGTCCAGACCGCCCTGGCCGTTGATCCACTTCAGCTGCTCGTTCAGCAGGAAGAGGGTGGAGAGGGCGGGGGTGTTGTACGTCTGGTTCTTCAGCGAGTTGTCGATCGCGGTCGGCAGGCTGAAGAACTCCGGGATGTGCCGGCCCGAGGCGTGGACGCGCGCCGCGCGCTCCAGGGCGGCCGGGGAGAAGACGCCGATCCACAGGCCGCCGTCGGCCGCGAAGCTCTTCTGCGGGGCGAAGTAGTAGACGTCCGACTCGGTGATGTCCACGGGCAGACCGCCCGCGCCCGAGGTCGCGTCCACCAGCACCAGCGCGCCCTCGTCCGCGCCCGCGACCCGCCTGATCGGGGCCGCGACACCGGTCGAGGTCTCGTTGTGGGTGAGCGCGTAGACATCGACGCCCGCCTCCGCCACCGGCTCCGGGTGGGTGCCCGGCTCGGAGGAGACGACGGTCGGGTCGGCCAGCCACGGGGCGAGCTTGGCCGCCTTCGCGAACTTGGAGGAGAACTCGCCGAAGGACAGGTGCTGGGACTTGTTCTCGATCAGTCCGTGCGTCGCGATGTCCCAGAACGCGGTGGAGCCGCCGTTGCCGAGGACGACCTCGTAGCCCTCGGGGAGCCGGAAGAGATCGCTTACGCCGGAGCGCACCTCGCCGACCAGGTTCTTGACCGGGGCCTGGCGGTGGGAAGTGCCGAGAAGGGAGGTGCCGGTGGCGGCGAGCGCGTCCACCGCCTCCGTACGCACCTTGGAGGGGCCCGCGCCGAAACGGCCGTCGGCGGGCTTGATGTCAGCGGGAATCTGGATATCAGCCACGCATCGGAGCGTATCGGGTCCGCGCGCGACCCGGCCGCCCGGTCCGTCGGCTGAGACACCCGGGCGGCGAGAAATCTTCTATTTCTTCTGGTGCACCGACAGCTCGTGCAGATGCTCCACCAGCGCGATCAGCACGAACTTGCTGGACGAGTGGTCCCGCGCGTCGAACTCCACCAGCGGCACGTCCGGCCCCAGCGCCAGCGCCTGCCGGATGTGCTCGTCGCTGTGGAGCGGCCCGCCGAAGTCGTTGACCGCGACGATGTACGGCATCCCGTGGTACTCCAGCCGGTCCAGCGCGTACCAGGCGTCCGTGGGCCGGCGGGTGTCCACCAGGACCACCGCGCCGATCGTCCCCGAGAGCAACCGCTCCCACAGGAACCAGAAGCGCTCCTGTCCGGGCGCGCCGAAGAGATACAGCACGCTCCGGTCGTCGATGGTGATCCGGCCGAAGTCGAAGGCCACGGTCGTGGCGTTCTTGGCCGAGACACGGCTGGTGTCGTCCAGGGTGAGCCCGGCGCGGCTCATCACTTCCTCCGTGTGCAGCGGACGTATCTCGCTGACGGAGCGGACCATGGTGCTCTTACCGACCCCGAAGCCGCCGACGACGGCGATCTTCAGGGCATTCTCGGCCGGCCCGGGGAGCATCACGCCGAGCTCGGCCGGGTGGACCGCCCGCATACCGCGGGTCATCGCTTCTGGGCGGTGCCGGTCATCGAGTGTTGCCTTCCGAGGGGTGGCGGGGGCATAACTGGAGCCGCTAGTTCCTGATCAAGTTGTCGTCACTATAGGAGAATTGGCGATCACTTTGCGCGCCTCACCCGCGCTTTGCCAAGGGCCCGGTGGACGCAACGGGCACAATCGGCATGTTTCCTTCCTGTGGGGGAGCGTCCGAACGGGGCATCCTGAGACACATGGCCGAACAGCGACCGACCGGGGAACTCGCGTCCGAACTGCGCCGGGCGGTGCGCGGCCGGGTCGACTTCTCCGCCGCCGCCCGCGCCCTGATGACCATGGACGCCTCCAACTACCGCCGGGTGCCCGCCGGAGTCGTCGCCCCGCGCGACACGGACGACGTCGCCGCCGCGCTGGAGATCTGCCGCCGCTTCGGCGTCCCGGTGGTGCCGCGCGGCGGCGGTACGTCCATCGCCGGGCAGGCCACGGGGACCGGCGTAGTGCTCGACTTCACACGCCACATGAACAGCGTCCTCGCCGTCGACAAGGACTCCGCCACGGCCGTCGTCCAGCCGGGAGTGGTCCTCGACACCCTGGTCGACGCGGTCCGGCCGCTCGGCCTCACCTTCGGGCCCGACCCCTCCACCCACTCCCGCTGCACCCTCGGCGGAATGATCGGCAACAACGCCTGCGGGGCGCACTCGGTGGCCTGGGGCACGACCGCCGACAACGTACGCGCCCTGACCGTCATGGCGTACGACGGCACCCCCCACCGTCTCGCCAAAAGCCCCGGCGGCGGCCCCGGAAGCCCCGGCGGTCCGCCCGGTCTCGGCCCCCTCGTCGACGCCCATCTCGCCCTGCTGCGCACCGGATACCCCCAGGACCTCCCGCGCCGGATCTCCGGATACGCCCTCGACGCGCTCCTCCCGGAGAACGGCACCGACCTCGCCCGCGCGTTCTGCGGCAGCGAGGGCACCCTCGCGGTCCTCACCGAGGCCACCGTGCGGCTGGTGCCCGCCCCGCCCGCCCGCGCCCTCGCGGTCCTCGGCTACCCCGACGAGAGCGCGGCGGCCGACGCGGCGGCCGGACTCCTCCCGTACGGCCCGCTGACCGTCGAGGGCATGGCCCGCGACCTCGTCCCCGACGGCCGGGGCCTGCCGCGCGGAGCCGCCTGGCTCTTCGCCGAGACCGGCGGCGACACCCCCGCCGCCGCGCGCGCCGCCGCGAAGACCCTGCTGCGCGCCTCCGACGCGCTGGACGCGACGGTCGTCGACGACCCCGCCGCCGTGCGCGCCCTCTGGCGGATCCGCGAGGACGCCGCCGGCACCGCCACCCGCACCCCCGACGGCGCGGAGGCCTGGCCCGGCTGGGAGGACTGCGCGGTGCCCCCCGCCCGGCTCGGCGCGTACCTCCGCGACTTCCGCGCGCTGCTCGCCGCCCACGGCCTGCGCGGCGCGCCCTACGGCCACTTCGGCGAGGGCTGCGTCCATGTCCGCATCGACTTCGACCTCCTGACCGGCCCCGGCGTACGCGCCTTCCGCCGCTTCTCCGAGGAGACCGCCGACCTCGTCGTCGCCCACGGCGGCTCCCTCTCCGGCGAGCACGGCGACGGCCAGGCCCGCGCCGAGCTGCTGCCGAAGATGTACGGCGAGGAACTCGTCGCCCTCTTCGCCCGCTTCAAGGACCTGTGGGACCCCGACGGCGGCATGAACCCCGGCATGCTGGTCCGCCCGCACCGGCTCGACGAGGGCCTCCGCTTCGCCGTGCTGCCGCCCGCGCCCCTCGACACCGTCTTCGGCCACCACGCCGACGGCGGCGACTTCGCCGGCGCGGTCCGCCGCTGCGTCGGCGTCGCCAAGTGCCGTACGGCGAAACCGGGCACCGACTCCGTGATGTGCCCCTCCTTCCGCGCCACCGGCGAGGAGGAGCACTCCACCCGGGGCCGCGCGCGCCTCCTCCACGAGATGCTCGCGGGCGAGGTCGTCCGCGACGGCTGGCGCTCCACCGAGGTCCGCGACGCGCTCGACCTCTGCCTGAGCTGCAAGGGGTGCCGCAGCGACTGCCCGGTCGGCGTCGACATGGCCGCCTACAAGGCCGAGTTCCTCCACCACCACTACGCGGGCCGCCTCCGCCCGCGCTCCCACTACGCGATGGGCGGCCTCCCGCGCTGGCTGCGCGCCGCCGCGCCCCTCGCCCGCCCGCTCAACGCCCTTGCGGACGTACGCCCGCTCGCGTCGGCCGCCCGGCTGCTGGCCGGCATCGACCCCCGGCGCCCGCTCCCGAAGCTCGCGCCGGTCACCCTCACCCGGCTGCTGGGCGACCGCCCGGCGGACGGCCCCGTCTCGGCGGTGCTCTGGCCCGACACCTTCACCCAGTACCTCGCCCCGGCGGCGGGCCTCGCGGCGGTACGCGTCCTGAGCGCGGCCGGTCTGCCGGTCACCCTCCCCGCCGGGCCCGTCTGCTGCGGCCTCACCCACATCTCCACCGGCCGCCTCACCCGCGCCCGCGCGGTGCTGCGCCGCACCCTCGACACCGTCGAACCCCTCCTGGACCTCGGCGTCCCCGTCACCGTCCTGGAACCCAGCTGCGCCGCCACCCTCAAGACCGACCTCCCCGAACTGCTCGGCGACGACCCGCGCGCGGCCCGGCTCGCCTCCTCGGTCCGCACCTTCGCCCAGACCCTGGAGGAGTACGCCCCCGGGTGGACGCCGCCCCGGCTGGGCCGCGAGATCGCCGGCCAGACCCACTGCCACCAGCACTCCGTACTCGGCGACGCCGCCGAACGCCGGCTGCGCGCCCGGGCCGGCCTCAGCGGTGAACTCAGCGGCGGCTGCTGCGGTCTCGCGGGGAACTTCGGCTTCGAACGCGGCCACCGCCACTACGAGGTCTCCACCGCCTGCGCCGGGGAACAGCTCCTCCCGGCGGTCCGCGCCGCCGCCCCCGGCACCGAGATCCTCGCCGACGGCTTCTCCTGCCGCACCCAGCTCGACCAGCTCGCGGGCGTACGGGCCCGCCACTTGGCGGAGGTGCTGGCGGAGGGCCTGGAACAGCCCTGAGCGGGCCGCGGCCGGCCCGTGCCGGTCAGGCGTCGCCCCATGGCCGTGTCTCCGGCCGGCCCAGGTACGGCGTACCCCCGCCCGGCCCGGTCGGCGGACTCAGGCCCGCCCCAGCCCACCCACCTCCGCGAGGACATGCCCGTCCCCGCCCCCGCACCACCACACGGCTCGCTCCGCGCGCTCGGCGGCATGAGCGCCCAGCCGGTGCTCCGCGCACTGCGGCCACACCGTCCAGGTCTCCTCCAGCAGCCCCGCGTGCACCATCTCCGCGACCGCCGCCACCGCCCCGGCCATGTCCTCGCCGCTGGACGGCGGAAGCGTCCCGTCGTTGCCGAGCAGCCGCCCGCTCGCCAGCCTCACCACGGCCGCCTCCGGATAGGTGCTCTCCTCCACCACCACCTCGGGTTCGCCCTCGATCCCGCGCGTCCGCAGATCCCGTGTCACCACCCGCAGCGCCCGCCGCAGCGTCTCCAGCCGCCCCGGCTCCAGGTCGAACCCCGGCTCGAACCCGATCTCCTCCAGCACGCCCCGCGCCAGCACTGCCATCTCGGCCGCCGGGACCCGCGAGGGATCCCGCTCCACGACCTCCCGCACGGCCTCCCCGCCGCCGCCCCAGTCCAGCAGCTCACAGGCGAGCGCGACCACATCCCCGGCGTCGAGCGGCCCGTCGCGCAGCCCGACGTACACCCGGGCGCTCAGCCGATTGATCGTCGCTTCGACGGCCGCGTACATGTCCGCGTGTCTGTCCACAGCCCGGCCCGCCTCAGCCGGTCGCGGTCTGCGGCAGCGCCGTGAACGTGGCCTCGGCGAACTCCGTGACCTCCGAGAAGCCGAGCCTCCGGTAGAGCCCGACGGCCGTCGCGTTGTCCGCCCGCACATTCAGCCCGATGTGATCCACGCTCTCCCCCAGCCGCCGGCACAGCGCGGCCACACACGCCCCGCCCGCCCCCTGCCCCCGCACCCCGGGATCCGTCGCCACATTCCCGATCGCCGCGACCCGGTACTCGGCCGAGTACACATGCACCCCCGCCACCGCGACCAGCCGCCCGTCCCGCCTCGCCCCCATGTACTGCCCGGTGTCCAGCATCCGCCGGTCGAACCAATTCCCCGGATACGCCCGCCCGAACAGCTCCAGCAACTCCGGCAGATCCCCCCGCCCCAACAACTCCGGCCGCCACACCCCCTCCGGATGCGCCGCCGCCCGCCCCGGCTCCGTCAGCACCATTCGCACCAGCGTCCCGTGCGACTCCACCTCGTACCCCGCCGCCGCCAGCACCTTCCCCGCCTCCCCGGTCACATGCCCGAAGAACCGCCTCGGCAGCACCGGCCCCAGCGCCCCGGCCAACTCCTCCAGCCCGGCGGCCTCCCCCGCCCGCGAGAACGCGAGCAGCGTCGGAATCTCCCCCACCGCGTACAACAGCGCGACCGGCCCGTCCTCCGACACCGTGTACCAACTGGTGTGCGCCCACAGCAGATCGTCGAGATCGCCGAGTTCCATCAGATGCATCGCCGGGTCGCGCCCAAAGCGTTCGGCCAGGGCGGATCGGTCATGAAGACTACGAAGGGTCACCCATTCAGCGTACGGCGCGACCCGATTCCGTCGGCTCAGCCGTCGAGCCGACCGCTTCCGCTCCACGCCGCGCCGACCGGTCCCGAGCCATGGCCCTGCCCTGATTCGTCAACGCTGTCCGCCCCGGACACCCTGATCGGGGCGGACGGGGCGGCGCGCCTTGTTCTCGCACCGTCCCCGCCCTACCGTCCCGGCATGGATCTCCTCGATCAGCTCTCCGAGATGCCCCAGTCCTCCACGGCGGACGCCGCTCTCCTCCTCGACATGATCGTCACCCGCGCCGGGGAGACCGGAATCCCCACCGCGCTCACCGAGGACGGAACACCCGTGGCCGTCGTCATGTCCTGGGAGGTCTTCGAGCGACTGGAGTCCGCCACCGCCGGCCTGCGGCGCGCCGAACACCGATTGGCGGGATGCCGTTTCGGCCCGGTGGAGCCCGCCGAGGGCGTCGACTGCGGCTGCCGTACGGCGGAGGAGGTCACGGGTGGGCGGATGACGAACGCCACGGGCCAACCGATGCCTGGTCTATGCCGTCTCCGACCGTGGATCGAGGGTCATGACGTCGTGGACCGGGGCTCCGTCCCATGGGCGGGTCTCGCCCGCCTTTCGGTATCCCCACGCCCGGTACGTTTCCCGCGCGGCCTCGGCGTCCTGGCGGACATTGAGAAGTACGTGCTCTTCCGCCGCGTCGGCGATGAGCGCGGCATGCATGCACCGGGCCACTCCAAGCCTGCGCCAAGGGGCGCGTACCGCGAGTTCCATCAGGCCGAAGGTCCGGCGGCCGTCCTCACGGCGAAGGTCGTCGGGGGCGGGCGGGGCGATCCGGTCCCACCAGCCGGTGCGGGGGCCGAGGGGGTACCCGTAAGCCGATGCCGACCGGCTCGCCTTGGCGTGTGCGGGCGAGGACCGCGCGGAAGGTCTGTTTCCGTGTCTGGGAGCGGAAGCGGCGGAAGCAGGCGGTCACGTCGGCTTCCGTTTCGTTGTACGGGGGTTCCGCGAAAGTCTCGGCGTACACCAGCCGGAAGGCTTGCTCCGCCCGCGCCGAGGCCGGTCCGTTCAGGCACTCGACGGCGATCGCTCCTTGCCGCGTCATGGGGAACCTCCCTGTCTCGTCTGCCGCGCCGGATCGGGAATCGCGGATCCAGCCCGGCTGGACGGATAGCGGTCAGCGTGCTCCTGCTCAGGAGTCTGGTCTCGTTTCGGGTGTGGCTCCGTGGGCGTGGGCGATGCCGTCGATGCGGTGTGCGAGATCGAAGTCGGCGGTGGTGAGGCGGTGTCCGGCGTCGTGGGTGGTGATGGTGAAGCGGACGTGGTCCCAGCGGAGGTCGATGTCGGCGTGGTGGCCGATGAGGCGTTCGACGTCCGCGACGTGCACGATCAGCGCGACGCCGCCGTGGTAGCGGATGGCGAAGGACCGGGTGATCTGCTCTCCGTGGCGCTGCCAGCCCGGAGCCAGGGTCAACTGCTCGGTGATCTCGTCCTCGGTCAGTACGACTGGCGTGCCCGCCATGTCATCCCCTCTCGGTCACGGGTGCCAGAACCTCGGCGAGGTCCCGGCCGACCGGCGCATCGTGCCACGGGCTCATCGCGCGTTCCAGGGTGGCCAGTTCGTGGGCCATGCGAGCGGATTGGGTCTCCACGGCGATGCCCGCGACCTTGCGGGCGATCTCCAGTGCCTGGTCCGGACGCCGTGCGGTCGCCGCTGCGGTGGCGTGACGGGCGAGGTACACCCCACGGTCACGGCGAGCGGTCTCCGGTACGACCGTGAGTACCTGTGTCCACAAGGCTTCCGCTTCCACGCCGAGCCCAAGACGTCCGTAACAGGTGGCTCGCTGTACTTCGAGATAGCCGGGTGTCCTGCGGCAGGCGTTGCCCCAGGGAAGGTCGTCGTCGACGCGCGGCAGCATCGCGCCCGCTTCGTCGAGGAGGCGGTCCACGGTGCTGCGGTCTCCGATGAGGCTCGCGCCGTGAGCGTGCTGCTGCATCGCCATGATTCTGACCTTCGGCACGAGCAGGCGGGAGTCCTCCAGGGCCGCCTCGCAGAGATCGACCACCGCCCGGCCGTCCCCGAGGTCTGTGCGCACATGCGCCTGGTTGACCAGGGAGTACCCGATGAGATGCGGGTCGCGGGACCGTATGGCGATTTCCTGGGTGATGCCCCGCCAGAAGAGCGCGCCTTCCAGGTCGCCGGCGTCCTGGTAGAGCCACCCGACCAGCGCGGCATAGGCCGCGCCGACCCGCAGGAGCCCCCGGCGGGTCGTCCCCTTGGCGGAGCGCACCAGCTTGTCGATGAGCTGATACTGCGCGCTCACCGTTCCGATGAGGTCATGCGGCCCGAGGAACATGTCGGCCCGGTAGTGCCCTTCCAGCTGCTGTTGGAAGTAGTCGATCAGGGCGGGGTCCACATGCTGCGGAACCGTGGGCCCGGCTATGAGCGCCGCTGCGGTGACTGAGGTAAAGGCCCTGCGTTTCACATCGTCCTCGTGATGATGCTCGGGGCGGATCCAGCCTGGTGGGGTGGTGAATCCCAGATCTTCGGGCCAATGGCCGAGCGCGTCGTGGATGACGATCGCGGTCTCCTCCGGAGGCCAGCCGGGGCGCTCGCCCTCCCAGCGTCTCCAGGTCCTCGGCGAGACGTTGAAGTGCCGTTCGTCCAAGAGATGTTGGCCGTGCGAGGAGATCCGCTCGGCTGCCTGCTCGACGGTGCGCCAGCCCCTGCGCAGACGGGCGGCTCTGAGAGCGTCATTACGGCTCATGCGCTCAGTCTGAGGTGTCATCGCCCTTCGTTCCCGTCATGGCCGCCACTCGGCCGCGCATGGCCACGCCACGGCCTACTGCTCACCCTGTGCGCTTCCTCATGATCAATGAGTGATGAGGGAGTGGTGCGGAATTCGACCGGACGCCCCTCGAACGGTGTGAGGAGCATCGGTGAAGGAACAACAGCCCCAGGACGCCCCGGCGAGGGAGCCCGCGCAGTCGGCACCTGGCCCCGAGGCGGGGTCGGTGGTGCGGGATACCGCGTCGAGGCGGGTGGGCCGGGTGATGGGTCTGGTCGGGGGACGGGTCCAGTTGCGGCCGCTCAATGGCGGGTGTGAGTGGGACGCGATGCCGGGGGATCTGAGTCCGGCCATACAGTCCGACGCGATGAGCGCGGCCGTGGCCGAGGCGAACGCTTATGCGGTGAGCCGGTGGGGGCGATGACGGTGCTCTCCACGGTGAAACCGGACGAGAGCCGGTTCGTCTGCGCGGCGACCGTGCGGCTCCCGCTTCAGCTGGTGGTGCTGGCGTTGGAGATCACCCCGGACGAGCGGGGTCATCCGATGGAGGTGGCCACGGAGCTGCGCTGCGGCCTGGAAGAGCACGCTGACGGGGCCCACTTTGACCTGGTCCGCGAGCTGGACGATGCGAGCGGGGGCGAGGTCTGGACCCGGTGGGAGGAGGGGCAGGTCCCGGAGGGGGTCGCGGTGCTGGCCGACTGCGGGGCGGACAACGGGAGGCCGGGCGGGGAGAACGAGGCGTGTGCGCTCTACCGGGGGCATGGCGGCGGGCACAGCTTTGAGTACGCGGACCCGGAGTACGAGGTGCTGCTCACCGAGGAGCTTTGGCCCGGCTGAACGGAGCCGGGCCCGCAGGGCTCTACCGGGTCAGTTCGCGCGCCAGGGCGATCAGGTCCGCCAGGGCCGGGTGGTTGGAGTGGGCGCGGTGGGCGAGGAGGACGGGGACGGGGGGTGCGTCGGGGAGGGGGCGGTAGGTGACGCCGGGGTGGGGGTGCATTTGGGCGGTGGAGGCGACGGAGACGCCCGCGCCGCGGCCGGCGGCGATGGCGGTGAGCCAGTCGTCGGTGTTGGTGACGGTGAGGTGGGAGGACGGGCGGGCGTCGGGGGGCCAGAGGTCGAGGGTGGTGACGCCGGAGACCTCGTTGACCAGGACCGGGCCGGAGGCGAGGTCGGTGAGGGTGAGGCGGGGGAGGGCGGCGAGGGGGCCGTCGGAGGTGATGGCGGCGACGCGGGGTTCGAGGAAGAGCAGCTCGGTGACGAGCCCGGGGGCGTCGACCGGGCCGCGCAGTACGGCGGCGTCCACCTCGCCCCGGGCGAGACCGGCGGTGCGGTCGTCGATGCGGAGCAGCTCCAGCGGGGTGTCCGGGTGCTCCTGCTCCCAGCGGCGGAGCAGCGGGGTGGTGTAGGGGCCGAGGGCGGACCAGGCGTGGCCGAGCCGCAGCGGCCAGCGGCGGAGCCGGGCGGAGTCGAGGGCCTCGTCGAAGGCGGCGACGGCGGTGGCCGCCTTGTCGCGGAAGACCCGGCCCTCGGCGGTGAGGGCGAGATGGTGGGTGGAGCGGTCCACCAGCCGGGTGCCCACATGTTTCTCCAGGGCGGCCAGCGCCCGGGAGACGGCGGGCTGTGTCAGATGCAGCCGCTGCGCGGCCCTCGTCACGCTCGACTCCTCGGCGATGGCGAGGAAGGCGCGGAGGTGACGCAGCTCGATACTCATGCGCCCGGAGCATAACCGCAGCCCAGTCGGCATTTCACGCGCCGCGCGGGGCCCCGTAGCGTGGCAGCTCGTACGAGCTGTACGGGTCGTACGGGGTTTTCCACGAAGGGAGCAGTCGGTGGACGAGGTGCGCAGTCCTGTCGCGGGGGTCGCCGAACCCGGGGCAGCCGCCGCGCTCGCCGGGGCGGACGGGTCCGCGGAGGCGGGTGCCAAGGGCTCGCGGTGGAGCCTCGGGCCGGTCGGGCTGGTGGTCGCCGGGGGGCTCTCGGTGCAGTTCGGCGCGGCGGTGGCGGTGCTGCTGATGCCGCGCGCGGGCGCGCTCGGAGTCGTCACGCTGCGGCTGGTGCTGGCGGCCGTCGTCCTGCTCGTGATCTGCCGGCCCAGGCTGCGCGGGCACTCGCGCGCCGACTGGGGCACGGTGGTCGCCTTCGGCGCGGCGATGGCCGCCATGAACATCCTCTTCTACCAGGCCGCCGACCGGATCCCGCTCGGCGCGGCCGTCACCCTGGAGGTGCTCGGCCCGCTGGCCCTCTCCGTGATCGTCTCCCGGCGGCTGGTGAATCTGGTCTGGGCGGGGCTCGCCCTCGTCGGCGTCCTCCTCCTCAGCGGCGGGGGCTTCGACCGGCTCGACCCGGTGGGCGCGCTGTTCGCGCTGGCGGCGGGCGGGATGTGGGCCGCGTACATCGTCTTCAGCGCCCGCACCGGACGCAGGTTCCCGCAGGCCGACGGGCTGGCGCTGGCGATGGGCGTGGGCGCGCTGATCAGTCTGCCGCTGGGGATCGCCGAGTCCGGGACCAAGCTGATCGATCCGTCGATCCTGCTGCTGGGGCTCGGGGTGGCGCTGATGTCGTCCGTGCTCCCGTACACGCTGGAGCTGCTCGCCCTGCGCCGGATGGCGTCGTCCACCTTCGCCGTCCTGATGAGTCTGGAGCCCGCGATAGCGGCGGCGGCGGGCTTCCTCGTACTGAGTCAGGCGCTCTCGCTCACGGACGCGCTGGCGATCGCGCTGGTCATCGCGGCGAGCATGGGAGCGGTACGGACCCAGACCCGGCGCCGGACGCCGGGGCCCGTGAAACCGGAGCCCGTGGAGACCGGACGGTAGAACGCGCGCCGGGTGTCCCTGGCGTACCGCCCGCCCCTGGAGCCACGGCCCCGGGCCGTCCCGCCCGATCTCATCGCTTCCCGGGACTCCCCAAGCCGGGCCGTCAGCCGCGATTCTGGCCGTCCACTCAGCGTAGAGGGGGCTCCGATGGTCGATCACGAGCACGAGCACGTCTTCCGCAGCCATTACCCCGAGGCCCGGCCGGTCCGCCTGCCCATCCACGACGCGGTGCTCGGCCGGGCCGCCGAGCGCGGCGGGGCCACCGCCCTGATCGACGCGGCGACCGGCACCGCCGTCAGCTACGCGCAGCTCGACCGCGCCCACCGGGGGATCGCCGCCGGGCTCGCCCGGGCCGGGCTGCGCGAGGGGGACGTACTGGCGCTGCACAGCCCCAACTCCATCGCCTACCCCGGCGTCTTCTACGGGGCCACCCGCGCCGGGGCCTCGGTCACCACCGTGCATCCGCTCGCGACGGCGGAGGAGTTCGCCACCCAGCTCCGGGGCGCGGGCGCGCGCTGGATCGTCACCGTCGCGCCGCTGCTGGAGACCGCGCGCAGGGCCGCCGAGCTGGCCCCGGGGATCGAGGAGATCTTCGTCTGCGACCGGGCCGAGGGGCATGCGAGCGTGCTGGACATGGCCGAATCGGCCGCGCCGGAGCCCGTCGTCGCCATCGACCCGGACGAGGACGTCGCGGTACTGCCGTACTCCTCCGGCACCACCGGCGCGCCCAAGGGCGTCATGCTCACCCACCGCTCCATCGCCACCAATCTGGCGCAGCTGGAGGTCCCGCTGCCGATGGGCCCCGGCGACCGGATCCTCGCCGTACTGCCGTTCTTCCACATCTACGGCCTCACGGCGCTGATGAACGCCCCGCTGCGCAAGGGGGCGACCGTCGTCGTGCTCTCCCGCTTCGAGATCGAGTCCTTCCTCGGCGCGATCGAGAGACACCGCGTCACCGCCCTGTTCGTGGCCCCGCCGATCGTCCTCGCGCTGGCCAGGCACCCGGCGGTGGCGCGGTACGACCTCTCCTCGCTGGAGTACGCCATCAGCGCCGCCGCGCCGCTGGACGCAGGCCTGGCGGCCGTCTGCTCCGAGCGGCTGGGGCTGCCGCCGATGGGACAGGCGTACGGCATGACGGAACTCTCGCCCGCCACCCATGTCGTGCCGCCGGCCGGCCCGCCCGCGCCGCCGGGCACCGTCGGCAGGCTGCTCCCGTCGACGGAGCTGAGGCTGCTGCCGCTCGACGGAAGCGGGAAGAGGGTGGTCGGCCCCGGCGAGGAGGGCGAGATCGCGATCCGGGGGCCGCAGGTGATGAAGGGCTATCTCGGCCTGGCCGAAGCCACCGCCGAGATGATCGACGAGGACGGCTGGCTGCGCACCGGGGACATCGGACGGGTGGACGCGGACGGCTGGCTGTATGTGGTCGACCGGGTCAAGGAGCTGATCAAGTACAAGGGGTACCAGGTCGCGCCCGCCGAACTGGAGGCGCTGCTGCTCACCCACGACCGCATCGCCGACGCGGCGGTGGTCGGGGTCCCGGACGAGGACGGCTCGGAGATCCCGAAGGCGTATGTCGTACGGCGGCCGGGGGCCGTGAGGCTGACGGAGGACGAGGTGATGGCGTTCGTGGCGGGGCGGGTCGCCCCGTACAAGAGGGTCCGCCGGGTGTCGTTCGTCGCGGGCGTGCCGCGCGCCGCCTCGGGGAAGATCCTCCGGCGGCAGCTGAGGGAGCGGGAGGAGTCCGGGTGAGCCACTGACCCGGGGCCCCCGCCGCGGGCCGGGGTGTGGCCGCTGGGGCAGGATGACGGTCGTGACTGACTCCGCCGCCCAGAACGCCGTGCCGGATCCCGCCGTGCCGGATCCCGCCGTGATGCGGGAGCGCTACCGCTCCACCCCGCTGCTGGAGGAGGAGCTGGCCGCCGCCCCGATGGAGCAGTTCGCCCGCTGGTTCGGCCAGGCCGTCGCCGCCGGCCTGAGCGAGCCGAACGCCATGGTGGTGTCGACCGCGACCCCCGAGGGCCGGCCGTCCTCGCGCACGGTGCTGCTGAAGCGGCACGACGGGGAGGGTTTTGTCTTCTACACCAACTACGGCTCCCGCAAGGGCCGGGAGATCGCGGCGAACCCGCAGGTCTCGCTGCTCTTCCCCTGGCATCCGATCGCCCGTCAGATCGTGGTGACCGGGACGGCCGCGAGGGTCGGCAGGGACGAGACGGTCGCGTACTTCCGCAGCCGTCCGCACGGGTCCCGGCTCGGCGCGTGGGCGAGCGAGCAGTCCTCGGTGATCGGCTCCAGGCAGGAGTTGGTCGACCGGTACGAGGAGCTGGCCGCGCGCTACCCGGAGGGGGAGCCGGTGCCCGCCCCGCCGGAGTGGGGCGGCTTCCGGGTGGTGCCGGAGACGGTGGAGTTCTGGCAGGGGCATGAGAACCGGCTGCACGACCGGCTGCGGTACGTCCGGGAGGGCGGGAAGTGGCGAATTGAGCGGCTCGCGCCCTGAAAACGCTCCGAAAGCCCCCGGCGCGCCCTGAATGCGCCCCGCTATGCGCCTGGGTAAGACCCCGGTAAGCCCCTGGGTATGCCCCCGGGTGCGCCCGGGTGCGCCCGGGACAAAGGGAATGCGGAACGACCCGTGGGCCTGTTTCCTCCGTACGGGACGGAGGAAGCCGGTCGGACCACCGGCGGCCCACGGGTCGGGTGACTGCATTGGAGTGCGGCAGAAAACCTGCCACTGCACAGAGTGCGACAGCAGGCCTCTAGCCCGCAGTCACCTCACGCATCCGAAAAGAAACCACTTCCGGATCACCTCCTTTCGTCGTGTGCTTCACACCCTAGAAGCGCCCCCGGGCGGGCTCAACCGAATTAAATGAGCCGTTCTGACGGCGTCCGACGGACAACGAATAGCCGGAAGCTGGTGTGTCGTGGGTCACGTTCGAGTTGAATGTGGGGTGACAGGGGGCCGCGATGAGTGCTTCGAAGAGTGAGCCGACGCTGACGGCGACGGCGGGCGCGGGGGCGGAGCTGCTGGCCGCCCTTCTGGACGGGATGGACGCGGCGCTCTGCGCCTTCGGCGCGGACGGCACGATCACCCACTGGAACCGGGAGGCCGAGCGCGTCCTCGGCTGGTCGGCCCAGGAGGCCGTCGGGCGGCGCGGGTTCACCGGCTGGGCGGTCCGCTCCGCCGACGCCGCCGATGTGGAGGCCCGGTTGGCGGCTGCCATGGACGCCCCGGGGCGCACGGTCAACGAGTTCGCGCTGCTGCGCAAGGACGGCGGGCGGGTGCTGGTCCGTACCCAGTCCGCGCCGGTGCCCGGCGCGGCCGGCGAGCGGGCCGGGCTGTACTGCGCCTTCAACGAGGTGCATACGCAGATCGGGCTGGAGCGCTCGATCGCGCTGAGCGAGGCCCTCTTCGACGACACGTCCTGGGGTCTGGTCCTGGTCGACGTCGATCTGCGGCCGACGGTCGTCAACGTCTACGCGGCCGAGGCGCTGGGCACGGGCCGTCCGGTCCCGCTCGGCAGACCGCTGGGCGAGCTGGTGGTCCAGGGCGTGGAGGAGCTGGAGGCGGCGCTTCAGCACGTCCTGGCGGAGGGGGAGCCGCGCGGCGTCGGCGAGATGTGGGTGACCCTGGCGGGCGGGCCCGAGCCGGGGCGGCGGCGCTGCTGGCGCAGCGGCTTTCTGCGGCTGGGGTCCCCGCTGGCGGAGGAGCCCGTGCCGCTGGGGGTGGGCTGGGTGTTCCAGGACGTCACGGCCGCGAAGCTCGCCGAGCAGGAGGCGGACCGGCTGCGGTTCCGCGCCAGTCAGCTGCACCGGGCGGCCCGGGCGGCGGGGGAGTGCGAGGACCCGCTGGAGGCGGCCACCGCCTATCTCGACTTCGCGCTGGCCGGCTTCGCCGACCATGTGCTGGTCGACGTCGTGGAGCCGGGCGACCGGGGCCGGCTCGTCCGCGCGGCGGCGACCCCGGCGGGCGGTGCGCCCGGCCCCTGCGTGCCGGTCGCGGGCGGCGGCATCCCGGTCCGCTATCCGAGCGGCCACCCCGCGCTCCAGGCGGCCGAGCGCATCGGCTCGGTCCGCGCCAGCGCGCCCGCCGCTGCCGCCGTGCCCGCCCCGGCGGCCGGCCCGGGCGGTACGGGCCCGAGCACCGGCACGGGCATGCCGGCAGGAGCCGCGTCGGCGAGCTGGTCCAGGGAGCGCCAGTGGCCCGCCGGCATGAGCCACGCCCTCTGCACGGTCCTGCGCAGCCGGGGCCGCACCCTGGGCGTCGTGACCTTCCTGCGTGGCAGCACCCGGCCGGTCTTCGAGCGCGCGGACGCGGTGTACGCGGAGAGCATGTCGGCCATGGCGGCGCTCGCCCTGGACCTCGCGGGCCGCGGCCCGAGCTGACCGGCCCGGCCGGCCCGGCCTGGTCTCCGGACGCGGAGCCGCCCCGGGGCCGGTCGGCGTCCGGGGCGGCTGCGCGGTCCGCGGTCCGCGGTCCGCGCATGAGGTGTACGGGGTGCACGGGCGACGGCGCGGGGCGCGCGGCTCCCGGACCGGGAGCCCCCTGGGGCTCAGCGCCGGTAGAAGATCCGGTCGCCGTACTCCCGCATCACGCGGCCGTTCCACTCGTGCCCGCCGTCCACATTCCCCGAGCGCAGCATCGGCGGCTCGAAGCCGCGCGCCACCAGCAGCTCGGCCGCCGCCGCCAGGGTCGCCTGCATCAGGGCGCTGGTGACCACGGTCGAGGCCGGGGCGAAGGGGGCCTCGATGCCCTCGTGGGTCAGCTCCGCGTCCCCGACGGCGATCTTGGAGTCCAGGACGACGTCGCAGTGGTCCCGGAGGAAGCCGCCGGAGACGTGCCGGGACCTGGTCTGCTCGGCGTACGCCACCGAGGTCACCCCGATGACCTTGATGCCGAGCGCCCGGGCGTTCATCGCCATCTCGACGGGGAGCGCGTTCCGCCCGGAGAGCGAGATGATCACGAGGGTGTCGCCCGCCCGCAGCGGGCTGGTGTCGAGCACGGCCGCGGCCAGCCCGTCGACCCGCTCCAGCGCGGATCCCAGGGTGGCGGGCATGACGTCGACGCCGACCACGCCGGGGACGGCGAGCAGATTCATCAGGGCGAGTCCGCCGGCCCGGTAGACGACGTCCTGGGCGGCGAGCGAGGAGTGTCCTGCTCCGAAGGCGAAGAGCCTGCCGCCCGCGACGACGGTGTCCGCGATGACCCCGCCGGCGGCGGCTACGCTGTCCGCCTCCTCGTCGCGCACGCGTTCCAGCAGACCGATGGCCGCGTCGAAGAACTGACCGGCCAGCTTGCTCTCGCTCATCATTGAGCCCTCTCCGGAGGTTCGGGGACGCGGAATGCGGGCGCGCGTACCCGGGACATGTGGAACATGGAGCGCGCCGGGGAATACCCGTGCCGCCGATCACGTTGCGGTCTGGACCATTGCCCTGTCAATACTGTCCCTACAGTCTCCACAACGGCTCTGCCCGGCGGCTTCTCCCGGCGCGGCACGGTTGTCGGCGGGATGCGTAAGAATTGACTCCGGGGCCGCAGCGCACGATTTCATCGAGGGGCACGTATGTCCGGACTGATCGACACCACGGAGATGTATCTCCGCACCATCCTCGAACTGGAAGAGGAAGGTGTGGTTCCCATGCGCGCCCGTATCGCCGAGCGGCTCGACCAGAGCGGGCCCACGGTCAGTCAGACCGTGGCCCGCATGGAGCGGGACGGCTTGGTGACGGTCGCGGGGGACCGCCACCTGGAGCTGACCGACGAGGGCAGGAAGCTGGCGACGCGCGTGATGCGCAAGCACCGCCTCGCCGAATGCCTCCTCGTCGATGTGATCGGCCTGGAGTGGGAGCAGGTCCACGCGGAGGCCTGCCGCTGGGAGCATGTGATGAGCGAGGCGGTGGAGCGCCGGGTGCTGGAGCTGCTGCGCCACCCCACCGAGTCGCCCTACGGCAACCCGATCCCGGGCCTGGAGGAGCTGGGCGAGAAGGCGGAGGCCGATCCGTTCCTGGACGACTCCATGGTCTCGCTGGCCGATCTGGACCCCGGGGTGGACGGCAAGACGGTGATCGTCCGCAGGATCGGCGAGCCGATCCAGACCGACGCCCAGCTGATGTACACCCTGCGGCGCGCGGGTGTGCAGCCCGGCTCGGTGGTCAGCGTGACCGAGTCGCCCGGCGGGGTGCTGGTGGGCAGCAGCGGGGAGGCCGCGGAGCTGGAGGCGGATGTCGCCTCCCACGTCTTCGTGGCCAAGCGCTGAGCCACGCCCGTCAGTGACACACGAGTGAAGAACGGCCCGGGCTCACCCCCGGGCCACGCCGGGGCCCTCCCGTGCGCCCGGCCGGGACGACCTTGGCCCCCGGGGCGCGCGGCAGGGCCTTCGCCGTCTCCGGGGCGGCTTCAGGCCAGGTGCCGGGGGAGCGGACGGGAGGGCCGTCGCCGCCCCGGGAGCTGGGGGCGGGCCGCGCCCCGAGGGGCGGAGCCGCCGCCGGGGACGGGTCCTCGGGCCGTGACGGCCGCCCCCGCCCGGCCGTGCGCCAGGGCCCCGGTATCACCGGATATCACCGGCCCCAGCGGCACCGTTTTCGGCCCCGGGGGAAGCCCTGCGGGCCCCTCGCGTGCGAGGCTGTCGCCGAGGCATATGACATACGGCCGGGGAGGGATCAGGGTGACTCGCCCGTCGTACGCCCCCACGCGTCCGGCTCCGCCGGCGCGCCGCGTAACCGCGCTCCCCGAGGGCGGTCCGCGCCCCGGGCCGGACGGCACTCCGGCACGGGAGTGCCCCGGCGCCCGAGGACGCCGGGGCCTGCCCTCCCCCGCGCTGACCCGGAGCCCCGAGCTCCCAGGGTCAGCCCCCACGGACCGTCTTCCCCGAGCGGCCCGCCTCCCGCAGAAGGTCTCCCCTCGCCGACGGGAGTCATGCCTGGTGAGGGGTCACTCGAACGAGGGGTGTTGCCTCCCGAAGCCGCATCTTCGAACGCTGGTTCGATAAACTGAAGGAGTCCGGCGGGGAGGGGTCCGGCCGGACGGACGACCGGGGAAGAGAAGGGGGTGCCGGGCACATGGTGCGCCGCATCGACGTGACCGGAGCCGGCGGCGTACACCTGGCCGCCTGGGAGTTCACCAGATCGCCGGAGGGGGGCCAGGAGTCCGGCGGGGAGTGTGCCGGGGCCCCTGGGGAGGGCTCCGAGGAGAGCGCGGAGCCCGACTCCGCCCCCGGCGTCTTACTGCTGCACGGCCTGATGGGCCGGGCCTCGCACTGGGCCCCGGCGGCCCGGCTGCTGACCGGGAGCCACCGGGTGGTCGCGCTCGACCAGCGGGGCCACGGCGACAGCGGCAAGCCCGCCGAGGGCCCCTTCACCCGCGAGGCGCACCTCGCCGACGCGGTGGCGGTGATCGAGCGGCTGGGCCTCGCCCCGGTGACCCTGGTGGGGCACGCGGCGGGCGCGCTCACCGCCTGGCAGCTCGCCGCCGCCCGCCCCGACCTGGTCCGGGCGCTGATCGTCTGCGACATGCGGGCGGCTGCCCACGGCGCGGCCTCCCAGCGGGAATGGGCGGACTGGTTCCGCTCCTGGCCGCTGCCGTTCGCCTCGCTCGCCGAGGCCCGCCACTGGTTCGGCGAGGCGGACCCCTGGCTGGAGCGCCCCAGCCCCGCGCGCGGCGAGTTCTTCGCGGAGATGATGGCCGAAGGGGCGGAGGGCTGGCGTCCGGTCTTCTCCCGCGAGCAGCTGCTCGCCGCCCGCGCCGCCTGGGCCCACGACGCCCACTGGGACCAGCTGGCCCAGGTCACCTGCCCCGCCCTGGTCGTCCGGGGGCCGGACGGCCAGCTGGGCCGCGCCGAGGCCCAGGAGATGGTCCGGGTGCTCCCCCGAGGGCGGTACGCGGAGGTGGCCGAGGGCGGTCATCTGGTCCACTACGAGCGGCCGGCGGCCTGGTACGCGGCGATAGAACCCTTCCTCGACGCGCACTGCCGGGACCGCGACCGCGCCCCCGAGGGCGACGGAGTGCGCGCGTCCGGGCCGGGCTGAGCGCCCGGCCCGGACACCGGCCGTCCCGTGCGGAGGACGGCCGGAGCGGCCCCGACACGCCGTCGGGAAGGCCCGGCGGGGACCGGGCGGGGATCAGAAGGAGAACAGCGCCCCGGGCAGGTACGCGCCCATCTCGCAGCCGTTGTTGTACGTCGCCGTCCACGCGACCCGCTCGCCCTGCCACACCCCGTCCGCCGTCACCGTGACCGGGTCGTACTCGCGCGTGCACAACGTCTGCGGCAGCGCCGTCGGCAGCGCCGCGAACTCGCCGTCCACCGAGCGCAGTTCGCCGCAGGCGGCGGCGGGCGAGGGGTGGGTGCCGTGGGCGCGCGGCGTACAGCCGAGGGTGACCGCGCGCTCCACGGCCGCGCTCATCGGGTCGGTGCCCTTGCCGACGCTGAGGACGAGCGCGGAGGGCGCGTACAGCCGGGCCGTCCGCCCGGCCGCCGCGCCCTCGAAGGACCCGGCGGCGGCAGGGGCCGCCAGGGTGTGCGTCACGACCGGCCGCACCGGCTCGGACCGGGTCTGAGCGGCCTGCGCCGAGACCGCGGCGGTCGCGCTGAGCACCAGCGCGGCGGTGACGGCGATCGTGCTGCGAACAGAACGCATCGGTGAAGCTCCTTCGCTCTGAGGGTGATTGCGCTCGGGAGTCTCGCGTACGCGGACAGTGAGCGCACCTCGATCGCGTCTTTCCGGCCGCAGGGGTCCCGGCAGGGGTGACCGAATGTTCGTTTGGGCAGCTCGCGACGGGTGCCGAACGCTCCCGCAAGGCGTCCGGCATATGGACAATCTTGAGTGGTCCGCTCAGAAAGAACCGCCTGAGCTGGGAAAACGCTCAGGCGGTACGTTTCTTCGCCACCCCGCTTCGACGGGAAAACACCCTCGCCGAAGGCGGCGGATCACCCCTCGTCCTCCCTCGTCACCCCTTGCTGACCGCCGCCAGGATCTCCGGCAGCCGCTTCGCCGTCTGCGGCGCGGCGATCCGCAGCCCGGCCCAGCCGATCAGCAGCCCGTACAGCGCCCCGGCGGGCAGGATCAGCCACAGCATGCCCTCGTCGCCCGACAGATGCAGCCAGACCGTCGGGACGATCACCGGCAGGGAGAGCAGCAGGGCGGCGACCATCCCGCCGAAGAGCGACATCCAGGCCAGCGCCGCCTGTCCGGGGGCGACGCTCTTGTACCCGCTGTCCTGCGGGATCGAGTACGCCAGCCGGGCCGAGGCCACCGCCCCCGTGCCCAGGAACACGCCCAGCGCCGCGAACGACACCCCGAGCGCCGAGGGCAGCGCCCCCCAGTCGCCCAGCACGGCCGCCGTCACCGCCGTCGTCACCACGGTGTACGGGAGGGTGATCACCAGCAGCGCCAGCGCCCGCGCCCGCAGCTCCTCGTACGCCTCGCGCGTCGTCGAGATCGTCTGCGCGACCATCCAGAACGCCGAGGTGTCCTGCCCGAACTGGTTGTACATCAGCATGCCGAGCATGCCCGTCGCGAAGCAGGCGAGATAGACCGAGCCGGTCCCCTGCGCGGCGCTGAACAGCGGCACGAGCAGACCGATCGCCAGCCCGGTGACCCAGGACGCCTTGGTCTTCGGGTCCCGCCAGGCGTACCGCAGACCGCGCAGCATCACCGCGCCGGTGCGGCCCTCGGGCAGCAGCCGCGACAGCGTGCCGGACGACTCCCCGCCGGTGGCCGAGTCCTGGGCCGCGCCCAGCGTCGAGCCGTCGGGGGAGGTCATCAGCTTCGTCAGATTCCGCTGCCAGGACCACAGCAGCGCGGCCAGCGCGGCGGCCGACAGCGCCAGCTGCGCCAGTGCGAAGCCGTAGCGGCCCTCGCTCGCGGAGTCGATCGAGCCGATCGCGGAGGCCGGCGGCAGCCAGGTCACGATCCGCGCGGCGGGCTCCAGCACGGAGAGCCCGCCCGCCTCGCCGATCCGCTGCACGCCGAAGTTCACCAGCTGGAAGCCGAGGGCGACCAGCAGCCCGCTCAGCAGCGCCAGATCACGGCCCTTGCGCGAGGTCAGCAGCCGGACGTTGGCCGCGGCGACGGCCCGCGCCAGCGCCACACAGATCAGCAGCGCCAGCGGCACGGCGAGCAGCGAGACGGCCACGGCCGCGAGGCCGTGCGCGAGCGCGAGCGCCGATCCGACCACCAGACAGAGCGCGAAGAGCGGTCCTATGCCCACCAGCGACGAGACCAGCAGCGCGGCGACCAGCGGGCGCGGGCGCAGCGGCAGCATCACCAGCCGGGTCGAGTCGAGCGTCTCGTCGCCGCCGGGGGCGAAGAGCGGCATCACGGCCCAGGCGAGCGCCAGCACCGCCGTCAGCAGGACGGTGAGGGTCGCCGCGCCGTTGCCGCCGCGCAGCACGATCAGCCCGATCAGCAGGCCCGCCGCGAAGAGGACGGTGAAGACGAGCGAGAGGACGAAGACGGCGGTGCGCGCGGAGGACTGGCGCAGCCCGTTGCGGAGCAGCGACAGCTTCAGCCGTACGAAGATCCTCGCCAGCTCCCCGGTGCCGGGCCCGGCACCGGTGCCCGCCGCGGCCGGGGCGCTCAACGCGCACCGCCCGCGGCGCCCGTACCGCCGTCACCGGCCGCGGCGTTGCCGCCGAGCCAGTCCAGCGCCTCGTGGGCGGTGTCCCGGCCGGTCGCCCCGACCAGCTCCAGGAAGGCGCTCTGGAGCGACGGCGCGTCGCCGCGTACCTCCGCGAGCGGACCCTGCGCCCGGATCCGGCCGGCGGCCATCACCGCGACCCAGTCGCACAGCGACTCCACCAGCTCCATCACATGGCTGGAGAAGACCACCGTCGCGCCGGAGGAGGTGTAGCGCTCCAGCACCCCCCGGATCGTCTGCGCCGAGACCGGGTCGACGCCCTCGAACGGCTCGTCCAGGAAGAGGACCTCGGGGTTGTGCAGCAGCGCCGCCGCCAGCCCGATCTTCTTGCGCATGCCCGTGGAGTAGTCCACGACCAGCTTGTTCTGAGATCCCGTCAGATCCAGTACGCCCAGGAGCTGGTCGGCCCGCTTGTCGACCTCCGCGCCCGGCAGTCCGCGCAGCCGCCCGGTGTAGGCGAGCAGCTCACGGCCGGAGAGGCGCTCGAAGAGGCGCAGCCCTTCCGGCAGTACGCCGATCCGGGACTTGACCGCCACCGGGTCCCGCCACACATCGTGCCCGGCGACCTCCACCCGTCCCTGGTCGGGGCGGAGCAGGCCGGTCACCATCGAGAGGGTGGTCGTCTTGCCCGCGCCGTTGGGGCCCACCAGGCCGATGAACCTGCCGGCGGGGAGGGTGAGGTCGACGCCGGACACGGCGATCTGCTCGCCGAACCGCTTCCACAGCCCCTCCACCCGAACAGCGGGCGGTGCGACCGGCGCCCCGCCCGCGTCTGTGCCCCCGGTCCCTGTCGCCCGGATATCCGGCATGGTGCCCGCCTTTCGGTGTCCCCTATGTCACGCACGTATTGGATATGTACGCGTCAGTACCAGGTCCACCTTATGTAGGCGTCTCCTAAGCGTTCCGGGCGCGTGCCGCGACGGCGTCCCGCCCGCACGCGTACGCCAGCGGGCTGATCAGCTCCTCGGCGTCCGGCAGCCACCGGTTGGCGTTGGTGGGCCTGCGCGCCCACTGCACCGCGCCCCGGCCGCCGACCCGGGTCGGCGGGGCCGGTACGTAGTGCCCCTCGCCCCGCGCGATCAGATCCAGCGAGCTGGGGGCCCAGCCGAGACCCCGGATCAGATCCGGCGCCTTGGCCACCGCACCCGGCAGCACGAAGAACAGCATCCGCCGGTCCGGGGTGCAGGCCACCGGCCCCAGCGGCAGCTCCATCCGCTCCAGCCTGGCCAGCGCCAGGAAGCCCGAGGACTCGGGCAGGTCGAGAACGTCGAAGGCGCGCCCCGTCGGCAGCAGGATCGAGGCCCTGGGGTCCTTCCCCCACATCCGGCGGACGGCGGTCGCGCTGCCCGTCGCCTGGCTCGCCCAGTCGGAATTCACCGCGTGCGCGCCCGGCGTCCCGCAGGAGGTGTCGCCGCACGAGCAGTGCTCCCTGCCGTCGGCCGCCTCCAGCCAGGTCCCCGGAAATACGTCCCAGTGCCGCTCCTCCGCGTACCGCACCGCGTGATCCAGCAGCTGTTCGCCCCTCTGCTGGGGGATCTCCGCGGTTTCTCTCACTCCAATGGTCTCTTCCACGACCAGTCAACTCCCACCATCACCTTGAGTTACGGGCACCCTACGGCCCGCCCCGCGCTCATGATCCCGCATATGGGGCGCATGGATGCACGGACGGGGGCGCGCGTGGAGACGGACCTCGGGGGCGGGTAGCTACGTGTACAAGGGGGGCGGGATGTCGTCTGTTCCGGGCGGTGGCGCGGGTCGGCCGTCCGTCCGGACCCGGAGGGCCGAAGAGGGCCTTCCGGCCGTTGTCCGGACGGGGTCTTTCCGTGGGGCGCGGCCCTGTGGGCAGGTTCTGACGGTCCGTTCGCGCCCGTTCACGGACGGATTCCGGAAGCGTCCGGAAGCAGCGTGGGCAGCCCTAGTGGAAAAACCAGACCAAGTCCGTCAATTCTGCATTCTCCGTATATCAGCCGGGCATCGATCCCTGAGCGGATCACCGCGGCCTCAGGAGGTTTTCATGGCAGCCAGGCCTCTCGTCGCCCGACAGCCGAACGAACGGTTGCAGGCGCTCATTCAGGAAGCCGGGTGTTCCAACGCCGGGCTCGCCCGCCGCGTCAACATGGTCGGCGCGGAACGCGGGTTGGACCTGCGGTACGACAAGACATCGGTGGCGCGGTGGCTGCGCGGACAGCAGCCGCGCGGGCGCGCGCCCGGCATCATCGCCGAGGCGCTGGGCCGCAAGCTCGGCCGTACGGTCACGATCGACGAGACCGGCATGGCCAACGGCAAGAACCTCGCGTCCGGCGTGGGGCTCCAGTTCTCCCCGACCGTGCTCGGCGCGATCGAGCAGGTCTGCGAGTTGTGGCGCAGCGACGTCGGCCGCCGCGACTTCCTCTCCGGCACCTCGGTCGCGGCCTCCGCGCTGGTCGAACCCAGCCGCGACTGGCTGATCACCGGCGCGGACAGCCAGGTGGCGCGCTCGGCCGGCTCCCGGGTCGGCACCTGCGACGTGGAGGCGGTGCGGGCGATGACGGCCGCGCTGACCGAGCTGGACCACCGCTTCGGCAGCGGGCATGTCCGCCCGGTCGTCGTCCACTACCTCAACTCCGTGGTCTCCGGGCTGCTCTCCGGGTCCTACCGGGAGTCCGTCGGCCGCGAACTCTTCGCGGCGGTCGCCCGGCTGACCGAGCTGGCGGGGTACATGGCCGTCGACACCGGACAGCCCGGACTCGCCCAGCGCTACTACATCCAGGCCCTGCGCCTCGCCCAGGCGGCGGGCGACCGCGGCTACGGCGGCTATGTGCTGGCCGCCTCCATGAGCCATCTCGCCGCCCAGCTGGGCAACCCCCGGGAGATCGCCCAACTGGCCCGCGCCGCGCAGGAGGGCGCGCGCGGACACGCCACCCCGCGCGCCGAGGCGATGTTCCTCGCCGCCGAGGCGCGCGGACACGCCCTGCTGGGGGACTCCCGCACCTGCCACACCGTGGCGGGGAAGGCGATCGCCTCGCTGGAGCGGGCGGAGCCCGAGTCGGGCGACGACCCGTCCTGGATCTCCCACTTCGACCGCGCCTATCTCGCCGACGAACTCGCCCACTGCTACCGGGACCTGGCCCGCCCCGAGGCCGCCGCGCACCACGCGGCCGAGGCGCTGGACGGCCACCCGGAGACCAGGGCGCGCCGGCGGGCGATCGGTCTCGTCGTACTGGCCACCGCCCAGGTGCAGCAGCGCGAGGTGGAACAGGCGTGCCACACGGGCGGCCGGGCGCTGGATCTGCTCTCCCGGCTGCGCTCCAGCCGGGGCGCGGAGTATCTGGAGGACTTCCAGCAGCGCCTGGAGCCGTACGCGGACGAACCGGCGGTCCGGGAGTTCGGGGCGCGGGTGGAGCTCCAGGCGGCATGAGCCCGGGTCTTGAGTGAGGACGGTCACACGCCGTTCCCGGGAAGCGACTTGAGGAGGCATGTCCGACAGGCTCCACGGCGCGTGTGCGGCGGGACTCCGGGCAGCCGGTAGCGTGAACCGACGGTCCCGCACGCCCATACGGAGGAGTCCTCGTGACGCACAGCGGACAGGGTGACGATCGGGGCGGCGAGCTGCCCCCCGAGACGGCCGGCCCCTGGGCGCCCCGGGGCGCGGGCGAGCGGCCCGCCCCGGCGGACGGACAGCAGTGGGGGCAGCGGCCTCCCGCGCCCCCGCAGCAGTGGGGCCCACCCGGGCAGTCCTGGCAGGGCGAGCCCCCGTACCCGCCCGCTCCGCAGCCGTCGCAGCCGCCTCAGCCGCCTCAGGCGCCGGACGACTGGTACGGCGTACGGTCCCAGCCGCTGCCCCCGGCCGAGCCCTTCGGCCAGGGGCCGTCGGACGCCACGCAGGTGATCCCGCCCGTGGGGCCGGGACCGTCCGACGCCACACAGCTCATCCCGCCCGTCGGCGGGGCCCCGATGGACGCCACCCAGGTGATCCCGCCCGTCGGGGCGGGCCCGCTGCCCGGGGAACTGCCCGGGGAACTGCCCGGCCACCTGCCGCCGTTCGGCCAGGGGCCGTCCGACGCGACGCAGGTCATCCCGCCGGTCGGGGTCGGCCCCGTGGACGCGACCCAGGTCATTCCGCCCGTCGGGGCCGAGCCGGTGGACGCGACCCAGGTGATCCCGCCCGTCGGGCCGGGGGCGCTGCCTCCCGAGAGCCCGGCCGAGTCCACCGCGTACCTCGGCGCGCACCGCCGCCGGGACGCGCCGCCGGTCCCGCCGCCGCCCACGGGCGCGCCGTACGGGATCAGGCCCGGAGCCCCCGGCGACCGGCCGCCGCCCGCCGAGTTCGACAATCTCTTCCGTACGGGGGACGGGGGCCCGCAGCCGGTCCCGCAGCAGCAGTTCCCGCCCCCGCCGCCCTTGGGGACGCCTCCGCCGCAGACTCCGCAGCCCCGGGGCGCGGGCGACGGCTCGCACCGCAGGGCGCAGCGCCGCGCCGCCCCGCGCCGGCGCATGGGGGCCCCGGTCGTCGCGGCCGTCGTGGTCGGCTGCGCGGTGCTCGGCCTGGGCGTCGGCGCGCTGATGTTCGGCGGGGACGACGGCGAGAAGGACCCCGCCTCGGCGGCCGACCCGGCGACGGCCTCCGCCCCGCCCAGCACCGCCCCCTCCGCCGCGCCCTCCTCGGAGCCGCCCGCCGAGGACCCGGTGAAGACGCAGGCCAAGGCGCTCGATCTGCTCCTCGCTGACAGCAACGACAGCCGGTCGGCGGTGATCCGCTCGGTGGCCAACATCCGTCAGTGCAAGAACCTCGGACAGGCCGCCGCCGATCTGCGCGCCGCCGCCGAGCAGCGCCGGAGCCTGGTGACCCGGCTGGGCGGCCTGGACATCGGCAAGCTCCCCGAGCACGAGGACCTCGCCGAGTCGCTCACCGAGGCCTGGCAGGCCTCCGCCTCGGCGGACGACCACTACGCCGCCTGGGCCGACCAGACCGGCCGGAAGAAGGGCTGCAAGAACGGCAAGGCCCGCAACACCTCCCGGGCCGCCGAGGGCAACAGCGCGAGCGGCGAGGCCACCGAGGCCAAACAGGAGGCCGCCGCCCTCTGGAACCCGATCGCCACCGCCCACGGCCTCCCCAGGCGCGGCAGCCACCAGCTCTGACGCCCGCGCTCGCCGCCGTACGGCCGGTCCGTGACCGTGTCCCGGTCCCGCCGCGCCGGGACCTCCGGCACGGCACACCTTTCCGGCCACAGCGCCGGCCTGTGACGCGGCGGGCCCCGGGCGGGCGCAGGCCCGCCCGGCCCACCGTGGCTTTCCCCGCCGCCCTTCGGACGCGAGGGGGGGTGCCCCGGCGAAGCGGGGGGCAGCACCGGACGCCGCGCTCCCCGGGTAGCCCTCCCGGGGCCGTCGCCGTCCTCTGAGGCCCCGGAGGAGCGGCGAGCCGGGTTCCCGGCCGTCCACGGGCCTTCCCGGGGGCGTACGGGCTCTCCCCGGGCGCACCCCCGGGCCGGGGCGTGGGTCGTCAGTCCGCGACGGAGCCCGAGAGCGTCTCGGTGACGTCCACGGAGTCCTCGCGCTGCTCCACCAGCCGCCCCTCCCGCACCACCTGGAAGGTCACCCTGGGGTTCACGATCCGGGGGAAGTCGGGGATGCCGAGCATGTCCTCGTGCTCCCAGCGCAGTTCGGGGGTGAGCCCGCCGGTCGTCACGCGTACGCCCTCGTCGAGGGCCTGGGTGATCTTTCCCGAGGTGATCTCGTCGGTGTCGAGGGACTCGATGACCGCGGCGAGGACGGTGTACGCGATCCAGGTGGTCTGCACGCCCGCGTCGGCCGGGTCGACGCGGTTGTCGGCGAAGGCGTGCTCGGCGATCACCCGTCTCATCTCCGCCCAGCGGCTGTCGCCCGCGGCGGGGTACCAGCCGGTGATGAACGCGCCTTCGAGGGGACCGCCGCGACCGCCGGTGCGGTCGATCAGGGACTGGCCGACGCTGCCGATGACCGAGGAGACCCGTACCCGGGATCCGTCCTCGGGCAGCCGCCGGAAGGAGTCGAAGAAGGTCTCGGTGCGCTCGCCGAGCGCGGCGGTGACGCATCCCGGCCGGGACTCCTCCCCGGAGCCGGAGCCGGAGCCGGAGCCGGAGCCGGAGCCGGAGCCGGACCCGGAGTCCGCCGGGGAGCCGGAGCCCGCGCCCGCCTCGGTACGGGCCCGGGCGGCGACCCCGGTGTAGTCGGTGGCGTCCTCGCGGGCGAGCACGTCGGCGGTGCGGCTCCCGGCCGCCGCGAGCCCCGCGTTCAGCAGCTGCGGCAGCTGGTCCCCGGCGGCGGAGTCCGGCCGGACCAGCGCGACCCGGTCGCAGACGTCGGCGAGCTGGAGCCCGTGCCCGGCGAGGAGAGCCGGCTGACCGCCGTTGACGGGGAAGGACAGATAGCTGCTGAACTCCTCGTCCGAGATGCCGAACCCGCCGATGAAGGGGATCCCGGCCGCCTCCAGCGTCGGCAGGAAGGCGTCCCCGTGCTGGCTGTACGAGCCGACGACCGCGACCGCCCTCTCCTCCACCGCGCGCCGGGCGCAGGCCGAGGCCCCCTGGGCGGTGTTCCGCTCGTTGCAGGTGACGACCCGCAGCCGGTGCCCGTCGACGCCGCCCCGCGCGTTCACCCAGCGGGCGTACGTGTCGGCCATGGCGTTCATCCCCGGCATATTGGTCGCCCCGGTCTTCTCGGGCGCGAAGGTCACCACCGTCACGGGCTCCCCGGAGCCGTCGGAGCCGCCCGGCACCACCCCGCAGCCGGTGATCAGCAGCACTCCGGCGGTCGCCGCTGCGGCAGCGGCGGCGGCAGCCGTCCGGGCCGGGGTGGATCGGGGCCCCGAGGGCCCGGGGGAGGTCGAGCGTCGCCTACGGGTCATGGCCCGTCACCCTTCCGCCGCCCGGGTAACGCAGGTGTGTGCGCCCGTCAACGCGGGGTGTCGGAAAGGTGAATTGCGGGGGGCCTGCGGCGCGCGCGGGCGGAGACCGTACGATCGAAGGCGTGCACCAGCAAGGACCGGTCCCCTCTTCCCGCCGCGGCCGTCGCTCATCCACCATGGGCGGTATGCCGCTCAACGACATGCCCTGGTGGCGCTGGCGCACCCAGGTGCGCTCGGCCCTGCACATGCTCTCCGACCCCGCGTTCCAGCAGGAGGCCTGGCTGGCCGGCCTGGAGGGATACGGCGATGTCACCGACGCCGTCTACCGGCTGGTCGAGGACACCTGGCTGGACAACTGGTCCGCCGAGAAATACGTCGGCACGATCTTCCGCGACTCCGGCGAGGCCACGCTGGTCGACGCCGCCGTGCTGCGGACGCTGCGGATCATGCACCACGTCGGCGCGGACGCCCATGTCTCGGCGTACATGGCGCACCCCGGCTGGCCGGACGCGGTCCGGGCCTGCCGTGAGGCCCATGTGCTGCTGTCGGCCAATGACGGCGAGGACCCGGACACCCCGCCCCGATCGCTCGATGTGCTGCGGATCATAACGCGCACGGGTTGACCGTTCCGTGGACGGCTTCCGGCCGGGGGCCGAGTCTGTGGCACTCTACGAGGATGACCGACCAGTACGTCCTGACCCTCTCCTGCCCGGACAAGCAGGGCATCGTCCACGCCGTGTCGAGTTATCTCTTCATCACCGGCTGCAACATCGAGGACAGCCAGCAGTTCGGCGACCAGGACACGGGTCTGTTCTTCATGCGGGTCCACTTCTCGGCCGAGGCCCCGGTGACCGTGGAGAAGCTGCGCGCCAGCTTCGCCGCCGTGGGCGACTCCTTCCAGATGGACTGGCAGATCCATCTCGCCGAGGAGCCCATGCGGATCGTCCTCATGGTCAGCAAGTTCGGTCACTGCCTCAACGACCTGCTCTTCCGCTCCAGCATCGGCGCGCTGCCGGTGGAGATCGCGGCCGTGGTCTCCAACCACACCGACTTCGCCGAGCTGGTCGCCTCGTACCACATCCCCTTCCACCACATTCCGGTGAACCGGGAGAACAAGCCGGAGGCGGAGGCGCGGCTGCTGGAGCTGGTGCGCGAGGAGAGGGTGGAGCTGGTGGTGCTCGCCCGCTACATGCAGGTGCTCTCCGACGATCTGTGCAAGCGGCTCAGCGGCCGGATCATCAACATTCACCACTCCTTCCTGCCGAGCTTCAAGGGCGCGAAGCCCTACCACCAGGCGCACGCGCGCGGGGTGAAGCTGATCGGGGCCACGGCGCACTATGTGACCGCCGACCTGGACGAGGGCCCGATCATCGAGCAGGAGGTCGAGCGGGTGGGGCACGGGGTGACCCCGGAGCAGCTGGTGGCGGTCGGCCGCGATGTGGAGTGCCAGGCGCTGGCGCGCGCGGTGAAGTGGCACGCGGAGCACCGGATTCTGCTGAACGGCCGACGTACCGTCATCTTCGACTGATACCCATGACCATGGGGCCCGTACCCGTAGGGTGGGGCCGCCGGACCATATGACCGCCGTGTGGCGGGGGCGTGCGGGCCCCCGCCACACGGCTCCCTCCGTCCGTGTGCGCCGGGTGTCACACCCGGCTCAGGGACGCGGCGGCGAAGAGCACGTCCCTGATCGCCTCGCGGTCGCCGTCCTGCCCCGCCGCCGCTTCCTCCGGCGGGACGTGCCCCGCCACCAGCCGGCAGAACTCCACCCGGTCCAGTGCCACCTGCGCCACCGTCCGGTCGGCCGAGCCCAGCGCCGCGGGCGAGTCGAGCGGGATGTACCAGTCGCCGCCGCCCGCGCCCTCGATCTCCAGCCGCAGTGAGCGGCCCGGGGCACCCGCCGGGACCAGCTCCCTGGCCGGGCCCGCGAGCCCCGCCCGGCGGCGTCCGGCCAGGGCCGAGGGCAGTAGCCGGGCCGCCAGGTCCACCATCCGGTGCAGATGGGAGCCCCGGGGCGGCTCGTACGGATAGTCCACCGCCTCCGCGATGTCGTCGGCGTGCGTCCAGCACTCGAAGGCGCGGTCCAGCAGGGAGTCCCGCAGCGGCAGCGAGAAATCGCCGTACGAGACGGACAGCTCGGCCACGCCCCGGCTCGCGAACGACACCGTGCGGATCAGGGTGTGGCTCTGGTCCCGCCACAGCTCGTGCACCTCCTCGGCGGTCGGCGGGTGCTCGGACCGCCAGAAGCGCTCGCTGCGCCGCGCCGGGGAGTGCGGTGCGTCGCGGCCCAGCGGATCGTCCAGCCCGAGGGCGGCGGAGACCAGTCCGTCCACGGTCATCAGATGCCCGATGACCCCGGCCACCGTCGTCTCCCGGTGCGCCTCCTCCCGGCCGTCGAACCACTTCAGCCGCACCGGGTGGTTCCACTCCGCCTTGCCGATGTCCCGCAGCAGCGCGTCCAGCCGGGCGGTCTCCGCGTCATAGGGCGAGGCTCACTCCGGCACCGGGACACGGGCGGGCCGGCGGCCCAGACAGTTCTCCAGGACCCGGAACCGCAGCAGCGGATCGAGGTCCAGATCGCGCTCGGTGTGCAGCAGGGAGACCGCGTCGCGCAGTCTCAGCGCCTCCTCGGCGCAGGGCGCGCACTCGCCGAGGTGCGCCTCGACCGCCTCGGTCTCCCCGGCGGAGCAGGCGGCGAGCGCCCAGGCCCCGAGGAGGGACTTCAGCACGCTGTGGGACGGGGGCGCTTCCTCACCGACCGGCGCGCCGGGCCCGGTGTCCGGGTCGTCGTCGTGGTCGTCGGCGGCGGTGCGGGGCCCGGGTATGCGCGGCGCCTCCCGCCGGTCCCCGGCGAGACGGCTCTCGGGCCCGGCGGGGCTCCCGTACCACTCCTGGCCGTCGTCGCCGCCGCTCTCCTCGCGGCCCTCGTCCAGCGGCCCGTTCACGAGGAGCGCCCGTATCCGGGTGGCGAGGAGCCCTCCAGCGGGCGGCTGTGCGCGGTCGACAGCAGCTGGAGACCGAGCCGCAGCCTGCGCCGGGCCTCGTCCTCGCTCACCCCGAGGTCCTCGGCGGTCTGCCGGTAGTCCATGTGCTGGTGGTACGCCCGTTCCAGCGCGGCCCGCAGCGGGGCGGGCATCGAGGTGACGATGTAGTCGGCGCGGGCCGCCACCGCCGCCCGGCGCACCTTCAGCTCCAGTTCCTCCGGCGAGCCGCCCCGGCCGTCCGCGAGCGCCGCCGCCTCGCTCTGGCGGAGCCGGTGCACGGCCTGGCTGTTGGTCAGCTTGGCCATCCAGGAGCGCATCGAGCCCTGCTTGGGGTCGTACGCGTCGGGGTTCTCCCAGACATAGCCGAACACCTCACGGGTCACCTGGTCCGCCGCCGCGTCGTCGTCGAGCACCCGGTGCGCCAGCATGTGCACCAGCGAGGCGAACCTGTCGTACAGCTCGCCGAGCGCCGCCGCCTCTCCCCGTGCCAGCCGCTGCTGCATCCTGTGGTCCCAGCGCGGCGGTGTGTCCTTTGCCATACGGCCCCCAAGCCCCAGCCCGTGCCCTGCTTCGTGCTCCGAGTCTTTCCGTACCTGTCCCCCTCCCCGCGAATGTAATGCGCGCGGATACTCGCGTACGCCCCTTTGCTTCAAGTGCGCCCCCCGGGGAAGGCCGAGGTGATAGGGGGCGGCGCCCCTGGAGGAATGTGCGGTGACATGATGCTCTATGCCTGCTAAGGGAGGTTTTGCGGTGACGCTCACTGTGGGCGAGGCCAGACAGGGCGGGTGGACCGTGCTGCGCGTCCGCGGCGAACTGGACCTCGTGTCCTCGCCGGAGGTCCGCCGCGAGGTGCACGCCGCCGTCGCGGCGGGCCACCGGGAGGTCGTCCTCGACCTGTCGGACGTGCTGTTCTGCGATTCCAGCGGGGTCGGCGTCCTCATCGCCGCCCGCCGGCTGCTCCACTCCTGCGGCGGCCGGCTCCGCCTCGTACTCCCCGACCGGGGCCCGGCGGAGGGGTCCCATGTGAACCGGGTGCTCGGCGCGCTGGGCGTACGCCGTCTCTTCGATGTGTACGCCGACGCCGCATCAGCCACCGGTGACGAGCCGGAGGCACTCCCGGCGTGAGCGCCCCCCGGCGCGTTTCCGGGGGCGCGCCGTCCGCCGGATCCGGTGAATTGGCGGGTACTTGCACGCGTCAGCCATCCGGGGCCGTACGCTCCCCGCATGGACAGCGCAGAGTACGAGCGCAAGATCGCGTCTCGCTTCGCCGCCTTTGACCAGGACGGCAACGGCTATATCGACCGGCAGGACTTCAGCGGGGCGGCTGCCGCCCTGCTCACGGAGTTCGCCACCACCGCCCGCTGCGCGCGGGGGCAGGCCCTCTACAGCGGCGCGGAGGCGTTCTGGCAGGGCATGGCCGGGATCGCCGACGTGGACGGTGATCAGCGGGTCTCGCGGCAGGAGTTCGTCACCGGCGCGGTGAAGCGCCTCCGGGACAACCCCCACCGCTTCGCCGAGATCGCCCGCCCCTTCCTCCACGCGGTCATCGCCATCGCGGACGAGGACGGCTCCGGCCTCACCCTCGCCGCCGTCGAGCGCGTACTGAAGGTCCTCGGCGTCGATCCCGCCCTGGCGAGCGCCGCCGCGCGCGCCCTCGACGCCGACGGCGACGGCCGCGTCACCGAGGAGGAAGTGCTGACCGCGCTCGCCTCCTACTACGTGACCCCCGAGCACCCGTAACAGCCCGCGCCCCGGGGCCCGCCGTCGCCGGACGGCGGGCCCCTCCTTCCGTACGGTCAGCGCACCAGCTCCGCCGCGAGCAGATCCATCAACAGCCCGTCGTGCCAGCCGCCGTCCGCATCCCTCTCGTACTGCCGCATCACCCCGACCGGCCGAAACCCCACCTTCGCGTAACACCGGATCGCCGCCGCGTTGTCCGCCGCCGGATCAATCGTCAGCCGATGATGCCCCTGATCATCGATCAAATGCCGCGCCATCACCCGCACCGCGTCCGTCCCCAGCCCCTTCCCGTGCACCGCCGGATCCAGATACAGATCGATCCCCGCATGCCGGTAATCCGGCTCCTCCTCCGCGGTCCACTGAATCAGCCCCACGACCCGCCCCTCATACTCGATCGCCAGACACCGCGTCTCCGGATCCCTCAAATCCTCCGCCGTCTCCGCCGCCAGATCCTCCCCACCCCGCCATCTCGCCCGCACTTCGGGCGTGGCCCGGATCGCGGCCAGCGCGGGGATGTCAGAAGTGTCGGCGGGGCGGAGTGCGACGAAATCGCCGTGCAGCACAGTCATGCCCGAGGACCCTACGGGCCGGGGGCCTCCGCGGAAACGGTGTTTTCACGTCGTCGGCCCGGGGGCCTGGCCCGTCTCAGTCCACCGGGCACGGCACGACGGCTCCGGTCGCCATGCCGTTGTAGGCGAGCGAGTACTCACTCAGCTCGACGCTGCGGACAAGGACCCCCGGGAAGTCCTCGAAGCGGGCGAGGGCATCCGCGATGGCTTCGGTGAGGCTCGGAGCGTCCACGTAACACGTGAAGAGCGAGAAGACCCCGGGCCGCTGCTCAAGCCCCACATCGCCGTCGGCGAAGCTGTCGAGCCCGGCGAGAGTGTCCTCCTGCTCCGGGGTGAGCGGGTCCTGAGTCTCTGGGGGTGCAGTGCACGGTCACGCTGTCATTTGCATGGGCAGCAAATGACATAGCCCCAGTGATGACGGTTCTTTGTCGTGCGTCACCTCAAGACCGCGCGCCTCCGCCCTTTGGAGCGCCGCTTCGACGTCCTTCTTCTGATGCCGGTCTCCCAGTCCCATGGAGGTTACGTCCTACTCCTGGAGTTCGGCCATCAGAAGCGATTGAGCAAGACTTCACCCCTTTGAGCTGTCCACTCCGAGACAGCCGAGAAAGGCCAGCGGCACCAGCTGGAAAATACCCACGCCGGACTGGTCGCCAGCGGTGCGCCGGGGCTGAGCACGCGGCTCTGGGCGACGCCCTGCGGAATCCGATGGTGCGACGCGGCGGGAGAGGGGCCGGCTCCCGGCCAGGTGAATGTCGCCCACGGCCTCTGTCCGGCGTGGAGGGGGCGTGGCCTGGCCTACCCGCGCGGTCCTCTTGGTGTCCCGGTACGCGGCCGGTGAGGGCGGGGAGGAGGCGGTGATGCAGGTGGAGCCGGGGAATCCCGCGTCCGCCGCGGTCGCCCGGCGGGCGGGGTTCACTCCTGGCGGGCAGCCGTACAGCAGGGACGGCACGCGGTTCGACGGGTACGTCCGGGACCTGCGTGCCGTTCACTGGGGCAGGGATGTCTGAGGCCGCACCTGCCGGTGGACGGGTGGTGGCAGGCGCGGCCGGGGATCCGCCGTGCGGAACCGGTGGGTGCCGAGGGACCGCTGAGCCGTGTTTGAGAAGTGGCTGGTGTGCTGGGCGGGCCGTCCGGAAGAGTCGCGGGCGACCATCCGGATGGTGAGGGCGCGGGCTTGCGATTGCCGCTGCGGCAGCTTCTACCGTCCTGAGCAGGGCCGGAGAAACCGGCCCGGTGACGCGATCGTGAGGGAGACAGCGATGGACCGGCCTATCGCGGAGGTCGCTCGGCTGTCGGGCGTGACCGCCCGGACCCTGCGGCACTATGACGAGGTTGGTCTGCTGCCGCCGGCCCGAATCGGGGCCAACGGTCACCGCTATTACGAGGACCATCAGCTTCTGCTGTTGCAGCAAATTCTCGTACTACGGACGCTGGGTGTAGGGCTTCCCGAGGTCGGCCGGATCCTGGCTGAGCAGGTCGACAAGGTGGACGCCCTGCGTGGCCACCATCGGCGGCTGCTCGCCGAGCGAGACCGGCTCGACGCCCTGGCAGGCACCGTCTCCCGCACGATCGCCGAACTGGAGCAGTCCAGGAAGGACGGCAATTCCGTGACCATCAACCGACCGGAGAACCTGTTCGAGGGCATTCAGCCCTCCCAGTACCAGGAGAGCCTGCGCGACTTTCCCGAGCACGCCGAGGAAGTCGCCCGCACGGTCGCCGTGATGACCCCGCAGGACATCGAGGCCGGACAGCGCGAGCGCACGACGCAGATGGTTCTGCTGGCTGACCTGATGGCCGCCGGCCACCCGGCCGACGCCGCGCCAGTGCAGGCCCAGATCGATGCCCAGTACCAGGCCATGACCGAACTGCGGCCCGTGTCGGCCGAGGAGTACCGCGCCATCGGGCGCTCCTGTGTGGACAACAGTGCCTGGCGCGCCGCGTACGAGGCGATCGCACCTGGCCTGGCCCCGTACCAGCGCGACGCCATCGAGGTGTACGCCACCACCCGGCTCAGCTGACTGGGGACCGGGCCGGTCCCAGGGGCCGGCCCGGAAGGCAGTCGGTCCGTCGCACCAACAGGCTCACCTCGCCCGGACTATCAGTCACCGAGCGAGGTGCTGCCCGTCATGTGAACATCGAACCCAGCCCGACACGGGGAACCCTGGTGGTCCAACCCCCGCGGGGCCGGCCCAGGCCGTGGTCGTCGGGTTCGGCCCGTTTGCCGCCCGGCGGCTCCTTCTGGGCTTGGCCATTCCGCTGGGCACCGGCCGCGTTCTCAAACACGGCCTAGGTCAAGGACTCGTAGAACAGGCGGGCCGGAGGGGCGCAACCCGCCATGACGTCCTCGCCCTTGAGGTAGGCCAGCAGCCAGTCGCTGAACGTCATTTCGTAGAGCTCGTACTCCCCGCTGTCCATTTCCTGTACGACGACGGCCCATGGTGCTGACGGCTCGTGGGGTACTCGTAGGAGGATTTCCTCCGCTGTTGTTCCCCTTGCGATCGGCAAAAGCTCTCCGGGGTGAGATCCAGCCTTACTGGGAAGGAACTCCGCCAGCACTTCTTCTTCCATGTCGAGCCAGGACTCGAGCGACTCCTTGATGCTTTCACCCAGGTTCCGGAACCGATGGCCAGGGTGGTCCAGGTATAACTTTTCGCTGATCAGGACTGGGCCGTAGGCATCGGTTATCTCCCGGAAGTCGGCGGGAAAGGAGACCCCGAGCTCCTGTTCCAGCTGGATCCACGGAGCGGGATCCGACCAATGGAAGCGGGGCTCCCCCAGCAGTGCCTTGATTTCCTCAAGTGTCGCCACTCTTCTCCCCTTGTGCACAGGCGCGCGAGACCGCGCGAGCCGGCTCCGCCGAAGAGTATGGTCCGCCACTGACAACGAGGTTGACGGCCGCGCCGGACAACCGGTCACCCCGTTCGGTGCGGTGGCTTGTAGAGGTCGCCAAGGCGGAGCGGCGCGGGCCGGGGCAGAGGAGTGCCGTCCGTCGGAGGGCAGGACTGGAGGAAGTAGGCGAGCAGCCGGCGGGACGCGGCCATGGAGGCCGCCGCCGGGGAGTCTCGTACGACGCCGTTGTTGGCCAGGAGGAACAGGGTGACGTCGCTGGGGTCGAAGTCCTCGCGCAGCTGTCCGGTGTCTTTCGCGCGCCGCACCAGCCGGGCGAGGCCCGCCTCGGCGCGGGTGCGCTCGTGGTGGACGCCGGGCGTGTCGGGGAATTGGGAGAGGAACGCGGCGCTGAAACCGCGGTCCTGGGCCTGCATCGTGCACACCTTGGTGAGGACGCTGCGGAGTCCGCGCCAGGGGTCGTCGTCCTGGAGGGCCTCGTCGAGGGCGGCGACGCACTGGCCGAGTTGTTCGGAGAAGGCGGCGGCGATCAGTGAGCCGCGTGTCGGGAAATGGCGGTAGAGGGTGGCGGCACCCACGCCCGCTCTGCGGGCGATCGCGCTGGAGGGTACGTCGGGACCGTTGAGGGCGTACGCCTCGCGGGCGGCCCGGAGGAGCCGGGCGCGGTTGTGACGGGCGTCGGCTCTCTGGCCCGGGGTGGGAGGGCCGGAGGCGGAGGGGGGCGGGTTCCGAGGCAGTTGGGCGGGCATGTCTCCCACTTAACCGCAAACGGAAGGGGTCGACCGTTTAGCGCATTAGCGTGACCTGGTGCCGCGGTGCCCCGCGGTCACCTCTGTCGCGGAGAGCTGGTTCCCCATGTTGGCTGTGCAGTACCACCGCTATGGCGGTTCCGAGGTCCTTGGCGTGGAGGAGATCGAAGAGCCGCACGCCGGGCCCGGTCAGGTCCGCATCGCGGTGCGGGCCACCGGAGTGACCCCTGCTGACTGGTACCTGCGCTCGGGAAGGCTGCGGTCCGTCGTCACCGTGGAATTCCCCCATGTCCCCGGCATGGACGCCGCGGGAATCGTCGACGAGGTGGGAGCGGGGGTGACCGGCACCGCCGTGGGGGACGCGGTCTTCGGCCTCGTCCCCTTCCTGGACCAGGGAGGTGCCGCGGCCCAGTACGCCGTGCTGGAGGCGTGGGCGGCCAAGCCCCGGTCGTGGTCCTTCGAGGAAGCGGGCGGTGCCGCGGGCAATATCGACTCGGCCACCCGTGTGCTGGAAGCGCTGGGAGCCGCCGAAGGCATGACCCTGCTGATCGATGGTGCCGCCGGAGGCGTCGGCACCATCACCGCGCAACTCGCCCGGGCCCGCGGCCTCACCGTGATCGGCACCGCGAGCGAGCGCAACCACGGCTTCCTCGACCGGCTCGGTGTCGTACCGGTCACCTACGGGCCGGGGCTGGCCCAGCGCCTCGCCCCCCTGGCTCCGCCCGGTGTCGATGTGGCTCTGGACGCGGCCGGCAAGGGCTCCCTCGCCGAACTGGTGGCCATCGTCGGCGACCCCCACCGCGTGGTGACCATCGCGGACTTCGACGCCGACCGGCACGGAGTACGGTTCTCCCGCTCCGAGGCCGGAGAGTCACCGGGCCGGGCAGGGCTTCCCCTGGCGGCCGACCTCGCCGACCGCGGCCTCCTCACCGTTCCGCTGCACGCCGTGTTCCCGCTCCAGGAGGCCGCCGCGGCTCATGACGTCAGCGCCACCGGCCACGCGCGAGGCAAGATCGTCATCACCGTGCCCTGACATGCCGGGACTTCGACCGCGACCGGCGGCCGTCAGCCTTCGACGGCCATCCGGACGCCGAGAACGAGCAGCAGACCCGAGCGGTACGAACTCCACCCCGAACGGGCTTCCACGGCCCCGGGCGCGGCTTCCTCCCCTGCCTCTGGCGGGCGTTCACCAGCGTCTTGACGCCGAAGACGATCAGGACCGCGGCGTCTCGTGGCTGATCGTGTCCGCGAATATCCAGGCCGGGTATGGGAAACCCCGTCCGGGCGGTCGGCCGCCGAACGGGGTTCGCCAGAGCGGGGGGCTCAGCTCACATCGGTGTTCCGGGCGAGGGTCACCAGGCCGGTGAACGCGGAGGGGGTGAGCATGAGGACGGGGCCGTCGGTCCGCTTGCTGTCCCGGACGGGGACGACGCCGGTGGTGGGCACGCTCGTCGGGGCCCACTCGACGCATGCGCCGCCGTTCTCGCTGTAGCTGGACTTGATCCAACCGGTCAGGTCGCTCATTGGCGTACTCCTTGGCGAGTTGCTGAAGACAGGACACTGGCTCTGCGGACGACAACGCGTCGGCGCTCCGACTAAAGGGTGTACTCGTAGCCGATCGTGAGATCAGTCGGAAGACACCATTCGCCGTAGCAGATCAGCCCTTGGTCATCCGCCCATTCATGAGCGCCCGCCAGGATCGGGCTGTCGACCGCGACAGTCAGCAGATGTGCTTCCCGCTCGTCCGCGTTTCTGCCGTGCATGGCGTCACGGCCCGATGTGACGCGGCGCCCGGTGGTCTCCTCGATCCGTTGCAGCACGCTGTCTGCCTTCGCCGGTGAGGTGGAGAAGATGTCGGGCACGTTGCCGAAGGTCGCCGGGTACCAGTCCACGGCGAGCATGAGCCGATGCTGACCTTTGCCGGTCACGTACTCACGGCGGATGAGCTGGTCCCCGGGGTCAAGGTCGAACAGTTCCGCCAGATACAGCGGCGGAATGAAGAGGCCGGCGAACGTCACCCGCGCGGTCTCGCCACGAGCGAAGAGCGAGCCCGTCCTTATCGTCCGTGCCAGCCGGTCTCGCGCGGACGCGGCACCTTTGGGCCGCTCGGCGACGAAGGTGCCGCGATGTGTCGTGACCACGTAGCCCTCGACCTGTAGCCAGGACAGGGCGTTCCGGATCGTCGCCGTTGCCACGCCGTGCTCGGTGGACAAGTTCTTGATGGACGGCAGCCGATCACCAGGAGAAAGGTCACCGTCTCGGATCTTCGTCCGGTAGTGCTCCGCGATCTGCTCGTAAGGATGCGCCATGCGAGCCACCATCCCACCTTTGAGCTAGTTCACTCAAGGAGCTTGCTAGCAGAACTAGTTGCCCATATCTTCGAGCTAGCTCGCTCACTCAAGGTGAGCAAATGGCTACGCCGCGGGCTGCCCTTGGGGTGTGCCCTGCCTCGGCACGTTCAACGGACAAGAGCATCGAAGTGAGGCCAGACGCAATGAGACAAGCAGCGAGGACCGACGGTGCACGGGCCGACGGCGGTACGGATCTCCACACCTCGCCTCCTGGTGGCACTGAGGGTCGGCATGAGTGACGCTCTCGCGGTCGGTGCACTCGCGTACGACGTCAGAGTGAGGCGGGTGGGTGTGGTGATGGAGGAGTGCGGTACCCACTACGCGCTGCGGCCTCCGCAGGGTGGTCGGGAGTGGGACGCGCCGGTGGAGGACGTCCGCTCGGCCACGGCCGCCGACTGGCTCTCGGCGGCCGTGGCCGAGCGGAACGAGATCAGCAGGAAGGGGCGGCCCTGATGCGCGGGCGGCCCGAGGTTCCAGCGGACCCGGTGCAAGGCGATCCCCCGCCCGCGAGCGGCAGCGGCCCCCGTACGCGCCGTACGGCTGCGGAGAAGGCGGCGGCCCGCGACCGCGTCCTCGCCGACCGGACCACCGTCATCACCATTACACCCGGGGCGATTCCCTGAAAGCCATCGCCCGGACGTACGACGTCCACGCCCCCTGGCTCGCCGCCCGCCTCACCCGCTGGGGCGTCCCCGTCCGCACCCACGCGCACGCGACCTCCCACACCCACGTACACCGGGACAGCGACACCGGAGCCGTCACGGGCATCCACTGCCCCGACCCCCACTGCGGACGCAAGAAACCGAAGCCGTGCACGACTGGCGGCGGCGAAAGCTGAGTACAGCTGCCAGCTCCGGCCCGGACCGGTCGAGCTGATCAGGCTGGATGGCCACCGTTCACGTACTCCTGAAAGGGCACCGACTCCGCGATCGCGATGCGCTGGTACTCGATGAAGGGGGAGACATCGCCCTCGAATACCTCGCGGTTGATCTGTGTGCCGTCCTCCTCATAGTTCATGAGGACCACCTCTGACCGGTCGAACATCCAGAAGTCTTGAACCCCCTCAAGAGGGTTCGGCCGGTTGGTCGCATCGAGGATGCGAATGTTGTCGCCGGCCTGGGCGTGCACCTCGTAGTAGCGGCTGAACTCGAACCGCAGATAGTCGGAGAGTGGTTGCGTCACGATGTGTACGCGGCCGTTGTGCTTGCCCTCGGTTCGCTGGCGCGAGACGCGTTCGGTGTACGCGGAAGCCGTGTAGGGAGGCAGTGGCCGCCCCTCGCGGAAGGCCGAGAACTCTTCAGCTTCCTGCGGTACGAGATACTGCGGGAGGGTTTCGAGCCGCCATGCTTCGTGTGCGATTCCCGTGAATCGTCGGCTCCAGTTCTCACCGGCCAAGAGCACGAAAAGCCTCCCGCAATGTCTCCTCCGGGATCTCCACGAGCCCCTCCCTCTCCGGTGCGTCGAACACGCGGGACATGTCGCCCTGAACCACGAACGACCCCTTCGCCGTGCGGTAGACGTTCGGGCAGTCCTCCCCTCCGCACGTGCCGTTTCCGTTGCCGGTGAGCCGGGTCAGTTCCTCACGAGCCATGATCGAACCCCCTTGGGTCCGGGGCCGGTCGGCCCCTGATGGCCATGACCGTACGGGGGTGCCGACCGGGCGTCCATGCAGGGACGCGACTATGCGCGTTGTGGCATAAACCCGTGTGGGCGGAGGCTGTCCGGGGCACTTCACTTGCCGAAGCGTCGCTCGCGGTTCGCGTACGAGCGGAGGGCGCGGAGGAAGTCGACGTGGCGGAAGGCGGGCCAGTAGCAGTCGACCCAGTGCATTTCGGCGTAGGCGGACTGCCAGAGGAGGAAGCCGGAGAGGCGCTGTTCGCCGGAGGTGCGGATGATGAAGTCGGTGTGGGCGGCGGTGGGGGAGTAGAGGTGGCGGGAGATGTCCTCGATCTCGAAGCGTTCGACGAGTTCGAGGGGGTCGCCGCCGGAGGAGATGTGGTCTTCGAAGGCGCTTTTGACGGCGTCGACGATTTCGCGACGGCCGCCGTAGCCGATGGCGATGTCGACTTTGAGGCCGCCGCGGCCGGTGGTGGTGGAGGTGGCTTCCTTGAGGACGCGGGCGCTGGCGCCGGGGAGCATGTCGAGGGAGCCGATGACCTGGACCTCCCAGGGGCGGCCGGGGGCGGTGATGTCCTGGACGGTCTCTTCGATGACTTCGATGAGGGGGACGAGCTGTTCGGCGGGGCGGCCGAGGTTGTCGTCGGAGAGCATGAAGAGGGTGACGTGCTCGATGCCGGCGGCGGTGCACCAGCCGAGGAACTCGGTGGCTTTGGCGCCGCCGGCGCGGTAGCCGTCGCGGACGTCGGAGAGGCCGGCCTGCCGGGCCCAGCGGCGGTTGCCGTCGAGCATGATGCCGACGTGTTTCGGGCGCGGGAGCCCCGCCAGGGTGGAGGCCAGGCGGCGCTCGTAGACCGCCTCGATCGGCCGCCGGAGGAACAGCGGGAGCAGCTTCATGGACGATCTCCATCGCGCGTCGGGGAACCCTTGGCGGACGCTATCAGGGGCTGGTCGGCGGCCTGGGCGGGCCTCTCCAAGAACGGTGCTGATCAGGCCACTTGCCGAGGCGGGCGGGCTAGCTTCCGGTGAGGTCCACCAGACAGCGGCAGTGCGGATCGGCCTCGTCGACCGTGCGGAGCCCCTCCTCGGCGAGCAGGGCGGGGAGGGAGGCGAGGAGGGTGGTGACGCCGCTGGAGGGTCGGACGTCGGCGGCGATGACGCTGGGGGCGCTCTCGCTGTCGAGGTAGAGGCGGAGCCGGTCCTTGGTGAGATAGAGGAATCCGCGCAGCCGGGGGTCGGGCCGCTCCTCGGCGGCGGGGGCGGTGATGCCGTGCAGGACGGTCAGGGCCCGGTCGTCGCGGTTGGCGGTGCAGGGGGCCAGAGTGGCGGGATCCACGCGGATGAGGGTCATGCCCATGACGTCGCTCACACGGCTGGTGGACCAGATGTGGGTGCCGGTGAGGAGGGTTCGCAGGATCCCGGTGATGTCGTGGCCGGTGCGGAGTTCCCCGTGCTCCCCGTTCGCGCGGAGGGGGATCTCGTAGCCGAGGAGCCCTTCGGGGGTACGGGTCTTTCTGCTGCCGATGACGAAGCGGACGGCCTCGGCGGGTGCGGGCGCGGGGAGGATGCCGCGGAGGTAGAGATCGGCGGCGAGGGGCGCGTGGATGTGGTGGAGCAGCAGCCGGGTGATCTCCGCCTGTTGTCGCGCGACGTCTTCGTCGGCGGTGATGGTGGCGGCTGTTGTCGATTTCACCGGTCGGGGCACGTGGCCACACCTCTGAGGTAGACGGTGATGACTCCGGACTTGTGGCGGCACCACCTTGCCACGATCAGGGGTGTCCCGACGTGGGTGTAGAGGGCATGGTTACTGGATCCGGACACAGAGCGGGAGGGGACGGCGATGACAGTGCGGGAGACGGTCACTGTGGAGCGGCTGGACGGGGCGGGGGCCGCGCGGGCGGAGGGGGAGTTGCGGAAGGTGTACGCGGAGGTGTTCGCGGAGCCGCCGTACTTCGAGACGGCGGAAGGAGTGGAGGCCGGTTTTCTGCGGTTCGACTCGAAGGTGCGGGAGCCGGGGTTCAGGGCGGCGATCGCGCGGGACGCGGACGGGGAGCCGGTGGGGATGGCGTACGGGCACGCGCTGGGGGCGGCGACCGAATGGTGGGACCGCATGATCACGCCGGTGGCCGAGGGGATGGACCGGGAGGACGGGCGGCGCACGTTCGGGCTGATGGAGCTGGCGGTACGGGCCCGCTGGCGGCGGCTGGACGTGGGGCGGCGGCTGCACGGCGCGCTGATCGAGGGGGCGGGCGAGGAGCGGGTGATGCTGAACATGTGGCCGGAGGCGACGGCCGCGCTGGCGGCCTACCGGCGGTGGGGGTACCGAAAGGTGGGGGAGGCACGCGGTGGGGCCGATGGATTCGTCATGGATGTGATGATCCTCGATCTGCCCCAGGGGGCATGACTCCCGCGCCCGTGAGCCCCGCGCCCGTGAGCCCCGCGTCCGTGAGCCCCGCGTCCGTGGGCCGGGCCCATCAGGAGAAGCGCTCCCGCAGCCGCTGCTTGAGCACCTTCCGGAGCGAGCCCCCGCGCGGCAGCTCCGGCACCGTCTCCAGCCGCTCGGGGAGTTTGTGCACCGCCAGGCCGCGCTCCCGGAGGAAGGCGGTGGCGGCCGGCAGGGTGAGCGGCTCGGCGGCGGGGCGGAGCACCACCACCGCGCAGACGCGTTCGCCGCGTACGGGGTCGGGCAGGCCGACGACGGAGGCCTCGGCGACGGCGGGGTGGGCGTGGAGGAGATCCTCGATCTCGCGCGCGGAGATGTTCTCGCCCTTGCGGATGATGATGTCCTTGAGTCTGCCGGTGAGCACCAGATGCCCGTCCGCGGTGAGCCGCCCCAGATCGCCGGTGCGCAGAAAGCCGTCCTCGTCGAAGGCCTCCGCCGTCAGCGCCGGGTCCAGATACCCCCGGCACACCGCCTCGCCGCGCAGCCGCACCTCCCCGTCCACGATCCGGATCTCCATCCCGGGCGGCGGGCGGCCCTCGGTGGCCGCCAGGTTTCCGGGGGTGTCGCCGGGGGATCCCATGGTGATCATCGGGGCCTCGGTCATGCCGTAGCCGTGGGCGAGTTCGCAGCCCAGCTCGCGGACGACCGCGTGGTACAGCTCCGGCGGTCGGGGCGCGCCGCCGCCCGCCAGCAGACGGAGGGTGGGGATCAGCGGGCGGCCGGGGTGCTCGCGCTGCTCGGCGAGGAGCATCGAGTAGAAGGCGGTCGAGCCGCCGGCCGTGGTGACGCCGTGCCTCCGGTACTCGGCGAGCGCCCCGGGGAGGGCGAACCGCTCGAAGAGGACCGCGGGGAAGCCGTACATCAGCAGCATCACCAGATAGTCCACGCCGCCTATGTGCGCGTACGGGAAGGCGATCGAGCCGATGTCGTCGGCGGTGAGCCGCAGCGCGTGGGCGAGGCAGGAGCCGCCCGCGATCAGGGAGCGGTCGGTGTGCAGGACGCCCTTGGGGTCGGCGGTGGTGCCGGAGGTCCAGTGGATCCAGCGTACGGCGGTGCCGTCGGCGGGCGGCGGGGGCAGGATCGAGGGGTCGCCGCGCGGGAGGTCCCCGTACGCCTCGAAGACGCCGCGCGCGCCGAGGCGGCGGGCCATCGCGGTGTGATCGAAGCCGCGCCGGACGCCGGGGACGGCGAAGAACTCGGCCTTGGACTCGCGCAGTACATAGGCGACTTCGCGGTCGCGGTGGAAGGGGATGACGGGGGACTGGACCGCGCCGAGCCGGGCGAGCGCGAGGGAGAGCAGGACGGTCTCGACACGGGTGGGGAGCTGCCAGGCGACCACGGTGCCGGGGCGGACCCCGCGCTCGAAGAGCCCGGCGGCGGCCGTCTCCGCGCCGTCGCGCAGTTCGCCGAAGGTCAGGACGCGGTCGTCCTGGAGGAGGACGGGCCGGTCGGGGGTGAGCTCGGCGCGGCGGCGGGTCAGCTCCCAGAGGGTGGGCGAGCGGCCGAGGGCGTGCGCGGTCTCGTTCATCCCGTACCCCTCCACAGGTGATGGGCCGTCAGGTGCTGGCGAGAGCGTAGGGCCGCCCGCCTTGTCGGTCCAGGGGGCCGGGGCTAGCCTGATATCTGACGGGTCATCAGTTGAGGGCCGGTGAACAGGCCCCGCGGAGGGAACACCATGGCCGAGCTTCCCCGGATCGTCAGCGTCGACGACCATGTCATCGAGCCCGCGCACCTCTTCGAGACCTGGCTCCCGGCGAAGTACCGCGAGCGCGGACCCCGGCCGCTCACCGCGGGCATCGGCGAGCTGGCCTACATCGGCGGGAAGTACCGCATCACCATGGACCCCGAGGGCCCGCCCGCCGACTGGTGGATCTACGAGGATCTGCGGTTCCCGTACAAACGGAATATCGCGGCCGTCGGCTTTGACCGCGACGAGATGACCCTGGAGGGAATCACCCGGGCGGAGATGCGGCCCGGCTGCTGGGACCCGGCGGAGCGCCTCAAGGACATGGACCTCAACCATGTGGAGGCCTCGCTCTGCTTCCCCACCTTCCCCCGCTTCTGCGGCCAGACCTTCGCCGAGGCCAAGGACAAGGAGGTCGCCCTCGCCTGTGTCCGCGCCTACAACGACTGGATGGTCGAGGAGTGGTGCGGGGACAGCGGCGGCCGGCTGATCCCGCTCTGCATCATCCCCCTCTGGGACGTCTCCCTCGCCGTCGCCGAGGTGAAGCGGAACGCGGCGCGCGGGGTGCGGGCGATCACCTTCTCCGAGATCCCCACCCATCTGGGGCTGCCGTCGATCCACTCCGGCCACTGGGACCCGCTCTTCGCCGTCTGCGAGGAGACCGGGACCGTCGTCAACATGCACATCGGCTCCTCGTCCCAGATGCCGGCCGCCTCCCCCGACGCCCCGCCCGCCGTCCAGGCCGCGCTCAGCTTCAACAACGCGATGGCCTCGATGACGGACTTCCTCTTCAGCGGGGTCCTGGTCGCCTTCCCCCGGCTCAAGCTCGCCTACAGCGAGGGCCAGATGGGCTGGATCCCGTACGCCCTGGAGCGCGCCGACGACGTCTGGCGCGAGCACCGGGCCTGGGGCGGGGTCAAGGACACCGTTCCCGAGCCGCCCTCCACGTACTACTACCGGCAGATCTTCTGCTGCTTCTTCCGCGACAAGCACGGCATCGCCTCGCTCGACGCCGTCGGCCGCGACAACGCCACCTTCGAGACCGACTATCCCCATGTCGACTCGACCTTCCCCCACACCAAGGAGGTCGCGCTCGACCATGTGCGCGGACTCGACGAGGAGACCGTCTACAAGCTGATGCGCGGCAACGCCATCCGCATGCTCGGCCTGGACCTGGACCAGTAGTGGAGCTGGCCCACACCGAGGAGGAAGAGGAGTTCCGGGCCCGGCTGCGCCAGTGGCTCGCCCGCGCCCTGCCCGCGCTCCCCGGCCGCCCGGACCCCGGCGACTGGCCCGCCCGGCGCGCGTACGACACCGGCTGGCAGCGCACGCTGTACGAGGCCGGATACGGCAGGCTCCACTGGGACGCGCCCCCCGCCCAGCGGCTGATCTTCCTGGAGGAGACCGAACGCGCGGGCGCGCCCTACGTCGGGGCCAACTTCGTCGGCCTGCTGCACGCCGGGCCCACCATCGCCGCCGAGGGCACCGCCGAACAGCGCGCGCGCTGGCTCGAACCCGTGCTGCGCGGCGACGAGGTCTGGTGCCAGGGCTTCAGCGAGCCCGGCGCGGGCTCCGACCTCGCCTCCCTGCGCACCAGGGCGGTGCGCGAGGGCGACGACTACCTCGTCACCGGTTCCAAGGTCTGGACCTCCCACGCGGAGATCGCCGACTGGTGCGAACTCCTCGTCCGCACCGACCCCGCCGCCCCCAGACACCGGGGGATCTCCTGGCTCGCGATGCCCATGGACGCGCCGGGAGTGACCGTACGGCCGCTGCGCACCCTCACCGGGACCGCCGAGTTCGCCGAGGTCTTCCTCGACGGGGTACGGGTCCCCCTCGCCAACCGGATCGGCGCGGAGAACGACGGCTGGCGGGTCACCATGGTCACCCTCGCCTTCGAGCGCGGCACCGCCTTCGCGGGCGAAGTGGTGGCCTGCCGCCGCGCCCTGGACGGGATCGCCGCCGCCGCGCGGGCGGGCGGACAGTGGGACGACCCGGTGCTCCGGCGCACCCTGGGCCGGCTGAACGCCGAGTTCCGCGCGCTGTGGCGGCTGATCCAGTGGAACGCGAGCGAGTCCCGGGCGACCGGCGGACCCCCCGGCACGGGCGGCTCGGTCCTCAAGCTGCGCTACTCGCGCGCCCGTCAGGAGCTGTACGAGGCGGCGGCCCTGGTCGCCGGGGACGACGGCCTGGATCTGGACGGCCGCTGGACGGCGGAGCGGCTGGGCTCCCTCTCGTACACCATCGCGGCCGGCACCTCCCAGATCCAGCGGAACATCATCGCCGAGCGGATCCTCGGCCTTCCGAAGGGCGGCTGACGGCGTGGACTTCCGGCTCACCGAGGACCAGCGGGCGCTGCGCGCCGGGACCCGCGAACTGCTGGCGCGGCTCTGGCCGCCGCAGGCGCTCCGGGAGCCGGTGGACCGGGCCCGGCTGCGCGGGCTCTGGCGCGCGCTGGGGGACGCGGGGGTGTTCGCGCTGCGGCTCCCGGAGGCGGCGGGCGGGGTGGGGCTCGGGGCGGCCGAGGCGGTCCTCGTCTTCGAGGAGGCCGGCCGGGTGCTGCTGCCGGGGCCGCTGGTGGCCACCCATCTCGCCGCCGGGACGGTGGCGGGGGCCGCGACCGGCGAGAGCGTGGTCACCCGCGTCGACGGGGAGCTGGTGGCCTGGCTGGAGGCGGCCGACCGGGTCGCCGGGGACCCCGCCCCCGACCTCACCGGAGCCGTGCCGCTGCGCTCGGTCGACCCCCTCACCCCCCTGCACCGGCTCCCGCGCCCGGCGGCCGGGGGCCACGACCCGGCCGCCGCGCTGCTGACCGCCGCCGAACAGCTCGGCAGCGCCGCCCGCACCACCGAGTCCGCCGTGCGGTACGCGGGGGAGCGCGAGCAGTTCGGCCGGCCGGTGGGTTCGTTCCAGGCCGTCAAACACCTGTGCGCGGAGATGCTCGTACGGGTGGAACTCGCGCGGGTCGCGGTGTACGCGGCGGCCGTCACCGGGGACCCCGTCGAGATCGCCGGGGCCAAACTCCTCGCCGACGAGGCCGCCGTGCTGGGCGCGCGCGACTGCGTCCAGGTGTACGGCGGAATGGGCTTCACCTGGGAGGCGGAGGTCCATCTGCATCTCAAGAGGGCCTGGACACGCGCCCGGACATGGCCCGTGGCGGCGGCGGCCGAGGAGATCGAGGCGGAGACGCTGGGTGTCGGCGGCGGCTGACCGGCCCGCTCATCATCACTGAGCGTCGTGACCGGCTCGTGTCCTTCGCCCCGGCGGAGAACCCCGGCGGCGGGCTCCGGACCGGGTACCGTCCATGGGATGCGAGCCGTGTCGACTCCCCTGGCCAGGCGGTCTACGAGCCTCTGTTCGACTCTCCGCGGCGCGCGTCGCACAGTATGCGCCACGGGTACTCCTTCGCGCTGGAATATGCCCGAAGAGCTTGTTTCGGTGACTGTACGTCAACCATGCTGTTCCGTAAGAGTGTCACTTTCAGTGACCTGGTCGAGATCCATGGCCCAGTCGCGGCACAAGGCGATGTGTCCGCCGGTTCGGATGGTGTGAGCGGTGCAGGTGCTCCAGGTTCAGTTGGAGGTCGGGCCCGACCCCGCGGAGGTGGGTCGGGCGCGAAGATGGGCCCGCTCCCGGCTGGTCAAGTCCGGGATGCGGGGTGACGAGCCGCTGACCGACACCCTGATCCTGCTGATCTCCGAGCTGGTCACCAACGCCGTGGTGCACACCGGCTGCCCGGCCGTGCTGCGGGTCCTCTTCGGCGCGGGCGCCGTGGAGGCGGGGACCGTGCGCGTCGAGGTCGCCGACACCTGCCCCCGGCCGCCGCGCCCGAGGCACGCCGCCGGGGGCGACACCAGCGGGCGCGGCCTGGAGCTGGTCGACGGGCTCGCCGACCGCTGGGGCTGGCGGCGGGAGGGCTGCGGCAAGTCCATCTGGTGCGAGGTCGACCGGGGCGCGCCGGAGCCCGCGTACGAGCGCGAGGCGGCCCGCCTGCTGCTCACCGCCCGCCGTTGAGGCTTTTCACAGCACGGCGACGGGGGCCACGGGCGATCCCGTGCCGCCGACGAAGGGCTCGGGCGCGGCCGAGAGCAGGAAGGCGTACCGGCGCGCCTGTGCACAGGCTGTGGACAAGATTTCGAGATTCCAGTTCTGGCCCTGCGGCATCCCCATCTCGACCAGGTCCAGCGCGTGCACCGGCAGCCACAGCCCCTCGATCTCGGGCGGCGTGATCTCGAAGGTCAGGGTGTCGTTGGCGACGGCGGCGACATCCCGCGCGTGGAACCACTCGGGGGTGCGCACCGAGAGACCCGGGGAGGGGAAGCCGTAGCCCCGCCGGTCCCCGGCCAGACAGAGCGCGAGCTGACCGGTCCGTACGAGCACGACGTCCCCGGCGGCGACGGTCACCCGGCCGAACTCGGCCGCCTCGTCCAGGTCCTCGGGCGTCACCGCGTGCGCGGCGGGCAGCCGGTCGACGCCCTTGGTGCGGGCCACGTCCAGCAGGACGCCGCGCGTCAGGAGCGGGGGGAAGGAGTCGATTCCGCTGAACCGCGCCCGGGTGTGGGCGGTGATGGTGTCCGCCGGGCGGCCGTTGTAGATCCGGCCCGAGTGGGAGGCGTGGGTCAGGGCGTCCCAGTGGGTGGCCGCCTGGAGCCCCATGGTCACGGTGTCGTCGCTGACGGCCACCGCCCCCGGCCCGAACAGCTCCGCGTTGATCTGGGTCATGGTGTGCAGCGGGTCGACCCTGCCGGGGACCAGTCCGCTCTGGACCCCGCCCTGCCGCAGCGGGAGCGCCAGCGGGATCCGCTCCCCGCTCCGGACGGTGGCGACGCCTGCGCGCACCGCCTCGCCGGTGATCAGGTTGAGCGTCCCGATCTCGTCGCTCCCGCCCCAGCGGCCCCAGTTGTTGACGCGCCGGGCGATCTCGTGGAACTCCGGGGGAAGTGACATCGCCGATCGTGCCTCCTGAAGATGCGGCCCGGGGCTTGTGCTCGTGACTCCGGGCGGAGATGCTGTGCCTCGCCCACAGAAATCTAACGGTCCGTCAGAAACCGTCGGAAGGGGCCGGACATGGGGAACTTCTTGGCAGGCAAGGTCATCGCCGTCACCGGCGCGGGCCGGGGCATCGGCCGCGCGGTGGCACTGGTCGCGGCGGCCCAGGGGGCGGCGGTCGTCGTCAACGACCACGGCGTCGCCCTCGACGGCCGCGAGCCCGCCTCCGAGGTCGGCGAGTCCGTCGCCCGGGAGATCGCGGACGCCGGGGGGAGAGCGGTCGCCGTCGCCGACGACATCTCCACCATGGCGGGCGGGCAACGGGTGGTGGATGTCGCGCTCGCGGAGTACGGGCGGCTCGACGGGGTCGTCTGCGCGGCCGGGATCCTCCGCGAGCGGATGCTCTTCAACATGACCGAGGAGGAGTGGGATCCGGTCCTCGCGACCCACCTCAAAGGCACCTTCACCGTCTTCCGCGCCGCCTCGGCGGTGCTGCGGCGGCAGCGCTCCGGCACCCTCATCGGGGTCACCAGCGGCAGCCACCAGGGGTCCGTGGCCCAGGCGAACTACTCGGCCGCCAAGGGCGGCGTCGTCTCCCTCGTCCGCAGCGCCGCCCTCGGCCTCCACAAGTACGGTGTCACCGCCAACGCGGTCGCGCCCGTGGCGCGCACCCGGATGTCGGCGAACGTCCCCACCGAGCTGAAGGAGATCGGCGAACCCGAGGACGTCGCCGCGCTCGTCGTCTATCTGCTCTCCGACCGGGCCCGGGAGGTCACCGGGCAGGTCTACACGATCGCCGGCCCGAAGATCGCGCTCTGGGCGCAGCCGCGCGAGGTGCGCGCCGGGTACGCGGAGGGGGTCTGGACACCGGAGCGGATCGCGGAGTTCCTCCCCGGGACGGTGGGGGTGGATCCGATGCCGCTGCTGTCGCCGCCCGAACGGGGCGACGGGCATGGCTGACGACGACGGGTTCCGGGCGCGGGCGCGGGAGTGGCTGGCGGAGAAGGCCGGGGAGGAGTACCGGGGGGTCGGGGGCGGGCCGGGGAGCGAGCACGAGGGGCTGCCCGCGCGGCGGCGCTGGGAGCGGGAGCTGGGCCGGGCGGGGTGGATCGGCATCGGCTGGGGCGAGGAGGGGTACGGCAACCGGACCGCCACCCTCGCGCAGCAGGTCGTCTGGGCCGAGGAGTACGCCCGCGCCCGCGCCCCCGCCCGCGTCGGCCACATCGGCGAGAACCTCCTCGCCCCCACCCTCCTCCGCCATGGCACCCGGGCCCAGAAGGACCGCTTCCTGCCCCCCGTCGCCCGGGGCGAGGAACTCTGGTGCCAGGGCTACAGCGAACCCGGCGCGGGCTCCGACCTCGCCGCGATCAGGACCGCCGCCGTCCGGGACGGCCGCGCCTACCGGCTCACCGGCCAGAAGATCTGGACCTCGCTCGCCCAGCACGCCGACTGGTGCTTCGTACTCGCCCGCACCGACCCCGCCGCCGCCCGCCACCGGGGCCTGTCCCTCCTCCTCGTCCCAATGGACCAGCCGGGGCGCGTCGACGTCCGTCCCATCCGCCAGCTGACCGGCACCAGCGAGTTCAACGAGGTCTTCTTCGACGGGGCGCTCGCCCGCGCCGACCACCTCGTCGGCGGCGAGGGCGACGGCTGGCGCGTCGCCCTCGGCCTGCTCGCCAGGGAACGCGGCGTTGCCACCCTCGTACAGCAGATCGGCTTCGAACGGGAACTGGCCGACGTCGTCCGCACCGCGCACGCCACCGGCGCGATCGACGACCCCCTGCTGAGAGCGCGGCTGGTCACCCAGTGGGCCGAGCTGCGCGTCATGCGGTGGAACGCGCTGCGCACCCTGGGAGCCGGGGACGAGAGCGACGCGGGCGCGCCCAGCGTCGCGAAGCTGCTGTGGGGCGGCTGGCACCAGCGGCTGGGGGAGCTGGCGATGGCCGTACGGGGAGCGGCGGCCACGGCCGGGCCGTACGACTGGAGCGGGGAACGGCCGTACGCGCTCGACGCCGCGCAGCGGATGTTCCTGTTCACCCGGGCGGACACCGTCTACGGCGGCGCGGACGAGATCCAGCGCGACATCATCGCCGAGCGGGTGCTCGGCCTGCCGAGGGAGCCACGATGAGAGGTGTCGTCTTCGACGGCGTCACGGCCGAGGTCGTCGGCGATCTGGGGGTGCGGGGGCCGGGCCCCGGCGAGGTCCTCGTCGACATCGCCGCCGCCGGGCTCTGCCACAGCGACCTCGCGGTGATCGACGGGACCATCCCCTTCCCGGTGCCCCTCGTGCTGGGGCACGAGGGCGCGGGGGTGGTCGCGGCCGTCGGCCCGGGGGTCACGCATGTCGCGCCCGGCGACCATGTCGCGCTCTCCACCCTCGCCAACTGCGGCACCTGCGCGGACTGCGACCGGGGCCGCCCCACGATGTGCCGGCGCGCGATCGGCCGCCCCGGCAGGCCCTTCGGCCGTCTCGGCGCGCCGCTGCACCAGTTCGCCGCCAGCTCCGCCTTCGCCGAGCGCACGGTGGTCCGGGCCGTGCAGGCGGTACGCATCCCGGCGGACATCCCCCTGACCTCGGCCGCGCTGCTCGGGTGCGCCGTGCTCACCGGCGTCGGGGCGGTGCTGAACCGGGCCCGCGTCGGCCGGGGCGAGAGCGTCGTCGTCATCGGCGCGGGCGGCGTCGGCCTCAACGCGGTCCAGGGCGCGCGGCTCGCGGGCGCGTCCGCGATCGTCGCCGTCGACGTGGACCCGGCGAAGGAGAAGCCCGCCCGGCTCTTCGGCGCGACCGGCTTCCACCTCTCGCCCGGGGCCGTGCGCCGGACCCTGCCGACCGGGGCCGACCATGTCTTCGAGTGCGTCGGCGACACCGCCCTCGTCGGGCAGGCGATCGACCTCCTGGACCGGGGCGGCCAGGCCGTCCTCCTCGGCATGACCGCGCCCTCGGCCCGGGCGTCCTTCCCGCCGGCCGCGATGTTCCTCGACAAGTCGATCCTGGGCTGCCGCTACGGGTCCTCCCGCCCCCAGCACGACATCGCGCTGTACGCGGACCTCTACCGGCGCGGTCTGCTCCTCCTGGACGAACTGGCCACCCGTACCTACCCCGTCGAGGAGTTCTCCCGCGCGGCGGACGACGCCCGCGCCGGGCGGGTGACGCGCGCGGTGCTCACCTTCTAGTGCTCAGAGCCCCGGGGAGCCGGCCCGGAAGGTGCGCCGGTAGACCGTGGGGGCCACCCCCAGCGCCGACTGGAGGTGCTGCCGCATCGACTGGGCCGTGCGGAACCCGGCGTCCCGCGCCACCTGGTCGACCGACAGCTCGGTCGACTCCAGCAGCTGACGGGCGCGCTCCACCCGCTGATGGGTGAGCCACTGCCCGGGGCTCACCCCCACCTCCTCGCGGAAGCGGCGGGTGAACGTCCGTACGCTCATCGACTCCCGCTCCGCCAGATCCCGCAGCTGGATCGGCTCGTGCAGCCGGTCCATCGCCCAGCCGCGCGCGGTGGAGGTGGTGGCGAACTGCGGCTCGGGGACCGGCCGCCGGATGTACTGCGCCTGGCCGCCGTCGCGGTGCGGCGGTACGACGCTGCGCCGGGCCACGTCGTTGGCGACGGCCGAGCCGTGGTCGCGGCGGACCATGTGGACGCAGAGGTCGATCCCGGCCGCGACGCCCGCCGAGGTCAGCACATCGCCGTCGTCCACGTACAGCACGTCCGGATCGACCCTGACCGAGGGGAAGAGCCGCTGGAAGCGGTCCACCGCGCTCCAGTGGGTCGTCGCGGGACGGCCGTCGAGGAAGCCGGCCGCCGCGAGGAAGAAGCCGCCCGTGCAGATGGACGCCATCCGGGTCCCCGGCCGGATGTGGGCGAAGATCTCGGCCAGCTCCTCCGGGAGCCTGCCGTCCTCGGTGAGGGCGGGCGTCCGGTGCGCGGCCGGGACGATCACCGTGTCCGCCTCGGCCAGCGCCTCGGGGCCGTGCGTCACGCACACCGCGAAGTCGGCCTCGGTGGCGACCGGTCCGGGGACGCCGGTGCAGGTGGTGACCGTGTAGAGCGGATCACCGGCGGGGGAGACGGACCGGCCGAAGATGCGGTGCGGAATCGACAGCTCGAAGGGGATCACCCCGGGGAGCGCCAGGACGACGACGCGGTGCGGCGGGGAAGAAGCCATGGCCCGATCCTAACGGAAGGTGTCCTTCGGGCCACTCGATGACGGTGGACCGTGCGCCGGAAGCTGGATCCGTGACCGAGACACGCCAAGCCGAACCCGTACCCCTCGTCCCCGATCCGCCCGCGCGCCGCTTCACCGTGCACCGCGCCTGGTCCGTCGCCGCCGTCGCCTTTGTGACGATCATCGGAGCCGCCGGATTCGCCTCCCTGCCGGGCCTGCTGATCGAGCCCCTGCACGAGGAGTTCGACTGGTCGCGCGGCAGCATCGGCTTCGCCGTCTCGGTCAATCTCGCGCTGTACGGGCTGACCGCGCCCTTCGCCGCCGCCCTGATGGACCGCTACGGCATCCGCCGGGTCGTCGCCGCCGCCCTCACCGTCATCGCGGGCGGCTCGGCGCTCACCGTGGTCATGACCGAGCCCTGGCAGATGGTGCTGTACTGGGGTGTTCTGGTCGGCCTCGGCAGCGGCTCGATGGCGCTCGCCTTCGCCGCGACCGTCACCAACCGCTGGTTCGTCAAGCGGCGCGGCCTGGTCACCGGCATCCTCACCGCCGCCGGGGCCTCCGGCCAGCTGGTCTTTCTGCCGCTGCTCTCCTGGCTGGTGGAGAACCACGGCTGGCGGCCCGCCGCCATCACCGTCGCCCTCTCCGCGCTCGCCGTCGTCCCCTTCGTCTGGCTGCTGCTGCGCGACCACCCGGCCGACACCGGCACCACGGCGTACGGGGCCGAGGTCTTCACCCCCAAGCCCCCGCCGGTCCCCGGCGCGGCCCGCCGCACCGTCGCGGTGCTCCTCAAGGCCGTGCGCACCGGCCCGTTCTGGCTGCTGGCGGGCACCTTCGCGATCTGCGGAGCGACCACCAACGGCCTGGTGAAGACCCACTTCGTGCCCGCCGCCCACGACCACGGCATGCCGATCACGGCCGCCGCCTCGCTGCTCGCCGTCGTCGGCGTCTTCGACGTCATCGGCACCATCGCCTCCGGCTGGTTCACCGACCGCTTCGACGCCCGCCGACTGCTGGCGGTCTACTACGCGCTGCGCGGGGTGAGCCTGCTCTTCCTGCCGATGCTGCTGGCCCCCTCCGTCGAACTGCCCATGGTCTTCTTCATCGTCTTCTACGGCCTCGACTGGGTGGCGACCGTCCCGCCGACCATCGCCCTGTGCCGTGAGCACTACGGCGAGGACAGCGCGATCGTCTTCGGCTGGGTGCTCGCCTCGCACCAGGTCGGCGCGGCGGTGGTGGCCTTCGCGGGCGGGGTGGCGCGCGATGTCTTCGGCTCGTACGACGTGGTCTGGTACGCCTCCGGGGGCCTCTGCGCGATGGCCGCGCTGATGGCCCTGGTGATCACCCGGCCGGCGCGGAGCCCGGACCTCCCGGCGCTCTGAGTCCGCGGAACCGCCCCCGGTGGAAGACGAGCGGCTCGCCGTCGCCCGTGGTGCCGAGCGCCTCGATCCGGCCCACCACGATCAGATGGTCGCCGCCGGTGTGCACCGCCCGGATCGCGCAGTCCGCCCAGGCGGTGCCGCCCGCGAGCAGCGGCGAGCCGGTGACCGGCGCGGGGGTGTGCGCCACCCCGGCGAACTTGTCCGCCCCGCTGACCGCGAACGCCCGGCACAGCCCGCCCTGTTCCTCGCCCAGCACGGTGGCGCAGAACACCCCGGCGCGGGCGATCCGGGGCCAGCTGGCCGAGGCGCGGCCGACCAGGAAGAGCACCAGCGGCGGATCGAGCGACAGCGACGAGAACGACTGGCAGGCGAACCCGGCCGGGCCCTCCCCGTCGCGGGCGGCGATGACGGTGACCCCGCTGGGGAAGTTCCCCAGCACCCGCCGCACCTCCGCCGGGGCGACCGGAGGCCGCCGGTCCGGCCTGGGCGGTAAGGGCGTTCCGGGTGCCCCGGGCGCCCCGGGCGCTTTGAGGCACCGGACGGCGGTGGCGGCCATGGCCGCGTGTCCCATCACCACTCCATTGAAACTGACGGATCGTCAGATGAGAACCCTGGCGACAGCGCGGAAAAGCCCCGGACATACGGTCGGCCACATGGGACGAACAGGATGTTCCCGGCCCTGGCGCTGGGAACCGAGAGATGTCGCCGTGGGGGCGGGCGCGAGCGCCGTGCAGCTCGCCGTCGCCCTCACCGCGTGCTTCATCGTGGAGACGGTCACCGAGGACGACTACGGAGTGCCGCCGTCCGCGTTCGGTTTCCTCTGTCTGCTGGTGGTCGCCCCGCTGATCGTGCCCGTCGCCGGGCTGCTCTTCGCCATCGCCCTCCCGGTGCCCGTGCGCGCGGTCGCCGCCTGGGCCGTACGCCGCGCCGGCGGGCCGTCACCGCGCCGGGCGCTCCTCCTCCCCGCCGCCTTCGCCGCCGCCTTCGCCGCGCTCTGGGCCGTACCGCTCGCCCTGCTCGGCGCCGGATACCTCACGGCCTGGGCCTGGCTCACCGCCGGAACCGTCCCGCCGCTGCTCGCCATGGCCCGCTACCGCCGCGCCGAAGCCGCGCGGGAGACCCCGTACACCCGGCTGGGCATCTGGTTCCACGCCTTCGGCGCGACCGTCCTGCTGGTGCCCGCGACGGTCGGAGCGCTGGCCCTCGCCACGATGGGCGGAGTGATCGAGGAGTACGAGCCGCCCCGGCTCACCGCCGGCCGGCTGGCCGGGGAGTGGGAGGGCCCGGACGAGGCCCTGATCCGGCTCGACGCGGACGGCTCCGCAGCCCTGATCGACGCGCCGATGGGACCCGAGGGCGAGGGCTGCCAGGGCGTGGGGGAGTGGTCGATCGACGAAGAGGAGTACGGGCACCGCGACGCCGTCCGGGTGACCGGCTGCGGCGACGAGCAGTTCTGGCTGATCGCGGGCACCGACCCCCGGCCCGAACTCTCCGTGCTCGTCGGAGACCCCGACGTCGGCGATGTACGGATCTTCCTTCCCCGGACGCCCTGAACCACGGCTTCGGATCAGCGGCCCTCGAACGAGGGGCTCCGGCGCTCCACGAAGCTCGCCACGCCCTCCCGCGCGTCCCGGGTCGACATATTGATCTCCTGCGCCGCCGCCTCCGCCGCGAAGGCCGTCGCACGGTCCGACTCCAGCGAGGCGTTCACCAGCTGCTTGGTCAGCGCCAGCGCCCGCGTCGGCCCCCGGGCAAGGCGCTCGGCCCACTCCCGGGCCGTCCGCTCCAGCTCGCCGTCCGCCACCACCCGGTTGACCAGCCCGATCCGTTCGGCCTCGGCGGCCGTGAGCGCGTCCCCGAAGAACATCAGCTCCTTGGCCCGCGCCGGCCCGATCAGCCGGGGCAGCAGATACGCCCCGCCGCCGTCCGGGACCAGTCCGCGCCGGACGAACACCTCGATGAACCGGGCCCCTTCCGCCGCCACCACCAGATCGCAGGCGAGGGCGAGATGCGCGCCGATGCCCGCCGCCGTGCCGTTGACCGCCGCGATCACCGGCTTCTCGCACTCCAGCACGGCGGCGATCAGCCGCTGCGCCCCGCGCCGGACCGTACGGGCCACCTCGCCCGTCCCCCGCTGTGCCGGTGGCCCGGCGGCGGAGCCGCGCAGATCCGCGCCCGCGCAGAAACCCCGCCCGGAGGCGGTGATCACCACGGCCCGCACCGCCGGATCGGCATTGGCCCCGTCGAGCAGCGCGACGATCCGCTCGCGCTGCTCCCACGTCACCGCGTTCATGACCTCCGGCCGGTTGAGGGTGATCCACAGAACGCCGCCGCCGACCCGGTCCAGCACCTCGTCCCCGTCCCCGTCCCCGCCCCTGTCCTCGTCCCCGCTCATCGGCACACCGCGAGCGCGTCCAGCGCCACCGCCCCCTGGCCGCGCTCCAGCACCACCAGCGGATTGATCTCCAGCTCCGCCAGGCCGTCCCCCAGCTCCAGCGCCATCCGCTGCACCCGCAGCACGACCTCCACCAGCGCGTCCACATCCATCGGCGGACCGCCCCGCACCCCCTCCAGCAGCGCCCGCCCCCGCAGCTCCCCGAGCATCGCCCGCGCCTGGTCCTCGCCGAACGGAGGGACTCGTACCGCCGTGTCCTGGAGCACCTCCACCAGCACCCCGCCGAGCCCCACCGTCACGGTCGGCCCGAACAGCGCGTCCTGGGACACGCCCACGACCATCTCGACCCCCCGGTCCACCAGCTGGCAGACCAGCACCCCGTCCAGCTCGATGTCCTCCTGGCGCGCGATCTCGGTCAGCTCCCGGTAGACCTCCCGCACCTGACTCGCCGAGGTCAGCCCGACCGCCACCAGCCCCAGCTCCGACTTGTGCGCGAGCCGGTCCCCGGACGCCTTCATCACCACCGGGTACCCGATCAGCGCTGCCGCCCGCACCGCCGCCGCCGCGCTGGTCACCAACTGCTCGCGCGGCACCCGGATCCCGTACGCCCGCAGCAGCTGCTTCGCCGCGTGCTCGCTCAGCCGCCGGCCGGGGCTCAGCAGCTCCCGAGCCTTGCGCGCCGAGGGCGAGGGGATGCGCGGGGCCTCGTCGAAGGGCGAGCGGTAGCCGCTGGTGAAGCGGTGGTGGTCGAGATGGGCGCGTACGGCGGTGATGCAGTTGCCGAAGGTACGGAAGGTGGCGACCCGCGAGGAGCCCAGCAGCGTCCGGCGGTACGCGTCCTCCGTGCCCACCGGCGATCCCCACACCACGCACACCAGCTTCTCGGTCGCCTCGGCGGCGGCCACCAGATCCTGCGCGAGCCGGTCGCTCAGCGGCGGGAAGGGCCCCGTGATCGGACAGATCAGCACCCCCACCCCCGGGTCCGCCAGGATCGAGTCGATGATCTTCCGTCCCCGCCAGTCGCCGACCGGATGGCCGCCGTTGTCCACCGGATTGGCGACACTGAGGTACTCCGGGATCCACTGGTGGAGTTCGCGCTGCCGGGCCGGGGAGAGCGCCGGCAGCCGCAGCCCGGCGGCGCTGGCCAGATCGGCGAAGTGCGCCCCCGTGCCGCCCGAGATCGAGTACACGACCACCCCGTCGGCCACCGGCTCCCGGGCCCGCGCCAGCAGCGCCGAGGTGTCCTGGAGCTCATCCAGACCATCGACCCGGATCACCCCGTACTGCCGCATCGCCGCGTCCACCACCCGGTCCGCCCCGGTCAGCTTCCCGGTGTGCGAGGCCGCCGTCCGCGCCCCCACCGCCGTCCGCCCCACCTTCACGGCGACCACCGGCACCCCGCGCCGTGCCGCGCGGTCGGCGGCGAGCAGAAACGCGCGGCCGTCCTTGAGCCCCTCCACGTAACAGGCGATGGCCCCCACCTCGGGCCGCTCACAGAAGTACGAGATGAAATCGGCGGTCTCCAGATCCGCCTCATTGCCCGTGGGCGCCCAGTGGGACAGCCGCACCCCCAGCTCCTGAAGAGTGAAGACCGGCCTGCCCTGATGCCCCGACTGCGTGATCAGCGCGATCGCCGGCCCCGGCAGATCCTCCCGGAACGCCTCGAACGCGTTCAGATTCGTATTCGGCCCCAACAGCCGCACCCCGACCCGCCGCGCCTCCTCCGCCAGCCGCTCCTGCGCCCGCGCCCCCTCCGCCCCCGTCTCCGCGTACCCCGACGCGAACGCCACCGCGAACCCGATCCCCGCCTCCGCCAACTCCCCCATCACCGGCAGCGGATCCCGGACCAGCAGCACCGCCACATCCACCCGCTCCGGCAGCTCCCCCAGCTCCCCCACCGAGCCCACACACCGCAGCCCGTACACCCTCTCCCGCCCCGGATGCACGGGATACACCCGCGCCCCGACCCTCTCCGCCCACCCGATCAGCCGCCGAGTGATCCCCGCACCCGGCCTCCCCTCCTGATCCGACGCCCCGACCACCGCCACCGCCCGGGGCCGGAAGAGCCGGTCCAGATCGGGCACCGGCGCGTACAGCGGCCGTCCGCTGACATCCAGATCCCCTGCGCCCGCGGTCGCCGACGCGGCGTCGTGGACCGCGTCACGGGGATCGACTCCGCAGGCGACGACACGTGCGCGGAGGTCGGAGGTGAGGGTGCCGTGAGTGGATCCAAGCATCGCTGAGCCCCGCTCCTGCTCGGTGCAAATAGCTGACGCTCAGTCAGGTTACTGGCCGGGAGCGGAGTCAGGAAGGGGTGAGGTTCCGGGATGTTCCCCGGGCGCGCGGGCTGTTCGGTTTCATGATTGTTGGCGGCCTTCGCGCCGATGGCGATGGATCACCTGTTGATGAGCTGGGGGAAGGCAGGGGAAGACACGGCCTGGGCCCCTGCCTCGCCCGCGGTGGGGAGAACGTCACCACTCCCGTTTCACGGTGGCCTTGCCGCCGGTCACCAGACTCGCCGGCGGAACGTCATCGGCCACCACCGCGCCGGCTGCGATCACAGCGTCCCGGCCGATACTGACGCCGGGCAGGATGGTGGCACCCGCACCGATCCACACGTTCTCCGCCACATCGATGGGCGCGCCGGTGAGGTACAGCCGCCGCTCCTCGGGATCCACCGGGTGGCCGCCGGTGATGAACGTGACCTTCGGCCCGACCATCACGCGCTCGCCCAGCCGGATGCCCGCATAGTCCAGGAACGTGCAGTTCTGGTTGATGAAGACGCGCTCGGCGAGATCGAGGTTGAGGCCGTGGTCCGTGTAGAAGGGCGGGTAGATCGTGACGCTCGGCGGCAGCGGTCTGCCGAGGATCTGTTCCAGCAGTTCCGCCTTGCCCGCTTCGTCCTCGAAAGGCAGGACGTTCAGCCGGGAGGTGAGCCGGGTGACCCGCAGGACCCTCTCGGCCATGGCCTGGAACTCGGCACTGTGGATGCGCAGGAGACGGTCACTGGGCATGTCGCTGTCTTTCCGGTCTGTCGGGCGCTCGGCCCGGACGGGCGCGGGCAAGACGGTCGACCGCGTCCGCGTCGCCGACAGCCCGCTGAGCATCGAGATTATTCCGGTACGGGCGCGCGTTCACCCTTTCGCGTGAACCGTCTCCAACGCCTGGCCTCAGTCGCTTCTGCTTCAGGCTGGCCGGAAGCCATCAAGGGCCACTGGCGCACCACGCCGCGTCCCGGATGAACCCGGTCCCAGGCCGGGACGCCTGTGAGGCGGCTCCTTGCAGGGTGGCCACGGCTGGCTCCGCAAGGCTCGCGGCGGCGGCGGAGCGGCACTTCGGGGAGAGGCGGCCCGGACCGGTCGTATGACGGGATGGCCGGAACGATTCTTCTGAGGTCGGCCGGGCCGGTCGGGCCGGTCGGTGGCGGTCCTGACAAACCGTCATTCCATTGAAAGTGTTCCGGAGGCCGGCCCGGCAGGGGTGTCGTCGTGCCCGGCCCGCCCCGTGACATCGGCACAGATTCTTCTGCGCCCCCATCGAATGGGAGAACCGTTTCCGCCATGCTCCGCACCGCGACCAGGCCGTCGGGCCCGTACCGCACCGCCCTGACCGCGCTGGCCCTGGCCGGGCTCGCACTCGCCTCCGCACCACCCGTCCAAGCCGATCCCATAAGCGCTGTGAGCAGGACGACTGCCGTGCAGGCCTCGGCCGGCACGTTCGCCTACGTACCGAACCGGGCCAGCAACGATGTGAAGGTCATCGACACCGCGAGCAACACGGTGACGGCGACGATCGACGTCCCCGGCGGCCCCACCCGGGCCGCGGCCTCGCCGGACGGAACCTCCGTCTACGTCACCTCCTACAGCGCCGGCACGCTGAGGGTCGTCGACACGGCGAACAACACGGCCACCGCCCCGCTCCCGACCGGGCGGGGCGCCCAGGACCTGGCCGTGACCCCCGACGGCTCACGGCTCTACGTCGCGAACCATCTCGACAAGAACCTCGCCGTCGTCGACACCGCCACCCGCACCGTCACCGCGACCCTCCCGGTCGACGTCGCCGCCAACGACATCGCGCTCTCCCCGGACGGATCCCGCCTCTACCTCACCGAACGCGAGCGGATCACCATCCTGGACACCGCCACCGACACGGTCGTCAAGCGGATCGCGGTCCCCGCCTCCACCCCGAACCGCATCGGCTTCGCCCCCGACGGCGCCCGCGCCTATGTCTCCGACATGGCCACCCATGTCCTCCATGTCCTCGACACCGCCACCGAGACCGTCACCGGCGCCATCCCCGTCCAGCAACGCCCCTTCGACGTGGCCGTCACCCCCGACGGCACCCGCGCCCTGGTCGCCCGCAACGGCAACAACACGGTCGCCGACGTCAGCCTCGCCACCGCGAGCGTGACCGCGTCCGTCCCCGTCGGAACCCGCCCCGCCGCACTCGCGCTCTCCCCCGACGGCGCCCGCGCCTATGTCGCCAACGCCGCCGGCAACTCCGTCTCGGTCATCGACACCACCACCGACACCGTGACCGCCACCGTCCGTGTCGGCAACGGGCCCGGTGACATCGCCCTCGCCACACCCCCCGCCGCCGACCTCGGCCTCACCCTCACCGCCACCCCCCGCCCCGGGCTGACCGGGCGCGTCGACTACACCCTCACCGCCACCAACCACGGCCCCGGCCGCCTCACGAACGCGACCGTCACCGCCGACCTGCCCGCGTCCGGAACGACCAGCCCCGACTGCACGGTCACCGGCACCACCGCCACCTGCGCGGTCCCCGACCTCGCCCCCGGCGGCTCGGCCACCCGCCACTTCGCCACCTCCGTCGCCCTCCTCAGCCTCGGAACCCCCTACACCCTCACCGCGACCCGCACCGCCGGCAGCCCCACCGACCCCAACCCTGGCAATGACACCGCCTCCCGCACCTGCACCGCCCTCACCCCTCTGATCATCAACTGCGCCTGACATCCGCCCCCGGCGGCCGATGGGGCCGTTCCGGCGAAGGCGAGCCACGGAGCGAGCCACCGCCGGAAAGGAGCATCGAGGACGAGTCGGGTGATCCCATGGCTCGCCGTGCGGGACTGGCCGATTTCGCCCCCTTTCCGGGGCGGGCGGGGGCTGGGATGATTCCGCGACCGGATCGTTACATTCGGTAATATTGTTCGACATTCCTGGAAATCTCCAGGATTGTTCGCGGGGTTTGCCCCGTTTCCTCAGGGGTGTGCTCCGCCTGGTGGAAGGAGAGTCCATTGACTGGTCTGCCGTCAGATGAGCCCCAGCCCGCGACGCCGTTGACGAGGGATCTGAACGCGGCGGTGACGGTTCCGCCGGACGGCCAGGATCCGGAGGCGGGGCTCGCGGCGAAGGGACTGATCGCGGCGCTGCCGCCGGACTTCGTGGTGGACAAGCAGGGCAGCCCGGTGCCCGCCTGGAGCCTGACCCCGTACACCTTCCTGACCGGACCGGCTCCGGACACCGTCAACCCGAGCCTGTGGCGCAACGCGCTGCTGAACATGAACACCGGCCTCTACGAGGTCGTCCCGGACGCCGTGTACCAGGTGCGCGGGATGGACCTGTCGAACATCTCCTTCCTGGAGGACCCCACCGGGGTGTCCCCGGAGGTCGTGGTCGTCGACCCGCTGATCAGCGAGGAGTGCGCGGCAGCCGCCTGGAAGCTCTACCGGGAGCACCGGGGCGCGGACCGCGTGATCCGAGCGGTGATCTTCACCCACTCCCACCTCGACCACTACGGCGGTGTGCTGGGCCTGTTCGAGGGCGGCCGGCTGCCCCGCGGGGTGGACGTCATCGCCCCGGAGGGATTCCTGGAGCACTCGGTCAGTGAGAACGTCTACGCGGGCAACGCGATGCTGCGCCGGGCGCAGTTCATGTACGGCTCGCTCCTGGAGCGGTCCGAGAAGGGACAGGTGGACGCAGGTCTGGGCAAGACCATGTCCTCGGGGTCCCCGGGTCTGCTGCCGCCGACCTACACCGTGACCCCCGAGGTGGCGCGGCCCCGTCATGTCGTCGCCTTCGGGCCGGTGAATCTGGAGTTCCAGCTCACCCCCGGTACGGAGGCCCCGGCGGAGCTGAACTTCTATCTGCCGGACGTCGAGGCGCTGTGCATGGCGGAGAACGCCACACCGACCCTGCACAACCTCTACAGCCTGCGCGGCGCCCAGGTGCGGGACGCGAAGGAGTGGTCGCAGTATCTGAACCAGTCGGTGGAGTGGTACGGAAACCGGTCGAAGACCCTGTTCGCCTCGCACTTCTGGCCCCGGTGGAACACCGAGGAGTCGCCGGACGCGATCGTGTCCTTCCTGACCAGCCAGGCCGATCTCTACCGCTTCCTCCACGACCAGGCGCTCCGGCTGGCGAACCAGGGCCGGACCATGACCGAGATCGCCGAGGACCTGGACTCCCAGGTCCCGGAGTCTCTGGCGGGGCAGTGGTTCAACCGCGGCTACTACGGCACGGTCAACCATGACCTGAAGGCCGTCTACCAGCGCTATCTGGGCTGGTACGACGGCAACGCGGCCCATCTGCACCCGCTGCCGCCCGAGGAGTCCGGCCCCCGCTACGTCGAGGCGCTGGGCGGCGTGGCCAAGGTGGTGGAGCTGGCCCGGCAGTCGTTCGAGAACGCCAAGAGCGCGGACGACTACCGGTGGGCCGCCGAACTCCTCGCCCACGCCGTCTTCGCCGACCCGGCACACCAGGAGGCCCGCGCGCTGGAGGCCGACGTCCTCGAACAGCTCGGCTACCAGGCCGAGAGCGGCCCCTGGCGCAACTTCTACCTCGCCGCCGCCCATGAACTGCGCACCCGACCCGTCGACGGCCCCCCGCCCGGCACGCCCGCGCCGCAGATCATCACCCAGCCCGTGCTGGAGGCGATGCCGCTGGAGATGCTCGCCGACTACCTCGGCATCCGCCTCAACGGCCCCGACGCCGCCGGCCACCCCCTCACCCTGGGCCTCAAGATCACCGGCGGCCTCGCCGACGATCCCACCCACTGCGCCCTCCAGCTCCGCAACGGCGTCCTCGTCTACACCCCCGGCCCCGTCGTCCCGGCGCGGGCCGACGCCACCTACACGATCACCCGCGCCGGCCTCAACGCTCTCGCCATCGCACAGACCACCCCCGACCAGCTCGCGACCGACGGCGAACTCACCGTCGACACCGGCACCCTGGACCCCCTCAACACCCTCAACGGCCTGCTGGTGACCTTCGAGTACTGGTTCGGCCTCGCCACGCCCTGACCGTCAGTTCCCGGGCCGCGGCGGTTCCGCCGCGGCCCGTCCCTTCGTGAAGGAGTGAGTCCCATGGGCAGCACCGTCGTCGATGTCACCGACGCCGACTTCGAGACAAAGGTCGTCAAGGCCACCGGTCCGGTCCTCGCGGTCTTCCGCGCCGAGTGGAGCGGCCCGTGCAAGATCCTGGACCCGGTCCTGGTGGACATCGCCAAGGAGTACGCCAACCGGCTGACCGTCGCCCGCCTCGACATCGACCGCAGCCCCAACACGCCCCCCAAGCACAACGTCACCGCCGTCCCCACCCTGTACGTCTTCAAGGGCGGGAAGATCGTCGCCACCCGCATCGGTCCCGCCTCCAAGAGCAACGTGGCCGAACTGGTCAAACCACACCTCTGAGCACGCGGCGCGGGGTCCAGGAGAAGCGATTCGAGTACGGCCGCGGTGGGGTCGATGACACGGTTCCAGTCCTCCCGCGTGGCCTCACCGACCTCCAGCGCCGCGTGGATCGCGACGCCGTCGGGACGCTGGTTCAGGGCCGCGAGAGCGGGGCCGGTCCGGGGTCAGCTCATCGCTTGGGCGAGACGCCGACCCCACTTCTCGTCACGGAGGGAGCCCGCTGCTCGCCAGACGGCGTCGGAGACTTCTTCGGTCTGGAGTTCACCGATGCCGGCCGTGGTGCGGAACAGGAAGCGGAAGTCGAAGTGCTGATGGGCCGGCTCGTCCTTGGCGGGGTTGGCGTCGATGGGGTGGATGTCGATGTGCAGCGGGGTCTCTCCCTCCGGGGTGACCAAGTGAGGCGGGATCCCGGTCTCCTCGGCCAGCTCCCGGCCCGCGGCCCGCAGAAGCGTCTCGTCGGAGGGCTCCAGATGGCCGCCGGGCAGAAGCCATTTCCCGGTCGCGTTGTGGAGGATGTGCAGTACGCGTCCGTCGGCGCCGACGAGGACCGCGCCTGCGGTGATGTGGCCGGGCAGCGTCTTCCGGCTGGTGAGGTCGCCGACGCCGTCGATCAGGCCGAGTACCGCTTCGAGCGCGTGCTCGTCCTCGGGGTACCGGTCGAGATAGGCGGCGATGGTCGTACGGATGTGTTCTTGCGTGATGGTCACGGTGATCACCTGTTGAAGTAGGAGAGCCGGGTCGCCGCGACGGCTTCGCGGGATGAATGGTCCAACGCTCGTGCCGTGGAGCAAGTTGACGGCGCTGATGCCGTTCACCAGATAGAAGTAGTGGCCGGTGGTCCGGTGCCATCACCGAGGGTCAGTGGCGGGAGGCCTTGGAGGACGTGCGTGCCGCGTACGAATCCCCGCCTTCAGCAGGAACCCCACGGTGCCCCGGCGACTGCTCGATGCCGTTCTGTGTTCGGCGGCCCCGGGTTTCATGTGCGGTGCCCCACTAGGGCGCGAATGTCTTCTCGTAGGGCCTCGTGCCGCCCTGCTTTCCGGCAAAGCGCGGACGAGATCGAGCATTCGGCCCTTTCCCCAAGGGGCTGTGCTGAATCACCCGGAGGGAAGACCTCGTGCCGACAACGGCGATCAGCGCTGTCCGCACGCAGTGCCCGTACTTTGATTCGCGAAGCGTTGGAAGCCTGGGAGCTGGGCGAGTTGGAGCACACCGCCACGCTGATCTCTCCGAGCCGGTCGGCAATGCCGTGGTCCACACGGCGTCCCGGCGAATCCGGGTCTCCGTCAGGAGGTCGGCCATTGACCGGGTGCGAATCTCCGTCTCCGACAAGTCCGGCAGGCAGCCCAATCCAGGGCGGCCGGAGAGTGCCGGCGGCGGCGGCCGGGGCCTGCTGATCGTGGAGGTGTTGGCCTCGCGCTGGGGCAGTGACAGAACCGTTGGGGGAAGGTCGTCCGGGCTGAGATCGGTACCCCGATCAGACTGAGTGGCGACGGCCGGTGACAGCCGCAGAGCGAGGATGCACAGCGCGTCGTCGCCGGCCGGGCCACCGTCGTCGCCCGCTACGCCCGGGGCGACTCGCTGAAAGCCAGCGCCCGGGCGTAAGGCGTCCACGCGCCGTGGCTGGTGGCCCGGCTCACCCGGTGGGGCATGGGGGTACGGGACCACAGCGCATCCCGGCGGACGCCGGGGGGTCAGCGGACGTCGACGAAGTCGCCGCTGGTGAGGGTGGTGGAGGTGGAGGTGGTGCCGGGGAAGTTCCAGCGCCAGTAGCCGTCGGTGGTGGCTTTGACGGTGGTTTTGAGGTTGCCGGTGGAGTTGGTTTTGACGAGCTTGACGGTGGAGTAGGAGTTGGTGCCCTTCTTGCGGAACTGGAGCTTCACGGGCTGGTTGGTGTAGCCCGCGTAGCGGAGGGTGTCCCAGTTGGCGCGGGAGAGCTTGCCGGTGACGGTGAGGTTCTTGTTCTTGCGGACGGGCTCGGGGCCGGCGTCGACGGTGAGGGCGGCGCGGCGCTGGAAGGGGTGGGTGCCGTGGTAGGCGCCGTAGTAGTCGCCGTCTTTGGCGGTGAACTGGAGGTAGACCTGCCAGTTGCCGGCGAAGTAGTTGCGGGGGAGGTCGTATCCCTTGGGCTCGCTGGTGAAATTCGAGGTGCAGACCGAGGTGGTGCGGTTCTTCGCCTTGCAGGAGGGTTCGAGGAAGTAGCCCCAGTAGTTGTCTCCGACCTCCCGCTTGATGCCGAGGTACGGGAGACCCTTGTGGTCGATCCCCGAGTTGTCGGAGACGGTCACCGATATCGAGAACTTCTCGTTCTGGCCGGTGCCGATGACGATGGGCTTGCCGCCGTTGACGACGAGCTTCTCGATCTTCACGCCGGTGTTCGCGGCGGGCGCGGCCTGGGCGGCGGACGCGGCGGGCGCGACCGCGAGGACGGAGGCGGAGAGGGCGAGCACAGTGCCGAGGGCGGCGGCTGTGGACGAAATGCGCATGGAACCCCACTGGTTGAGATGGCCGTCGGCATGGTGACTCGTGTCGGCCGGACGGCTGGATGAAAGCAGGTGGCGAGAGGATACGTGCCGAGGTTTGGACGTCGGCAGGGAGGGTAGCGGGAACGCTGGTCAGGTGCGGGACAGGGCTTTCGCGATGCGCTGGGCGTCCATCGCCATCTCGCGGAACATCCCGCTGATGGGGTTGGTGAACCCGGTGAAGTAGAGCCCCGGGGCCCGTGCGGGCGACCGGCCGCCGTGGGTGAGGGGCCGCCCCCGGGAGTCGAGGACCTCCAGATGGCCGAGGAGGTCTTCCAGGGCCCGCCGGTAGCCGGTGGCGGCGATCACGGCGTCCGGGGTGGCGCGGCTGCCGTCGGCGAGGACGGCCTCGTCGCCCTCGAAGGAGGCGAGTGCGGCGACCGGCTCGACCCGTCCGGTGCGTACCGCCTTGACGAGACCGACGTCCTGGACGGGGATGGCGCCGGCCCGGACGCGGGAGTAGAGCCCCTCGGCGGGGCGGGGCAGTCCGTGGGCGGTGAGATCGGGTACGGAGATTCTGGCGAGGGCGGAGCCGAGTCCGTCGACCAGGCGGGTGGGCAGGCGGCGGACGAGGATGCCGGTGCGCTGGGCGGGCCAGCCGACGGTGCTGCGGCGGACGATGTGCGGGGGTGTGCGGACCGCGAGGCGGACCCGGGCGGCGCCGCCCGCCGCCAGGTCGACGGCGATCTCGGTGCCGGTGTTGCCCGCGCCGACGACCAGGACGTCCTTGCCCTGGTACGGGGTGGGGTCGCGGTACTCGCCCGCGTGCAGCAGTTGGCCGGTGTAGCTCTCGCGGCCGGGCCAGTCGGGCAGCGCGGGGGTGTGGTTGTACCCGGTCGCGACCACGACCGCGCGCCCGGTCAGCCGCCGTCCGCCGGTGGCGTGGAGCAGCCAGCCGTTCTCCGTCGCCTCGACGCGGGTGACCTCCACGCCGGTCACGATCTCCAGCTCGTGGAATTCCGCGTACTTCTCCAGATAGCGGATCACATTGTCGCGGGAGACCCACCGGCCGAAGGACCGGGGCATGGGGAGCCCCGGCAGTCCGGAGAGCCCCCGGGTGGTGTGCAGATGGAGCCGGTCGTAGTGGCGTCGCCAGGACGCGCCCACCGCGTCGGACTTCTCCAGCACCACGGTCCGTACGCCCCGCTTGCGCAGCGCGGCCGCCGCGGCCAGGCCGCCAGGGCCGCCGCCGATCACATAGACGGGCCTGTCGTCCGTTCTGTCCATGAAGCGTGAGCGTACTGCGCGCCCCCCTTGATGGGTCTCGGTCAAGTCGGAAATCCATACCGAATTGATCACGACCGATCGTCTGATGATGGGACTTCGATCGGTTCTGGCCAGGTGGCGGCCGACCCTTGCGGGGAGGGGGCGACTTCGGCTGAACTGACGTGGCGTCAGAAATGCTGTACGGCACCGAACATGGGGGACCCGAACGGCAGAGCGTGGCCCGGCCGCGCGAAACGGCCCGCCTGCCGGGCCGAAACGGCTTTCGGCCTCGCCCGGGGCCGGGGTCCCGCCGCCACGCGCCGATCGGAGTCCGCCGATGCCCGCTTCCCCTTCCCCTTCCCCCGCGATCCCCGAGGCCGACGACTTCACCCGCCCGTTCTGGGACGCCGCCCGGGAGGGCCGGCTGCTGCTGCGCCGCTGCCGGGGGTGCTCCGCCGCGCACCACTACCCGCGCGAGTTCTGCCCGTACTGCTGGAGCCAGGACGTCCGCTGGGAGACCGCGAGCGGCCGGGCCGCGCTCTACACCTGGTCCGTCGTCCATCGCAACGATGTGCCGCCGTTCGACGCGCGGACGCCGTATGTCGCGGCCGTCGTGGATCTCGCGGAGGGTCCGCGCGTGATGACCGAGGTGGTCGGGTGCGGGGCGGGGGAGTTACACGTCGGGATGGCGTTGACGGTCGCCTTCCGCGCGGAGGAGGGCGGGTTCGCGGTCCCGGTCTTCCGGCCGGCCGCCGGCCCCGGGTGACCCTCAGGGCCAGAGCAGCTCCCGGGACCAGTCGCCCCCCTGCTCCTCGCGCCGGTAGCGCAGCCGGACGTGCTGCCGCCAGACGTCCCCCTGGAAGAACTCCACCTCCCGGGGCTCCAGCACATAACGGGTCCAGCTCGGCACCCGCGCCTCCGGCTCCGTCCTCGCCCGCTCCCAGGCCGCCGCCGAGGCGTGCGCCAGCTCCTCCCGGTCGCCGAGCACCTCGCTCTGGTGCCCGGTGAGCGCGGCGGCGAGCGCGCCCGTCGAGCGGGCGTGCAGATCGGCGGCGCTCTCCGCCGCGTCGATGGTGGCGACCGGCCCCCGGACCCGGACCTGGCGGCCCCGCGCGGCCCAGTAGAAGCCGATGGCCGCCTCCGGACGGGCGCTCAGCTGCCGGCCCTTCGCGCTGGTGGAGTGGGAGGCGAAGTGCCAGCCGCGCCGGTCGGCGTCGTGCAGCATCAGGGTGCGTACGTCCGGACGGCCCGCCTCGTCGGCGGTCGCCAGCGTCATGGTGTGCGGCTCGGGCTGCCCGGCGGCGACCGCGTCCGCGAACCACTGGTGGAAAAGGGCCAGCGGGGTGCCGGGGGCGGTCGCCGGGTCGAAGGAGGGGAGATCGATGTCCCAGACGCGCTGGGCGTTCAGCAGCACCCGGAAGGCGTCCTGGGCGTGGAAGGGGTCTCGGTCCCGGGCGTCGTTGTCCATGCTCTCCGCACTCTCCATGGCCCCAGTGAACACCACTCGGGCCGTAGTGGTCCGCCTATAGTGGTCGAACGGCTGAACCCTTGAAGCTCGAAGGAACGGTGACACCCCCATGCGGCAGAACCTGGCCAGGCGCGCCGCGCTGGTCGACGCGGCCATCGAGGTGCTCGCCCGCGACGGCGCGCGCGGGCTGACCTTCCGGGCCGTCGACACGGAGTCCGCCGTCCCCAAGGGCACCGCGTCCAACTACTTCGCCAACCGCGACGATCTGCTCAACCAGGCCGGGGCCCGGATCTACGAGCGGATGCGCCCCGACCCCGACACCATCGCGGCGATGAACGAGGGCCCGGCGGACCGGGAGCGGACCGCACGGCTGGTACGCGAGGTGGTGGAGCGGGTCTCCACCTTCCGCACCGGCTATCTCGCCCTGCTCGAACTGCGCCTGGAGGCCACCCGCCGGCCCGCCCTGCGCACCCTGCTCACCGAGCGGGTCAGGGCCGATCTGGAGGCGAATGTCGAAGGCCATCTGGCCGCCGGGCTCCCCGGGGACGCCGATGCGGTCAGAATGATCTACCTCGCCGCCAACTGGCTGGTGGTGGAGCGGCTGACGCTCCCCGAGGTCTTCCCCGAGGACTCGGCCACCGAGCTGATCACCGCCCTGGTCGAGCGCCTCCTCCCGCCGGACGGGCCCCTCCCGCCGAACGGATCCCCGGAACCGGCTTGACCCTCACGCCGCGTGAGGCCGGAGGGTGAGGCGCATGAGCGACTACTACAACGCGTTCGAGACCAGCCCCGTGCCCGCCCCCGGCCCCGACGCGGTCCCCCCGGAGCTGTTCCGGGGCATCTACGGGATGCCCGCCTTCGTCACGATCCCTACGAGCGACCTGGCGGCTTCGGTGGAGTTCTGGACCCGAGGACTCGGATTCTTCGAACTGTTCGCCATCCCCGGCAGCCTCGTGCATCTGCGCCGATGGGCCTTCCAGGACGTCCTTCTCGTCCCGGCGGAGACCGTTCCGGAGCAGCCGCCGGCGATGAGCCTCAGCTTCTCCTGCGTACTCGGCCAGCTCGACTCCCTCGTCGAGGACTGCCGCGCGCTGCGCCCGGACTCGGTCGACGGCCCCCGGGACACCCCCTGGAACACCCGCGACGTGGAAGTGATCACCCCCGAGAACGCGCGGATCGTCCTCACCGCCGCGAAGCCCTTCGTCCCGGACAGTCAGGAGGCACGGAACCTTGAAGCCATCGGGATCACCCCACCCGACACCGGCCGCCCGGACGGCGGAGGGCCTGCCTGACGCCGACGGCCTGACCGTCGGCCAGGTCTCGTCCCGGCTGGGTGTCACCGTCCGCGCGCTGCACCACTGGGACGAGATCGGTCTGGCGCGCCCCTCGCTGCGCACATCCGCCGGATACCGCCTCTACACCGCCGGTGATCTGGAACGTCTGCACCGCGTCGTCGTCTACCGCGAGATCGGCCTCGGCCTGGACCGGATCCGTACCGTCCTGGACGACCCGGACGCGGACGTGCCCGGCGCGCTGCGCGCGCAGCGCGACCGGATCGCCGAACGGATCGAGCGCCTCCAGCGGCTCGGCGACGGGCTGGACCGGATGATCGAGGCCCATGAGCGCGGCCCGCTGCTCACCGCCGAGCAGCAGACGGGGATCTTCGGCCCCGGGTGGAATCCGGAGTGGCCGGCCCAGGCCCGCCGGAGCTACGGGGACACGGCGCAGTGGCTCCAGTACGCCGAACGCTCGGCCGCTCGCGGCCCGGAGGAGTGGCAGGAGGTCGCCGACGCCGTCGCCGGGCTCGACCGGGCCCTCGGGGACGCGATGGACGCGGGCGTCCGGCCCGGCAGCCCGGAGGCGGACCGGCTCGTCGAGCGGCACCGCGAGGTCTTCGCCTCGTACTTTCCGCTCACCCGGCGGATGCAGGTCTGTCTGGGGCGCAGATACGAGGCGGACCCGGCGTTCGCCGCCCACTACGACGGCATCCGCACCGGCCTCGCCTCCTGGTTCCGGCGGATCGTCGACGCCAGCGCGCGCGCCCACGGCATCGACCCCTCCACCGCGACCTGGGAGTAGCGCGGCGGAGGTCTCAGTCCCGGCCCAGCACCACCGTGCCCGAGGAGCAGAACCACCCCCCGGTCCCGCAGGCGACCGCGAGCCGGGGCGGGCCCCCGCCCGGCAGCCGGACCTGATGTCCGCCCGCCTCGCCGCGCAACTGGCGTACCGCCTCGACCAGCAGGAACAGCCCGCGCATCCCCGGGTGGCAGGCGGAGAGCCCGCCGCCGTCGGTGTTCACCGGCAGCTCGCCGCCCGGCCCGATCCGGCCCTCGGCGACGAAGGCCCCGCCCTCCCCCTTGGCGCAGAAGCCCAGGTCCTCCAGGGTCACCAGGGTCATATGGGTGAAGGCGTCGTACACCTCGGCGATGTCCATCTCCGCCGGGGCGAGCCCGGCGCGCTCGAAGGCCAGCCGCCCCGAGACGGCCGCCGGGGAGACGGTGAAGTCCTCCCAGGAGGACATCGCGGTGTGCGAGACATACTCCCCGGTGCCCAGGATCCACGCCGGGGGCTTCGCGGTGTCGGGCAGGAACTCCTCGCCGGCCAGCAGCACCGCGCACCCCCCGTCGCTGCGGACGCAGCAGTGCAGCTTGGTGAACGGGTCCGCGACCATCGGCCCGGACAGCACCTCGTCCACGGTGATCGGGGCGCGGTACATCGCCTCCGGGTTGGCGGCGGCGTGGGCGCGGGCCTGGACCGCGACCGAGGCGAGCTGCTCCAGGGTGGTCCCGTACTCGTGCATGTGGCGGCGGGCGGCCATCGCGTACTTCGCGATCAGGGTGTGCCCGTACGGAGCCTCGAACTGGAGCGGGCCCCCGCCGCCGAAGGAGAGGCCGGCGGTGCGCCGCCCCGCCCTGATGTCGGCGCGCGCGGTGGATCCGTAGGCGAGCAGCACGGCGCGGGCGTGCCCGGCGGCGATCGCGTCGGCGGCGTGCGCGGCCATCACCTCCCAGCTCGCGCCGCCGACGGAGGTGGAGTCCACCCAGCGCGGCCGGATCCCGAGGTACTCGGCGGCCTCGGCGGGCGCGAGGAGACCGAGTCCGGCGGAGCCGAAGCCGTCGACGGCGGAGCGGTCGAGCCCGGAGTCGGCGAGGGCGCGGCGGGCCGCCTGGGCGAGCAGGGAGTAGGGGGTGCGGCCGTCGATCCGGCCGCAGTCGGAGAGGGCGACGCCGACGACGGCGACCTTGCGGGAGGTGGCTGCCATAAAGCTGACGGTACATCAGATATGGGTGCCGAATGGAGACACGCGGTGCACGCTCTCTGTCCAACGGCCTTCGCTCTCTCTAATATGACGGCCCATCAGCTCGGGAGGTCCCATGGACACCGCCTTCGCCGCGCTCACCGAAGAGCAGCGCGAGATCCGCCGCACCCTCCGCGAGGTGCTGGCCGCCCGCTGCGGCCCGGACCGGCTCGCCACCGTGGCGCTGACCCCCGCCGGACACGACCCCGAGCTGTGGACCTGCCTCGGCGAACGGCTCGGACTGCCGGGGCTCGCCCTGCCCGGGGAGTACGGGGGAGTCGGCTGCGGCCTTCCCGAACTCGCCCTCGCCTGCGAGGAGACCGGCCGCGCGCTGCTCCCCTCCCCGCTGCTGGCCACCGTCGGCCTCGCCGCCCCGCTGATCACCGCCCTCGGCTCGCCCGCCCAGCGCGCACGGCTCCTGCCCCGCCTCGCGGACGCCTCGCTGACCTGCGCCCTCGTCATCCCCGGCGGCTCCCTCGCCACCGCCATCGGGCTGATCGGAGAGAGCGGGAGCGGGAGCGGGAGCGGCGGCGCGTGGGCGGCGGGCGGCGGCCGGGCCGGCGGCGTCCAGGCGCGGCCCGCGCCCGGCGGGGGCTGGCTGCTGTACGGGGAGGCCGGCCAGGTCCTCGACGGGCACAGCGCCGGACTCCTGCTGGTCGCCGCCCGTGCTGGCGGCTTCGCGCGCGGGCGCACCCTGCTCTTCCTGGTACGCGCACAGGCCCCGGGGCTGACCCGCGCCCGGCTCACCGCACTCGACCAGACCCGGCCGCAGGGCCGCGTACAGCTGCGCGACTGCCCCGCCGAGCTGCTCGGCGACGACGACGGCCCGGCCGTGGCCCGGGCGCTCTCCTCGACCGGCGTCCGGGCGGCGGCGCTGCTCGCGGCGGAGTCCTCGGGGGCGGCGGCGTACGCCCTGGAGCGGACCGTGGCACATGTGCGCGAGCGCGAGCAGTTCGGCCGCCCGATCGGCTCCTTCCAGGCGGTGAAACACCGGCTCGCCGATCTCTACGTCCAGGTCCGGGCGGCCCGTTCGGCGGCCCGGTACGCGGCGTGGGACCCGGCCGGGGCGGGCGGTCCGGCGCTGGCGCAGTGCCTGGAGACGGTGCGGACGACGACGGCGGAGGCGGTGCAGTTGCACGGCGGGATCGGGTTCACCTGGGAGCACGAGACGCATCTGTACTTCAAACGGGCGGCCGGGGACGAGCTGCTCTTCGGCCCGGTCCACGGGCTCCGGGAGCGGGCGGCGCGGGAGGCCGGACTGTTCGCGGCGGAAGCCCCGCAAGCCCCGGAGACCCCGGCGGCTGCGGCGGCCCCGGCGCTGGGCGCGGCCCGGTGACCCGCGCCCCGGCGGGCGTCCGGCTGGTCCGGACCGTCTCCTCGACCCGCCTCTTCGCCCGCCTCGCCCCCCGCGTCATCCCGTCCCTGGACCGCGCCGTGCACCGGCTGACGGGCGGCAGGGCCATGCTCAGCACCCTGATGCTCCCCGGTCTGGTCCTCACCGCCCGGGGCGCGAAGACCGGACTCCCGAGAGCCGTCCCCCTGGCCTGCATGCCCGAGGCCGACGGCTCCTGGATCCTCATCGGCTCCAACTTCGGCCGCCCCGGCCACCCCGCCTGGACCGCCAACCTCCTCGCGCACCCCGAAGCCGACGTCAGCTGGAAGGGCGAGAACATCCCCGTCGAAGCCCGGCTCTTCGAAGGCGAACAACGCCGCCGCGTCTGGTCCAGGGTCCTCCGCTTCTGGCCCCCCTACGCCACCTACCAGGCCCGGATCACCCGTCAGATCCGCCTCTTCCGCCTCACCCGCCGGGACCGGCCGGACCCGCCCCGGCTGTGCCCCTGACGGCCCGCTCAGACGGACTTGCCGTCGAGGACCGCGCCGAAGTCCGTGCGGCTCACATAGTCGGAGAAGGGCTTCGGCTCACGGCCGATGGCGCGGCGGACGCCGTCGGAGAGTTCGGCGCTGCCGTCGGCGCTGATGTGCTGGAAGAGGTCGCCGAGGACTTCGCCGAAGGCGGGCGGGTAGCCGCGGGCCTCCTGCTCCTCGATGTACTGCTCACGGCTGATGGGGGTGTAGGCGAGGGGGCGGCCGGTGGAGGCGGAGACGGCGGCGACGACGTCGTCGAAGGTGAGCGCCTCGGGGCCGGAGAGCACATAGGTCTCGCCCGTGTGACCGTCCTCGGTGAGGGCGGCGACGGCGACGTCGGCGAGGTCCTCCAGGTCGATGAAGGGCTCACGGCCCTTGCCGGCGGGAATGCGCAGCTCGCCCTCCGAGAAGGGCACGGTGTACCAGGCCTCTTCGGCGAAGTTCTGGTTGAACCAGGCGGGACGGAGGATGGTCCAGTCGAGGCCGGAGTCCTTGACGGCGCGCTCGGTGGCGAGCGTCTCGCCGCCCAGCTCGCCCCAGGTCCGCGCGGAGAGCAGCACCAGCCGTTCCACCCCGCTCGCCCTGGCGGCCTCGGCGAAGGCGGCGACCTCGGCCGGCGCGTCCGGGCCCTGGGAGTCCACGACGTACACCGCGCGGACGCCCTCCAGGGCCGGGCCCCAGGTGGTGTCGGAGTGCCAGTCGAAGCGGACCTCGCCGGAGCGCGAGGCGATCTTGGGAGTGAACCCGGCCCGGGTCAGGGCCGCGGCCACCCGGCGGCCGGTCTTGCCGGTGCCGCCGAGTACCAGAACAGGGGTAACTGAGGAGGAAGTCATGAGGAACAGTCAACCCGCGCCGGACGGAACGGAGGATGGCTGTCCCTCTCAATCAGATGTTTGAGCGTCTCATTTTTCGATCCCGCCACCCACGGCCGGATCTAGACTCCTGCCATGGAAGACGCGCTGTCGACCCTGCTGCACGACGTCCGCCCCCGGGGAGCCCTCTTCGACCAGTCCGCCTTCGCCCCGCCCTGGTCCCTGAGGTTCGTCGAACCGACCCCGCTCACTCTCCTGACCATGCTGAGAGGCGAGGCCTGGGTGACTCCCGACGGCGGCGAGGCCGTGCCGCTGCGCCCCTGGGACGTGATGATCGTCCTCGGGCCCGAGCCGTACACCGTCTCGGACAACCCCGGCACCCCGCCGCGTCTGGTGGTTCACGGACCCGACCGGTGTACGACGCCGGACGGCCGGGTCGTCGTCGGCGAGCAGCCGATCTGCGGATACGCGCCCTGTCCGGAGGGGACGGAGGGGACGGCGGAAGCGGCGGAGACGGTCCTGATCAAGGGCACGTACCAGGTGAGCGGCAGCGTCTCGGGACGGGTGCTCGACGCGCTGCCGAGGATCGCCAGGATCCCCGTGGGAGCGGGCGGCTGCCCGGCGCTGGACATGATCGCGTACGAGCTGGACCGGGAGGCCCCGGGCCAGCAGGTGGTGCTGGACCGGCTGCTGGACCTGCTGCTGGTGATGAGCCTGCGCGAGTGGTTCGAACAGCCGGAGGCCCAGGCCCCCGCCTGGTACCGGGCCCATGGCGATCCGATGATCGGCCGGGCGCTGCGGCTGATCCACGGCGATCCGGCCCGTGCCTGGACGGTGGCCGGGCTCGCCACCGAGGCCGGGGCGTCCCGGGCCCGGTTCGCCCAGCGGTTCAGCGATCTGATGGGCCAGTCGCCCATGGCGTACCTCACCGAGTGGCGCATCTGCCAGGCCGCCGATCTGCTCGCCCGGACCGATGCCACCGTCGAGGCCGTCTCCCGCCAGGTGGGCTACTCCAACGCGTACGCCCTCAGCGTGGCCTTCAAGCGCACCATGGGCGTACGCCCGGGCGAGCACCGGGCGAGGTCCCGGGACCAGGTCGCGCGGGGCCCCGCGTGGGCGGCCGGGACCGGAAAACACGGAAAAGAATTGAGGGATTACCCCATCGATCGGGCGGCCGGGTGATTGATTGACCCTTGTTCCGTTTATACGGGAGTGTCGCCGTCGCCGTTGAGTTTCTCCTGATCAGCCTGTCCAAAGAATTACCGGACAGATACCCAACAGGAGAACTCGACGTATGAGAGCAATCCTCGCGCGATTGCGACAACGGTCCTGGACCGCGGGCATGGCCTGCGCCGTCCTGGCCGTCACGGCTCCCGCCCTGGCCCTCGGGCCGGGCATGCTGCCCTCCGGTGCCGCACTGGCCCCGGCCGGGAAGACCACCGTGGTGAAGGCCGCGGCAGCGGCACCGCTGCCGGGTGGTCTGGGGCCATGTATTCCGGGCGACTGCCCGGACCCGTTCCCGCCGATCAGCAACGGTCCCATCATGGGCCGGGACGCGAACATCAACGTCTTCGTCGGCAATGACTTCCTCGTCCGGGAACGGGCGGCGGAGGCCGAGGGAAAGGTTGTCGTCCTCAACAACTTTGATCAGAACAAGTCGGTGGGCGGCAGTGTCATCTACAACCTCGGCATCGTCGGGGTCGGATCGCGCGTGCCCCCGCCGGACGGTTCGGACTTCCTGACCACCGGCGGCAATGTCACCATCGCCGCCGGTCAGCGGCTGCTCGCCGAAGGCGGTGTGGTCCGCCACGCGGGCACCGCCTCCGGGACGATCGTCGCCGACTCCGTCGTCCAGGACCCGAACGCGGCCGCCCCCTATCTGGCGCTGCGCGACCAGCTGACGGACTCCAGCCAGTGCTACGCGCGGGACGAGAACGGGCCCCGGCCCGCCACCGGCACCGCCGTCAACACCGGCGGTGAGACCGTCTTCACCGGTGACGGCACCTCCGCTCTCCAGGTCTTCAACGTCGACTTCAACATGACCACCGCGAGCGGCGGTCAGCAGGGTCTCCGCTTCGAGAACATCCCCGCCACGGCGACCGTCCTGGTCAATGTGGTCGGGGCCAACCGCCAGATCAACACCTACAGCGGCGGCATCACCGACGACGACCCGCTCAACGCGCTGCGCGACCGGCTGCTGTGGAACTTCCCCGACGCGACCGCCGTGGGTCTGCGCGGCACCGGCCAGTTCCAGGGCAGTGTCCTCGTCGGCAACCAGGGGTCGATGACCACCGTCACCCTGCCGGGCGTCAACGGGCGCTTCTTCTCCACCGGCTCCCTGACCCACACCAGCGTGGTGGGCGGCGGCGGTGGCCAGGAGTTCCACGCGTACCCCTTCAACGGCGATCTGCCGGACTGCACGGTGGCCCCGGTCACCGCTCCGGTGACCGTCGTGAAGCGGGACGCGGACACCCTCGACCCGCTGGCGGGCGCGGTGTTCCAGCTGTGGGAGGAGACCAACGGCGTCGCCGGTCTCCAGACCACCGGGGCCACCCCCGACACCCAGGTCGGGGCGAACTGCACCACGGGCGCGGACGGCGTCTGCACCCGTACGGTCATCCTCGGCACCTACTACTGGCGCGAGATCACCGCACCCCCGGGGTACGACCTCCCGCTCAATCCGGTCTTCGGTCCGCTGGTCCTCGGGCCGGGCAATGTGCCCGACGGGGTCACCGTCAACGCGGACAACAGCCGTACACCGGTGACCGGTGAGATCTCCGTCGAGAAGACGGACTCGGTGACCGGCGCGCCGCTGGCGGGCGCGGTCTTCGAGCTGTGGCAGGACACCAACGGGGTCGCGGGCCTCCAGACGTCCGGGGCCAATCCGGACACCCAGATCAACGGCCCCTGCACCACGAACGTCGGCGGCGAGTGCGCCGCCCTGGTCCAGACGGGCACCTACTACTGGCGCGAGATCCAGGCCCCGCCGGGCTACGACCTTCCCGGCGACCCGGTCTTCGGCCCGCTGATCCTCACCCCGGAGAACGCGGCCGGCGGAGTCAACGTCAATGTGGAGAACACCCCGACCCCGGCCGTGACCGGCGATGTGACGGTCGTCAAGACCGACGCGATCACCGGCGTGCCGCTGGCGGGCGCGGGCTTCCAGCTGTGGGAGGAGACCAACGGCATCGCCGGTCTCCAGACCAGCGGCGCGGACCCGGACACCCAGATCGGCGGCGTCTGCACCACCGGTGCCGACGGCATCTGCTCCAGCACCGTCGAGGTGGGCACCTACTACTGGCAGGAGACCTCGGCCCCGCCGAACTACGACCTGCCGGTGGACCCGGTCTTCGGTCCGCTGGTGCTGACCGAGGAGAACGCCGCCGACGGCGTCTCGGTGACGGCGCAGAACGCCCAGACCCCCGTGGTCGAGGGCGATGTCACCGTCGTCAAGACGGACTCCGCCACGGGCGACCCGCTCGCGGGCGCGGTGTTCGAGCTGTGGGAGGAGACCAACGGGATTCCCGGTCTCCAGACCACGGGCGCGGACCCCGACACCCAGAACAACGGCCCCTGCACCACCGGGGCGACCGGCGAGTGCACCCGCACCGTCGTGGTCGGCAGCTACTACTGGCGTGAGATCACCGCGCCTCCCGGCTACGACCTGCCCGCCAACCCGGTCTTCGGACCGCTCGTCCTGACCGACGCGAACGCCGGCACCGGCGTCACCGTGACGGCGCAGAACACCCAGACCCCGGCCGTCACCGGTGATGTCATCGTCGAGAAGACGGACGCCGGGACCGGGGCACTGCTGGCGGGCGCGGTGTTCGAGCTGTGGGAGGAGACCAACGGCGTACCCGGTCTCCAGACCGCCGGCGCGAACCCCGACACCCAGAACAACGGCCCCTGCACCACCGGCGCGAACGGCCGGTGCACCCGGACCGTCGAGGTCGGCACCTACTACTGGCGCGAGACGGCGGCCCCTCCCGGGTACGTCCTCCCGGGGAACACGGTCTTCGGCCCGCTGATCCTCACCGCCGAGAACGCCTCCCAGGGCGTCATCGCCCACGCGGAGAACGAGCAGACCCCGCCCATCATGGGCGATGTCACCGTCGTCAAGACGGACGCGGCCACCGGCGCACTGCTGGCGGGCGCGGTGTTCGAGCTGTGGGAGGACACCAACGGGGTCACCGGACTCCAGGTCTCCGGGGCCAACCCGGACACCCAGATCAACGGTCCCTGCACCACCGGGGCGAACGGCGAGTGCACCCGTAACGTCCAGGTCGGTACGTACTACTGGCGCGAGATCACCGCACCCCCCGGGTACGACCTCCCGGCCGACCCGGTCTTCGGACCGCTCGTGCTGAACGCCGAGAACGCCGCCGACGGCGTCTCGGAGACCGCGCAGAACGACCAGACGCCCGTCATCACGGGCGATGTGACGGTCGTGAAGACGGACTCCGAGACCGACGAGGCCCTCGCGGGCGCGGTGTTCGAACTGTGGCAGGAGACCAACGGCGTCGCCGGTCTCCAGACCACGGGCGCGAACCCGGACACCCAGCTGAACGGCCCCTGCACCACGGGAGCCGACGGCGAGTGCACCCGCACCGTCGGCATCGGCAGCTACTACTGGCTGGAGACGGCCGCTCCGGCGGGTTACGACCTGCCGGCGAACCCGGTCTTCGGCCCGCTGAACCTCACCGCCGAGAACGCCTCGTCGGGCGTGATCGTCAACGCCTCCAACACCGCGACCCCCGCCGTCACCGGCGAGGTCACGGTCGTCAAGGAGGACGCGGCCAGCGGCAACCCGCTCGCCGGTGCGGTGTTCCAGCTGTGGGAGGAGACCAACGGCATCGCCGGTCTCCAGACCACCGGAGCCAACCCCGACACCCAGCTCAACGGCCCCTGCACCACCGGGGCGAACGGCGAGTGCACCCGCACCGTCGGCATCGGCACCTACTACTGGCTGGAGACGGCCGCGCCCCCCGGGTACGACCTGCCCGCCAACCCGGTCTTCGGCCCGCTCGTCCTCACCGCCGAGAACGCCGCCGACGGCGTCTCGGTGACGGCCGACAACACCCAGACCCCCGTGGTCACCGGTGATGTCACGGTCGTCAAGGAGGACGCGACCACCGGAGCCCCGCTCGCCGGTGCGGTGTTCCAGCTGTGGGAGGAGACCAACAACATCCCCGGTCTCCAGACAACGGGAGCCGACCCGGACACCACGGTCGGCGGCCCCTGCACCACCGGGGCGAACGGCGAGTGCACCCGCACCGTCGAGACCGGTACCTACTACTGGCAGGAGACGGCGGCACCCCCCGGGTACGTCCTCCCGGCCACCCCGGTCTTCGGACCGCTCTTCCTCACCGCCGAGAACGCCTCCCAGGGCGTGACGGTCACGGCGGAGAACTCGCAGACCCCCGTGGTCACCGGCGAGGTCACCGTCGTCAAGGAGGACGCCGCCAGCGGCAACCCGCTCGCGGGCGCGGTGTTCGAGCTGTGGGAGGAGACCAACGGGATTCCCGGTCTCCAGACCACGGGCGCGGACCCCGACACCCAGATCGGCGGCGTCTGCACCACCGGCGCCGACGGCATCTGCTCCAGCACCGTCGAGGTGGGCACCTACTACTGGCGGGAGATCACCGCGCCCCCCGGCTACGACCTGCCGGCGAACCCGGTCTTCGGTCCGCTGGTGCTGACCGCCGAGAACGCCGCCGACGGCGTCTCGGTGACGGCCGACAACACCCAGACCCCCGTGGTCACCGGTGATGTCACGGTCGTCAAGGAGGACGCCGCCAGCGGCGACCCCCTGGCCGGTGCGGTGTTCCAGCTGTGGGAGGAGACCAACAACATCCCCGGTCTCCAGACCACGGGAGCCAACCCCGACCTCACGGTCGGCGGCCCCTGCACCACCGGGGCGAACGGCGAGTGCACCCGCACCGTCGAGGTCGGTACGTACTACTGGCAGGAGACGGCCGCGCCCCCCGGGTACGACCTTCCCGCCAACCCGGTCTTCGGACCGCTCTTCCTCACCGAGGAGAACGCCGCCGACGGCGTCTCGGTGACGGCGGAGAACACCCAGACCCCCGTGGTCACGGGTGATGTGACCGTCGTCAAGGAGGACGCGGACACCGGTGACACCCTGGCCGGTGCGGTGTTCCAGCTGTGGGAGGAGACCAACAACATCCCCGGTCTCCAGACCATCGGCATCAACCCGGACACCACCGTCGGCACCCCCTGCACCACGGGTGCCAACGGAGTCTGCTCCCGCACGGTCGAGGTGGGTACGTACTACTGGCAGGAGACGGCCGCGCCCCCCGGGTACGACCTGCCGGCGAACCCGGTCTTCGGACCGCTCGTCCTGACCGCCGAGAACGCCCCCCAGGGCGTGACGGTCACCGCCGAGGACACCAAGACCCCGGTGGTCAAGGGCAAGATCACGCTCCACAAGACCGACGCCAAGAACGGCCGTGAACTGGCCGGCGCGGTGTTCCAGCTGTGGGAGGAGACCAACGGCGTCACCGGTCTCCAGACCTCGGCCTCGGGCGGCACCCCGTCCGACACCCCCGTCGGCAACGGCTGCTCCACGGACGCCCAGGGCGTCTGCCTCTTCGAGGACCTGGACACCGGGACGTACTACCTGCTGGAGACCGACGTTCCGGAGGGCTATGTCCTTCCCGCGAACCCGGTCTTCGGCCCGTACGTCATCACCCCGGAGAACGCCTCCGAGGGTGTGACGGTCGACATCGCCAACAAGCGCAGTGAGCCCGGCAAGGGCGACAAGGGAGGTCCGAGCAAGCCCCACAAGGGCTGATCCCCGATCCTCCTGAAGTTCGGTGAGGGCGTGCACGGGCCGACCGGCCCGTGCACGCCCTCACCGGTTTGGCCCATCGCCCGGGGCGGGCCGGTGTCCCGGCTGGTTACCTGTGGAGCGGGGGCCGTGTGTGTCGTGTGTGTCGTGTGTCGTACGAGAACGGAGTACGCAATGCGAGGAAGGACCAGCCGTATACGCGGCGTCCAGGGCCGGCGGGACGGCGGTGTCCGCGGCCGGCCGGCGCGCACCGCGCTGCTGGCGGCGGTGGCCGCGGCGGTGGCCGCCACCGCGCTGACCGCCCCTCCGGCGGTGGCGGCCCCCGAGCCCTGCATCGCGGGGACCGGCCCCTACCAGCGGCAGCTGGAGGGGTATCTGGGACAACCGGTGGACGGCGTCCAGTCGAAGGCCGACTGCGAGGCGATCCAGACGTTCCAGACCGAGCACGCCATCGACCCGGCCGACGGCTACGCGAACCTCGCCACCTACCGCTGGACCGTCGCCCTGGCGGCCCGCGCCAACCCCAACGCGGCGGGCGACTGCCCCGTCCGCTCGTACCGCGTGACCTGCGTCGACCTGGACCGGCAGCTGCTGTGGGTGCAGCGCGGGTCGGGGGTGGTCTTCGAGCCGGTGCCGATCCGCACCGGCCGCGACACCGAGGAGACCCGGCTCGGCTGGCACAGCATCTACTGGCGCAGCCGTGACCATGTCTCCACGATCTACGACGACGCGCCGATGCCGTACGCCCAGTTCTTCGACGGCGGTCAGGCCCTGCACGGCCGTCTGGACGATCTCTACGACGGCGGGGGCTCGGCGGGATGCGTGAATCTGCGTCTGGCGGACGCGGAGGCGCTGTGGAATCTGCTGGACATCGACGACCAGCTCTACATCTGGGGCGTCAAGCCGGGAACCGACGGCTGAGACGGCCGGGACGGCCGGGGTACGGGGACCCGCGCGGGCGCGGGTCCCTACTTCGTGGGCTTGCGGCCCGTGATGCCGAGGTGCACCAGCAGCGCGAGGTTCGGCCGCAGCTCGGCCTGCTTCACGCCCCAGGTGGTGAACCCCTTCTGGTGCGAGGCGACCGCGGCCAGCATCGCGACCAGCGAACCCGCCATCGCCGCGGGGCTGACGTCCTTGTCGACCCGGCCCTTGGCCTGGAGTTCCTTCACCGACTCGGTGAGCGAGTTGGTGACGGAGTTCAGGATCTTCATCCGGATCTTGTAGAACCGCTTGTCGCCCTCGGCCGCGCCGAGGTCCACGACCCGCAGGATCGCGTCATGGCGACGCCAGAAGTCCAGGAAGCCCTCGACCAGATCCTCGGAGCTCTGCCAGGCGGCCTTCCCGGCCCAGCTCCGGCCGGAGACCAGCGCGGTGAGACCCGCTCCCTCCTTCGCCATCTCCTCGGCGATTTCGAGGACGGCGCCCTCGACGTCGGGGAAATACTGATAGAAGGTCGCGGGCGACGTGCCCGCCTTCCGGGCCACGTCGATGACCTTGACGTCCCGGTACGGCGACGAGCTGAGCATCTCGCTGAGGCAGTCGAGCAGCTTCTGCCGCGTCGCCTGCCCCCGTCGTCCGGCCACCCGGCCGTCGACAGTGCGTACTTGTCCTGTCATGCCGTCAGCTTACCGAGGGGTGATCGGCGCGCGATTCGGCCGACTGCAAATGGGGTGCGGCCGGGGCGGGGCGTCGTCCGCCCGGGTCTGGTCAAATGTTCGATTTCATCCGCTGCGATGCCCGCGATGCCCCGTTAACTTGAGTGTGACGAGCACCACTCGGTGCAGCGAAGGAGCCGGGCCCATGGCCGTATTTCCCGAGGGTACGCCGTGCTGGGTGGACGCGGCGCTCCCCGACACCGAGGCGGGGAAGCGCTTCTACGGGGAGCTGTTCGGCTGGACCTTCCGTCCCGGCGACGGACCCTGGACCGACGCCTACAGCGACGGACTGCTCGCCGCCGCGATAGCCCCCAAGGGGGACGGCCGGATGCCCACCATCTGGAACGTCTACCTCGCCGCCGACGACGTCACCGCCCTCACCGGCCGTATCGCGGAGGCCGGCGGACACCTCATCAGCTCCCCCCGCCCGGTCGGCCGGCTCGGCGCGGTCGCGATGGCGGCCGACCCCGGCGGCGCGGTCTTCGGGCTCTGGCAGGCGGGCGACCGGCCCGGCGGCCGGGCCGGCTTCGAGACCCGGGGGGTGCCGGGCGCGTACTGCTGGACCGAGGTCTACACCTGGCGCAAGGACCGGGTGGACCCCTTCTACGCGGAGGTCTTCGGCTACACCGGCACCGATCTGCCCAGACCCGCCGAACTGGGCCCGGGCTGCGGCCCCGCCATGGACATCCGGCTCTGGTCCCCGCGTACCGCCGACCCCGGCGCACCGGGCGACCGAACGGCCGTGGCGGGCCGGTGCGTTCTCACCGAGGCCTTCCCGCCGGAGCTGCCGGGCCACTTCCTTGTCTATTTCTGCGTCAAGGATTGCGATGCGGCAGCCGCCACCGTCGTACGCCTGGGCGGCCGGGTCCAGGCCCCGCCCTTCGACATCCCCTACGGGCGAATCGCCGTACTCATGGACAACCAGGGTGCTCTCTTCGCCGTCCTGGCCGAGACCTGACCCCGCTCCGACGCGGAACCTACTGGCTTCTGGTCCGTCACTGTGTCCGAATCCGGGTGAGACACCCCGATCCGCCCCCGGGTTCGCCACCGTTGCCTCGGACAGGAAGAATCAGGGTGGGTACCGCCGCTGAGGGTCTCGGTGGTGCGACAGGGACCCGTACGGGGAGGTGGCAGGCAGGTATGCAGCAGCTGACGCAGCACGATCCGAGACGGATCGGCCCGTTCGAAGTGCTGGGCCGGCTCGGAGCCGGAGGCATGGGGCTGGTCTATCTCGCCCGGTCGGCGTCCGGCCGACGGGTGGCGATCAAGACCGTACGGACCGAACTGGCCGAGGATCAGCTCTTCCGCGTCCGCTTCACCCGCGAGGTGGAGGCCGCCCGCGCCGTCAGCGGGTTCTACACCGCGGCCGTGGTCGACGCCGACCCCCGGGCCCCCGTGCCCTGGCTGGCGACCGCCTATGTGCCCGCCCCCTCCCTCGAGGAGATAGTGAACGAGTGCGGGCCCCTCCCGGCCCAGGCCGTCCGCTGGCTCGCGGCGGGCATCGCCGAGGCACTCCAGTCGATCCACGGCGCGGGACTGGTCCACCGCGACCTCAAGCCGTCCAACGTCCTGGTGGTCGAGGACGGCCCCCGAGTGATCGACTTCGGTATCGCGTCCGGGGTCTCCAACACCCGGCTGACCATGACCAACGTCGCCGTCGGCACCCCCGCGTACATGTCCCCCGAGCAGGCCCGCGACTCCCGCAGCGTCACCGGCGCGAGCGATGTCTTCTCCCTCGGCTCCACCCTCGTCTTCGCCGCGACCGGACACGCCCCCTTCCACGGGGCCAACCCGGTCGAGACGGTCTTCATGCTGCTGCGCGAAGGCCCCGACCTGGAGGGGCTCCCGGCCGAGCTGCGCCCGCTGATCGAGTCCTGCATGCAGACCGAGAAGACCCTGCGCCCCACCCCCGAGGACCTTCAGTCGCAGCTCGCACCGCATCTCTTCGCCTCCGGCGGCGACGACAGCGGCACGGCCTCGGCCTGGCTCCCCGGCCCGGCGACGGCGATGATCGAGCTGCGCAGGGGCGGCGGCAGAACCGTCCCCGCCGTACCGGCCGCCCTTCCGCAGCGCCCGCCCGAGCCGCCCCCGATGCCCCCGGCCCCGCCGCGCCGGGCCCCCGACTGGGCCCCCGACCCGCGCACCGGCGCGCCCGCCGCCGCCGGTCCGGTACGGCTGCCCGGCGTCGGCGTCCCGATCGGCCCCGGCCCCCGGGTGGCCGACCCGGCCCGTGCCGCCGTGGCCCAGGCAGGCCCCGCGACCGGCTGGATCCGGCCGCCCGCCGGACTCCACGCCCTCCCCGCGGCGGCCCCGGCCGCCCCTGCCCGGCCCCCGGTGCCGCCGCCCGCCGCGCCCCCGGGGACCCCCGCCCACTGGCGGCCCTGGCGCTTCCGGATGTCGAACGACGTCTGGGGCACACCCGTGGTCGCCGGTGATCTGCTCTACGTCACCTCCTTCGAGGTCCACGCGCTGGACGTGGCCACCGGCCGCCGCCAGTTCAAGACCAAGGACGTCGCCTGGACCATGGCCGTCGACGGCGGCCTCATCCACGGCTCCGACGGCCCCACCCTCTACGCCCTCGACGCCACCGGCGGCCAGGAGCGCTGGCGGTTCCAGACCGAGGCCTGGGTCTACTCCCTGCGCGCCTCCCGGGGCACCGTGGTGACCGGCTCGCGCGGCGGCGGCGTACAGGCCTGGGAGGCCTCCAACGGCGAGAAGCTGTGGGAGGTCACCGGGGTTCAGACCGACTTCGAGACCCCCGAGGCCGGACCCGTCATACACGAGGACACCGTCTACGTCTGGCGCGACGCCCGGCTCTGCGCCCTGGAGGCCCGCACCGGCGTGGAACGCTGGTCGTACCCTGTCGGCGACGCCGCCTCCTGCGGCAATGTCCCCGTCCGGGTCCACCCCGCCCCCGACGGCAACGTCTACATCTCCGCCGGCACCCGCGTCCTCGCCGTCGACACCGCCACCGGCCTCGTCCGCTGGCACTTCGAGGCCCCCGCCGTCTTCCTCTCCCCGCCCGCCTTCGCCCCCGGCCCCGCCGTCACCGGTGGCGGCGTCTACCTCGCCGACTACCTCGGCACCGTCTACGCCCTCGACGCCGCCACCGGCAAGGACCGCTGGCGCATCGCCACCGAGTCCCGCCCCTCCGCCGAGCCCGTCCTCGTCACCGGCGGCAACATCCACGTCGGCAGCGGCAGCGCCCTCTACACCCTCGACGCCGTCACCGGCACCCCCATGTGGCGCTTCGCCGCCGGCGGCGAAGTCATCGGCACCCCCGTCGTCGCCGACGGACGCGTCCACTTCGGCTCCGCCGACCACGTCCTCTACACCCTCGACGCCGCCGGCGGCCAACTCCGCTGGAAACTCGCCACCGGCGGCGAGATCACCGGCTCCCCCGTCGTCAAGGGCGGCGTCGTCTACGCCTGTAGCAAAGACCGCTGCGTCTACGCCCTCGACGCCGTCAAGGGCACCGCCACCGGCCGACCCCGGTAGCGAGCCCCCCGCCCCCGGCGTAGCGTCGATCCCGGCGGCCGCCGTCCGGACCCTTCCGTGAGACCGGTGCGACGGCCGTCCCCCCGGCGGCCCCCAACGGGCGGGCCGGCACTTCGGCGCGCGAGAATCCGGCTCAGCGGCCCGCCCAGGGAAGCAGCCGGTCCCAGAACCGGCCGCCCCGGCCCTCGTGGGGCGTGAATACCGTACGGGGGATCCCCAGGGCGTCCAGCCGCTCCCCGAGGAGGGCCTCCTGCGCCGGGGTGACGGCGATCCACAGGGCGGTTCCCGTGTCGCTCGCGCTGAAGAGGGGGCCTTCGTCCCCGTGGGCCTCGGCGCTGATCGTGTGGGGGGCGAGGTCCAGGAGGACGGTGAAGTGGGCGTCGTCGCGGGGGTCCAGGTCGATGCCCATGCCGAGGTCGCGCCGCTTGGCGGGGCGGGGCCCCGGGGGAGCGGCGGTCTCGGCGAGGGAGAGGGCGTGTTCGTAGGAGGGAAGGACGTCCGCGGGCCAGGGTTCGTCGCTGTAGGCGTCGAGGTGGGCGGTGCGGAGGCTGTCGCGGAGGACGAGGAGGGCGGCGCGGTGCGCGTGGGCGGCGGCGGGGGAGGGGAGGCCGGGGCGGAGGAGGAGTTCGGTGCGGGCGGACATGGGGGAGAGCCTCTCACCCCGGGGCCCGGGGCGCCCCGGGTTATCGCACCCGGTGACCCCCGCCCCGCCCCCCGAACAGCTCGCCCTGCTCCGCGGGGGCCAGATTGCCGAGGGCGATCAGATGGGGGGCGAGGCCGAAGGCCTGGGCGCGGGCCGCCTGGGCGGCGGCCCAGACGGCGCGTACGGTGCCCTGGACCGCGCCGGTGGGGTGGGAGGCGACCACGGAGGCGGCGCGGAGGGCGGCGGTCACGGCCTGGCCCGGTGGGGTGAGTTCGGAGACCAGCCCGGTCTGATGGGCCCGGGCGGCGGACATCCGCTCGGCGGTGCCCATGAGGGCGAGCCGCGCGACCTCCCCGTACGGCATCCGCTGGGCGAGGTAGATCGACTCGTACGCGCTGACCATCCCGTAGGTGGTGTGCGGGTCGAAGAAGGTGGCGTCCCGCGAGGCGACCACGAACTCGCACTCGCCCAGCAGATAGAACGCCCCGCCGCACGCCATCCCCTCGACGGCGGCCACCACCGGCTTCCAGAGGTCGTTCGCCTTGGGGCCGATCGCGATCAGCGGGTCGTCCACCGAGTACGGGGACGGGGGCTGCGGTACGTCGACCGAGCGGTCGATCCCGGTGCAGAAAGCTTTCGTCCCCGCGCCGGTCACCACCACCGCCCGCACCGAGTCGTCGTAGCGGAACTCCCGCCAGGCCGCCGACAGCTGCCCGGCCGTCTCCAGATCGATCGCGTTGTGCTTCTCGGGCCGGTCCAGGACGACGAGGGCCACCCCCCGCTCCTCGACCCGTTCCCTCTCCACCCGCACGCTCATGCCCGCTCCAGCTGCCAGCGCGGCAGCCGCAGCCCGCCGCCCGACGGGACCACCGACGAGAACACCACCCGCACCGCCGCGCCGATCCGCAGCCGCCCCGGTTCGACCGAGTTCAGCGGCGCGTCCGGGCCGGTCACCACATTGCCCACCAGCCGGATGCGCGGGGCGTCGAGCAGCTCCACCACCACCGCGTTGTACGGGGCGAGTTCCTCGTACCCCGGCAGCAGCGGCGGGTGCGGCACCACGAACGACCAGATCCGGCCGCGTCCGCTGGTCAGCCGCCACTCCGCGGCGAAGGACTGGCAGTGCGGACAGCACGGCCGGGGCGGGAAGCGCGGCTCCCCGCAGGGGACGCAGCACTGGACGCGGAGCTCGCCCCGGGCCGCGTACTCCCAGAACGGCGCTCCATCTCCGTCGGGCACGGGTTCCAGCAGGGCCATCTCAACTCCTCAGCAGCACGGCCGACGTGGGCACGCCCTCGCCCGCCGTGACCAGACAGGTGGTGGCCCCCGGCACCTGCGCGGTGGAGGTGCCGCGCAGCTGTCGGACGCCCTCGTTGATCAGGTTGAAGCCATGGACGTACGCCTCGCTCAGCCCGCCGCCCGCGGTGTTCAGCGGCAGCCTGCCGCCGATCTCCAGCGCGCCGCCCTCGGTGAAGGCCGCGCCCTCCCCGCGCCCGCAGAAGCCGTACCCCTCCAGGGAGAGCGGGATCAGCGGGGTGAACGCGTCGTAGATCTGCGCCACGTCCACGTCGTCGGGGCCGAAGTCGGCGGTCTTCCAGAGCTGCCGGGCCGCCGTCCAGGCGGGGCCGGTGAGCGGGTCGTCGTTCCAGTAGTTCACCATGCCGTGGTGCTGTGCGGGCAGTCCCTGCGCGACCGAGTGGAGGTACACGGGCGGCTGCCGGCAGTCACGGGCGCGTTCGGCGGAGACGATCACACACGCCAGTGCGCCGTCCGTCTCCAGGCAGTTGTCGAAGAGACAGAGCGGCTCGCTGATCCAGCGCGAGGTCATGTACATCTCGCGGGTGAGGGGCCGCTCGTGCATCATCGCCGCCGGGTTCTGGTTGGCCCGGTTGCGGCAGGCGAGCGCCACCTGGAAGAAGTGCTCGCGGGTCGCCCCGTACTCGTGCATGTAGCGCCGGGCCAGCATGCCGATCTCGTCGGCGGGCCGCAGCACCCCGAAGGGGCGGGTCCACTGGGCCGGCGTCGGCAGCCGCGCCGCCGTGTCCGTCCAGGGGCGCGGTCCGCTGCCGCGCTTGCGGGAGCGCCAGGCCACCCCGACGCTCGCCTGGCCGGTGGCGACGGCGGCGGCCAGATGGGCGAGGGTGGCGCAGGAGCCGCCGCCGCCGTAGCCGACCCGGGAGAAGAAGGTGACGTCGCCCGCGCCGATCGACTTGGCGATCTCGACCTCGTCGGTCTCCTCCATCGTGTACGAGGCGAACGCGTCGACCTCCGAGGCGGCGATCCCCGCGTCGTCGAGCGCGGCCGTGATCGCCCGGCAGGCCAGCGTCTTCTCCGGCTCGGGGAGCTTTTTGGCGAACGCCGTCTGCCCTATCCCGGCTATCGCCGTCGCGTCCTTGAGACCGGTCACGGACACCTCCGAGGCTCACCCCAGGTTGCTGACAGTGCGTCAGATTACCGCTAATCTGACGATGGGTCAGCCAGTGGGAGGGGTTTCCATGCGCGACGACCTGGAGCGGGGCACCGTCGGCCGGCTGGTGCGGGACGCCGCAGCCCGGTACGGGGAGCACACGGCCGTGATCGAGGGCCGCACCCGGCTGAGCTACGCCGCCCTCGGCGAACGGGTCGAGCGCGCCGCCGCCGCCTGCATGGCGGCGGGCGTGGAGCGCGGCGACCGGGTCGCGATCTGGGCCCCCAACACCCTCGACTGGATCGTCTCCGCGCTCGGCGCGGTCACCGCCGGCGCGATCCTCGTACCGGTCAACACCCGCTTCAAGGCCGCCGAGGCCGCCGACGCGCTCCGGCGCGGCCGGGTACGGCTGCTCTTCGTCACCGGCCCCTTCCTGGGAGTCTCGTACGCCGCCGCCCTGCGCCCCGAGCGGGCGCGCCTGCCCGAGCTGGAACAGGTCGTGGTCCTCGCCGACGACGCCCCCGCCTCCTGCCGCGGCTGGAAGGAGTTCCTCGCGGCCGGGGACCCCATCACCCCCGAGGAGGTCCGCGCCCGCGCCGACACCGTCGAACCCGGCGACCCCTCCGACATCGTCTTCACCTCGGGCACCACCGGCCACCCCAAGGGCGCGGTCATCACCCACGCCCAGACCCTGCGCTGCTACCGCCTCTGGGCCGAGCTGGCCGGACTGCGCCAGGACGACCGCTATCTGATCGTCAACCCCTTCTTCCACACCTTCGGCTACAAGGCCGGCATCATCGCCGCCCTGACCCGCGGCGCGACCATGGTGCCCCAGCCCGTCCCCGACCTCGACACCCTCGTCGCCCACATCACCGCGCTGCGGATATCCGTACTCCCGGGGCCGCCCGCCCTCCTCCACTCCCTCCTCGACCACCCCGCCCGCCACCGCGCGGACCTCTCCTCGCTCCGGCTGACGGTCACCGGCGCCGCCGTGATCCCGCCGCGCCTGGTCCAGCGGCTCCGGGACGAGCTGGGCGTGGCCACCGTACTCACCGCGTACGGCCTCTCCGAGGCCTCCGGTCTCGTCACCATGTGCCGCCGGGACGACCCGCCCGCCACCGTCGCCGCCACCTCCGGCCGCGCCGTCCCCGGCACCGAGATCCGGGTCCTCGCCGCCCCCGGCCACCCCGGTGAGGTACTGGTGCGCGGCCCCCAGGTGATGCGGGGCTACTACGAGGACCCGGCCGCCACGGCCGCCGCCGTCGACCCCGACGGCTGGCTCCGGACCGGCGACGTCGGCGTCCTCGACGCGCACGGCAATCTCACCCTCACCGACCGGCTCACCGACATGTTCGTCGTCGGCGGCTTCAACGCCTACCCCGCCGAGATCGAACGCCTCCTCGGCCGCCACCCCGACCTCAGCGACATCGCCGTGATCGGAGTGCCGGACGCCCGCCTCGGCGAGGTCGGCAAGGCGTACGCGGTACGGCGGCCGGGGGCCGCGCTCACGGCGGCCGGGCTGATCGCCTGGGCCCGCCGGGAGATGGCCAACTACAAGGTCCCCCGCGAGGTGGAATTCCTCCCCGAACTGCCGCGCAACGCCTCGGGAAAGGTCCTCAAGACCGAGCTGCGCGCCCGCCGGGGATCCTGACCGCACGGGCGCGGTGAGCGGGTCAGCGGGTGTACGACGAGCCGAACTTCCCCCAGACGTCGGGGTTCACGCCCAGCATCGTGGGGTTGACGGTCAGAGAGCCCTTGCCGGTCGGCCCGGAGGCCGTGGCGGGCAGTACCCACACCTCACCGGCGCCCTTGTTCTCACCGGTCGCGCTGACGGCGAGTTCGTTCCGGCCGTCGCCGTCGGCGTCGAACGGCTTGGTGTGGGAACCGAAGTAGTCCCTGGTCTCGGACGAGCCCGGCACGCCCGGGGTGTTCTGGGTGAACTCCTTGGCCTTGGCGGCGGTCGGTCCGCTCCTGGTGCCGCGCAGGACGACCACCGAGCCGGACTCGACCCGGCCGTCGGCGTACCGCCGCGGCACACCGATCACGGTGTCGCCGTACTTGTCGCCGTCGAGGTCCCCGACGGCGACCGACGCACCGAATCCGCCGTCGTCCTTGGGGCCGCCCGGGATCCCGGGGGTGTCCAGGTGGAAGACGCTGCTCTTCGCCCCCGAGACGCCCTTGGCGCTGCCCGGGAGATAGGTGACCGTGCCGCCCCTCCTCTTCGGGTCCAGATCACCGGAGGCACTGTTGCCGACGAGGACGTCCTGGAAACCGTCCTTGTTCACATCCCCGACGGCGACGCTCATCCCCACCAACGGCTTGCCCTTGCTGTCCTTGACGATCTCAGAGGCGGCGGGCCCCTTCGTCGTGCCCTTCCAGAAGAGCACCCCGGGGCGCTCCACGTCCGAGGTCTCGGCGATTCCGAGGATGTCGGTCCTGCCGTCCTTGTTCACATCGCCGGCAGCCAGCGCGAAGGAACTCCTGTTGATCTCTTGGTCGGCCGCCGGGACATACGTTTTACGGGCGGGCTTGGCGGCGGCGTCGAACGGCCCGTGCAACACGGTGAGGCCGCTGTTCCAGTTCGCAGCCGCCAGGTCGGGCTTGCCGTCGCCGTTGAAGTCACCGGCGACCAGCCTGGTCGTGCTGCCCTTCTCGGCGCTGCCCCTCGTGGTCCCCGCCGGGGTCTTCCCCCGGCCGAGGCCCTTGGCGCTGCCCCAGACCACTGTCAGCTCACCCGCGGCCCCCGGATCCGGCTGGTAGCCGTCCCCCACGGCCCCGATCACCAGGTCCGCGTACCCGTCCCGGTCGAGATCGGCGGAGGCGAGCGTCCCGCCGAACTCGTCCGATTCCTGGGGGACCCCGGGTATCCCGCCCCTGCCCTGGCGGAGCACCTGCTTGCCCGAGGTCTTCAGGCCCGACTTCGAGCCGTACAGCACGGCGACATAGCCCGCCCGCTCCTGTCCGTCGACCGTCGCCCTGGGCGCGGCCACGGCGAGGTCCTGGTAGCCGTCGCCGTTGAAGTCGTCCCGGGACTTGCCCTTGGCCTTCTTCGCGGCGGCGGGAGCGGCAGCCGTGGCGGGGGCGGCGAAGGCGACCGGTGCGGTCAGGGCGGCGACGGCGGCGATGGCGGTGAGCAGCCCGAGACCTCGGGTCGTACTGCGAGTGTTCATGCGCGGTCCTTTGCTGGAAGTGGCGTACGAAAGTGCGGACGGCCTGGTCAGTAGGTGAGTACCTCGCCGAATCGGACCGGGTCGGGGTCGAGGCCGAGGGTCTCGGGTCCGTAGACGAAGGAGCCGTTGGGGGTGACTCCGTTCTTGTCGGTCTTGAAGACCCACATGGCTCCGGCGTTCTCGTTCTCGCCGGGTGCGCTGACGGCGAGTTCCTCGCGGCCGTCGCCGTTGGCGTCGAGCGTCTTGAGGTGGTTGCCGAAGAGGTCCCCGGCCTCGGCGCTGCCGGGGACGCCCTTGGTGTTCTGGTGGAACTCCTTGGAGACCTTGGAGGTCGGTCCGCTCGCGGTGCCGCGCAAGGTGATCACGGAGCCCGCGGCCCTCCGGCCGTCGACGTTCATCCCGGCGACGCCGACGGTGATGTCCTCGTACTTGTCTCCGTCGAGGTCGCCGACAGAGACCGCCGAACCGAATCCGCCGCTGGTCTTGGAGCTGCCGGGGACACGGGGGCTGTCCAGGTGGAAGACCTTGTTCCGGCTGCCCAGGGGGCCCTTGGCGCTGCCCTTGATGTAGGTGACCTGGCCACCCGACGGGACTTCGGCACTTGTCTCGCCGCCGTACAGCAGGCCGACGGCGATGTCGGCGTAGCCGTCCTTGTTCACATCGCCCACATCCAGGGTGTCGCCCAGTACGAGCCGGCGTTTCTGGTCCTTGATGTGCCGGTAGGCGATGGGTCCGGTGGGCGTGCCCTCCCAGAAGACGAGTTCGGGACGCCAGTAGCTGTCGTCCCGCCAGCCGTGCAGACCGACGATGTCGGTGATCCCGTCCCCGTTCACATCGCCGGCCCTGATCCCGTCGAGTATCCGGTCGTCGTCATCACCGGTGGGCGGGGTGGACGATTCGCGGGCGGGCCCGCCGGCGGTGTCGAACGGGCCGTGCAGCATCCGCAGGCCGCTGCCGTATTCGCCCGTCACGAGGTCGGGGTTTCCGTCGCCGTTGAAGTCCCCCGTCACCAGATGCCTGCCGGCACCCTTGATGACCTTCCCGGGGGCGGTGCCGCGCCCCAGCCCCTTCGGGCCGCCCCACACCACCGTCATCACCCCGTAGAAGGGGAATTCGGGGGTCGGGTCCTCGCCTGCCACCCCGACGACCAGATCCGCGTATCCGTCGCGGTCGAGGTCGGCGGAGGCGAGGGAGGAGCCGAAGCGGTCGTCCACTTTGGTCGTGCCCGGCACCCCTTCCACGCCCTGGTGGAGGAGCTGCTTGCTGGAGAGGTTCAGCCCGGACTTCGAGCCGTACACCACGCTGACGTATCCGGCGCCGTTCTTCCGTTCGATGCGGCCGTTGGGAGAGCCGACGGCGAGGTCGGCGTATCCGTCCCCGTTGAAGTCGTCCTTGGGCTGTGCGGGGAGCTTCTTCGAGGTCCCGGCGGGCACGGGAGTGGGTGCGCCGAAGGCGACCGGAGCCGTCAGGGTGCCGATGGCCGCGATGGCGGTGAGCAGCCCCAGGCCTCGGGTCGCGCTGCGGGTGTTCATCTGGAGCCTCTTTCGGGAGAGGAGCGTGGTGTACGGGGTCCGGGCGGGCGGGTCAGGGGGTGTACACCTGGCCGTACTGGATCGAGCCGGACTCCTCGTCGAAGGAATCGGACCGGAGGGCGAAGGAGCCCTTGGCGGTGACTCCGTTCTTGTCGGTCTTGAAGACCCAGATCGCCCCGCGGTTTCCGTCCTCGCCGGGTGTGCCGACGACGAGTTCCCCGCGCCCGTCGCCGTCGGCGTCGAGGATCTTGGTCCGGGTGCCGAAGCGGTCCCCGGCCTCGGCGGTGCCGGGGACGCCCTTGGTGTTCTGGTGGAGTTCCTCGGAACCGGTGGAGGTCGGTCCGTTCTTGGTGCCGGGCAGGGTGATCACGGAGCCGGCCTCCTTCTTTCCGCCGAGGGTCATCCCGTCGGCGCCGACCACGATCTCGCCGTACGTGTCTCCGTCGAGGTCCCCGATGGAGACCGACACGCCGAATCGGGCAAACCGTTCGGGGGTTCCCGCGACGCGGGGGCTGTCCAGGCGGAAGACCTTGTTCCGGCTGCCGATGCGGCCCTCGGCGGTGCCCTCGATGTACGTGACCTTGCCCCCGCTGGTGCTGTCGTACGTGCGGCCGACGGCGATGTCGTCGCGGCCGTCGTTGTTCACATCGCCGATGGCGAGGGTGTCGCCCCAGATGGGCTGACGGCGGTGGTCCGTGACCTTCTGATAGGGGGAGAGACCGCCGGCCGCGCCCTTCCAGAGGATGAGTTCGACATTCAAGCGGCGCTTCTCGTTCACTGATCGATACCGGCTGACGAGGTCGGCGATACCGTCCCCGTTCACATCGCCGGCCTGGAGATCGAAGTGATCCCACTCGCCTTCCTTGGTGCCGTGGGGCATCGGGACGGACGATTCGCGGGCGGGCTTGGCCGCGGTGTCGAACGGGCCGTGCAGCACCCGGAGGTTCTTCTTCGAGCGGTCGACGGAGACGAGGTCGGGGTTGCCGTCGCCGTCGAAGTCCGCCGTCAGCAGCCGGCTGCCGCTGTCGTCGATCGTGGCCAGCAAATGCCCCCTGTCCGGCAGCCCCTGCGCGCTGCCCCACGCCACCATGGTTTCCCCGAGACCTCCCTCATCCTCGTACCAACTCAGGCCCGGTGCCCCGATGACCAGGTCCGTGTATCCGTCACGATTGAGGTCGGCCGAGGTCAGAGCGGCTCCAAAACGGGCTGTGTCGTACTGGCCCCCCTGGGTGAGGAGCTTGGTGCCCGAGGGCTTCAGCCCGGACTTCGAGCCGTACGACACGGTGACGAAACCGGCGCGGTCCGCGAAGGCGACCCGGCCCTCGGGGACACCGACGACGAGGTCCGCGTACCCGTCCCCGTTGAAGTCGTCCTTGGCGGCGGTGGGCGCGGAGGGCGCGGAGGGCGCGGCGGGTACGGGAGTGGGTGCGGCGAGGGCGACCGGTGCGGTCAGGGTGCTGATGGCGGCGAGGGCGGTGAGCAGTCCCAGGCCTCGGGTCGTGCTGCGGGTGTTCATCTGTGAGCCTCTTTCGGGGTCGGCCGGTCAGGAGGTGTACGTCGAGCCGAACATCAGCCCCTTCTCGGCGGGGAGGCCGAGTTCCTTGGGTCCGTAGACGAAGGAGCCCTTGGGGGTGACGCCTTTCTTGTCGGTCTGGAAGACCCAGACCGCACCGGTCGCGTAGTCCTCGTGCAAGGAGCTGACGGCGAGTTCGTTCCGTCCGTCGCCGTCGGTGTCGAGGGCCTTGGTCCGGGCGCCGAAGCGGTCGTCCTGTTCGGCGGTGCCGGGGACGCCCTTCGTGTTCTGGTGGAACTGCTTGGAGCCGGTGGAGGTCGGTCCGTTCTTGGTGCCGCGCAGGGTGATCACGGAGCCGGCGTACTTCTTGCCGTCGACGGTCGTCCCGTTCGCGCCGGCCACGATGTCGCCGTAACCGTCTCCGTCGAGGTCCCCGATGGCGACTGACGCACCGAATCCGGAGCCGCGCTCGGGGGTTCCCGCGACGCGGGGGCTGTCCAGGTGGAAGACTTTGTTCCGGCTGCCGATGCGGCCCTCGGCGGTGCCCTTGATGTAGGTGACCTTGCCGCCCGTGGGTATTTCGCCGCCGCTTCTGGTCCGGTACATGAGGCCGAGGGCGATGTCGTCGCGGCCGTCGTTGTTCACATCGCCGACGTCGAGACTGTGGCCCCCGAAGAGCTGACCTCGGTGATCGGCCACGGGCTGGTAGGGGGCGGGACCGCTGGGTGTGCCCTTCCAGAGGTGGACTGAGGATCCCGAGGTCGCATCGTCGCCCCTCCACTGGTACAGGCTGACGATGTCCGTGATGCTGTCCCCGTTCACGTCACCCGCCTTGAGATCCCAGGAATCCGCGTAGTCACCCTCGTAGGGGTAGGGCAAAGGGAGGGATGATTCGCGGGCGGGCTTGGCGGCGGCGTCGAAGGGGCCGTGCAGGAAAAGGATTTCTGCCTTTCTTTGATCGAGGGATGCCAGGTCGGGGTTGCCGTCGCCGTCGAAGTCACCCGCCAGCAGCAGGGCGCTCCTGTCCTTGAACCGGGCCGCCGGATCCGTCCCGCGCGCCAGACCCTTCGCGCTGCCCCACACCACGGCGGTCTCCCCGCGGCGGTCCTCCCCGGGGAGCGGAAGCTCGCCCGACACCCCGACGACCAGGTCCGCGTATCCGTCGCGGTTGAGGTCGGCGGAGGTCAGAGAGCCCCCGAAGTACTCGTACCTCCGGGGTGTCCCCGGTATCCCCTCCGCCCCCTGGTGCAGGAGCTGCTTGCTCGCGGTGTTCAGCCCGGACTTCGAGCCGTACACCACGCTCACGTATCCGGCGGCGGTTTCCTGGCCGACGCTGCCCCCGGGGACACCGACGGCGAGGTCGGCGTATCCGTCCCCGTTGAAGTCGTCCTTGGGCTGTGCGGGGAGTTTCTTCGCGGCGGGGGGAGCGGACACGGGCACGGCGAAGGCGACCGGTGCGGTCAGGGTGCCGATGGCGGCGAGAGCGGTGAGCAGCCCCAGACCTCGGGTCGTGCTGCGGGTGTTCATCTGGAGCCTCTTTCGGGGGAGGAGCGTGGTGTACGGGGTCAGGGGGTGTACGCCGAGCCGAACCGCAGTCCCTTGTCCGCCGGGAGGCCGAGGGCCCTGGGCCCGTAGACGAAGGAGCCGCTGCCGGTCAGCCCGGACTTGCCGGAGGGGAAGACCCAGACCGCCCCGGTCTTCTCGTCCTCGCGCAGCGCACTGGCGGCGACTTCCTCGCGCCCGTCGCCATTGCCGTCGATCAGCTTGATGTCCGTGCCGAGGGCATCGCCGTACTCGGCGGCACCGGGGACACCCTGGGTGTTCTGGGTGAACTCGCGGGACTTGTCGGACGTCGGCCCGCTCGCCGTGCCGGGCAGGGTGATGACGGAGCCCGCTCCGGCCACGCCGTCGACGGTCATCCAGTCGGAGCCGACCACGATCTCGCCGTACTTGTCGCCATTGAGGTCTCCGATGGCCAGCTCCGCGCCGAATCCGGCGTTGTCCTTGAAGGTGCCGGGCACGCGGGGGCTGTCGAGGTGGAAGGTCCGGTGGCGGCTGGGCAGGGGGCCCTTGGCGCTGCCCTTGATGTAGGTGACCTGTCCGCCCCGGCGCACCTGGGGGCCGTACACATGGTCACGGGTGAGGCCGAGGGCGATGTCGTCGTGGCCGTCGCCGTTCACATCTCCGACGGCGACGCTGCCGGCCGAGAAGCCGTGCTGGCGGTTCGCGACCGGGCGGTGAGCGGCGAGACCGTCGGACGTGCCTTTCCAGAAGACAGGCCGGGAGTACCAGCCTTCGCCATCGTCCTTCGTCCGGTAGACGCCGACGACGTCGGTGATTCCGTCCCCGTTCACATCGCCGGTCTTGAGCTCGTGGACCCCCCGGTACAGGTAATCCTCCGGTGTCTCCACGGCGGTGACCGATTCGCGGGCGGGCTTGCCGTCGGCGTCGAACGGCCCGTGCATCACCCGGAGAGCGGACTGGGCATGGGCCAGGAGATCGAGGTGCCCGTCGCCGTCGAAGTCCCCCGGCAGCACCCACTGAGCGCCCTTGAACTGGTCTGTCACCCTCGTCCCGCGAGTCAGCCCTTTCTCGCCGCCCCACATCACGAGCGTCTCTCCGTACCGGGGTGATTCGGGGGTCGGGCCCTCGCCGGACACCCCGATGATCAGATCCGTGTATCCGTCGCGGTCGAGGTCGGCGGAGGCGATCGAGGAGCCGAACCGGTCGTCGTCCTGGGGAGTGCCCGGCACGCCCCCGGCTCCCTGGCGCAGGATCTGCTTGCCGGAGACCTTCAGGCCCGACTTCGAGCCGTACAGCACGCTGACGTATCCGGGGCGGTCCTTCCCCGGCTCGAAGCGGCCGTTGGGCGTGGCGACGACGAGGTCCTCGTATCCGTCCCCGTTGAAGTCGTCCTTCGACGTCATGGACGCGGCGGGCGCGGCGGGCGCGGCGGGCGCGGCGAGGGCGACCGGTGCGGTCAGGGTGCTGATGGCGGCGAGGGCGGTGAGCAGCCCCAGGCTCCGGGTGACGCAGCGTGAGTTCATAAATACCCTCATAGGACAGTCATCGTGACGGATGTGAAGAGAAAGGATGTGACCGCCACAAGGCGACTCACGTCCCTCCTTGACCCCTGAGAATCCGGAAGGGTTGCATCACCACCACGTGATATCCCGCCGCCCCCGTGATGGCCTTCCGGCCAACCCGCCCTCCGGGGCAACCCCGGCCCTCTCGATCGAGTCACTCCCAGTGACAGAGGGGCGAGTGCGATATCCGGCCAGCCTTCCCCTAAGGGTCAACCCTTATCTCCTGGTTTGCGGTCATTCCCCGTGACCGCAAACCAGCCCGCCGAACGCGGGCAACCACCCCAGGAGCAGAGGCACATGACGACCAGGAGAACAGCGCGCACGGGCATCGTGGCCCTCGCCGCGGCGGCGGTCGCCGCCACCGCGTTCACGGCCCCCGCCCAGGCCGACGCGCATGCCCCGAAGAAGACCGAGCGCCACGCGGCGACCCAGCGCGCGATGGACGACCTGGTGCGGGCGGGCACCCCCGGAGTGATCGCCCAGCTGCGGACCGAGTCCGGTGTCTGGAACGCGACCTCGGGCGTCTCGGACGTCACGACCGGCAAGCCCCGCTCCGCCAAGGAGCGATACCGCATCGCCAGCATCACGAAGACCTTCGTCGCCGCCGTCCTCCTCGACCAGGAGGCGGACGGGCTGCTCAGCCTGGACGACACGGTCGACAAGTGGCTGCCCGGGGTCGTCCGGGGCAACGGCAACGACGGCCGGAAGATGACCGTACGCCAACTCCTCAACCACAGCACCGGACTCTTCGAGTACTCCGCCGACCCCGAGTACTTCCGCAAGCACTACACCAAGGCCTACCTCAAGCACCGCTACGACACCTGGACCCCGCTCCAGACGATCCGCGTCGGCCTCGCCCACCAACCCGACTTCGCCCCGGGGGCCAAGCACGCGTACTCCAACACCGGCTATGTCCTGGCCGGCCTGGTCATCGAGAAGGCCTCCGGCAACTCCTACGCCCACGAGGTCCGCAAGCGCATCCTCAAACCGCTGGGCCTGCGCGACACCACGCTCCCCGGGAACAGCGTGAGCATGCCCAACCCGCACAGCAAGGCGTACGGGAACCTCTCCGAGGACCCCGGCAAGCTCGACGTGTACGACGTCACCGAGCAGAACGGCTCCCAGGCCTTCGCCGACGGCGACATCATCTCCACCACCAGCGATGTGACCCGCTTCCTCCAGGCGCTCCTGGGCGGCGAGCTGCTCCCCGCGAAGCAACTCACCGCGATGAAGGCCATGCTCCCCAACAAGGGGCCCATCGCCTCCTACGACGAGTACGGCCTCGGCCTCTACAGCCTCAAGACCAGCTGCGGCATCAAGGTCTGGGGCCACAGCGGAGGCGCGTCCGGTGCCGGGTCCGAGGTGGTCGGCACGGAGGACGGCAAGAAGGTCTTCGCCCTCAACATCAACGGCGACTGGGACTGGTCCGACAAGATCCGCGACTCCGCCTTCTGCGGCACCAAGGTGAAGGCGGCCGACCCCGCCTTCAAGCCACTCCGCTGACGCCCGGGTCGCGGCTGGAGCACGGTTTCTTGCGTCCGCAGTGGGGGTCGGGGCAGCGGATGGCGGTGACGGCTCCGGTGGCGCCGTCCCGGTGTACGTGGGTGTGGGAGGTCGCGTGCGCGTGGGTGCGGACGGGGACGCCCCAGCGGGTGAGGCGGGCGGCGAGCCAGGGGGCGTGGACGTCGTACGTCCGGGCGATGGCTTTCAGGGAATCGCCCCGGGTGTAACGGGTGATGACGGTGGTCCGGTCGGCGAGGACGCGGTCGCGTGCCGCCGCCTTCTCCGCAGCCGTACGGCGGGTACGAGGGCCGCCGCCGCTCATGGGCGGGGTCCGGGTGTGCGCGGGATCGCCCTGCGCCGGGTCCGCCGGAACCTCGGGCCGTCCGCGCATCAGGGGCGCCCCTTCCTGCTGATCTCGTTCCGCTCGGCCAGCGCCGCCGAGAGCCAGTCGGCGGCCGTGGCCGGACGGACGTCCTCCACCGGCGCGTCCCACTCCCGACCACCCTGCGGAGGCCGCAGCGCGTAGCGCGTACCGCACTCCTCCATCACCACACCCACCCGCCTCACTCTGACGTCGTACGCCAGCGTGCCCGGAGGCAGAGTGTGGTGATCCGTGTCGTTGTCAGGCCCTGCGCTGTTAGTCATTTCAGCTGCCTTCTCGCTCGCCCCCAGCGGTTCCGTTGCGAGACCAGGTGACCACAACTTGCCCTAGAATCAACGCACTTGCCGATTCTTATGCAAGCACTCCCATCGATTGACGCATGATCAAATGAGGGAAGAGTGAGGTCACGCCCATGGGTGGCGAACCATCTTCAGTGAACTTGCATCCGCTTCAGTCATTCGGGCTTGACGTCAGACAAGTGCGTAAGGCGCGGCGCATGACCCAGAAGGGCCTGGGTCATGCCACGGGCTACTCGGAGGGCCACGTCTCCAAAGTCGAAGCGGGCAAGGTGACTCCGAGCGAGAGGTTCGCGATCGGGGCCGATCGAGTCCTGGGGACGGGTGAACTCTTCGCCCGTCAGCTCCAGCGCATCCTGGACGACCTGTCCGGCAACCATCCGAACTGGTTCGTTCCGTACGTCGAGCTGGAACGGGAGGCCACGCGGATCTACGACTACTCGACCACCTTCATCATGGGCATGGTGCAGACACCGGAGTACGCACGGGCCACGCTCCGCGCCGGAGTTCCGCGCGAGCCGGCGGACGTGATCGAGAACAGGGTCATCGCCCGCATAAGGCGTCACGAGGTCATGGAGAGAGAAGTCCCCCCACGGCTGTGGGTGGTGCTTCACGAAGCCTGCCTGCGTACGGTGGTTGGCAGCCGAGAGGTGATGTCGCGGCAGCTCGAACACCTCGTTCGCGAGGCGGAGTCGCCGAGCGTCACGTTCCAGGTGCTGCCCTACAGCGAAGGGGCCCCGGCCTATGACTTGCCGTTCACGCTGCTGGGGTTCGCCGACGCTCCCACCCTGCTTCACGCCGAAGGGCCGCAGGGAGGACGCCCGTACGACAATGCCCATACGGTGAGTGCCGCCATTGATAACTACGATCATCTTCGGGCGTCAGCGCTGTCGCCCTCGGAGTCGGTTGCCCGTATCCAGGAAATCGCCAAGGAGTACGTCAATGACCAACGCCTCAGTAACCGTCTGGATCAAGTCCTCCTACAGCGGACCGAGCGGCGGCCAGTGCGTCGAGGTGGCCCCCGCGTACGCCCCCTCCGGCGTCGTCCCCGTCCGGGACAGCAAGCAGACTGACGGCCCCGTCCTCATGCTCACCCCCGCCGCGTTCACGGGCCTGGTGACGCTCGCCCGCAACACCGATGTGAGCTGACACCCCCCGCTTACGGGCTGACGGCGAAGACACCGATGACATGTTCGTCGGTGTCCAGCCACACCTGCTCACCTTCGCGGGTGACGGTCAGCCCGGCCCGGTCCCGAGCCGGGCGGTCCAGCCGTTCCCACTTCCGGTAGGCGGCCTCCGCCTCGTCCCACAGCCGCCGGGGGCCGTACTGCCGGACGGGATAGGTGTCCCGTGGGGTCCCGTCGTACTCCACAGAGGCCCAGGAGGCGCGGTCGTCGGCGAGGATCCACAGGGTTGCCGCGCCTGTGCCGTCGTCGGCTTCGGTGAACAGGTACCAGGCGGTGGGCAGGGAGAGGCCGGTGTAGAAGAGTGCGTCGCTGTCGCCTGCGAGGTCCCATGGGCTCAGAGCGGTGCGGCGGGGCGCGGCTTGGTCGTGGTGGTGGACGAAGTCGGCGAGGTAGCCGCGGTGGGGGCGTCCGGTGCGACTTCGCATGAAGGAGGGGAAGCCGGTGAACCGGCCGGTCCCGACGCCGTCCTGGACGTCCAGGGCGATGAAATTGTGGGGGAAGAAGCTCCCGCCCCAGGGTGCGACGATCCGCCCGCGGGGGGTCTGCTCGATCCATGGGTACGGGATCGCGGGCACCCGATAGGTGGCGAGCAGCCGGTCGTACGGCGCACCCGGCGGCCAGCCCCGGTCCGCGTCCGCGCAGACGATACGGGGTGCGTATCCGGCAGCGGCGGTGTTCTCCGCCGCCCGCTCGGCCAGGGCGGGGTCGATGTCCACCGAGGTCACTCGCTCCGACCCCAGGCGGTGGGCCAGCCAAGCCGCGTTGTAGCCGGTGCCCGCGCCGGTCTCCAGTACGCGGTGGCTCTCCCGTACCTGGAGGAGGTCGAGCATCTGGAGCATGACGGAGGGCATCGAGCTGGACGAGGTGGGCAACCGGTAGTCGTCGGTGCCCGTTCGCTGTCCGTCGTTGACCTGGGTGGTCAGCGGGAGGTCGGCGTAGACCAGGCTGAGCCACAGCTCGGGCTGTGCGCTGCGGGAGACGAGGCGGCCATCGGCCTCGATCGTGTCGGGGACGAACAGCTCGCGTCGTACCGCCGCGACGGCGCTCTCCCAGCCGGGGACGAGGGCGTTCTCCTTGGCCAGGATTTCCACCAGGTGGTCGGGTGAACTCACCGGAACATCAACTCGTCGGCGGGACCGGAGGAGGGACGGGCTTCTTCCACTGCCCGTCCGACTCCCGTGGCGACTGCTTCTTGTCCCCGTCCTGACCGCCCTTGCCGTCGCCGTGTCCGCCCATGGGGCTCACCAGTCCTTCCCGCGTTTGTGGGTACCAGCGCAGAGTGGCCCGTATCGGTGGCGAACGATAGGCGCTTTTGCGTCAGAATTGGATGAATTGGGTTGTTTCCGAACTCTTGATTCGGGCGAGAACTCAGAAACGAATCCTCAGAGCCGGGTGGGGGTCTTCCTGATCTCGGCGTGGACGACCTTGAAGCCGCCCTTGACGACGGTGGTGAAGGGGGCGGGGGCCATGCAGGTGCCGGCCTGGGGCCGGATGGGGATGCCGTTGTCGTCGACGTGGTCGGGGACGATGTTGACCACGCCCCAGGAGAAGCCGAGCCGGTCGGGCTCGCCCTTGCCGCCCTGCTGGACGCTGATGCCCAGACGTGCGCCGGGCTTCTCGACGTTGGACTTGGTCACGATGGCGGTCAGGGTCGCGGTCCGGCCGCTGGTGACCAGGCAGTCGATTCGGGCCTCGGCCCACCCGGCGGCTCCGCCCGGGGCGGTGTGGGAGAACTTCAGGGTGCCCCGGGCGTCGGTGGCCAGTCCGTTGGGGGCGACGGGGAGGACCGGGCGGCTGAAGGGCACCTGTTCGGCGTCGATGGTGAAGCGGATGTCGTGGTCGGCGGACTCGATGTAGGAGATCCGGGCCTTCCCGTGGACGCTCGCGGCTGCCTTCGCCGGCTTCTTCTCGGAGGACGCAGAGCCCTCAGTGGCCGCGGCGGACCCGGTGGTCAGCCCGGCGAGGACGGTCAGGAGAGAGACGGCTGCCGTCGTGGTGCGCATGGTGAACTCCCGTTTTCTGGAGGATGAGTGGGTGCGCCGCCGCGGTCGGCGGAACGACTCAAGCTTCACTCCCGGCACCCCCGCGATCCCATCCGCCGATCGGCACAAAGATCGCCCCGCCGCCCCGCCCCTCTCTGCCGATCGGCAGAGAGCCCCGCCGTATCGCACACCCGTACGCTGATCGCCATGGGGGAATCAACCGACCCGGCCGTCACGGCACTCGGCGCGCTGCCGGTGCTCGCGGCCACGGGCGTGCTGGTGTGGGCCGTCGCCCGCCCCCGCGCCGGGATCCGGCAGAGGCTGGGCCGCCTCGCCCGGCCGGTCGCGGTCTGCGCGTGCCTCTCGCTGATCATGAGCTTCGCCCTGCCGGGGGCGGGCTTCGGCGCGGGCTGGAAGCTGGCGGAGGCGGCCGTACTGCTGCTGCTCCTGGCAGTGGTCACCCGCTGGTCACCCCGGCGCGAACTCAGGACGGCCCTCCCGCCGGCCGTCCTCGCGGTGGCGCTCTGGCCGCTGCCGCTGGTCGAGGGGGAATCCTTCCTGGAAGGAGTCGGGGTGGCGGCCTTCTGGCTGCTTCCGGCCGTCGCGGCGGTGGCGGCCGGGGCCTACCCCCGCCGTCAGGCGCTGCGCCGCCGGAGCGCGGTGGCGGAGGCCCGCGGTGCTCAGCGGCTTCAGCTCTCGCGCGATCTGCACGACTTCGTCGCGCACGACATCAGCGGGATCGTGGTCCAGGCGCAGGCGGCCCGCTTTGTCGCCGAGGCCGACCCCGCGCAGGCGCTGCTCGCGCTGGAGCGCATCGAGAAGGCGGGGCTGAGCGCGCTGGCCGCGATGGACCGGACCGTGCGGATGCTGCACGGCCCGGAGGGGGCCGCCACCGAGCCGCTTCCCGATGTGGCGCAGCTGCCGTCGCTGATCGAGGACTTCACCTCGGCGGGAGGCACCGAGGCGCGGTTGGAGCTGCCGCCCCCGGTCGCGGAGGCGCTCTCCCGGGAGCGGGAGGCGGGCTGCGCCGCGTACCGCATCGTCGTCGAGGCGCTGACGAACATCCGCCGGCACGCCCCCGAGGCCTCTCGCGCCACGGTCGTGTTCACTCCCACGGCCGCCGCCGTGGAGATCCGGGTCACCAACGACCGGGGGGACCGCCCGAGGGCCCCGGCCCGCCGCAAGGGCTCCCGGGGCGGCCTCGGCATCCCCGCGCTCACCGAGCACGCGCGGGCGCTCGGCGGGACGCTCTCGGCGGGGCCGCACGGCGAGGGCGGCTGGCGGCTCACCGCCGTCCTGCCCGCCACATTCCCGAGAGAGGCTTCATGACGACGGCCCCCGGCCCGACCCGCATCCTGATCGCCGACGACCAGGAGGACATACGCAGCGGCTTCCGGCTGATCCTCGGCTCGCAGCCCGACATGACCGTGGTCGGCGAGGCGGCGGACGGCCTCACCGCCCTCGATCTGGCCCGCGACCTCCGCCCCGATCTGGTGCTCGCCGACATCCGGATGCCGGGCCTGGACGGCCTGGAACTCACCCGGCGGCTCGCGGGTCCCGGCGTACCCGATCCGACGCGTGTCCTGGTCGTCACCACCTTCGACCACGACGACTACGTACGCACGGCACTGCACGACGGCGCGTGCGGGTTTCTGCTCAAGCGCTCGGGCCCCGGGCTGCTGATCGAGGGGGTCAGGGCGGCGATGGCCGGGGACATCCTCATCAGCCCCCAGATCACGGTCCGGCTGCTCCGGACCCTGGCCCCTGCCGCCACCCCCGCCCCTGCGGCACCCATGGACGCCTCGCCGCTCACCGCCCGGGAGAGCGAGATCGCCCGCCTGGTCGCCGAGGGCCTCACCAATGCCGAGATCGGCGCGAAGCTCTTCATCTCGGCGGGCACCGCCAAGACCCACATCGCCAACGTCCAGGCGAAGGTGAAGGCCCGTAACCGGGTCGGTATCGCCGCCTGGGCCTGGGAGAACGGCCTGGCCGGGCCCGTACCGGAAGAGCCCCGGGCCCCTCAGCCCGGCTGGGGATAGCCCCGGGGGGCCGGCTCGGTCGGGCTGGGATCCAGGAGTACGGGGATCTCCTGCCAGCCGAGACCGATGAAGGAGGGCAGCTGGCGCAGCTCGCGGGGCGGCACGGCGAGACGCAGGGCGGGATGGCGCTCGAAGAGGGCGGGGAGCGCGGTACGGGCCTCCATCCGGGCGAGCGGAGCGCCGATGCAGCGGTGGACGCCGATGCCGAAGGAGAGATGGTCGTCGGCGCTGCGCCCCGGGTCGAAGTCGCTCGCGTCGGGGCCGTAGTGCTCGGGGTCGAGACCGGCGGCGGCGTAGGTCGTCAGAATGGCGTCCCCGGCGGGGATGGTCACTCCGGCGACGGTGATGTCGGAGACGGCGAACCGCAGCGGAAGGTTGGCGATCGACGGCTGCACTCTCAGCACCTCGTCGATGACCGCCTCCCAGGAGAGGTCCCCGACCCGTACCGCCGACAGCTGGGCGGGGTGCCGCAGCAGGGCGACCACCGCGTTGCCGATCAGATTGACGGTGGTCTCGAAGCCCGCGCCGATCACGAGCAGCAGGGTCGACAGCAGTTCCTCGTCGCTCAGCCGGTCGCCGTCCTGGTCCTGGTCGCGGACGCGGACCAGTTCGGTGGTGAGGTCGTCGCCGGGGTGCTCGCTCTTGTGGGCGATGAGGGCGGGCAGCACCGTGGCGACCTGCTCCTGCGCGGAGGCGGTGTGCTCGGGGCTGGGGTCCGAGGTGTCCATGATGGTCGAGGCCATGCGGGCGGTGGCCTCGCGCAGCTCGTCCGGGACGCCGAACAGCTCGCAGATCATCCGCAGCGGCAGGGGGTGCGCGTACCCGGACCGCAGGTCGACCGGCCTTCCGCCCGCGCCGGCGGCGGCCAGCTCGGTGAGAAGCTCCTCGGTGATCGCCTCGACCCTGGCCCGCATGGCCTCCGTGCGCCGGGCGGTGAAGCTCGGCGCGATCAGTTTGCGCAGCCGGGTGTGGTCGGGGCCGTAGGCGGAGAGCATGTTGACGACGCCCACCCAGTTCAGGATCCAGCTCCACTCCGGCCGCCGGGGGATCTCCGCGAAGAGCGACCAGTGCCGGCGCGGATCCCTGCTGACCCGGGGGTCGAGGATCAGGGTCTTCAGCGTGGCGTAGCCGGTCGGAGCCCATGCCGGTATCCCGCCGGGCAGCACGATCGGCACCAGCGGACCGAGCGCGCGCAGCCGGGCGGTCTCTCCCGGGATGTCGGTGCCGAAGGGGTCGATGGCCACCGGAGTGGACACGGTCATCCAAGCTCTCCTGACTGGTCGGGGATACGGGCCTGGTCGGGCGTACGGGCGGTGAACTGCACGGGGAACGCCGTCAGCGACCGGTGGAAGGGGCCCGGACGCCAGGTCAGCCGCTCCCGGGGGAGCACCGGGCTGAGGTCGGGCAGCCATTGGGTGAGCCGCTCGATCGCCTCGGTCGCGATCAGGAGGGTGTGCTGTTTCACCGGGCAGGCGTGCGGCCCCGCCGACCACGACAGATGCGAGGCGTCGTTCGTACGGTGGGTGGCCCGGGACTCCTTCTCGGCGAAGTGGGCCAGCGCGCCGTAGGAGACGACGACCGGCACGGCGGCCTGTATCCACACGCCGTGGAAGCTCAGTGGTCTTCGGGCGTAGTGGATGCCGTAGTTGGCCAGCGGGGTCTCGAAGCGCAGCACCTCCACCACGGCGTCCATCACGGGCCGGGAGCCGCTGGTGAGGGTGGTGTAGTAGGCCGGGTTCCCCAGGATGCGCGAGAGCGCGTTGGAGACCAGATTGGCCGTGGGCTCGTGGCCCGCGCCGAGGGTGAGGAAGACCTGCCAGGTCACTTCCTCGGGGGACAGGTTCAGCGGGTGGTCGAGGAGCCAGCTGGTGAGGTCGTCGCCCCGGCGGGCCATCTTGGCGGCGATGAGTTCGAGGACGTACCGCCCGTACTCCACCTCGGCCTGGGCCGAGCGCTCGGAGCCCTCGATCATCTGGGCCATGGAGTCGGTGAGCCGGTCGCTCTCGCTGTCGGGCAGCCCGAAGAGATTGTTGAAGATCAGCCCCATCAGCGGGCGGCAGAAGTCGGAGACCAGATCGGCGCGGCCCCGGGGGCCGAAGCGGCCGACGAGGATGTCCGCCGCGCGGTGCACCCGCTCCCGCAGATCGTGCGGTTCGACCAGGCTGAAGGCGTCGACGAGGGTCTGGCGGTAGCGGATGTGCGCCTGGCCGTCGGCGAAGAGGGTGTTGGGCCGCCAGCGCATCATCCCGAGGACCGGTGAGTCCTCGGCGACGGTGGCCTCCCAGGGGCGGGGGTCGTGCGACCAGATCTCGGAGTCGTGCAGCAGATCGAGGGCGGCCCGCCGGTCGACCACGACGTACGCGAAGATCCCGGGGGCCAGTTCGGCCCAGCCGACCGGGCCCTGGGCCCTCAGTATCTCGTAGTAGGCGCGCGGGTCGGCGGCGAAGCCGTCCTCCCAGAGCCGGACCGGGGAGGCGATCGAGGGCGCGGGCGTGGCGTTGACCGGGGCGTTCACCGGACCTCCGGACTGGGCACGGCGTCGTAGGGCAGGGCCTGGGCACCGTCCGGCACGGAGTCGGCCGCGGGCGCCTGGGGCCGGTGGCCCATCCGGGTCAGCAGATGCTGCACCAGCGAGATCAGCGCGTCGATGGAGGCACGGGTGTCCCGGGCGTCACAGGCGATCATGGGGGTGCCGGGCTCCAGGTCCAGCGAGGTGCGCAACTGCTCCTCGGTGTACTGGCGGGCGTCCGGGAAGGTGTTGAGCGCGACCGCGTACGGCAGTCCCGCGTCCTCCACCAGCCCCAGCACCTCGAAGGAGTCGTCGATGCGCCGGGTGTCGACCAGGACGAGCGCGCCGAGCGCCCCGTAGGCGATGTCCTTCCAGAGCGAGCGGAACCGCTCCTGGCCGGGGGTGCCGAAGAGATAGAGCACGATCCCCCCGTTCAGGGAGATCCGCCCGAAGTCGATGGCGACGGTCGTGGTGGTCTTGTCCCGTACCCCCGCGAGGTCGTCCACCGCTACGGAGGCCTCGGACAGCTGCTCCTCGGTGTGCAGCGGGCGGATCTCGGACACGGAGTCGATCAAGGTGGTCTTGCCGACTCCGAAGGGGCCGGCGACCAGGATTTTCACCAGTTCGCGAGCGCTGTCCGGCAGGTGCAGGCCGTTAGAGCTTGAGGGCGCGGAGGCCATCGGCGACTCTCTCCAACAGATCAAGGTCGGGCTGGGCGGCGAACGGGATCGGCGGGCGGGCGCTCACCAGTCCCAGGTCGATGAGGTGCGCCGCGAGTACGCGGACGGCGGAGACGGGCAGTTCGAGGACGGCGGCCGTCTCCACCACGGTGAGCGACCCGCCGTCCAGGGTGCCCAGCAGTGTGCGCTGGGCGGCGGGAAGACCGGGTGGGACGGACGGTGCGGACGGTGTGGAAGGCATGGGTGATGCGGTTGATACGGGCGGTGCGGCCGGGGTGTGCGAGGGGACGGCGGGCGGCGCGTGATGACGTGCCCGGCGTACGTCGTGTCCCGTGCCGTGGAGCGGTATGGGCGGCCCCGCGCCGCTCGACTGCTCGGCGGGGCAGACCGTCAGACCGGTGAGTACCGAGAGGCGTTCCAGGCTGTTGCGGCTCGGCCGGGTCTTGCCGCCGGTGGAGACATAGGCGGGGACGAGCGGCCGGCCGGCCCTCCGCCCGCTCACAGCGGAGTGTGGCCGCTGGCTCCCCGGGGAGCGGCCGCCATCGCCTTCTCGCCGAGCCGGGCCACTTGGGAGTGGACCCGGTGGGCGAGCAGGTCGAGCCGCACCTCGGGATCGCCATAGGCGGCCACACAGGTGCCGTGGGTGGTGGGCGCGACCAGGATGTATCCGTGGTCGGACTCGACGACCACCTGGCGCACCTCCGCGCCGTCCTGGTCCGCGAAGGCTGCCGCCGCGGTGCGGCAGGCCCCCTGCACGGTGCTGGTGATCGCGGCGACGCGTTCGGCGGACGCCTGGGAGAGCCGGTCGGAGTAGCCGGACACAAGGCCGTCCCTGGTCAGCAGGACGGCGGCACGGACATGGGGGATTTCCAGGATCGGATCGAGCACCCACGCGGTATCGCCGGTGTCGCGGGAGGTGCGGCTGGTCATCGGGGGTCGTTCCCTTCGGGGTCGGCGGCGTTGCGTGCGGCTGCGGTCCCGGCCTGGAGCGCCCCGAGGGCCGCGGCGGCCTCTTCCGGGGAGCGCGCGGGCGGCCGGGGGCGGGACGGGGCCTCGCCGGGGTGACCGGCGGCATGGATCCGGCGGCGCCGGCGGGGCAGCGACTCGTCGTCCGGGCCGGGGACGGGGTCGTGGGTGATGGCCTCGGAGACGGTACGGGTGGGGTCGGGGGCCGTACGGACGGGGAGGGCGGGGGACGGGGGGGTACGGGCGGGGGGGAGGGGGACGGCCGGTGCGGCCGGGGCGTGGGTCTCGGACCGGACGGGGGGTGCGGGCCAGGAGGGCCCGGGGTCGGCCGGGGCAGACGGCTGGTACGCGCCGTGGTGCTCGGCGACGGGGGTGTCCCGCTCGCCGGGGTGGGGCGCGGGGACGGCGGGGAACCCGGGCTGTCCGGGGAGCCCGGGGGCCGCCGGGAAGAAGGGGTCCGGGGCGTTGCCGCCCCGGGTGGAGTGGGGCGCGCTCGCGGCCTGCGGCCGTTCGGCCGGGTCGATGTGGCTCAGCAGGTGGTTCTTGACCAGCAGCACCGCCCGGACCCCGCCGTAGGGAGAGGGCGAGGACAGATCGACCGAGAGATCGAACTGCCGGGTGAGCTGGCCGATCGCGGCCAGTCCCATCCTGGGCGGGTCGCCCAGTTCGGAGAGGAGGATGAGTTCGTGGCCCGCCACCATGCGCTGCGCGTAGGCCCGTTCGTCGGCGGCCATGCCCACGCCCGCGTCGTCCACGGTGACGGTGACGCCGTGGTGGGCGCGTTCCAGGTTCACCGTGACGGTCGTGTCCGGTGAGGAGTGGCGCAGTGCGTTGTCGAGCAGCTCGGCGACGATGATCGCGACCGGTTCGACGGCGTGGGAGACGAGTGCGGTGCCGGGCTCCAGATGGTTGCTCATGTGGACGCGCTGATAGCCGATGATGCGGGACTGCCCGCCGGTCACCGCGTCCACGAGGTGTGACTCCTCGCGGGCGAGGCCCACCCAGGCTCCGCAGACGACGGCGGCCACCTGGGCGCGGCGCAGCGACTGTTCGTTCTCGTGGTCGAGTGAGTAGAGGGTCTGGGACAGCTCCGGGTCGTCGTAGCGCTGCTGGAGGCCGCGCAGCACGTCCTGGAGCCGGTAGAGGCCGGCCTGGATCTCCCTGGTCGCGCCGCGCATTCCGGCCCGGGCGGCGGCGTCGACGCGTTTGCGTTCCTGGAGCATCGCGGTGGCGACGCCGTCGAGGGCCGTGTGCAGGGCGGTGCCGAGTTCGCTGTCCGTGAGGGTGGGGTCCAGCGGCCCGGGCACCTGCACATGCGGGTGGGCGGCGCGGGTGGCCGCGGCGGGGATGCGGTCCTGTGCCAGATGGACCACTTCGGCGACACAGGCTCGTGAGGTGTGGTCGGTTCTCCGCCGGGCGGCGTCGAGTTGGGTCTGGAGGGAATCGATCTCTTCGCGCTGTCGCGCCCGTTGGCGGCGGGAGCGCAATAGTTCGTTTCCGATATAGAAGGCGGTCAGGGTCCCGGCGGCGACGATGGCCAGATCCGGTATCTCGATCATCGAATAGACCTCGGGGAGGGCGGTGGTGAGAGTCGTTTTGGAAACGACCCGCCCAAGTACACACCGTCATCGACTGATCGCGGGGGGTTTTGGCCGAAGTAATTGTGAAGTTGTGCCGCCGACCGATCACTTGCGCTTCGAGTGGCCGACGGTGCGCCGGTGGCCCGTTTGGGCAGAGGTGGCATGGTGGGGGAGGGCGGACGAGGTCGGGCGGGGACGAAAAAGGGCCGCGGCGGCCGGTCTTCCGCGCCGCCGCGGCCTTACCCCTACGGGTGAAGCCCCGCTCAGTCCTTCGTATGCGAGTTCCTCACTCAGGGTTATTTCCCGGCCTTTGATTTGGCATCTGGACCGGACCTGGAGAGTGGATATTCAGCTCAGGACCTTGTCATTTCAGGTCTTTTTCCGCCCGGGGATCTGCCCGCGGATCCGGTTCGGGGATACCGTACGAAGATCGGTTCGGGGAATCCGTCCGCGGGCTTCCGCGCGGGATTTCTCAGGGCCGCGGCGGCGCGGGCGCGTGGTTGTCCTGGGGCTTGGCCACGGAGTCCGTGAGCTTCTTCGGGCCGCTGCCGCCGCCACCGGCGGGCGGCGGGGGCGCGTGGTTGTCCAGGGGCTTCAGGACGGCCTCGCCGAGGAACTTCGGCGCGGGCGCGTGGTTGTCCTGAGTCCGGACGGGCGACCCGGTGAGGAGGCCGCTCAACGGCGGCGGAGGCGCGTGGTTGTCGTCCTGCGTGATGAAGTCGGTCTTCTGGTCGGTGCTGTTCATGGTTCCCCCATGGATCGTGCGTGTCGTACATGTCGTACGTGAACTGGATACGGCCTTCCGCCCGGAGACTCCCCCGAGGGTCGCCGGACGAAAGGCCGTGGGATCTCGACCTTCCCCCCGGAGAGGTGAGAGTCCCAGGTGATCCGCCTGCCCCCCGACGCGACGGATCGTTGTGTGCCTGAGCATCTCCGACAGGCATAAACATTCGATGAACGTCCTGGCAGCGGGCTGTATCAGCCTACGGGTGGCCGGATTCGGCGGTGGGCCGGGGCCCGGTTCGGGCCCTGCGGCTCCGCTCCGGCGCGGGGCTCCCGGCGGGGGCCCCGGGAGCCTCCGGGGCCGGGCGTACGACGCCGTCGGCCATCAGAACGGGCCGGAGCGCCGACCGGTTCACCGGCTTCCCCGCGGCTTTCCGGAGGCCCTGCCCCCGGATGTGCTCCCGGAGGGCCCCAGGGGCCGCTCAGAGGCCCCTCAGACGGCGTTGAGCGGGGCGAGCAGCCCTCGTACCTCCGCGGCCTCCGCCGCCCCCGAGGCCTCGTGCACGGCGAGCGCCTCGTGCCAGCAGGCGCGGGCGCGGTCCGCCTGGCCCAGGGCGGCCAGCGCGCGGCCCAGGGTGATGAGGACGTTGGCGCGGGTGTGGTCGCCGCCGATGCAGCCGATCGCGAGGGCCTGTTCGGCGTGCTGGGCGGCGCGGGCCGGGCGGCGGGCGGCCAGATGGGCCTGGGCGATCCGGTAGAGGGTGGTTCCCTCCCAGAGCCGCTGACGGTTGGTCTCGAAGCCCTCCAGCGCCCCCACGAGCTGGTCCAGCGCCTCGGTGAGGCGTCCCGCCTGGGTCAGCGCGATGCCCAGCGCGTAGCGGGCGTTGGCGAGCCGCATGGTGAGCCCGTTGCGGTCGTAGATGTCCATCCCGCGCTGGACGAGGTCTATCGACTGCTCGGTGCGGCCCATGAGGAGGTAGAGGCGGGAGAGGTTGCACAGGGCGCTCGCCTCGCCCGGTCCGTTGTCGTCGGCCCGTGCCTCCTCGATCGCCTGCTGGAGGAAGTTGTCGGCCTCGGCGTGCCGGCCCATGCTCAGGGCGATGATCCCCCGGTCGTTGTGGGACCAGAAGACCGGTGTGGGGTCCTGGGCCCGGGTGGCCAGCAGATCCGCCTGCCTGGCGTGCTCGTCGGCCTCCTCGTACCGCCCGGCGATCAGGCAGACATGGGTGAGCGTGGTGTGGGCGCGGCCCTGGGCGCGGGCGTCGCCCGCCGTCCGGGCGGCGTCGCGGGTGACGAGCGCGGCGGACTCGTACTGCTTGGAGTTGGCCCCGGACTCGGCCAGGTCCTTGGCGGCCCACAGCAGGTCGACGGCGCGCCTGAGCCGGCCGCCGGCGGCTGCCTGCTGGGCGCAGGCCAGCAGGCAGTGGGCCTCGGTGTAGAGCCAGTCGAGCGCTTCTTGGCGGCCGTCGAAGGGCAGCCCCTCGTGCTCGGTGGCCTCCAGATGGTCCGGCAGCCGGTCGCCGGGGCGTTCGATGGTGTACACCCGGGTCACGGTGGCGAGGTAGAAGTCCAGCAGCCGGGAGAGGGCTGTCTCGTTGGTCCCGGGGCTCTCGTCGCGCTCGGCGCAGGAGCGCGCGTAGAGGCGTACGAGGTCGTGGTAGCGGTACCGGCCGGGTGCGGCGGACTCCAGGAGGGAGGTGTCGACCAGCGCCTCCAGCAGGTCCTCGGTCTCCTGGACGGGCAGCGCGAGCGCGGCGGCGGCGGCCGTGAGGGAGACGTCGGGGCCGTCGGCGAGGCCGAGCAGCCGGAAGGCGCGGGCCTGGTCGGGCTCCAGCTGGCCGTAGCCGAGTTCGAAGGTCGCCTTGACGGCGAGGTCCCCGGCCTGGAGCTCGTCGAGCCTGCGGCGCTCGTCGGCGAGCTTGGCGGCGAGCACGGAGACGGTCCAGGTGCGGCGGGCGGCGAGCCGGGAGGCGGCGATGCGGATCGCCAGCGGGAGGAAGCCGCAGGCGGCGACGACGTCGAGGGCGGCCTTCCGCTCGGAGGTGACCCGTTCCTCGCCCACTATCCGGGTGAAGAGCTGGAGCGCCTCGTCCGGGGACATCACATCGAGGTCGACCAGATGCGCGCCCGCGAGGTCGACCATCCGGACCCGGCTGGTGATCAGGGCGGCGCAGCCGGAGGCCCCGGGCAGCAGCGGGCGGATCTGGGCGGCGTCGCGGGCGTTGTCGAGCAGGATCAGGATCCGCCGGCCGGCGATGGTGGAGCGGTAGAGCGCGGCCCGCTCCTCGGGCGAGTCGGGGATGGAGGTGTCCTGGACGCCGAGGGCGCGCAGGAAGGAGCCGAGCACGGCGGCCGGTTCGGCGGCCCGGCTGCCCGCGCCCTGGAGGTCGATGTAGAGCTGGCCGTCGGGGAAGTGCGGGCGGGCCTCGTGGGCGACGTGGACGGCGAGCGTGGTCTTGCCGACGCCGCCGATGCCCGCGAGCGCGGAGACGGCCATGACCGAGCCGTCGGAGCCGGCGAGGCGCGCGCCCAGCTCCCGTACGAAGGAGGCCCGGCCGGTGAAGTCGGGGACGGTCGCCGGGAGCTGCGCGGGGCGGGCGATCTGGGGGCCGGGGGCCTGGTCCTCGCTGGGGCGGTCCAGTTCCTCGTCGGCGCGCAGGATGCGCTGTTGCAGCTGGGAGAGTTCGGCGCGCGGGTCGACGCCCAGCTCCTCGGCGAGCAGCCGGCGGGTGTCGGCGTACACCGCGAGGGCCTCGGCCTGCCGTCCGCTGCGGTAGAGCGCCAGCATGAGCAGCTCGCGCAGCCGTTCGCGCAGCGGGTGGGCGGCGGTGAGCGCGGTCAGCTCGGAGACGGCCTCGGCGTGGCAGCCGGTCTCCAGGTCGAGTTCGAGACGGGTCTCCAGCAGCTGGAGCCGCCATTCGTCGAGCCGGGTGCGCTGGTTCTCGGCGTACGGCCCGGGGACGTTGGCCAGCGCCTCGCCGTCCCACAGTCCGAGCGATTTGTCGATCAGGGTCCGGGCCTGGTTGCGGTCCCCGGCCGCGCGGGCCTTCTCCGCCTCCAGCGCCAGTTCCTGGGCGACGAAGAGGTCGACGCTGTCCCGCCGGATCCTTATGGCATAGCCGCCGGACTCGCTGACCAGCGCGTTCGCGGTGAGGATCTTGCGGAGTCTGGAGGCGTATGTGCGGACGGCGGCGAGGGCCTGGGACGGCGGGTCCTCGCCCCAGATCGCGTCGATCAGCTCGGAGGCGGTCGCGGTGCGGCCGTCGCGCATCAGCAGCGCGGCCAGCAGGGCGCGTTGCTGAGGTGAACCGGACGGCAACACTTCGCCTCTTCGCCGGGCCCGGACCGGGCCGAGCACGCTGAAGTAGAGCTCAACAACCTCACTGGGCGCCGGAACTCGCTGCTCCGGTACGCGTGGCCCGTTGTCACGGTCCATTGCTGCCCCCTGCCCCGAACTGCCGATTCGCACCCGACAGTCTGCCTTGTGCATGGCGGCCCCGTCAGTAACGGGATGCTTGCAGATCGCGTTTTGTCGCTGTGGGACGGGGGCCGCCTCGCCCGTCCGGGGCCCGGCACGGCTCTGTGCGCGGGCTTCCCCGGGGGGTGTCTCCCCCGGGGGCGGGCAGGGCCGGACAGCGGTGTATCGGCTGTTCCGGGGCCCTGCGGGATCAGGGGCGATAGATCTCGCCCGGGTTGGCCTTTGCCGGTGCGAGGAGCTGGGAAACGGTGACGAAGGTGTAGCCGCGCTTCTTGAGTTCCTCGATGATTCCCGGGACGGCCGGGACGGTTCCGTCGTAGATGTCATGCAGAAGGATGACTCCGTCGCGTGACGCCTGCTTCAGTATTCGCTTGGTGATCAGGGCGGAGTCATTGGTGGAGTAGTCCTTGGCGGTGGCGCTCCACAGCACCTGCGCGAGCCCCAGTTCCTTGGTGACGGCGGTGACGTCGTCGTTGATCCGGCCCTGCGGCGGGCGCATCAGGGTGGGCTTCTTGCCGGTGATCTTTGCTATCGCGTTCTGTGCCAGCTCCAGCTCCTCGCGGATCTTGTCCGGCTTGAGCCGGTCGAGGCGCTTGTGGGTCCAGGTGTGGTTGGCGACCTCGTGACCCTCGTCGGAGAGACGTTTCACCACGGCCGGGTACTTGGTGATGTGTTTCTTGCCGAGGAGGAAGAAGGTGGCGGGGACCTTCTCCTTCTTGAGGGTGTCGAGCAGCTCGGGGGTGTCCTTGCCCGGTCCCGCGTCGAAGGTGAGGGCGATGCACTTCTCCCGCTCGCAGTCGACGGGGTCGGCGGGGCTCACGTCGGTGGCGGGGACGGCGGTGTCGGCGAGCGACTTCCCGTCCTCCAGCGCGTCGGCGCGGGCGTCGGCCGGCGCGGTCGAGCCGGCGCAGGCGCCGAGGGCGAGGGTCAGTGCCGCGGTCGCCGCGACGGCGGCGGCGACCCTGAGCCTCCTGGGGCGAGCGGGCATGAAGGGTTCCCCCTGGGTGGTTCGCGATGGGCTGGAGTGTGCTCTCACCGTGGCCACCGGCGGGCTCTGCCGACTATACACATGGTGTATAGCTACTCGACTCGCCGGTCATCAAGAGGGGAAAAGGGGTCTTCGGGTTCACTCCCGGGGGGTTTCTCACGGTCCGGGCGGCCGGGGGGGCCGTACCCGCATAGCTGACGTACCGTCAGGTCGACGCTACCGTGAAACCCATGGAGACCTTCCCGGAGACCTTCCCGAAGATCATCTCGGTGGACGACCACACGGTGGAGCCCCCTCATGTCTGGCGGGACCGGCTCCCGTCGAAGTACCGGGACGTCGCCCCGCGCGTGGTCCGCGCCCCCCTCAAGGAGATGACCTTCCTCGGCGGACGCTTCGCGCCCGTCATGGGCGAGCGCGGCGACGACGGCCCGGTCGGCGACTGGTGGGTGTACGAGGGGCTGCGCCGCCCGCTCACCCGGCTCGACACCGCCGTCGGCTACGACCGCGACGAGATCAAGCTGGAGATCATCACCTATGAGCGGATGCGGCCGGGCTCCTACCGGGTGCCCGACCGGCTCGCGGACATGGACGTCAACCATGTGCAGTCCGCGCTCTGCTTCCCGACCTTCCCGCGCTTCTGCGGCCAGACCTTCACCGAGGCCGCCGACCGTGAGCTGGCCCTGCTCGGCGTCCGCGCCTACAACGACTGGATGGTCGAGGAGTGGTGCGGCCCCGAGGCCGGCGGCCGGCTCATCCCGCTCACCCTCGTACCCCTGTGGGACGCCTCCCTCGCGGCGGCGGAGGTCCGCCGGAACGCGGCGCGCGGGGTGCGGGCGGTCGCCTTCTCCGAGATACCGCCCTTCCTCGGGCTGCCCTCCATCCACGGCGACGCCTGGGACCCGTTCCTGCGCGCCTGCGACGAGACCGGCACCGTCATCGCCATGCACATCGGCTCATCCTCGAAGATGCCCTCCACCTCCGCCGACGCGCCCCCCGCCGTCGGCTCCACCATCACCTTCGCGAACTGCTGCTTCTCGATGGTCGACTGGCTGATGAGCGGCGTCTTCGAGCGCTTCCCCAAGCTCCGGATCATGTACGCCGAGGGCCAGATCGGCTGGATCCCCTACATCCTGGAGCGCGCCGACACCGTATGGAAGGAGAACCGCGCCTGGGGCGGCGTCGCCGAGAAGGTGCTGCGCCCGCCGTCGGAGCTGTTCGCCGGCCATGTGTACGGCTGCTTCTTCGACGACGCCTTCGGCCTGCGCAACCTCGACGCCATCGGCGCGGGGAACGTCCTCTACGAGACCGACTACCCCCACTCCGACTCCACCTGGCCGGACTCCCGCCGGGTCGGCGAAGCGCAGATGGCGCATCTGCCCCCGGAGACCGTCCACCGCATCGTCCGGGGCAACGCCATCGACCTCCTCGGCCTCACCCCGGAAGGGCTCTGGGCCGGCTAGCGCCTGTCTCTCAGATGACCGGCGGCCGTCCCAGCTTCGCCATCCACCACACCGTCGACCACTTCATCGGCTTCCGCTCCCCGCAGGGCTCCCGCACACCCTCCGCGAACCCGCCGGCCCACGCCTTCAGCCCCTCCCCGGACCGCGTCCGCAGCAGCGTCAGCGCGGTCCAGCTCCCCAGATAGAGCGGCACCAGCGGGGCGGGAAGGTTCCGCTTCGCCAGCCAGACGCGGTTGCGCGCGGTCATCCGGTAGTACACGGCGTGCCGCGCGGGCGAGGTCTTCGGGTGCTGGAGCAGCAGCCGGGGCTCGTAGAGCACCTTCCACCCGTCGTCCAGCGCCCGCCACGCGAGATCCGTCTCCTCATGGGTGAAGAAGAACTCCTCGGGCCATCCCCCGATCCGCTCCAGCATCGGCATGGACAGCGCGTGCCCGCCGCCGAGGAACGTCGTCACCAGCCCCCCGCGCATCGGGTCCTTCGCCCGCAGCCTCGGCACATGCCGCCGCTGGGTCTCCCCGTGCTCGTCCGCGATCCGGAACGACACGATCCCCAGCTTCGGGTCCGCCGCGTACAGATCCGCGATCCGGGTGAAGACATCCCGCTCCACGAGCAGCCCGTCGTCGTCCAGATCGACCAGCACATCCACATCGCCGAATTCCCGCAGCCGCTCCATCGCGACATTCCGGCCCCCGGACACCCCCAGGTTCTCCGGCACCTCCACCGCCGTCACCCCCTCCGGCAGCTCCGGCAGCGGCGCCCCGTTCCCCACCACCACCACCCGCGCCGGCGGCTCCTCCTGCATCGCGACGGAGTCGAGCAGGGCCCGCAGCTCTACCGGCCGATTCCCCATGGTCAGTACGGCCACACCCACACGCGGTCGCGTCACGACTCGACTCCACTCCACCATTTTTCCGTCCCGAAGCCGCGATGCTACCCACTGTCCACCCGCGGGCGCTCCGGCGGTCCGCACCCGCTCCGACCGGGCGTGCGTCAGGGTCCGGGGGCGCGAGGGCGGCCCGGTCGAATCCGGGTCAGCCGGTCACGGGGTCCGGCGCGCCGATCGGCGGCGCGCCCGGCACCGAGGCGGGCCGGCCGGCCGGGGGCTGGTGCGCCCGGGCGGCGCACGGCCTTGTCTGATGGTGCGTCAGGAGTGACGATGGGCCCGGCCGCGTCCGGTGGCGTTCGCCGGGCGCGGTCTCACTCCGGCGTCCGGCGTTCGGCCGGATCGAGGCGAGGAGGCCGCTCGTATGCCACCATCCGCGCGAATCCTGCCCGAGGGGCGGCTGTCGTACGGGATGCAGCTGCCCGTTCAGTCGCAGTCCGCCCTCTTCGCGGAGGACTGGGAGGCCGGGGCCGGGGCCGAGGATCTGGCCGAGGTCGCCAGGGCCGCCGATCGGGGCGGCTTCGCCTATGTCGCGGTCTGCGACCATGTCGCGATCCCGCGAAGGCTCGCCGCGACGATGTCGACGGTCTGGTACGACCCCGTCGCCACCCTCGCCTACCTCGCGGCGATCACCCGGCGGGTGCGGCTGCTCAGCCATGTCGCCGTCGTCGGGCTGCGCCACCCGCTGGTGACCGCCAAGCAGTACGCGACCCTCGACCATCTCTCCGGCGGGCGGCTGATCCTCGGGGTCGGCGCGGGGCATGTCCCCGAGGAGTTCGCCGCCGTCGGGGCGGACTTCGCCCGGCGCGGTGCGCTGCTCGACGAGAGTGTCGACGCGCTGCGGGCGGCGCTCGGGCCGGAGGAGTACCCCGAGTTCGCCGGGGAGCGGTTCTCCTTCGCGGATCTCGGGCAGCGCCCGAGGCCCGCCCAGCCGCGTGTCCCCCTGTGGGTCGGGGGCTCCTCGCCCGCCGCCCTGCGCCGGGCCGCCGTCCGGGGGGACGGCTGGCTGCCCCAGGGCGACCCGCGCGAGCGCCTCCCCGCCCTGATCGGCCGGCTGACCGCGCTGCGCGAGGCCGCCGGAATCGCCGAGCCGCTGGTGATCGGGGCCGTCGCGGAGCCCGTCCACATCGGCGAGCCCCGCCGGTACGTCGGCCGGGGGACCCTCTCGGGCGGCCCCGAGGAGATCGCCGAGTCGCTGCGGGAGTACGCCGCCCTGGGGGTGCACCAGATTCAGGTCCGGTTCCGCAGCCGGAGCCGGACCGAACTCACCGACCAGATGGCGGCCTTCGCCGCCGGGGTCGCCCCGCATCTGAACCCCGCCCGCTGAACCCCGCCGAATGCCGAAGGCCGAAGACCGAACCCGACCGAAGGAGACATCCATGGGAAAGCTCGACGGCAGGGTCGTCCTGATCACCGGCGCCGCCCGGGGCCAGGGCGAGCAGGAGGCGCGCCTCTTCGCCGCCGAGGGCGCGAAGGTCGTCCTGGCCGACGTCCTGGACGGGCCCGGCGAGGCCGTCGCCGCCGATCTGGGCCCCGACGCCCTCTATGTCCGTCTCGATGTCACCCGGGAGGACGACTGGGCCGCCGCCGTCACCGCCGCCAAGGAGCGCTTCGGCAAGGTCGACGGGCTCGTCAACAACGCGGGCATCCTGCGCTTCAACGCCCTGGCCACCACCGCGCTCGCGGAGTTCCGGCGGATCACCGAGGTCAACCAGACCGGTGTCTTCCTCGGCATCCGCACCCTCGCGCCCGAGCTGGCGGCGGCCGGCGGCGGCACGATCGTCAACACCGCCTCGTACGCGGGCGTCTCCGCCATGGCCCTGCTCGGCGCGTACACCGCGTCCAAGCACGCGGTCCTCGGCCTCACCAAGGTCGCCGCCCTGGAGCTGGCCGCCCAGGGCATCCGGGTCAACGCGGTCTGCCCGGGCGCGGTGGACACCCCGATGGTCGCCCCCGAGGTCCTCCGCCCGGGCACCGACCCCCGGGCGGTGCGTGAGGAGATGGACCGGATGTACGAGAAGGTCGTCCCGCTCGGCAGGATCGGCCGGCCCGAGGAGGTCGCGAAACTCGCGCTCTTCCTGAGCTGCGAGGACTCCTCGTACATCACCGGGCAGCCGTTCGTCATCGACGGCGGCTGGCTGGCGGGCATCAGCGTGCTCTGACCGCCGGGACCCGGCATCCGCCGGCGCCCGCGCCACTCCATGGCTGACTGTGCGTCAGCTCTTGACGGTCCAACCCCCCGGTGGAACAGTCGGCCGCATCGCGATCTGACGATGTGTCAGAAAAATAGGGACGGTGAACCCCCTTGGAATTCGGGATCTTCGTGCAGGGATACGTCGGCAGGCGCGCCGAGACCGACCCGCTCGCCGAGCACCGGGTGCTGATGGAGGAGGCCGAGTACGTCATCCTGGCCGACCGCTCCGGGTTCAAGTACGCCTGGGCCTCCGAGCACCACTTCCTGGAGCAGTACTCGCACCTCTCCGCCAACGACGTCTTCCTCGGCTACCTCGCCCACGCCACCGACCGCATCCATCTGGGCTCGGGCATCTTCAACCCGCTCGCCCCGGTGAACCACCCGGTCAAGGTCGCCGAGAAGGTCGCCATGCTCGACCACCTCTCCGAGGGCCGCTTCGAATTCGGCTCCGGCCGGGGCGCGGGCAGCCACGAGATCCTCGGGTTCCTGCCGGGCGTCACCGACATGGACCGCACCAAGGAGATCTGGGAGGAGACCATCGCGGAGTTCCCCAGGATGTGGCTCCAGGACGAGTACCCCGGCTTCCGGGGCAAGCACTGGTCCCTGCCCCCGCGCAAGATCCTCCCCAAGCCGTACGGGAAGTCCCACCCGGCCATGTGGTACGCCGCCGGGTCCCCCTCCTCGTACGCGATGGCCGGGAGCAAGGGCCTCGGCGTCCTCGGCTTCAGCGTCCAGCGCGTCTCCGACATGGAGTGGGTCCTCGACTCGTACAAGTCGGCGATCGGGCGGGCCCGCCCGATCGGCGGCTTCGTCAACGACAACGTCATGGTCACCACCACCGCCGTCTGCGCCGAGACCCACGAGCGGGCCGTCGCGATCGCCGCCGCCGGGGAGCTGAACCACCTCCAGTCGCTGCTCTTCCGCTACCACGACACCTTCCCCCGCCCCGACGGCATCCCCGAGTGGCCCGAGCTGGTGCCCGCGTACACGGCGGAGGTCGTCGAGCTGCTGATCGCCGAGGAGCTGCTGATCTGCGGCGACCCGGACGAAGTGCTCCAGCAGTGCAAGAGGTGGGAGCAGGCGGGGGCGGACCAGCTGTCGTTCGGACTGCCGGCCGGGATCCCGTACGAGGACACCCTGAACACGATCAGGCTCATCGGCGAGCACGTGATCCCCCAGATCGACACCGACCCGATCCACCGGACCACCCGCTTCCGCCAGGCCTGAAGCCGGGCCTGAAGCCAGGCCTGAAGCCGGGCCCGGCCCGGAAGCCCGTGCCAGGGGAAAGGACCCCCATGCTCGACCACCTCATTCGCTCCGCGACCGTCGTGGACGGCACGGGAGCCCCCGCCCGCGTCGCCGACGTCGGCATCCGCGACGGCCGGATAGCCGCCGTCACCGAACCGGGAGCCCCCCACCACGAGCCCGCCGCCACCGTCGAGGACGCCGCCGGACTCGTCCTCACCCCCGGATTCGTCGACCCGCACACCCACTACGACGCCCAGCTCTTCTGGGACCCCTGCGCCACCCCCTCCATGAACCACGGCGTCACCACCGTCGTCGGCGGCAACTGCGGCTTCACCCTCGCCCCGCTCCACCCCGAACGCCCCGAGGACGCCGACTACACCCGCCGGATGATGTCCCGGGTCGAGGGCATGTCCCTGACCGCCCTGGAGCGGGGCGCGCCCTGGAACTGGCACACCTTCGGCGAGTACCTCGACGCCCTGGAGGGCCGCACCGCCGTCAACGCGGGCTTCATGGTCGGCCACTGCGCGCTCCGCCGCCACGCCATGGGCCCCGACGCCATCGGCGGCCGGCCCACCCCCGAACAGCTCCGCGGCATGCTCGGCCTCCTCCACGACGCGATGGACGCCGGGGCCTGGGGCCTCTCCACCACCCGGTCCGCCACCCACTCCGACGGCGACGGCGCGCCCGTCGCCTCCCGGCACGCCGCCCCGGACGAACTGATCGCCCTCTCCTCGGCGGTCGGCGAGCACGAGGGAACCCAGCTGGAGGCGATCGTCGAGGGCTGCCTCGACCAGTTCGCCGACGACGAGATCGACCTCCTCGTGGCGATGACCTCCGCCGCCGGACGGCCGCTCAACTGGAACGTCCTCACCATCGACGCCGCCGTCCCCGAACGCGTCCCCCGCCAGCTGCTCGCCGGCGAGCGCGCCCGCGCGGCGGGCGGCCGGATCGTCGCCCTCACCATGCCGATCCTCACCCCGATGAACATGTCCCTCGGCACCTTCTGTGCCCTCAACCTCATCCCCGGCTGGGGCGAGACCCTCGCCCTCCCCGTCCCCGAGCGGATCGACCGGCTCCGCGACCCCGCCGTCCGCGCCGAGCTGCTGCGCCGGGCCCGCTCCAAGGAGGCCGGAGTCTTCCGCAGGCTCGCCGACTTCGGCCGCTACGTCGTCGGCGACACCTATACGAAGGAGAACGCGGGCCTCACCGGCCGCGTCGTGCGGGACATCGCCGCCGAGCGCGGCCAGGACCCCTTCCACTGCCTGACCGAGATCTGCGCCAACGACGAACTGCGCACGGTCCTGTGGCCCATGCCCACCGACAACGACCCCGCCTCCTGGGAGCTGCGCCGCCGCACCTGGGAGCACCCCGACGTACTCCTCGGCGGCTCCGACGCCGGGGCCCATCTCGACCGGATGTGCGGAGCCCCGTACACCACCCGCTTCCTCGGCGACTGTCTGCGCGGCCGGGAACTCGTCCCCCTGGAGACGGCGGTCAGGATGCTCACCGACGACCCCGCCCGGCTCTTCGGGCTGCGCGACCGGGGCCGGATCGAGCCAGGCTGCCACGCCGACCTCGTCCTCCTCGACCCCGCCCGGATCGACGCGGGCCCCGCCACCCTCGTACGGGACCTCCCCGGCGGCGGCCCCCGGCTGGACGCGAAGGCCGTCGGAATCGTCTCCGTGCGCGTCAACGGGGTGGAGACCGTCCGCGAGGGCCGAACCACCGGCGCGCTCCCCGGCACGGTGCTGCGCTCCGGCCGCGACACGAGGACGGTGTCGACCCGGTGAGCGCCGCCCGGCTGCCCCAGCGGCTCTTCATCGGCGGCGAGTGGGTCGAGCCCGACGGAGGTCATTACGAGGTGGTCGACCCGGCCACCGAGGAGCCGGTCGGCCTCGCGCCCGAGGCGAGCCGCGCCCAGGCCCTGGAGGCGGCCCGGGCCGCCCGTACCGCCTTCGACGGCTGGTCGCGGACCGAGCCGGAGGAGCGCGCCCGGATCCTGCGCGCCGCCGCCGGGGTCATCGCGGAGAACGCGGGCCCGTACGCGGACCTCGCCCGCGCCGAGAGCGGCGCGACCGCCGCCACCGCCCGCGCCCTGCACGTCGGGGTGGCCGCCGCCCGTTTCCGGCGGTACGCCAAGGGCGCGCTGGAGCCCGTGGAACAGCCGCTGCCGCCGCAGCTCACCCCGGCGGGCCCGCTGGGCCGGGCGGGCGTGGTCGGGGCGCTCGCCGTGCGCCGGCCGGTGGGGGTGGTCGCCTGTGTCACCTCGTACAACAACCCCTGGGCCAACGCGGCGGGCAAGGTGGCCCCGGCGCTCGCCATGGGCAACACGGTCGTCGTGAAGCCCGCGCCGCAGGATCCGCTCTCCGTCTACCGGATGGCCGAGGCGCTGGCGGAGGCGGGCGTTCCGCCCGGGGTGGTCAATGTGGTGAGCGGTTCCCCGCCCGCCGTGGGGGAGGCCGTCGTCGGCTCCCCGGACGTCGACATGGTCAGTTTCACCGGCTCCACGGCCGTCGGCCGGCGCATCGCCGAGGTCTGCGGCCGGGACATGAAGCGCCCGCTGATGGAGCTGGGCGGCAAGGGCGCGGCGCTCGTCTTCGACGACGCCGACCTCGGCGCGGCCACCCTGGGCATCGGGACGACCTTCTCCTTCGCCAGCGGCCAGATCTGCACCGCGCCCACCCGGGTGATCGCGCAGCGCGGGGTGTACGCGGAGCTGATCGCCCGGCTCGCCGCCCACGCCTCCCGGCTGAAGGTCGGCCACCCCGCCGACCCCGGCACGGTCGTCGGCCCGCTGATCTCCGCCGCCCACCGCGACCGCGTCGAATCCTTCATCGCCCTCGGCCTCAAGGAGGGAGCCCGCCTCGTCACGGGCGGGGTCCGCCCCGACGCGCCCCGGGGTTTTTATGTCGCGCCCGCCCTCTTCGCCGACTGCGACGGCGGGATGCGGATCGTCCGCGAGGAGATCTTCGGACCGGTGATCGCCGTCCTCCCCTTCGACACCGAGGACGAGGCCGTCGCCCTCGCCAACGACACCGACTACGGCCTGATCGACTACATCTTCTCCGCCGACGTCCCCCGCGCCTTCCGTCTCGCCTCCCGACTCCGCACCGGCGGCGTCGGCGTCAACACCGTCGCCCGCAACCTCGAAGCCCCCTTCGGCGGCTTCAAGCGCAGCGGCCTCGGCCGCGACTGCGGCTCCTTCGCCCTGCACGCCTACGCGGAACTCCAGTCGCTGACCTGGCCGGGGTGAGCGGGGGCGGGGTGGGGGTGGGGCGGGGGCGGGGCGGGAAAATTCAAATCGGTGCATAACGGGCCCTGATGCGGTTATCGCACTCAGGGAAGTGCGGGATTTTCCTTGTAAGGGGTGCATGGCACCACCCTTCGGTCTTTCAAGTGTAGGCACCAGGTGAATCCCTCCCGCTGAATCAAAGGTTCACCGTCGAGATGTCTCCCCTCCATATGTGGAAACCGCAGCATTTAACGTCCTGTTCATGACTCAGTTGGATGCGCGGCCGTCGGCCGGAGACAGCGCCGGGGGAGCCCCGCGCGTACGCGGAGGAGGCGTGCGCGCCAAGGGTCTCGGCGGAAACTCCGTGGGTCTGACCGGCAGCGCGGTCATCGGCATCTCCACCGTCGCCCCGGTCTACTGTCTGACCTCCACCCTCGGCTCCACGGCCGGCGAGGTCGGACTCCAGATGCCGGCCGTGTTCCTGGCCGGCTTTCTGCCGATGCTGCTGGTGGCCTTCGCCTACCGCGAGCTGAACCGGGTCATGCCGGACTGCGGGACCTCCTTCACCTGGACGGTGAAGGCGTTCGGCCCGCGCGTCGGCTGGATGTGCGGCTGGGGTCTGGTGATCGCCTCGATCATCGTGCTCTCCAATCTCGCGGGCGTCGCCACCTCCTTCTTCTGGCTGCTCGCGGGTGAGATCACCGGCAGCGACTCGGTCGCGGCGCTGGACGACAACAAGGCCGTGCACATCCTCACCGTGCTGGTGCTCATCGCGATCGCCACGGCGATCAGCTACCGGGGCATGACCGCGACCAAGGGCCTCCAGTACGCCCTGGTGGGCCTGCAACTCCTCGTACTCGCCCTCTTCACCGCGATGGCGTTCGGCAAGGCGGACTCCTTCGAGACCTCGGTCTCCTTCTCCATGGAGTGGCTGAACCCGTTCGCCGTGGAGTCCTTCGCGGCCTTCACCGCGGGCCTCTCCCTGTCGATCTTCATGTACTGGGGCTGGGACGCCTCCCTCGCCGCCAACGAGGAGACGGCCGCCAGCGACCGCACCCCCGGCCGCGCCGCCCTCATCGCCATGGTCGTCCTGGTCGGCGCCTACCTCGCCACCGGCATCGCCGCCCAGATGGCCGTCGGCTCCGGCGAGAGCGGCCTCGGCCTCGCCAACCCCGACACCTCCGACAACGTCTTCGCCGCCCTCGCCGGCCCGCTGATGGGCCCCGGCCTCGGCATCCTGCTCTTCGTCGCCGTCCTCGCCTCGGCCGCCGCCAGCCTTCAGACCACCTTCATCCCCGTCGCCCGCACCGTCCTCGCCATGTCCACCTACGCGGCGCTGCCCCCCTCCTACGCCAAGGTCAACACCCGCTTCAAGACCCCGGGCCGCGCCACCGTGGTGGCCGGCGTCGCCACCGGCGCGTTCTACACCGTGATGACCCTCGTCAGCGAGAACGTACTGATCGACACCATCTACGCCCTCGGCCTGATGATCTGCTTCTACTACTCCCTCACCGCCTTCGCCTGCGCCTGGTACTTCCGCCACGACCTCACCCGCTCCCCGCGCGACCTCCTCTTCAAGGGCCTCTTTCCCCTCACCGGCGGCGCCCTCCTCGCCGCCGTCTTCGCCAAAACCCTCTACGACATGCGCGACCCCGCCTACGGCAGCGGCTCCGCCGTCCTCGGCCTCGGCTCCGTCTTCGTCATCGGCGTCGGCCTGCTACTCCTCGGCCTCGCCCTCATGACCGTCCTCTCCCGCCGCAGCCCCGCCTTCTTCCGGGGCGAGACCCTCACCCGCGACACCCCGTCGCTGATCGTCCCCGAGTAGGGCAGCACCCTCCTCCCCCTTACCAAAAGGTGGGTACTTGAGGGAACGCAGGTGACCGCCCAGCATGGGGTGAGCGTCCCGCCGAGACCATCAGGACCGGCGCTGACGTGCTCATTCGTGATGCGCGAGCAGACGCGCGAGTACTGGAGCGAGGCATGCCCATGACCAAGGAAGACCGCACCCCCGTGACCGTCACAGGGCTGGGCTCGATGGGCCGGGCCCTGGCCGGGGCCTTCCTCGACGCCGGGCACCCCACCACGGTGTGGAACCGCACCCCCGGCAGGGCCGCCCCCCTGGCGGCCAAGGGAGCGGTGCACGCGGGAGAGATGGCGGACGCGGTCGCGGCGAGCCGGCTGGTCGTCACCTGCCTGACGACCTTCGAGGACACCGTGCGGGCCCTGGAGCCCGCCGCCGGGGCGCTGCCGGGGCGGGCGCTGGTGACCTTGAACAGCGGCTCACCGGCCGGTGCCCGCGAGACGGCGGCCTGGGCCGCCGCGCACGGCGCGCGGTTCCTCGCGGGGGCGGTGAAGAATGTGCCCTCGGCGGTGGGACGGCGGGACACTCTCCTGTATTACAGCGGCGACCGGACCGTCTTCGACGAGTACGGGACAGCTCTGCGGGTACTGGGCGGCGACACCGTCCACCTCGGGGACGAGGCCGACCTCGCCGCCCTCTACGAGATGTCGGTCGGCGCGATGCTGCTCCCCGCCCTCACCGGCTTCTTCCAGGGGGCCGCCGCCCTCCGCTCGCGCGGGCTGGAGGCGGGCACCATGGTCCGGTTCGCCGAGAAGTGGCTGGACATGATCAAGTCCCTGCTGCCTCTCTACGCCAGGGAGATCGACAGCGGCGACTACACCGACGCCGCCTCCTCCGTGAACCTGTTCCTCGCGGGCGCGGCTCACGACGACGAGCTCCGGAAGGAGACCGGAGTCGACACCGACTGGCTCGCCCCCCTCAACGACCTGCTGAAACGCGCCGCGCACGCGGGTCACGGCGAACACAGCATCGCGGCGCTGACCGAGGTGCTGAAGGGGGCTGGGCCGGGGGTCACCCCGACCCCAGGAACACCGGGTTCGTGAACCCCACCAGCCCCCCGGCCGCCCCTCTCACCTCCCCCCGCACATACCCCGCGTACCCCGCCGTCGTCCCCCACTCGATCTCCCCGCTCCCCGGCCCCTCCCCCGGCACCTGCTCCGTCCTCAGCACTCCCTGGTCCGTCACCAGTCGCAGCGAGCACCCCGCCCCCATCCCCGCCGCCGAGAACCGCACCACCACCGGCTCCTCGGCCCCCACCCGCAGCCGTTCGCCGATGCCCGCACGCAGTCGGCCCCTCCCGTCCGCCGCTGCCGCCGCCGACAGTGAGAGCGTCACCGCCGAGGACTGGACGACATAGCTGTGCCCCCGCCGCAGCCCCTCCAGCACCGCCGTACGCGTGAGATCGTCGGCGAGCACCACTGTCTGCGGGCTGCCGACCGGATCCGGGTCGCGGTGGGCGTCGCTGTTGCCCATCGCGGGCACCCAGCGGCCCCGGGCCAGGGCCGCGTCCCAGGCCTGGAGGGACACCTCGTCGTCGGCGGTGTACGCGCCGTTCCACACCTCCACCGCGTCCGCCTCGCCCATCCCGAACTTCCAGGCGCACCCGACGCAGTTCGCGTGCGGGTGCGCGGGCACCACCAGGCCCCCGGCCCGCCGGATCTCCCGGGCGAACCGTCCGAAGCGGTTCTCCCGCGCCCGGTACCGCCAGTCGACGAAGGTCCCGGGGTCCGTCCCCAGGGCGAGGACGTGCCCGTTGCGCGTGGTGACCTCCTCGCCGGTGAGGATCAGGAGGTCGTCCCCCGCGTGGTCGGCCCAGAAGGGCTGCCCGGCGTGCGTGTTGTGCTCGGAGGCCTGGATGAAGTCGAGCCCGGCGGCCCGCGCCAGCGCCGCGATCTCCGCCGGGGTGCGCCGCCCGTCCGAGTGCCACGAGTGGAGATGGCAGTCGCCCCGGTACCAGGCCCGCCCCCGCCCCCTGGCCCGCTCGGGCGGATAGACCCGTTCGGGCGTGCGGCCGGGCTCGCCGTACCGGAGGGTGATCGTCACCTCGTACGGCAGTCCGCCGGGCGCGACCGTGTACGGCCCGAGGACGATGTGCCAGGTCCCCGCCCGTACCGGCCCGGCCACATAGCCGGGCGTGGCCTCGTCGGCGCGGAGGAAGAAGGAGGAGCGCGCCCCGCCCGACCACCCCCGGAAGCCCTCCCCGCCGAGGCCGGTCCCGCGCTCGTCGAAGACGCCGATGTCGAGCGCGTTGCCCGCCGTCCCGGCCGGCACGGCGGGCCGTTCGTAGGCGTACGAGACGGCCAGCTCGCGCACCCCCGGGGGGACCTCCACCGGGAGGTGGACATGGTCGGGCGCGCCGGGCGGCAGCACACCGCGTACGACTCTGGTCTCCTCGCCCTCGCGGGGCGCGGCACGGGCGAAGCTCACATGTCCCAACGTAAGGGCCGAGACCGCGCCCGTCATCAGCAGTCCGCGTCTTCCCGGGGAATCGCACATGAAGGGTCTCCACTCAGCGGAAGCGGTGCGTGCACTGAGACTCTGTTACCGACCGATGAACAGGTGCGCAAGACCGGGAGCGAACCGCCCCGGGGAGGGTAAACCGGGAGAAGGACACCCACCGTCGACGAGAGGGCCCCTGTGCGCCTGGCCACCACGATTTTCCTGACCGACCGGACCATCACACCGGTACGCCTCGCCCGTGCGCTGGAGGAGCGCGGCTTCGCCGGGCTCTACATCCCGGAGCACACCCACATCCCGGTGGAGCCGGTCTCCCCGTTCCCGCCCGACGGCGATCTCGCCGAGGAGTTCGGCCGCACCCTCGACCCCTTCGTCGCCCTCGCCCAGGCCGCCGCCGTCACCACCCGCATCACCCTCGGCACCGGCGTCACGCTCGTCGCCCAGCACGACCCGATCGACCTCGCCAAGCAGGTCGCGACCCTGGACCATCTCTCCGGCGGCCGTTTCACCTTCGGCGCGGGCTACGGCTGGAACCGCGAGGAGGCCGCCGACCACGGCGTCGAGTGGACCACCCGCCGCGCCCGCGTCCACGACCACCTCGCGCTGATGCGCGCCCTGTGGGCCGCCGAACCCACCGCGTACGAGGGGGAGTACGGCTCCGTCCGGGCCTCCCAGGCCCACCCCAAGCCCGCCGGCGGCGCCCCGCCCGTCCTCCTCGGCGGCGGCGCGGGCCCCAAGCTCTTCGCCGCGATCGCCGCCCACGCCGACGGCTGGTTCCCCCTCGGCGACACCGACCTCACCGAGACCCTCCCCCCGCTGCGCACGGCCTGGGAGGCGGCGGGCCGCGACCCGAAAGCCCTCCGCATCGTCCCGTTCGCCGTCACCCCCGACGCCGAGAAGCTCGCCCGCTTCACGGACCTCGGCATCGAGGAGGTCGTCCTCCGGCTCCCGTCCGCGCCCGAGCCGGAGATCCTGCGCGGTCTGGACGAGTACGCCCAGTACCTGTAGGCCTTCGGGCCTCACCGCACCAGCGCCTCGCCCACGCTCGTCCGGGCGTAGAGCACCACCCGCCCGGTGCGGTGCGCGCTCACCAGACCGGCCGCGCGCAGGGCGGTCAGATGCTGGGAGACGCCCCCGGCCGAGAGGCTGATCCGCCGGGCGAGGTCGGTCGTCGAGGCGGGTGCGGTCAGCTCCGCGAGAAGGCGGGCGCGGGTGCGGCCGAGCACTCCGGCCAGGGCGTCGGAGCAGGGCTGGGGGCTCAGCTTCCAGAGCGCGCCGATGCCGCGCGGGGGATAGCGCAGCGTCGGCTGCCAGTCCTCGCGGCCGAGGTTGGAGAAGATCTGCGGCCAGGCGAAGGCGGACGGCACCAGCAGCAGCCCCCGCCCGCCGAGCCGCTGGGTCGCGCGGCCGGCGCGGCGCACCCGTCGGAGGGTGCCGGAGTCCCAGCTCAGCTGGGGTCCGAAGTCGTCGAAGAGACGGCGCGCCCCGCCCTCGGCGAAGTGGATGGCGCGATGCAGGATGTCCCCCTCGAAGAGGGCGAGCATCCGGGGCCAGTACGGCGCGATCGCGATCTCCCAGTACGCGGCGATCAGCTCCGTCAGCCGCCCCAGCTCCCGCACCGGGTCGGACCGCAGCTCGGCGGCGTACTCCTGCGCCCCCGGGCACGAGGTGCGCAGCAGCTCCGGCGGGGTCGCGCGCAGCGTCGCCAGCTCCACTTCGAGGGAGGGCTGCGGGGTGGTCGGCGGGGGCACCAGGAAGGACGGGATGCTCTCCGCCGGAGTGGTGATCAGCCGGGCCAGCGGGGTGAGGTCGAGCTTCGCCGCCGCGAGCAAGGGCCTTACCTGTTCGCACCACTGACGGTGCATTCCCTGATCGTCGGTCCCCATGAGGACCCGTACACTCGCGACCACCTCCCACAGGGGGGAGACGGCGAATCGCGTACGCGCCATGTCCTCGGCCGTGAATTCGATCTCGACAGCGCCGCCTTGAGCACGCCCCACTCGCACCATTCAGTCCACACTAAATGATTGGTACGGGAAATGGACCCCCAGTAGGGGTGCACCAAGTCAAGTCGGGGTTCCCGCCTCCCCGCCCCCGGCCGGTGGGACGGCGCGTCGCGGACACTGGATGAATCACCCGAACGAGGAGTGCCAGTGCGTGAGTTGACCTATCGGGGCAGTGACGGATGCCCTCTGTACGCGGAGGTGACGGGCACCGGCCCGGCCCCCGTGATCCTGCTCCACGGCGGCGGGCCGGACCACCGGAGTCTGCTGCCGCTGGCCGCCCGGCTGCCGCCCGGCCACACCGCGATCCTGCCCGACATCCGGGGCTGGGGCCGCTCCGTCTGCGCCGACCCGGCCCGCCACACCTGGTCCCGGTACGCCGACGACGTCACCGCGCTCCTCGACGCCCTCGGCCATGAGCGGGCCGTCCTCGCCGGCACCGGACTCGGCGGCACGATCGCGCTCCGCACGGCGCTGGAACACCCCGGACGCGTCCGCGCGATCGCCGTGATCAGCGTCGAGGACATCGAGGACGACGAGGCGAAGGAGGCCGAGCGCCTCTTCTTCGAGCACTTCGCCGCCCGCGTCCGCACGGAGGGCCTGGCCGCCGCCTGGGCCCCGGTCCTGCCCACCCTCGCCCCGCTCATCGGCGAACTGGTCCGCGAGGCGATCCCCCGCGCCGACCCGGCGAGCGTCGCCGCCTTCTGCGCCCTCGGCGAGGACCGTGCCTTCCGCGAGGTCGCCGAGGTGCGCGCGATCACCGCCCCCGCCCTGATCGTCCCCGGCACGGACGCCCGCCACCCCACGGCGCTGGCCGAGGAGGTGGCGAGGACCCTTCCGTACGGCAGACTCGCCCCGGTCGCGATCTCGGCCGAACTGCGCACGGCGGAGGACCTGGGCGCGGCGATCGGCCCGCTGCTCGCGGAGTTCCTGGCGGAGCTGTAGCCCGTCGCGAGGAGTCCTACTGCGGGAAGTTCGCGCGCAGGAAAGGCTCGGTGTACCGGCCCGTGGCGAGGACGGTCGAGCCACCCTCGATCAGAAGGCTCTTGTAGCTGCCGCTGCTGGAGATCAGCAGATCGGCGGTGTCGTCCCGGTTGACGTCGCGGAGCCGGATGTCGCTGCCGAAGCCCTCGGCGGTCTCCGGGTCGCCGGGGATGCCCGGGGTGGCGCGGGTGATCCACTGGGATCCGGCTCCGGTGAGGCCCTTCTTGGAGCCGTGCAGGACGTGGACGCCGCCCGCCCCCTCGGCGGAGCCGATCGTCTCGGCGGTGCCGACGGCGAGGTCGGGGTAGCCGTCGCGGTTGGTGTCGCCGGCGGAGAGCGAGATCCCGAAGACGTCCATGGTGCGCGTGCCGGTGGCGATTCCGGGGGTGCCCTGGGTGAGCCGGTACGAGGAGCCGGGGCCGTTCGCCGCGCCGCGCAGCACGAACACGGATCCGGCGAAGTCCTTGTGCTGGTAGTCGCCGAGGGCGAGGTCGCCGTAGCCGTCCTTGTCGAAGTCCGCGATGACGCTGCTGGGACCCGAGTGGCCCTGGATGGCGGAGTTGTACGTCGTGCGCTTGCCGGACTTCATGGTGGAGCCGCCGCGCAGGAACCAGGCCCACGCCTGGTCGCTGTCCTCCTTGGAGCCCTGGCCGAGGACGTACAGATCGGTGGCCCTGTCCTTGGTGATCTGCCCGGCGACCAGCCCCATGGGGTTGAGCCAGATGTCGCTGCCCGGCTTGTGCCGGGTGACCTGGCGGGTGCCGCCGTCCTTGGAGGAGAAGCCGCCCCGGTAGATGTGGACGGATTCGCTGTCCATGACGGCCAGGTCCGGCTTGCCGTTGCCGTCGAAGTCCCCGGCGGCGAGCGACATGCCGAAGTTCTGATCGGCATAGGGCGACGTGACCGCGAGGGTGGTGGCCTTGGGGCCGAGTCCCGACTTCGAGCCCCAGACGATCACGACGAGGCCCCGGGCCTTGTGCTTCCCGACCTTCTCGTGCGCGTCGCTGACGGCGAGGTCCGCGTATCCGTCGCTGTTGAAGTCGGCGGTGGCCATGGCACGGGTGAAGCCGTCGGAGCCCGTCCGGTCGCCGGGGATGCCGGGGCTGTCCTGGGTGAACGACGTCGTCCTGCTGCCCGGACCGGTGACGGTCCCGTAGGTGACGGTCACCGTGTCCGAGGACTCTACGGACGCGAAGTCCCGGAACCCGTCGCCGTTGAAGTCGTCGGCGTACTTGGCGGGCGCGGGCTTTGCGGGCGTGGCGGCGGTGGCCGTCCCTGTCGAGAGGCCGAGCAGTCCGCCGGTGAGGGCGGCGGCGGTGGCCGTCGCGAGGCCGAGACGGAGGTGTGTGCGCGTGAGCATGCCGTTCCCCTGCTGAGTGCGGACGTTTCCACGGCCGCGCCGGTGTGAGTACAAGGGAGACCCCGGAACCTGATCAACAGTTGTACGAAATATCCGGGTGATACGCGCGATGTCGAACGCGCCTTCTGTGGCCCACCCGGTGGCGCGGGCCACAGAAGGCGGAATCGTTACTGCGGGAACGCCGTGCGCAGGCTCAGCTTGCGCGGCGATCCCGTGGTGATGCCGGTCGGGCCGCCCTTGAGCAGCAGGCTCCTGTTCCCGGTCTCGATCCCGAAGGGGTCGGTGGAGACGAACAGGTCGAGGTCACCGTCCCGGTCGGCGTCGCGGAGACGTACGTCGGAGCCGAACGACTCCATCTCGGAGGGCTTGCCGGGGATGCCCTTGGTGTCGCGGGTGATCCACTGGGATCCGGTGCCGGTGAGGCCCTTCTTGCCGCCGCGCAGGATGTGGACGCCGCCCGCCCACTCGGTGGAGCCGATGTCCTCCATGGTGCCGACGGCGAGGTCGGGGTAGCCGTCGCGGTTGGTGTCGCCGGCCGAGAGCGAGTTCCCGAAGTTGTCCTCCGTGGTCATCCCGGTGGCGATCCCCGGGGTGTCCTGGGTGAGCCGGTACGAGGAGCCGGGGCCGTTCGCCGTGCCGCGCCGGACGAGCACGGATCCGGCGAAGTCCTTGTACCCGGAATCGCCGATGGCGAGGTCGCCGTAGCCGTCCTTGTCGAAGTCCGCGATGACGCCGGCGGGCTGGTAGTACGAATCGGAGGTGTTGAACGGCTGGGGCTTGCCGGCCTTGACCGTGGAGCCGCCGCGCAGGAACCAGCTCACCGAGGCGTTCCCGAACGCGTCGTTCACGCCCAGGACGTACAGATCGGTGGCCTTGTCCTGGGTGACCTGCCCGGCGACCAGCGCGGTGGGCTCGGTCAACGTGTCGCGGCTCGGCTTGTGGTGGGTGACCTTGCCGGTGCCGCCGCTCTTGGCGGAGAAGCCGCCCCGGTGGATGTGGACGGAGGTGGAATCGGCGACCGCGAGGTCGGGCTTGCCGTCGCCGTCGAAGTCCCCGGTGGCGAGGTGGCTGCCGAACCACTGACGGGTGTAGGGCTTCGCGAGGGTGAGTGCGGTGGCCTTGGAGCCGATGCCGGACTTCGACCCCCACACGATCATGACCATGCCGACCTGGTTCCGCTTCCCCACCCGCTCGGTCGGGTCGCTCACCGCGAGGTCGCCGTACCCGTCCCCGTTGAAGTCGGCCGTCGCCATCGCCTCGCCGAACATGTCCTCCTCGCCATCCCGTGTGCCGGGGATGCCGGGGCTGTTCTGGTGGAACATCTTCATCCTGACCCCGATCCCGCGAGCGGTCCCGTAGGTGATGTGGACCGTCCCGTCGGGCTCGGGGACCGCGTAGTCGCGGTAGCCGTCGCCGTTGAAGTCGTCCGCGGGCTTGGCGGGCTTGGCGGGCTTGGTCTGCGACGCGGGCTTGGCGGGCGCGGCGGTGGCCGTCCCTGTCGAGAGGCCGAGCAGTCCGCCGGTCAGGGCGGCGGCGGTGGCCGTCGCGAGGCCGAGACGGAGGTTCTTGCGCATGGGCATGGAGTTCTCCTGCTTTGGTGTGCGTACGGGGAGGCCCGTGGGCCACAGCGGAAGAATCGTTACTGTGGGAAGTCCGTACGAATCCTCAGCCCGCGCGGCGATCCCGTGGTGATGCCGGCCGGGCCGGCCTTCAGCAGCAGGCTCTTCTTCGCGTGGTAGTCGGTGGAGACGAACAGGTCGGCGTCACCGTCCCGGTCGTCGTCGCGGAGCCGTACGTCGGAGGCGAACATCTCGACCTCGAAGGGCTTGCCGGGGATGCCCTTGGTGTCGCGGGTGATCCACTGGGATCCGGTGCCGGTGAGGCCCTTCTTGCCGCCGCGCAGGATGTGGACGCCGCCCGCCCACTCGGTGGAGCCGATGTTCTCCAGGGTGCCGACCGCGAGGTCCGGGTAGCCGTCCCGGTTGGTGTCGCCGGCCGAGAGGGAGATCCCGAAGAGGTCCCGCTTGCTCATCTTGGTGGCGATCCCGGGGGTGTCCTGGGTGAGCCGGTAGGAGCTGCCGGGGCCGTTCGCCGTGCCGCGCGTCACGATCACGGACCCGGCTCCGGCCTTGTACGGGACATCGCCGACGGCCAGGTCGCCGTAGCCGTCCTTGTCGAAGTCCGCCACCACTCCGGAGGCCGCGAAGTTCGCCTCGCGCGAGTTGTAGGTCGTGGGCTTGCCGGCCTTGATCGTGGAGCCGCCGCGCAGGAACCAGCTCCCCGAGGTGCTGCGGTCCCTGCTCGGCTCACCCGCGCCCAGGACGTACAGGTCGGTGGCCTTGTCCTTGGTGACCTTCCCGGCGATCAGCGCGGTGGGCTCGTTCACCACATGGCCCTTCGGCTTGTGGTGGGTGACCTTGCCGGTGCCGCCGTTCTTGGAGGAGAAGCCGCCCCGGTAGATGTGGACGGAGGTGGAATCGGCGACGGCCAGGTCGGGCTTGCCGTCACCGTTGAAGTCCCCGGCGGCGAGGTGGCTGCCGAACCACTGGTCGTGGTAGGGCTTCGCGAGGGGGAGCGCGGTGGCCTTGGAGCCGAGACCGGACTTCGACCCCCACACGATCGTCACCAGTCCCGCCAGGCCCCGGCTGGCCACCGTCTCGGTCGGGTCGCTGACGGCGAGGTCGGCGTACCCGTCCCCGTTGAAGTCGGCCGTCGCCATCGCCTCGCCGAACATGTCCTCCTCGCCATCCCGTGTGCCGGGGATGCCGGGGCTGTTCTGGTGGAACGTCTTCGTCCTGGTCCCGATCCCGCTCTTGGCCCCATAGGTGACCCTGACCGTGTCGTCGTCCTCGGTGGTCGCGTAGTCGCGGTAGCCGTCGCCGTTGAAGTCGTCGGTGTACTTGGCGGGCTTGGCGGGCTTGGTCTGCGCGGGCTTGGCGGGCGCGGCGGCGGTGGCCGTTCCCGTGGAGAGGCCGAGCAGTCCGCCGGTCAGGGCGGCGGCGGTGGCCGTCGCGAGGCCGAGACGGAGGTTCTTGCGCATGAGCGTGCCGTTCTTCTGCTTGGGTGCGCGCACGGCCGGTTGCCGGGACGCACTGGTCCACAGAAGAGACTCCCGAAGATGATCAACGGTTGTACGGGAGATCCGGGCGATCCGCTCCATACGGCCGTGCGGCCGTGGCCCGTGGGAGGCGCGGGCCACGGCGCGAGGTCGCCTACTGCGGGAAGTTCGGCCGCAGGTTCGGCTCGGTGAACCCCTTGGTGACGATGCCGGTCGGGCCGCCCTTCAGCAGCAGGCTCTTCTCGTGGTAGCCGGTGGACAGCAGCAGGTCGGCGTCGCCGTCCCGGTCGAGGTCGCGGAGCCGGAGCTCGGCCCCGAACGTCTCGATGGCGCGCGGGTCGCCGGGGACGCCCGGGGTCGCGCGGGTGAACCACTGCGATCCGGTCCCGGTGAGGCCCTTCTTGCCGCCGCGCAGGATGTGCGCGCCGCCCGCCCCCTCGGCGGAGCCGATCTTCTCCATGGTGCCGACCGCCAGATCCGGGTAGCCGTCGCGGTTGGTGTCGCCCGCCGAGACCGTGTAGCCGAAGGCGTCATCCTTGGTCATCTTGGTGGCGACCCCGGCGGTGTCCTGGGTGAGCCGGTACGAGGAGCCGGGCCCGCTCGCCGAGCCGCGCACCATGAGCACGGCGCCCGCGTAGTTCTTGTACGAGGGCTCGCCGACGGCCAGATCGCCGTGACCGTCCTTGTCGAAGTCGGCGACGACACCGGTGGCGTGGTAGTTCGGGTTCGCGGTGTTGTACGTCGTGGGCTTGCCGGCCTTGATCGTCGACCCGCCGCGCAGGAACCACGTACTCGCGACCTCGCTGTCCAGATACCCCGAGCCGAGGACGTACAGATCAGTGGCCCTGTCCTTGGTGACCTTCCCGGCGACCAGCTCGTGGGCCTCCAGCAGCGCGTCACTGTTCGGCTTGTGGTGGGTGACCTTGCCGGTGCCGCCGTTCTTGGAGGAGAACCCGCCCCGGTAGATGTGGACGGACCTGCCGTCGGCCACGGCCAGATCGGGCTTGCCGTTCCCGTCGAAGTCCCCGGCCGCGAGCGACCGGCCGAACGCCTGCTGTTCGGAGGGCGACTTCACGGCGAGGGTGGTGGCCTTGGAGCCGAGTCCGGCCTTCGACCCCCACACGATCACGACGAGGCCCCGGGCCTTGTGCTTCCCGACCTTCTCGATCGGGTCGCTCACGGCGAGGTCCGCGTATCCGTCACTGTTGAAGTCGGCGGTCGCCGTCACCTCTCCGAAGAGGTCATCACCGGCCGTCGCGCCGGGTATGCCGGGGCTGTTCTGGTCGAAGGTGTTCTTCTTGCCGAGCCCGGTCGCGGTCCCGTAGGTCACCGTGACCGAGGCATACCTCTCCGCGGTCACATAGTCCCGGAACCCGTCCCCGTTGAAGTCGTCCACGTGCTTGGCGGGCGCTGCGGCGGCCGTCCCCGCCGAGAGGCCGAGCAGCCCGCCGGTCAGGGCGGCGGCGGTGGCCGTCGCGACGGCGAGGCCCAGGTTCTTGCGCATGATCATGCAGATCTCCTGATGAGGATGGAAGCTGAGGAGGAGACCCGCGAAGCTGATCAACGGTTGTACGGATCAAGCGAGTTGACCGGCGTGATCGGCGTGATTCGCGTGATGGGGCTGCGGACCGCCTGGCCGGGGAGCGACCTACCCCAATAAGAGCGCTCCCCGGCCGTGCGGCTCACCGCTGTCGATCAGCCACCGATGCGGTAGCCGTCGTACGTGCCGCCACTGCACCCCAGGAAGATGTAGTGGAAGGTGATCTTGCCGCCTCCGTCGATGCAGCCCTGGGGGCTGACGTAGCGAATGGCGGGAACAGCTGCGGTGGCGGGGGCGGCGGCCGAGGCGGTTCCGGCGAAGCCCATGGTGAGAGCGGATCCGAGCACCGCGAGGGAAAGCAGACGACGTCGCATCAGTCGGCTCCATTTCGTGAGGGGCGATTGCCGGAGCAAACGTAACGACGTGTTCCGGAAGGTGACTATGTGCAAGAAGTGACTCAGGGGGCAGCAGGGGCAACTAAGGGGCCACTTATCAGCCATGAGGAGTGCTGGGAGCCGCCGCCGGCCGCACGCGGAGGAGGCGGGGCGCGCTGGTCCGGCACAAGTACCGCACACCGTATTTGTGCCGGTCATTGTGCCTGGTGACGACTGTGACCCGGCTGTTGGGATGGGCGGTGAAGCCCCCCGATGGGGGATGAACGGGGTTACCGGTGCGGCTGGTTGAGCGCCCGCCCTCTGCTGGAGATGAGGAAGAACGTGAGAGTCGGAAAAGGTGTGACCGGGCTGGTGGCCGCCGCGTGCGCGAGCGTCCTGCTGATGCCGTCCCCCGCCGTTGCGGCCCAGGCGCCGGAGACCAAGCCGGATTCCCACTGCGCCATGAATGTCGAAACCGGCGGCGTCACCTGCTACGACACTTTCCGCGAGAGTGTCGCCGCTGCCACCGGCGGCCGGATCACGGACGCGCCCGCGCCGGAGAAGGCCGCCAAGGACAAGCGGTTCCTGGCGAAGCTGAACGCGCCTTCCCGGGAGCGGGCCCGCGCGGGCGCCGCCGGCGTCAACTCCCGTGCGGCGAAGAGTGTCGTGCGCGGCGTGCTGTACGAGCACGCCCACTACGAAGGGAACTCCTGGACGCTCTACGGCCCCAGATGGTGCAAGAACGACGGGCAGTGGGACGGCTGGCTGGAGACACTCGGCGGTTGGGGCAACACCATCAGCTCTCTGATCCCCGCGAACGACTGCTACATCGACCTGTTCTCGGACCCCTACTTCCAGGGTGCGAGCCAGCTCTACACCTCCAGTACTCCCTACGTCGGCCATGCCATGAACGACCAGGCCAGTTCCCTGGGACTGACCTGAGGCGACAGGGCCTGAGCCCCGGAGGCTCAGGCCCGCGGGCCACCCCCGCCGGCTCAGTGGCGGGCGCTGTCGAGCGTACGGAGTTCGGCGGCGGCCTCGGCCTGGCGGGGGTGGTGGTGGGCGGTGAGGGTGTGCAGGGCGGCGGTCAGCGCCGTACGGGCCTCGTCGGTGCGGTCGAGATGGCGCAGGACGCGTCCGAGTTCGAGCTGGGTGGGGCCGAGCCACGCCGGTATGTCCAGCTCTTCGAGGATGTCCCAGGACGTACGCAGGGCGGCTTCGGCTTCCTGCCATCGTTCGAGGGCCGCGTAGTCGTTGCCGAGGTGTTGCAGGATGACGCCGTGGTAGATGGCGAGGAGATGAGGCGTCTGGCCGGGGATTCCCCGGTCATAGATCTCCAGGCTGTGGAGATGGGCTTCAAGAGCCCGATCGGGGTGGCCGTGCTGGAGGAGGGCTTCGCCGAGGGTGTTGAGGGCGGTCAGTTCGGCGAGCCTGCCTTGGGGGGTGGGGTTGTCGTGGTGACAGGCGGCTGATGCGCGGAGCCGGGCGATCGCCTCGTCCATCCGCCCGAGACGGCGCAGCGCGCCGGCGCCGTGCCCCAGGGCCCAGCCGGTCTGGAGCGGGTCCTCGCAGGCGCGGGCGACGGCGAGGGCGGCGTCGGCGGATTCGAGGGCGGCGCGGGGATCGTGGGCGCACCGGTTGTGGGCCCAGGCGAGGTTGTTGAGGTGGGCCGCCTCTTCGCGCGGGCTGCCGAGGGCGCGGGCGGCGTCGGCGGCGCACCGGAAGACGTCGACCCACTGGGGCCAGTGCTGGGTGAGGTCGGAGAACCAGTACATGGCCCGGGCGGCGTCGACGGCCTGTCGGTGCCGGCCGGTGGTACGGGCATGGTGGAGGGCGGCGAGCCACTGCGCGCGTTCGGCTTCGAGCCAGGCGCGGGCCGGGTCGCGGCCGGTGGGGGCGGTGGCGGGGTCGGGGTCGCCGGAGGGGCCGTTGTGGGGTTCGGCGTCGAAGTGGAGGGCCGCCGCGGTGGCGCGGGCGAGCATCCAGCGGGCGGTGCGGTCCAGGGCCGCGTCCCGGCTCGGCGGGTCGTCCTCGGTGGCCGCTTGTTCGGCGGCGAAGAGTCTCAGCAGGTCGTGGAAGCGGTAGCGCTCGGCAGCGGGGTCGGTGTGGAGCAGCCCGCGGTCGCAGAGCCGGTCCAGGCGGAGTTGGGCGTCGCGGAGCGGGATTCCGGCGAGGAGGGCGGCGGTCTCGGGGCTCAGGTCCTGGCCCGCGGCGAGCGCGCAGCGCCGCCAGAGGAGTCGGGAGACGTCGTCGAGCTGCCGGTAGGAGAGCGCGAAGGCGGACCGTACCTGGCGGTCGCCGGTCTGGAGCAGGTCGAGCCGGCGATGCTCGCGGTCGAGGAGGGCCGCGAGTTTGGCGAGGGATTCCCCCGGCCGGGCGGCGAGGCGCTGTCCGGCGATCCGCAGGGCCAGCGGCAGCCGGCCGCACGAGTCCGCCAGATCGCGGGCGGCCTGGGTCTCCCGGGCGATCCGCTCCGTGCCGACGATCCGCGTGAGCAGTTCGACGGCCTCCTCGCGGCGCAGCAGCGGCAGTTCGACGCGGTGGACGGCGTCGAGCCCGCTGAGGCAGTTCCGGCTGGTGACGATGGTGAGGCAGGTGCCGGAGCCGGGGAGGAGGGGGCGTATCTGCTCCTCGTCGGCCGCGTTGTCGAGGATCAGCAGCAGACGGCGGGTCGCGGTGAGGGAGCGGAGGAGTCCGGCCCGGTCCTCCGTCGCCCGGGGCACGGTCTGGGCCGCGACGCCGAGGGCGGCCAGCAGCCGGGCCAGCGCGTCGCCCGGCCGGACGGGCTCGGGGTCCATGGCGCGCAGGTCGAGACAGAGCTGTCCGTCGGGGAAGCGGGCGGCGAGCCGGTGGGCCGCGTGCACGGCGAACGCCGTCTTCCCGAGGCCGGGCGCGCCCGCGACCACGGCCACGGACGGGCAGTCGGGCTCCGCGCCGTCGGCCAGGTGCTCCAGGGCGGTGAGCGCGGCACCTCGGGCGGTGAAGTCACCCGCGTCCCGGGGCAGCGCGAGGATCCCCGGCGGGGTCGGTCCGGCGGCCTTCGCCTGTCGGTGCCGTGCCCGCCCGGGGACGGCCGCCGCCTCCAGCGACCTGGTCTCGTCGGCGCTCAGCCCCAGCGCCCGGGACAGGGCCTGGACGGTGTGGCGCTGCGGCCCTGTGGTGCGTCCGCGCTCCAGGTTCGCCAGCGCCCGTACGCTCAGTCCCGCGCTATGGGCGAGCCGCTCCTGGCTCAGCCCGGCACCGGCGCGCAGGGCACGCAGGCGCTGTCCGAACTCCCCAGGTATCGGACGGGTCATGTCCGGGCTCTCCCTGCTGTCCGCCCCCGCAGAGGGTGCGCCGGTCCGGCGCAAGTGGCATGCACCGCACTGTGCTTGTGCCGGAACCCGCGCTCGTACGTATGACGGACATTGTGCCTGGTGACGACCACGGCCCGGTAAGGGAACACGCCGTCGCGCGGACCGTCCGCGAGATCAGGCGGTGGCGGCCCGGCCCAGAGCCAGGGCCAGTTCGACAACCTCGGCCGGGGCCTTCGCCACCGATCCGGTGTCGAAGGGCGGCTCCGGGTCGTACTCCGTGTAGAGCTGGATCGCCTGGGCCGTCGCCTCGTCCGTGAGCAGGGCCGTCAGCTGAATCGCCATGTCGATCCCGGAGGAGACCCCGGCCGAGGTGATCACCCGGTCCTGCCGGACCACCCGCTCGGACGTGTAGACCGCCCCGTACGACTCCAGATCCTTGGCCGCGTCCCAGTGAGTCGTGGCGGTCAGCCCCTCCAGCAGCCCGGCCGCCCCGAGCACCAGCGAACCGGTGCAGACCGAGGTGGTGAACCGGCTCCCCGCGTGCATCCGGCGCACCCAGTCGAGGAAATCGGGATCGTCCATCATGGTCAGGAAGCTGCCCCCGCCCGGGATCAGCAGCACGTCACAGCGCTCCACCTCGGAGTACCGCGTCGCCACATGCACCGGCAGGGATCCCAACACGTCCTGCACCAAACCGGGTTCGGCCGTCACGAACCGCACGGTGGCACCGGGCACATACCCGAGAATCTCGTACGGTCCGATCGCGTCGAGCGGCTCGAACCGGTTGAAGAGCGGTATCACGATGTCCATGGGTCAGACCGCCTCGATCCGGTTGCGCAGAAGACAGAATTCATTTCCCTCGGGGTCCAGCAGAACATGCCAGCTCTCCGCCCCCGTCTGCCCGATGTCGGCGGCCCTGGCACCGAGCGCGAGCAGCCGCTCCAGCTCCGCGTCCTGATCCCGGTCGGTCGCGCTGACATCGATGTGCAGCCGGAGCTTCCCGGGCCTGGGGTCGCTGCTGGGACTCAGCACAAGCGTGGGCAGCGGACCGCCGAACCCCACCCCGGGCGGCCCGATCTCGATGCTTCCGTCCTCGTCCCGGCCCAGCTCGGCGTAGCCGAGAACCTCGCTCCAGAACGCGGCGAGCAGGTCGGGATCGGCACAGTCGATGACCAGTTCACTGATGCGGCATGCCATGCCCGGCAGTGTACGCAGGTGGAGTTCTTGCCCCACGGGGCAAGAACGATCTCGCTCAGGGCGCGGCGGCCTTCCGCTCGGAGTTGCTGAGGGGCGGGCCGGTGAGAGGCGGCTTCCTCGGGCCGAGGAGCATCGGCAGCAGCATGTCGGCCGGGGAGAAGAGCCGGGACGGAGGTTTCTCCAGGCTCATGACGTCCAGCAGGGCACCGAGTGCCCGGGGGTTTCCGGCGCCGGTGACGACACAGCGGTCGACGTAGCGGGCGAGGAGCAGCTCGGCCGGTTGGGGCGGGGTGGCTGTGGCCCCGGGGTAGAGGGCGTCTTGGCCGACGGCGAGGTTCCAGGCGGCTGATACGGGCCGGGCCGCGGCCTTCTGGAGGCGGCGGGCGGTACCGGGCGCGGTGAGGGCGTGGGAGCGCAGGGTGTCGCGGACGGCGAGGGCGCACTGGGCGGCGGCGGTGAGGCCGTGTCCGTAGACGGGGTTGTAGCGGGCGATGGCGTCGCCGAGGACGGTGAAGCCGTCGGGCCAGGACTTCGCCTTCTCGTAGTAGTGGCGCTGGTTGGAGGTGCTGCGGGTGGTGGTGACGTCGCCGAGCGGTTCGGCGTGTTCGAGGAGGTCGCCGATGACGGGGTCGCCGAGCCCGCGGGCGAAGTTGAGGAAGCCCTCGCCGTCGCCCGGGGGCTCGCCGCCCCGGGTGCCGGAGAGGGTGACGATCCAGCGGTCGCCCTCGATGGGCAGGATGATGCCGCCCTGACCCGGTGCCTTGGCGGGGTTCGCCTGGACGTTGACGATGGGGAAGCCGGTCGTGGCGGTGGTGCCCGGTGCCCGGTAGAGGCGGGTGGAGTAGGCGAAACCGGCGTCGACCTCCCGTTCGGCGACGGGCGGCAGGCCGAGTTCGGCGAGCCATTGCGGGGCGCGGGATCCACGGCCGGTGGCGTCGATGACGAGGTCGGCGGCGAGGACGCGCTCCTGGCCGCCGGTGGATATTCGGACACCGGTGACGCGGGCGGCGGTCCCCGCCAGCCCTCGGGCGGCGGTGTCGTCCAGGAGCGTGATCCGCCCGTCGCCGAGTACGTGCTTCCTCAGGGAGGCGTCGAGGAGGTCCCGGGAGCACACGAGGTTGCGGTGGTGGGTTCGTGTGAACCGGCGGAACCACACCTCGTTGGGGGCGCGGCTCACCATGTCGCCCATGATGCGGAAGAGGTTCCCGCCCTGGGCAACGATGTCGTCCACGACCCCGGGGAGCAGCTCGGTGAAGGCGTTCACACCGCCTGACCAGACGATATGCGCGTGCCGGGCCTGGGGGACACCGCGCCGGGGCCCCGCCCCCGCCGGCAGGACGTCCCGCTCGACAATGGTGACGTCGGCGAACTCCGTGAGGGCGGTCGCCGCTAAGAGGCCTGCGGCCGAGGCTCCGAGAACAACCGCGACGGGCCTGCGACCGGTGGTGTCAGACATGGGCCACGCCCCCCAGGGACTCCGCCGCCCTGCGCGACAGCCGCCAGACCTGCTCCTCGCCGGTCTCCGCCGGGGCGAGGCGCTCGGAGGGGCGGCGGAGGTGCTCGGTGAAGCCGAGGCGGGCGGGGACGGCCCCGCTGGGGAGGTTGGCCGGGTCGTGGACGATCTCCACGCAGTCGACACCGGGGAGACGGAAGGCCTGCTCGGCCAGGGCGCGGGCGGCACGGGTGGCAAGGCCGCGCCCGGTGGCGGCGGGGTGGAGCCAGTAGCCGATCTCCCGGACCTCGGCCGGGGTGTCCTCGCGCCGGAGCAGTGCGCAGACGCCGACGATGGCCCCGTCCAGCACGATCGCGTAGGTGAACTCTTCGCCGCTCGCCCAGAGCGCCGCGCGGCCCGCCAGGAAGTCGGTGGTCTTGGCCAGGCTGTGTTCGGCGACCCAGGGCATCCAGGGGCGCAGGTGTTCCAGAGACTCTTCGATGACCTGGAAGAGCTCCGGGAGGTCCGTCTCGGGGCGGAAGGGGCGCAGTGTCAGGTCATCCAGCTCGATGACCTGCTGAGGAAGATCCATGTCAGAGGATCGCGCGCGGCCGTCCCGGCAGGCAAAGGGATTTGATCCGCCACCCCGGGGCTCGGTGGTGGGGTGGCGGTGGGTGGGACGGGTCAGACGGAGTGGGTGCGCGCGTACGTGAGGAAGGCGGACCAGGTGGGGGAGGGGAGGGTGAGGTGGCCCTCGGTGGGCTGCTTGGAGTCGCGTACGTGGATGAGGGTGGGGCAGGTGGCGACCTCGACGCAGTTGCCGCCTTCGCCGCCGCTGTAACTGGACTTCTCCCAGGTGAGAGCGACTTCGAGGCAGTTACCGCCGGAGCCGTCGCTGTAACTGCTCTTGACCCAGTGGAGGTGCTCGCTGTTCATTGTGCTCCCAGCAACTTCTCGATGAGGGACAGGGATTCATCGGTGCGGAGGGCCCGCGATCGCATAATCCCATAGCGCTCACTGATGACGCGCACCTCTTCCTGGTCGGTGATCAGCTTGGGGTACCCCTGGGCTTCGATGTAGGCCACCTGCTTTCGCCCTTTGGGAGTCAGCAGTGTGAAAGTGCCTCCCAAGGAGGGATGCTCTCCGCAGTCGTTGGGCATCACCTGAATCTCGACATTGCGCTTCTGGCCGACGTCCAGGAGTTTCCGCAGCTGATTCTTGTGAACAGCGCTCCCGCCGATGGGCCGTCGCAGCAGGGCCTCTTCCATCAGGAAGGTGAAGGTGGGGGCGGGCCACTTCTCCAGGATCACCTGTCGGGCCATTCGGTCGGCGACTCGCTTTTCCATGGCCTGCTCGCTCAGCAAGGGGCGCCAGTGCTTGAAGACGGACCGCGCATACTCCTCTGTCTGGAGCAGTCCTGGAATCGCCTGCACGCTGTAGTCATGCAGCGCAACCGCCTGCGCCTCCGCGTCGGCGAAGTCCCGGAACCAGTCGGGATGCCTCTTCCTGGCCTGCGCCAGCGCCTTCTCCACGTCGTCCACCGCCGCCTTGAGCAGCCCGCCCGCGTTGAGGACCACATCGGCCCGGTTGAGGAACTCCGCCTGGGTGGGCCGTACACCCCGCTCGACGGAGGAGACGAGGTCCTCGCTGTAGTTGAGCGCCTTGCCCAGGTCCTTCTGGCTCATGCCGGCGAGGGTGCGGAGGATCCGCACCTGTAGGCGCAGAGTGTTGAAGAGGAGAGCCGTACCGTCCAGCTCGATCGGGAGTTCGGGCCGCCGCTCGTGCTCTGCGTCTGCCATGTCCGTACCGCCTTCGTGTGCGTGCCCGATGGGCACGGCCGGGATCCCGTACAGCGCACCGCACGCACCCGTACCGCTACCCAGCGTCGTGCGTCACTGCTGTTCAGCAGTATGCGGATGGGGCCACGCTCTGTGACATGAATCCCCAAACCCCCACTCACACGGTTGAATTCACCCAGCGCTTCCCCGCCACCCGCAAATGCGCCCAGCTGGCGCGACTGCTCGCCGTGCACGCCCTCGACGGCTGGGGCATCGCCGTCGGCACCGGGCCGTCCGACGCGGCGGCGCAGATCGTCGCGGAACTCGCCGCGAACGCGGTGACGCACGCGAAGGTCCCGGGGCGGGAGTTCGAACTGCGGCTGTCCCGTACCGCCGACACCCTGCGCATCGAGGTCTCGGACGCGCGCGCCGAGTGTGCCCCGGTGCCCCGGGATCCGAGCGCCGACGCCGAGTCGGGGCGGGGGCTGTTTCTGATCGAGGCGCTGGCGTCCTCCTGGGGCACCAAGGAGAGAGTCGTGGGGAAGACGGTCTGGGCGGACATCGGCCTGGCCCAGGTACTCGGGCAGAACTGAGTATGCGCACTCTGTTCGACCGTCCGGCGAACCGTGACGCTTGAGCCATGCGACAGCGACTGACGACTTCCGGTTTCCACCTGCTGATCACCCTGGCGGTCATCGCGACCACGGCAGCCGCCTGGGCCGCCTGGCTCGGCTGGGACCAGGTCCGCGACGAAGCCCTCGACGGCTCGTCGACCGGCCCGTACGAGGCATGGCAGGTGATCGGCCTCGTACTGACCCTGCTCCTGCCGGCCTGCTGGGCGGCGACCCGGCGTTACAACATCGGCGCGGTGGTCGGCATCCCGATCGGTCTGACCGTCGCGTCCTACTACGACTGGCGGGCGGACGACAGCAGCGGGCTCTTCGCGATCGGCGTGGCGATGATCCTTGCGGGGAGCATCGCCGCGACGGTCGCCGTCTCCTCCGTGGTCAAGGTGGTGGCGGAGAGCAGGCAGCGGCGGGCGAGCGTCGCCTGAGTCGCGAGGGACGGCAGTGCGATAACCAGTCGCGGCACCGTCAGCCCGCTGATAGGACATGGGGATGGTGACCGAACCGCTCGACCCTCTGGACCGACTCCTCGCCGAGCGCGCCTGCGAGCGCCTGATCATCGAGTTCGGCCGCGAACTCGACCTCGGCGAACCGGGCTCCGTCGCCGACCTGTTCACCCCCGACGGCGTCTGGGAATGGACCGCCGGCGACCGCCGCATCCAGGGCCGCGACGCCCTCCGCGCCTACTTCGGCTCCCGCCCCGCCGACCGCCTCTCCCGCCGCGTCCTCACCAACATCCTCGTCACCCTCACCTCCCCCGCCACCGCCACCTCGACCTCCTACTTCACGACCTACCGCATCGACGGCCACACCGACGGCATCCAGCCACCCCGGATCCCCGTCCAGGTCGGCCACTACGAAGACACCTTCCACAAGACCGACGGCCTCTGGCTCCTCCACACCCGCTCCACCTTCCTGACCTTCGCGGGCCCCACCGAGCGCCTCGCCACTCCGCCGCCCGCCGGGGCGTAGGGACGGAGTCCGAACGTGCGTGGAGGGAGGCGCTGCTCTCAGATCATGGGAGCCGATCTCAGCAGGTCCCCACGGCCCAGAAGCAGCCGCTCGGCGTGCTCGCCGGTGAGGTGGACCCGGGCGGCGTGGGGCGGGTCGAGGGATTCGGCGAGTACGCCGGGGTAGCGCTCGATCCGGGCGAGTTCGAGCCGGAGAGGGGTGTCGGCGGGCCGGGAAGGGGTGTCGGTGGTGAAGAGCTGGCCGAGCAGGACGAGGCCGCCGACACAGCGGACGACGCAGATCGCACCGGAGGGGGTCTGCCGCTCCACCTCATGGATCTGGAGTGTGCCGGGTCCGTCGGGGAGCGCGTGGCCGGGCTCTGCCGGTGAGGGGGCGGTCATCTCCCCATTGTGTGGATGGTGTGGAGCGGCGCACGGCCCACCGGCCGGTTCCCGCCGTCCGTGCCCCGTCTCGCCGGGTGGGGGACCGTCGGGTGTCGGAGGCAGCTCGTATGCTCGATTCATGACGGATCAGATGCCCGTGCGCCCCACCGAGAACGCGATGCGCCGTGCCCTCAAGCGAGCGAGGGACGGGGTGGCGCTCGATGTCACCGAGGCCGCTGTGCTGTTGCAGGCGCGGGGGAGTGATCTGGAGGATCTGTGTCGGTCGGCGGGGCGGGTGCGGGACGCGGGGCTGGAGGCGGCCGGGCGGGCGGGGGTGATCACGTACTCGAAGAGTGTGTTCATTCCGCTGACGAAGCTGTGCCGGGACAAGTGCCACTACTGCACGTTCGCGACGGTGCCGGGGAAGCTGCGCCGGGCCGGGCACGGGATGTTCATGTCGCCGGACGAGGTGATCGAGGTCGCGCGGCGCGGGGCGGAGATGGGGTGCAAGGAGGCGCTCATCACGCTGGGGGACAAGCCGGAGGACAGATGGCCCGAGGCCAGGGAGTGGCTGGAGGCGGAGGGGTACGACGACACGATCGCGTATGTGCGGGCGATGTCGATCCGGATCCTGGAGGAGACGGGGCTGCTGCCGCATCTGAACCCGGGGGTCATGAGCTGGACGGACTTCCAGCGGCTGAAGCCGGTCGCGCCGTCGATGGGGATGATGCTGGAGACCACGGCGACCCGGCTGTGGAGCGAGCCCGGCGGCCCGCACTACGGCTCGCCCGACAAGGAGCCGGCCGTGCGGCTGAGGGTGCTGGAGGACGCGGGGCGCAGCTCGGTGCCGTTCACCAGTGGGCTGTTGATCGGGATCGGGGAGACGTATGAGGAGCGGGCGGACTCGCTGTTCGCGCTGCGGCGGGTCTCGCGTTCGTACCACGGTGTGCAGGAGCTGATCCTTCAGAACTTCCGGGCGAAGCCGGACACGGCGATGCGCGGTATGCCGGACGCGGAGCTGGACGAGCTGGTGGCGACCGTGGCCGTGGCGCGGCACATCATGGGGCCGTCGGCCTGTCTCCAGGCCCCGCCGAATCTGGTGGACGCGGAGTACGCGCGGCTGATCGGCGCGGGGATCGACGACTGGGGCGGGGTCTCGCCGCTCACCCCGGACCATGTGAACCCCGAGCGCCCCTGGCCCCGGATCGACGAGCTGGCGGAGCACTCGGCCGCCGCCGGGTTCCGGCTGGAGGAGCGGCTGTGCGTCTATCCGGAGTTCGTCCAGCGGGGCGAGCCGTGGCTTGACCCGAGGCTGCTCCCGCATGTGCGGGCGCTCGCGGACCCGGAGACGGGTCTTGCCCGCGCGGGCGCGATGCCGGTGGGGCTGCCCTGGCAGGAGCCTGACGAGAGCTTCACCGCGAGCGGGCGCACCGATCTGCACCGCACCATCGACACCGAGGGCCGCACGCACGACCGCAGGGACGACTTCGACGCGGTGTACGGGGACTGGGAGGCGCTGCGGGAGGCCGCCGTGCCGGGGATGGTGCCGCAGCGCATCGACACCGATGTCCGGCAGGCGCTGAGCCAGGCCGCCGACGACCCGACCCGGCTCAGTGACGACGAGGCCCTCGCGCTGCTCCACGCGGACGGCCCCGCCCTCGACGCGCTGACGCGGATCGCGGACGAGCTGCGCCGGTCGGTCGTCGGCGACGACGTCACCTATGTCGTCACCCGGAACATCAACTTCACCAATGTCTGCTACACCGGCTGCCGCTTCTGCGCCTTCGCCCAGCGGCGCACCGATGCCGATGCCTACACCCTCTCCCTCGACCAGGTCGCCGACCGGGCCGAGCAGGCGTGGGACGTCGGCGCGGTGGAGGTGTGCATGCAGGGCGGCATCCACCCCGACCTTCCGGGCACGGCGTACTTCGACATCGCGCGGGCCGTGAAGGCGCGCGTACCAGGCATGCATGTGCACGCCTTCTCGCCGATGGAGGTGGTCAACGGGGCCTCGCGCACCGGTCTGTCCATCGAGGAGTGGCTGACGGCGGCGAAGGAGGCCGGTCTCGACTCGATGCCCGGCACCGCCGCCGAGATCCTCGACGACGAGGTCCGCTGGATCCTCACCAAGGGCAAGCTCCCCACCGCCACCTGGATCGAGGTCATCACCACCGCGCACCGGCTGGGCATCCGCTCCTCCTCCACGATGATGTACGGGCATGTCGACCAGCCCCGGCACTGGCTCGGCCATCTCCGCACCCTGGCCCGCATCCAGCAGGAGACGGGCGGCTTCACCGAGTTCGTCACCCTCCCCTTCATCCATACCAACGCCCCCGTCTATCTCGCGGGCATCGCGCGCCCCGGCCCGACCGTCCGGGACAATCGCGCGGTCACCGCGATGGCCCGGATCCTGCTCCACCCGCACATCACCAATATCCAGACCAGCTGGGTGAAGCTGGGCGCGGAGGGCGCGGCCGAGATGCTCCGCTCCGGGGCCAATGACGTCGGCGGCACGCTGATGGAGGAGACCATCTCCCGGATGGCCGGCTCGCGCTACGGCTCCTACCGCTCCATCAAGGACCTCATCGCCATCGCCGACCTCGCGGGCCGCCCCGCCAAGGCCCGCACCACCCTCTACGGGGAAGTCTCCGAGGAACGCATGCGCGCCGCGCACGGCTCCGACGGCCACCTTCCCCAGCTGCTCCCGATCGTCACCGAGTAACTCCTGCTCGGCCGAGCGGCCGGTCCGGGAGCGAGGGCGAACACAAGACGAAAGTCGCTCCCGGACGCGACCCTCGTATGACGCGCCCGGCCCCCGTCGCCCCGCATGATGGAAGCAACGGCTCCGGACCGGTGGGGCACGAGATCAACGGGGGTATGCCGGGGCGTCGCACCCGGTGTGCCGTCCCGCCGGTCCGGCCGCCGTACGCGCGGGAGGGCCTCGCCCGCGCACCCGCCGGGGCTCCCGCGCCCCCGCTCCCCGGGTATCAGCCGATAAGCTGCTCGGCGTCATCGCCCTCCGAGGGGGGCTGGGAGCGCGCTGAGGAGACAATTGCCCGATGGCCCGTCAGATATCTTCCGGGGCGTTGGTGACAGGGCTCACCTCGGCGGCGCTCATGGGCGTACTGCTGCTCGCGGTGCAGGCGGGCGAGTCGGCCCCGCTGAACCCCGCCGCCGCCGGTAAGCCGGTGGGGAGCCCCGGGCCGACCCTGTCGCCGCAGAAGCCCAAGACCGCGCCGAAGCCGCCGGCCGTGCCCGCCGAGTCGGGGCAGGGGAAGCGGGTCGTGTACTCGCTGGGCCAGGACCGCGTCTGGCTGGTCGACCACACCGAGAAGGCACTCCGCACCTTCACCGTCTGGCCCGGCAATGTGGAACCCGCCCTCGGCATCCACAAGGTCACCACCCGGACGGCCACCGCCACCGGCACCGACGGGGTGTCGGTGGAGAACGTCGTCTTCTTCTCCGCCCTGGGCAACGTCAACATCGCCTTCTCGGCGGCGATCGACGGCTCGTCCCCCAAGCCGATCCCCGGAAAGCAGACCGGCGCGATACGGGTGGGCACCGAGGACGGCCAGAAGATCTGGGACTTCACCGTGAAGGGCAGCGACATCGTCGTCGTCCGCTGATCCACCGCGCATCCACCGAATCCACCGCCCCCGCACTCTCTCTCCACCCGCTCCACACCGCTCGCCCGGCCGTGGAACACCGGCCGGGCCGGGCGTCCCCCGTTCGATTACAGTGCTGCCCCGGCAGAGGTACGGACCAGAGGTACGGAACAGAGTCACGGACCAGGTTCCACGTCCAGGGAGGGCGAGCGTGAGCACAGCGGCCACCGTCGTCTGGGGACGGGTCGAGCAGCAGGACTTCCGGTCCCGGGTGCGCGGCGCACTGCTCGGCGGAGCCGTCGGCGACGCCTTCGGGGCGGGCGTCGCGGCCCTCAGCCTGGAGCGGATACGCGATGCGCACGGCCCCGAGGGCGTCGTGGACCTGGTCCCCGCCCACGGCCGCCGGGGAGCCGTCACCGCCGCCACCCAGCTGACCCTGTTCACCGTCGACGGACTGATCCGCGCCCAGGTGCGCCGGGACACCGGGGCCTGGCACCCGCCCACCGACATCCACCGCGCCTATCTGCGCTGGGCCGCCACCCAGCACCACTGGGGCCCCGACGAGCGCCGCGCCGACAACGGCTGGCTCGCCCGCGAGGAGTGGCTCTACACCCGCCGCGACCCGCCGCGCGCCAGCCTGCTCGGCCTCGGCGACGAACGCATGGGCACCCTGGAGAGCCCCAAGAACCCCGAAGCGCGCGACGCCGGGGCGCTCGCGCGCTCCGCGCCGTTCGGACTCCTCGTCGGCTGGGAACCACAGCTGGTCTGCCAGCTCGCCCTGGAGTGCGCCGCCCAGACCCACGGCCACCCCACCGCCTTCCTCTCGGCCGGCGCGTTCGCCGTCATCGTCCACGGCCTCGCCCGGGGCGGAACCCTGGAGGACTCCGCCCGCCGCGCCCTCGCCCTCATCGGCGCGCGCCCCGGCCACCAGCCGGTCACCGACGCGCTGACCGACGCGCTCGACGCCGTACGGCAGGGAGTCCCCGACGCCGACCGCGTCGCCCGGCTCGGCGGCGAGGGGCACTCCGAGAACGCGCTCGCCGTCGCCGTCTACTCCGCCCTCGTCAGCGAGGACATCCGGCACGGCCTGCGCCTCGCCGTCAACCACGACGGGCCCTCGCAGCTCACCGGCGCCGCCACCGGCACCCTCCTCGGCGCGCTCCACGGCGAGACGGCCCTGCCGCCCGCCTGGCTCGCCGAACTGGAGGGCCGCTCCACCCTGCTGGAGCTGGCCGACGACTTCGCGATGGAGATGACCCAGGGCCCGGCGCTGCACAGCCCCACCGCCGCCGCCCCCGGCTGGCTCGCCCGCTACCCCCGGGGCTGACCGTCCTTCTCCGCCGGGCAACCACCCGAAAGAACCGCCCCGTTCGTTTAGCATCAACGGCCATGGACCCCACCGCCGCCCTCGCCGCCCGGCTCGCGTCCAGCGTCATGGGCCCGCTGGTCAAGAAGCTCTTCCGGCAGGAGCCCGCCGGCGCGGGACTGGTCGACAGACCGGTACGGATATCCGCCCTGGTCTCCTTCCGGGGCGAGCTGCGCACCCTCGGCGAGAAGGACCTCCGCACCCTCGCCGCCGAACTGGTCACCCGCGCCGCACAGGCGTACGGACCCCACGAGGCCCCGCCCGCCGAGGTCCGCGAGGAACTCACCGACGCCCTCGCCCTCGCCCTGCACAGCCTCGGCGACGTCGACATGGACGACGTCCAGGCCGTCCGCCTCGGCCCGGAGGAATTCGCCGCCCGGCTCGCCCGCCCCACCGGCCTGTCTGCCGCCGCCGAGCCCTACTACGGCCCCCTCCTCCACACCGCCTCGCTCCACATCCTCACCTTCTTCACCCGGCGCTCCACCTTCGTCGCCCGCACCCTGGCCGAGCAGACCCGCACCCTCGACCGGCTCGTCACCCACCTCGACGTACTCCTCGAACGCCTCCCCTCCCGGCTCGCCGAGGACACCCGCTTCGAGCAGCGGTACGCCGAGCACATCGCACGCAAACACGGCGAGCTGACCATCTACGGCCTCGACCTCAACCAGGCCCGCGAATGGCGGCTCGACACCGCCTACGTCTCCCTCGAAGCCGTCGGCACCCACGACGCCGAACCCCTCCCGCTGCCCGCCGAAGCCGTCCTCGCCGGCCGGGACCGCGTACTGCTGCGCGGCGGCGCGGGCTCCGGCAAGACCACCCTCGTGCAGTGGCTCGCCGTCACCACCGCCCGCCAGCGGTACGAGGAGTTCGGCGAACACCTCACCCAACTCGTCGGCCGTGTCCCGTTCGTCCTGCCGCTGCGCCGCGTCGTACGCGACGGACTGCCGCCCACCCCCGGCGACTTCCTGCGCGCCGTCCGCAGCACCGTCGCGGGCGCGGAGCCCGACGGCTGGGCCGACCGGGTACTGAGCGCGGGCCGCGCCCTCGTCCTCGTCGACGGCATCGACGAGATCCCGCAGCGCGAACGCGAGGAGGCCCGCCGCTGGCTGCGCGACCTCATGGGCGACTTCCCCGGAAACCTCTGGGTCGTCACCGCCCGCCCCTCCGCCGTCGGCGAGGAGTGGCTCGCCGACCTCGGCTTCACCGAGCTGACGCTCTCCCCCATGACCCGCGACCACGTCACCCGCTTCGTCCGCCGCTGGCACACCGCCGCCGCAGCGGACGCCGAACTCGCCGACCGGCTCCTCACCTCCGTACGCACCAACCCCGACCTCGGCCGCCTCGCGGTCAACCCCCTGATGTGCGGGCTGCTCTGCGCCCTCCACCGCGAACGCCACGGCTTCCTCCCGCACAGCCGCAAGGACCTCTACGACGCGGCGCTCCGCATGCTGCTGGAGCGCCGCGACACCGAGCGCGGAGTCCTCGCCGACGACGATCTGAGGCTCTCCTCCGAGACCCAGATCCTGCTTCTCCAGAAACTCGCCCACTGGATGATCCGCAACGACAGCGCCGAGATGGACCGCTCCGACGCCCTCGCCCAGCTGGAACGCGCCCTCCTCCACATGTCCCACATCCAGTCCCCGCCCGAGCGCGTCCTGCGCCATCTCCTCGAACGCTCGGGGCTGCTGCGCGAACCGGCCGCCGGGCGCATCGACTTCGTCCACCGCACCTTCCAGGACTATCTGGGCGCGAAGGCCCTGATCGAGGAGGGGGACTTCCCGCTGCTGCTGAAGAACGCGGAGCGGGATCAGTGGGAGGACGTGGTGCGGATGGCGGTCGCGCTGGGGCGGCCGATGGAACGGGAGCGGATCCTTCAGGGGCTGATCGGGCAGGCCGAAAAGGACTTCGACGCCGAGGCCGACGGGCACTCGGTGCTGTCCATCCGGGGGATCCTGCTGGCCGCGAGCTGCCTGGAGCACGCCACCGAGGTCTCCCCGGACACCCGCCGCCGGGTCGTGAACCTCACCTCGCAGATGATCCCGCCGCCACAGGGATCATGGGCCCGAGCCCTCGCCGAGATGGGCGGGCCCTTGGTCCTCGGGCTGCTCCCCGGCCCCGGGGAAGTGACGGACGAGCAGGCCAAGAACGTCGTCATCACCGCCTCCCGCGTCAGCGCCGAGGGGGCGCTCCCCTTCCTTGTCCGCTTCCGCGACCATCCGTCGCTCGATGTGCGCCGACAGCTCTCCTGGGCCTGGAACCGCTTCGACACCCAGGAGTACGCGGACGAGATCATCGCTCACCTCGACGAGACGGACCTCTACTTCGCCGCCCACAACCCCGACCATCTGGACGCCTTGCAGGCCATGGGCGGACGGGAGCGGATTCAGACCGTCGGGGCGGATACCCTCCAGCACCTGATCCACAGCATCGACACCGACCGGCTGACCCATCTCTGGATCCGTGGGGTCACCATCGTCGGCCCCGCTGAGTGGCTCCGTGCCTTCCCCCGGCTGCGGACCCTCACCCTCCCCAGAACGCAGATGTTCGAGATGGGGATCCCACCGGGGATCAATGTCGAGATCGTTCCGGAGCGATACACGAAACCGAGGCGGGGCCCGGAAGGGGACTGACCCTGGGCATGGCCGAGCCCCCTCGGCCAGGACGGCGGACCGGTCGAGAGGGCTCTGTCAGGTGGTGCGCCGGATCCGCTGACGCGCCGGCTCTGCCGCGCACAGGATCCGGGTGGTTCGGCGCGGCACTCAGCCGAGGTCGAACGCGTCCATCTGGCTCACAAACACATTCCACGAGCCGGGGACGAAGGTGATGCTCGGGCCTGCCGGGACCTTGGAGTCACGGACCGAAATCGCCTGGCGGACCGGCGACTTCACCTCGACGCACGCACCGTTGCCTCCGGAGTACGAGGACTTGGTCCAGGTCTCCGTGGCTCCCTGAATGATGGCCATTTTTGCTCCGCTTCGGGCGAGTGGTTCTGAACTGCGCCAACGTTTTTGTTGACTCGAAGGACGCTACTCGCCACAACCGACCCATGAGGCCCGCGTTCACTCGGTCGGATGGCATATTCCAATGGACACCCCGCCGTGCCATGGCGGAGGTGTACCTTGCACCTCCCCCCTCCGCCACGGCCGCCGGGCGATTCTCACGGCTTGGTGTACCGCTTGGCGATGTTCTCGATGAACGCCCGCGTCTGCTCGACATTCAGCGCCTGGGCGCGCAGATGTTCGTACATCACGCTGTACTTGTGCACATCATTGGCCTTCTCCAGATACAGATCACTGGTGACGCCCTCGATATAGACGACGCTGGAATCCGTCGCGTCCGGGAACTCCAGGATCGCGTACTGACCGTTGATCCCTGGATGCGCTCCCATCTCGAACGGCAGCACCTGCACGGTGACATGCGGCAGCTGGGACAGCTCGATCAGATACTCCAGCTGCTCGCGCATCAGCTCCTTGCCGCCGACCACCCGGTGCAGCGCCGCCTCGTCGATCACCGCCCACAGCCGCAGCGGCTGCTCGCCCGCCTTGACCCGGTCCTGGCGGCGGATCCGCACGCTGACCCGCTTGTCGATGTCGGGGACGCCGCTCTCCGGCAGCGCGCCCGCGATCAGCGCCTCCGCGTAGGAACGCGTCTGCAACAGACCCGGCACCACCTGGGGTTCGTACACCCGAAGGCTCGCCGCGTCGGTCTCCAGACCGATGTAGACGCTGTACGGGATGTCGCCGAACGCGTGCCACCAGCCCTGCTGGCGGGAGTCCTTCGCCATCTGCATCAGCGAGTCCACGATGCGGTGGTCCTCGACCTCGTACACTCCGCAGAGATCGCGTACATCGCGCTGGCTGATGGAACGGCGGCCGTTCTCCAGGCGGCTGATCTTCGACTGGGAGACCAGGAGACGCTCCGCCACCTCTTCGGCCGTCATGCCTTTGAGTTCCCGGAGCCGGCGCAGCTCCAGGCCCAATCGGCGTCGCCTGACGGTGGGATTGACGTTGGACGCCACGGAAACTGCACCTCCGACTGCGTAGCTGAGCGTATCTACTGCTCAGCAGACTGCCACCAAACGGCACATGCGCGCTGCAAAATCACAACACGAGTCGCATTCGCGGCGGACGCGTCCGCCGTCGCTGTGGGTGAGGTCGCACGTTCGCGCGTTACATGGGAACGCGCGGGACAGCCTATGGCCGTCCCGCGCGTCATGTACGGCGAGTGAAAAGGCCGTTGGCACGGCCGGGGGGTGCGGTGTTCCGGCAGAGGGTTTTGGGATGCCGGTTTCCGCGCGGTGTTGCTCGGTACTGCTCGATATTGCTCTGTTGTTCTGGGTGGTACGGCTGTGCTCAGTGCGCGGCGACGCGGGCCATGCTTCCGCGGCGCGGCTGCATCGACACGGCTGCCTGACGGCCGCCGGCGGACGCGGAGGGGCTGCGGCGCGGCTGCGCCGCCACCCCGTTCTGGACATCCATCACGGCGTGCGCCACGAGTCCGCCCATGGGGTCGTGCCTGATCAGATCCCGCAGCCTGGACCGCGAGGAACGACCCTCGTTGCCCGGGTACAGGTGCTTGCCGAGTCCGACCGCGTGGGCCAGCGCGGCGAGCGCCGCGGTCCGCGGGTCCGGCGGTACGCCGGTGCGGATCGCGTTGTCCAGCCGGGCTCTGATGTCCCTGCTGATCGCCGTCTCCGTCGCCTGATAGCGCGTCGTAGGCAGCACCCCGCACATCTGGCCCGCCACGGCATGAACCATGCCGCACCGCTCCAGGTGCGCGAGATAGATCTGACGCAGCCCCAGCCGGGGCCCGCCGATCCAGTGGACGGCCCGGACCGGGCTGCCGCGTCTGCGCAACAGCTCCAGTGCGGAGTCCAGTGTCGGATCTCCTGTCGGCCGTGGCATCACCACGGCGATACGATCCCCGTCTGGGGCTATCCGTCCTGCCAGAGCCAGCTCTACTAGCTGGGCTCCGGCCAGGCCGAGGTCGAGCGACTGCGGCTGCGCTGTGGTACCCGTGGCCGGGTCCAGAGCGAGCAGCAGAAGCTCCTCCGGAATTGTTCTGCGGCTCCTGCCCATCCATGCCTCCCCGCGTGGATGAATGACAGGGTGACCCCTCTCACATTGGTCTGTCGAGAGCGCCTGTGGGCTTTGTGTGGGAACCGATGGGTATGTCGTTCTCGTCTACACACAGGGGCCGTGCTCTCACACAGGACACTGATAGATGGTTCGGACAACACGGGCCGCCGATATCCGGCGTCCCGCAGTGCGTCGTATGGCAACGGCGCATGACTCATGGAGGAGGCACGGTGGCGGGCGAGTCCCCCGACAGGTCGGAGCAGCGGAAGTCGTCGGGGGAGACGGCTTCAGGCGAACACGAACCGCGTGTCGCCGTGCTGGGCCGGGCGGGGTCATCGGGTGTGGATCAGCCGGCGGCGTCCTCCGGGGGAGGGCGGCCCGAACCGGGCACCGAGACCGGGTCGGTGGAGAAGGACAAGCAGCTCCGGTCCGCGGTCGCGGCGTGGGTCGCCTCGGCCGACGAGGAGCCGGGCGGCGACGGTGAGGGCTCGGACCCCGCCGACGAGACCGCCGCACTGCCCGAGACGGCGGCCGAGGAGACGGCGCTGCTGCCCGAGGTGAAGGTGGGGGCTCAGGCGAAGCCCGCCGACGCGGATGCCGAAGAGGACGCCGAGGACGCCGACGCCGACGCCGAGGACGGTGAGACCGTCGCTGTCGCCGCCGTGAAGGCCGACGCCGATGCGGACGCGGACGCCGACGATGCCCCCGACGCGGACAAGGCGTCCGGCGAGGCCCCGGCCCCGGCCCCGAAGAAGGAGCCGGTCAAGGAGCCGGCCAAGGCTCCCGTCAAGGCCGCGGTCGAAACCCCGGCCAAGGACGCGGACAAGGCGGACAAAGACGCCGACGCCGACAAGGCCGACGACAAGGCCGACGACAAGGCTGACGACAAGGCCGACGACGAGGTCGACCACCCCACCACGGCCTTCAAAGCGATCACCAAGCCCAGGCCCAAGTCCGAGCCCGCCGACGACAGCCCCACCCGGGCGCTGAAGATCCCGCCGGCCCCGCGCACCGAGTCCGCCCCGGCCCGGAAGACCCCGGCGGGGCGGCCCAGCACCTTCGTACCGCTGCGCGGTGACGACGAGGTGCGGACGGCGTCCTGGGGCCGCAAGGAGACCCCGGCCGCCGCCCCCTCCGAGGACCGGACCCAGGGCCCCGCGAGCCCTGCGAGCCCCGCCGGTCCCGCGGGACTCACCGGCCTCGCGGAGGCCGAGCGGACCAGCCAGCAGCCGCTGCCGCCGCAGCCCCCGCTGGATCTGCTCGCCCAGCTGACGAACACTCCGGACACCCCGGTCCGCTCGGCGCTGCGCCGGGTCAAGATCTGGACGCCGCTGGTGCTGCTCGTGCTGGTCGCCTTCGCGGTCGTGCAGGTGATGCGCCCGCTGCCCGAGCCCCGGATGACGCTCTCCGTGGACCCGTCCTTCACCTTCGAGGGCGGCAAGCTCGGTCTGCCGTTCCCGGGCGAGGGCCAGGGCGCGGTGGAGGTCGAGGGCGTCGGCATGGTCGCCACGTACGGCGCGCAGAAGCCCGCGCCGATCGCGAGCGTCACCAAGACGATGACGGCGTATCTGATCCTCAAGAACCATCCCCTCACCGGCAAGCAGGTCGGGGAGAAGATCACCATCGACCGGCGCGCGGACGAGGAGTACGAGAAGGGCGAGGACATAGAGTCCGTCGAGCCCGTCGAGGAGGGTCAGGAGTACACCCAGCGGGAGATGCTGGAGATGCTGATGATCTCCTCCGCGAACAATGTGGCGCGGCTGCTCGCCCGCTGGGACGCGGGGTCCGAGAAGGCGTTCGTGGCGAAGATGAACGCCGCCGCCAAGGAGCTCGGAATGAAGGACACGGTCTACACCGACCCGAGCGGTCTGTCGAAGACCACCGTCTCCACCCCGCAGGACCAGCTCAAACTGGCCAAGGCCGCGATGAAGAACGACGTCTTCCGCTCGATAGTCGACACCCCGCACGTCGAGATCCCCACCCTCGGCAAGACGATCTACAACGGCAATGGCCGGGCGCTGCTGAAGGCCGGCATCGGCGGCATCAAGACCGGCTCCTCCACCCCGGCCGGCGGCAATCTCCTCTGGGCGGCCCAGGTGCCGGTCGATGGCAAGGACCGCCGCATCCTGGGGGTCACCCTGGGCATCCAGGACGCCCCGAACCTGACGGCCAAGGTGGAGCTGGCGGTCACCCACAGCATTCGGGTCATCGAGAAGGCCCAGGACGGTCTGACCTCCACCACCGTGGTCAGGAAGGGCGATGTCGTCGGCCGGATCGACAACGGTCTCGGCGGGGTCACCCCGGTCGTCGCCACCAAGGATCTGAAGGCCGTCGGCTGGGCCGGTCACGAGGTCAGGCTGACCATCGACGGCGGCGGCGAGACGGTCCCGGGCAGCGGAGCGGCCGGGGACGAGGTCGGCCGTGTCTCCGTCGGCACCGGCCCCGGTCTGGTCTCCGCGCCGGTCGCGCTCCAGCGGGACATGGCGGAGCCCGGCTTCACCGAGAAGCTGACCCGGGTCGGCTGACGAGGCTGACCCGGCCCGCTCCTCCGAGCGGTGACACCGGCCCGGTTCCGGCCGGGCACGAGGGCGTCCCGGATCCCCGGGACGCCCTCGTGTTAGCGTCCGGGCAACTGAAGAGTGCCCCAACACGTCCTAGAGGGCGGCGGCGCACGGCACCGATCGAACCCACACCCACACCCATCACCGACACCCGCCCGGCGGCATGACCAGCACCTGGACGGGAAGACGGGGAGAGAGTCGCAGTGAGCACCGCTGAGCCGGTCCGGACGGACGGCCACAGCACCCGTACGGGCCCGCGCCCCGGCCCGTCCTCCGCCGGCTCGGACCCCGGGGACGGGGGACGCGGCCGTGCGCGCGAGGTCGCCGCCGACCTCCGGGACCGGGCCACCCGCCGTCCCGTGCTGGTCACGACGGTGGCAGCGGCGCTCACCCATGTGCTCTGGTTCCTCTTCGTCGCCAACAGCGGGGGCGATCTCGCGGCCCAGGACGCCTGGACCGAGTTCGTCGGCCGCCATCCCGACTCGGCGTACAACCTCGCCTGGTACGGCGGGATGCACCCCGTCTCGTACAGCGTCGTCTCGCCGTATCTGATGTCCGTGATCGGCGTCCGGCCGACCATGATGCTCGCGGGCACGGCCTCGGCCGCCCTGACCGCGCTGATCCTGGTCCGGATACGGGCCGTGCGGAATCCGCTCGCCTGCTCGCTCGCCGGGGTCTTCGCCTTCCTCTGCAACGCGCTCTCCGGCCGGGTCACCTTCGGCCTCGGCATGATGTTCGCGGTGGGCGCGGTCGCGGCCTTCTTCTGCTGGCCCGCTCTCTGGCTCCACAAGCGCTGGGCCAAGGCCGCGGTGGCCGCCGTCCTCGCGGCGCTCGCCACGGCCTCCAGCCCGGTCGCCGGACTCTTCGTCGGCGTGGTGGCCGCCGCGCTCTTCCTCACCGGGCGCAGGCCGGGGGCGTACGTCCTGGGCCTGCCCCCGGTCGCGGTCGTGGCGCTCTCCTCCTGGCTGTTCCCCTTCTCCGGGACCCAGCCGATGTCCTTCGGGTCGACCTCGCTGCCCCTCGTCTTCGGCATCGCGGTCCTCCTGCTGGTGCCGAAGGAGTGGCGCACGGTCCGGGTCGGGGCCGCCTTCTACTCCGTCGCGACCCTGCTGACCTGGGTCATCGACTCCCAGATCGGCTCGAACATCTCGCGGATGCCGATGCTCTTCGCCGGGGTGGCGCTGCTGGCCGCCCTGCCGTACACCGTGCGCCGCTCCCGGAAGTGGTACGCGCTCGTCCTCGCCTTCGCGGGGCTCAACTTCTGGATCGGCTTCAAGGCCGTGGACGACATCGTGCGGACGGCCCCCACGGCGTCCTGGACGTTCGAGCTGGCCCCGCTGGTCGACAAGCTCCAGGACGTCAAGGCCGAGCGCGGCCGGGTCGAGGTGGTCCCCGCGAGCAGCCATCGGGAGGCGTCCGCGCTTTCGCCGTACTTCCATCTGGCCCGTGGCTGGAACCGCCAGGCCGACATGGAGCGGAACCCGATCTTCTACGACAAGGAGACCCCGCTGAACTCCGCCGACTACCGGGTCTGGCTGGACCGGTGGGCGGTGCACTACGTCGTCCTGCCGGAGGGTCCGCCGGACACGGGCGGGCGCGAGGAGGCGGCGCTGGTGAGCCAGGGGCTGCCGTATCTGGAACGGATCTGGTCCGACGAGAACTGGCAGCTCTTCGCGGTCCGCGACCCCCAGCCGATGGCCGATCCGCCCGCCGTCGTCCAGCGGGCCGCCGCCGATCAGGTGCGGATCAAGGTGGACAAGCCGGGCAAGGTCATGATCCGTGTGCCGTACTCGCCCTGGCTGGGCCTGGTGGACGCGGACGGCGAGAAGGTGCGCGTACCGGAGGAGACGGAGGAGTCCAGGCTCCGCGAGGAGAGCGAGCCGAGATCCTTCGTGAACCTGGACGGCTGCCTCCTCAAGGCCGAGGAGGACGCGCAGGGCGACGAGTGGACCGAACTGGTCGCGCCCAGGGCCGGGGAGTACCGGCTGGCGGCCCCGTACGGCATCTCGCGCGGGACCCCCTGCCCCGAGGAGCTGCGCGGCCCCTGAGGCCGCCGTGCTCCCCGGGGGCGGTGGTGTCACCCGGACGCGGGGCCCGTTTCACTCTCCCGCTCCGTGGGGCGCGCGGGGCCGCCGGCACTCGCCAACGCTGAGGACCGACAGCCTTCCCCCAGCAGAAACGAGCCAGCCATGGCTGTGTCCTCCCTGCCCTCCTCCTCCGCCTCCGGCCCCGGCCCCGGCCCAGGTTCCGGCTCCCCGGGGCCGCGCCGCCGCGGACTCTCCCGTACGGGCGCGCTCGCCCTCGTCGCGACCGCCGCCCTGTTCGCGGCCGGCCCCGCCGTCGCCGGCCCCGAGGACCAGGAAACCCCCGAAGGCACCGGCGAGCGGGTCCGGCCGACGGTGGTCCTGGTGCACGGCGCGTTCGCCGACGCCTCCGGCTGGAACGACGTGGTGGAGCGGCTCCAGCACCGCGGCTACAAGGTGGTGGCCCCGCCGAACCCGCTGCGCGGCGTCAGCAACGACTCGACGTACGTGGCCTCGGTCCTGAAGTCGATCGAGGGCCCGATCGTGCTCGCCGGGCACTCCTACGGCGGCGCGGTCATCAGCCAGGCGGCGGCCGGGAACCCCAACGTCAAGGCGCTGGTGTACGTCTCGGCCTTCATGCCGGACGTGGGCGAGTCCCCCGAGGGGCTGTCGTCCAAGTTCCCGGGCAGCGAGCTGGCACCGGCCCTGAACCCCGTCCCGTACACCGATGCCAACGGCAGCGGCACCGACCTCTACATCAAGACGGACAAGTTCCACGCCGTCTTCGCCGCCGACCTCCCCGAGGAGCAGACCCGGGTGATGGCGGCCGAACAGCGGCCGGTCGCGGCGGCCGGATTCGCCGAGGAGGCGACGGCGGCGGCCTGGAAGACCATCCCGTCCTGGTTCGTCGTGTCGAAGAACGACAAGGCCATCGCCCCCGACCTGGAGCGCTTCGAGGCCGAACGGGCCGGCTCGCGCACCGTCGAGATCGAGTCCTCGCACGTGTCGATGATGTCCCACCCCGATCTGGTGACGCGGGTCATCCAGGACGCGGCGCGGTCCGAGGTCCCGTAGCAGCACGGAGGGGGTACGGGGAGCTTTCCCCGTACCCCTCCGTACCGCCACTCCGCTGCTCCGCTACTCCGCTACTCCGAGCGGAGACCGTCCGGGCGCATCATCCGCCACAGCGGCGGCAGGCTCAGCAGCGTGATCAGCAGGATCAGCCCGGCCCCGACCCCGATGATCGGCAGGAACACCAGCCAGTCCGTCGCGATCGTTCCCACCATCAGCAGCAGCACCTGGCCGAGAAGCATCCCTCCGACCGTCGCGAGCACCAGCCCGAGACCGATCGGCACGGCCGTCTGCCACAGCACCGACCAGCAGAGCGTGGAGCGCCGGGCGCCGAAGGCCATCAGCACCGCCAGCAGCCGCTTGCGGTCCCGGAGCTGTTCCAATGTGGTGACCAGCAGGGAGACCGCGATCAGCGCCATCGTCGCCGTCGCACCGACGAGGAGACCGGTCTTGATGCCGGCGAACTTGGCGTTCACCTCGTTCAGCTCGATCTCCCGCACGATGGTCCGCTGGGGCGGCGGGGCCAGCTCGGCCACCGCGTTCCTCGCGTGCTCCATGGCGTTCGGCGTCGTGAAGTCGAGCCGGAGCATGGCCGTGGCCCAGGGCTTCGACAGCTTTGCCAGCTCCACGGCGGAGGGGGTGGCCAGCACTCCGCCCGTCCGCTCGCCGGACGGGTCGATGAGAGCCTTCACCCTCTTGGCGTCGGCGGGGATCTGCCACGCCAGCTGCTCACCGGCATCGCCGTGGTTCCGGTTGCCGCCCAGCGAGAGCTTCTGCCCGGCACGCGGGTAGTACGTGTACTGGTCGTATTTGTCGACCTTGTCGACGGTGAAGACATCGCCGTCCTCGCAGGACGGCAGCTTCGCCAGCTGCCGCAGCGACGCGCAGTCGCCGACCGTGAGAGCCGTGAAGAGGAACTCCTCCTCGCCCGCCGGCTTCGGCCCCGTCTGGTTGGCCGTCGACTCCACGATCCCGACCAGCCCGGCGACGCCCCTGGAGTCCGCGTACTGCCCGAGCTTGGCGCGTGCCTCGGCCCCGTCCCGGACCTGCGAGGACACATGGAGATGGGCCTGCTCGGTGTCCGCCCCGGTCGGCGTGATGAAGTTGCCCTCCACCGAGCTGAAGAGCGTCTGAAGCGCGATGGCCCCGGCCGCCGCGACCACGATGCCGCTGATCGCGCGGGCCGCCGTACCGCTGCTGAGCTGGAGCCGGCGCGTCGCCAGCTGCCAGGCGACCGGCCCGCCGTCCAGCCGTTTCACCACGGCCTCGACCAGCCAGGGCAGCAGCGCGGTGATCCCCACCAGCACCATCAGCGCGCCCGCGCCGATCAGCAGCGAGTTGATCGAGGTGCCGCCCATCGAGATCGAGCCCGTCTGCGTCAGCAGCAGCACCAGGCCGAGCACCGGCATCAGCACCCGCCACCACACCTTGCGGGTGCGCGGCGTGCTGTTCCGTACGACACCGAGCGGCTCGATCGACACCGAACGCAGGGTGAAGAGCGTGACCAGGATCGCGGCGGCCGGCACGGCGACGGCGATCAGCGTGATCAGCGCCGGGGCCGGAGAGAGATCGGAGGGGAACGCCGCGATGTCCCAGACCGTCACCGCGCTCGCCCAGTGGCGGGCGAGCGCGAACAGCCCACCGCCCACCAGCAGACCGAGCAGCGCCCCGCACAGCGACTCGCCCGCGGCGATCCTGTTCGCCATCGACCGGTCCGCGCCGACCAGCCGCAGCGCCGCCAGCCGGCGGTCGCGCTGCTCGCCGCCGAAGCGCACGGCGGTGGAGATGAAGACCGCGACCGGCAGCAGCAGGGCGATGAAGGCGATCAGGACGATCAGCAGCAGTATCCCGTTGAGCGGCTCGCTGAAGCGGGGCCCGCCGCCGAAGCCCTCGGAGCGCCCGCCCGCGCCGGCCTCCGTGAGAGAGGAAGTGCCCGCGTAATAGGCCAGCTCGTTCGGCCCGGTCAGACCGGTGTCCCCGATCGTGGCCGTGACCTTGTACGGCAGCCGGTCCTTCAGCAGCGCCCCCTCGGGAGCGGACAGCAGCTCGGCGAGAGCGGGGGAGACCGCCATCTCGCCCGGCTTCGGCAGCTCCGTCAGACCGGGCGGGGCCGCGATGTCGCCCTTGCCCTCCGCCTGAAGGAGCATGCCGGTCACCGTCGTGTCGCGGTAGACCGTGTTGTTGGGGAAGTAGAGGAACGAGCGGTCCGACGCCTTCTCGGAGTCGTACTTCGCGATCTGACGGGCGTCCCCGCGCCCGTCACGGTTCTCCAGCATCTGCGGGATCGACGAGGCGACCAACAGCATCGCCACGCCCAGCCCCACGCCGAAGGCGGTCAGAGCCGTGCGTATCCAGCCACGCCGGCCGCCGGTGACGGCGAACCGCAGACCCAGCGCCAGCTCCCTGGCCCAGCCCCGGATCCCGCCCGCGCCGTCGGTATCGGTCTCGGTGACCATGACGACAGGGGGTTTCGTGAGCTGACTCATACCGTGCCTGCCATGTCTCGAACCTTGCCGTCACGCACAACGATTTCCCTGTCCGAGTATGCGGCCACCCTGGCCTCGTGCGTCACCAGGACGACCGCCGCGTCGGTCTCCCGCGACGCGTCCGTCAGCAGCTGCATCACCCGTTCCCCATTGAGCGAGTCCAGCGCCCCCGTCGGCTCATCCGCGAAAATCACCCTCGGCGACGTCACCAGCGCCCGCGCCACCGCGACCCGCTGCCCCTGCCCGCCCGAGACCTCCCCCGGCCGCTTGTCCCCCACCTCGGCCACCTCCAGCCGCTCCATCCACTCCAGCGCGGCCCGCTGCGCCTCCTTCCGCCCGATCCCCGCCAGCCGCAGCGGCAGCGCCACATTCTCCGTACACGTCAGCTCCGGCACCAGCTGCCCGAACTGGAACACAAAACCGAACTCCGACCGCCGCAGCGCACTGCGACGCGCGTCCGACATCGTTGCCAAATCCTGACCGCCGTAGCCGATCGACCCCGAGTCCGGGGAGATGATCCCGGCCAGGCAGTGCAACAGCGTCGACTTCCCCGACCCCGACGGCCCCATCACGGCGACGACCTCACCCGCGCGAACGGAGAAGGACGCCCCGTCGAGGGCGGGTGTGGGGCCGTAGACCTTCCGCAGATCCTGGGCCCAGAGAAGAGAACCGGGGTACGCGCTCACGCGCCGACCTCCTTAGCGAGCCGGTCGAGACGCGCGGCTGTCAGCTCCAGCCAGCGCAGATCGGCTTCCATATGAAACAGGGCGTGGTCGCAGATGAGCTGATCAGCGAAATCGCCGCCGCGTTTGCGGTCGGTCAGTATGCGCATCATCCGCAGATGTTCGGCCCGCTGCGTATCCAGCAGGCCTGCCGCACTCCGCCCCGTGACCAGGGCGAGCACGACCTTCGTATAAAGCGTCGACTGCAGATACGGCTGCGGCTTCTCCGGCCGCCCCAGCCACTGCCCGACATCACTGATCCCAGCCTCAGTGATCGCGTACCGCTTCCGCTCCGGCCCGCCACCACCCGACTCCACACCATCGATCGCCACCAGCCCACTCTTGAGCAGCCGCGACATCGTCGCGTAGATCTGCCCGTAGTGGACCGGCCGGTCATGGCCGAACTTCTCGTCGAAGGCGCGCTTGAGGTCATAGCCGTGGCGCGGCCCGGACTCCAGGAGCCCGAGCAGTGTGTGACCCATGGACATGCCGAGGACTATACACACCGCGTATACATGGTGTGTATAGCCGCCTCGGGCGGGGCTTCGGGGGTTTCGGGGCTCGGGAGGCGGCTACCCCGCTTCCGGGTCGCTCCGTCGGCAGGGCTCGGAGCCCTGCCGGGAGGCGGTCATCGGCCTCGACGCACCGAGCCGGTCGGTCGCGCCTGCGTCAACACTCGGAGTCCGGCCACTGCCGGTGGCAGCGAATGCGCACTCCACCGCACACCGCCTGGCAGCCGCACGCGCCCACCGGCCAGGATCGGAGTAGATGACCGCGCCCGCGCACACTCCCGTCGCGGAAGGGATGCCTCCATGCCTCTCGCCGTTCTCCTGGTCGGCCTCACCGGCTCCGGCAAGACCACCGTCGCCCAGTTCCTCGCCGGCCACGGTTTCGTCCGGTTGTCCGTGGACGAGGAGGTGCACCGCCGCCACGGCCGGTACGGCGTGGACTACCCCGAGCACACCTACTTCGAGCGTGAGCGACCCGCCGTCGAGGCGATCCGGGAGCGCTTCGTGAAGGAACTCCGGGCCGGCGTTGACGTCGTCCTCGATCACGGACTGTGGCGGCGCACCGATCGGGACGCCTGGCGACAGGCCGCCCGTGAAGCGGGCGGCCATCCCGTCGTCGTCCACCTCCCCGCAGGCCGCGACGAACTGCTACGGCGCCTGGCCGAACGCAACCGGCGCGAGGACGCCAACGCCCTCACCGTCACCCCCGAAGCCCTCGACGACTTCTTCGCCCGCTTCGATGTCCCGGCCGAGGACGAGGAGGTCATCGTCCACACCGGAGACCATGACGCACTCCTGGCAGCGCTCGCCGCAGTCGGGCGTGGTCAGGGCTGACTTCCCCCGGCTGCCCGTGTGCGGCCTGTCGGATGGGTGCTGTTGATCATGGCCATTGATGTCAGCTGCGGATGTCGAAGGCCCCCAGCCATGATCGGCTGGGGGCCTTCTCGCATGTGTCCCGACAGGATCCGAACCTGCGACACCCGCTTGAGGAGATTCCTCAGGATGAGGCTGTGAACTGCGGAAACGTTGGCCGCGGCGTGTCAGGCCCGGGAAGGCACCCCTCTGTAGTCCTCACGTCTTCACGGTTCTTCCCGTTCCCGTGTGTGCGGAATGCGTGTCGGCGGATGCTGTCCGGCGACGCCAAGGCGTTGCTCGGGTGGACGATCGGCGTGAGGCGTGGGCGGCGTCTCGTCAGACCTTCTCAATTCGCACGGAGTGTCCCTCAAGGAGCTGATTCATGTCGTCCGTATCGGAGGTGAAGACGGTTGCCTGAGCTCCCTGCGCCGCTTCCCGTCCGGCCACAGCCGCCAGAATGGCGTCGATGGCGTACTTGTGCCCCTGCGGGCCGGCCGTTCGCGCGCCATGGCGATCACTTGGTCGTCGGTGTGCACGACGCGGATCCGGGACAGGGTCCAGTTCCACAGTGCCTGCCTCGACTTTTCGCGAGGGTCCCATGCTTCCAGAATCGTGAGCGCCGAGGTGACGATCGGGATGTCCAGCCGGGGAGCCGCCTTGATCAGCGCGGTCATCTCCCGGTCGCCTTGAACTGCCTGGGAGAGAGCCTCGGAGCCGAATGCGAAGACGCGCTGTCGCGGCCGGTGCAGCTTCGCTCGGGCGGTGGAACTCACGCGCCCACGTCCGGACTCGCTCGCTGCTCGTCATGCCGGCCGTCGATGGCGGCGATACGGTCCAGCGCCGCTTGCTGCTCCTCGTCCGTCACGTCGCCGTGCTCTTCCACGAGACGTTCGGCCAACTCGCGCAGTCGGTTCATGGCGTCCTGAAGAGCGGCGGCGGCTGCGATGTAGCCGGATACTCCGCGCGTGTCGACGCGCGCCTTGATCGATTCCACCAGCTCTTCCGGCGCGTGCACGGGGATGTGGACTCTTCGTGGACTCCAGACATGAGGAAGGCCCCCCGTCCGAATCGAACGAGGGGCCTGGAACTCCCTTACCTGCGGCGCAGGTGGTGCCCCCGGCAGGATTCGAACCTGCGACACCCGCTTTAGGAGATTTCTCGGGGCAGGGTCCTGACCTGCGAAAACGCCACCATGCCTGTGCTTGGCCCGGCGAAACGCGTCTCGGAGGTTCCTGCCTGTTCTCAGGGTTTCCCGGCTTCATGTGTGCCGAATCCGTTCTGGGCTGGCCACGAGGTGGGCTGCTTCTTCCAGCTGGTCAGCACGGTGCAGCGAGTCACTTGATCCGGTTCTTGTCACCCTGTAACGGGCAGTCCGCTCACGCATTGCTTCGGATTCGCCTTCGGTGGAACCTGATGCACGGGCTCTGAACAGGGAGCGAGCTGTTGGCAACTGCAGCCGTTGGCCGTTCTCGGACGGCCCGGCTGAAGGCCCGAAGCCCTCCAGCATTAGCTACAGGGATCAGTGACGTTGGCGACCCCAACGGGCTGAACTGTACTCGGCTGTCTTTTCTTGTGATAAATGCGACCTAACAGCAGCCACACGAATACCATGTAGTTATGAGTCGTTGTACAGCTCCAGTTCAGGGTCATCGGACCGCCAGCGGACGTGCGGCGTGCCCCGCGTGCAGCAGCAGAGGCTACGGGTACTCATCGCCCCGGCCCTACTACCCGCCGCCGGTCTATACGCCGCAGAGCAGTGGCGGGGGAAGTGCGACCAGTAGCGGCAAAATGCGGGCGCCTTGGTCGCCGAGCACATCCTCCGTGATCTACACGCCCGGTGAGGTGAAGGGGCTGGCTCCTGTTCGCGACGCCGCCGTGTTGCGCGCGAGCCAACAACCCGACCTTTGCGATGTCTTCCTCTGCCACGCGTGGGATGACCGGCGCGGTGCTGCCACTGAGTTGTATGACCTGCTGGAAGCAGAGGGCGTGTCGGTCTGGTTCAGCGAGAAGAACATCGCGCTCGGCCTACCGTTCATGCGGGAAATCGACAAGGGGTTGGCGAGGTCCCGTACAGGTCTCGTTCTAGTCACCCCTGCGCTACTGACACGCCTCAAGCGCGGTGGCGTCTCTGACAAGGAGCTCTCGGAGCTCCTTGCACGTGACCTGCTGCTCCCTGTCATACACGAGACGACCTACGGCGAACTCCGGAACGTCAGCCCCCTACTTGCATCCCGAAACGGGTTGGACACGGCTGAGGATTCGATGGCAGTAGTTGCCATCAAGATCGCAGAGCTGGTGGCCGTTCAGGACGACCAGCGCGTGGCGAACTAAGGGGAGGGAAGTCGCCGAGGCCATCCGCCCTGGTTAAGGCGACGTTAGCGGCTGAGGGAGATCGAGAACACCGAGGCGCGGTGGGTGGGGGCGCTCCGCGTGCTCGCCTATCGGGCCAGGCCGCCCGAGGTAGTTGGGCCAGCCGCTGGCCTTGATCGCCTAGAGAAGCTGGCCCAGAGGCACTGAGCGATACCGTGTGCTTCCTGGACCCAGGGCTGGGGTCGGCTTGCTGACCGCCACGCTGGTGAGCCGACTGCACGGCGAGCGCCCTGGCCTGGACGTTCACGTGGTCGCCAGCCGCGTGCGGGACGGCAAACTCAGCGTGTCGATCCGCACCTCTATCAGAGTGAGCCGTCGCACCGCCTCTGTATGAAACATCCGGCGCTGCCACCGCTGGTAGCGGTAGGCGCACTCCATGGTCGTCCAGGCTAGCCAGAAGCCCACAACCCCAGCGACCGCGGGCGCCGCGTGAAGCCTCGTCCCGCCCTCGCCTTGGACGCCGAGGGGTAAAGTCCAGGCGAGCGTGAGGGCGACGGTGAGTGCCAACCACAGGACGTACCCGCTGAAAGCCCATGGCTGCGCCTCACGCAGCCATGGCAACCGCCCGCGTTCCGCTGCCCGCCCGTGAGCCGCCACCGCCCCCGTCAGCTCTCCGAGTGCGAAGCGTGCCCGGTCCCGCTGCTCTCGCCGGATCGGTCCGCTCCACTCTTGCGTACGCATGTCGAGGCGAGCGATCTCTCGCCGTACCACCGCCATCAGAGCTGTCGTGGGTATAACCTCTGGCCACTGCACCCACCGTTCCCGATCTTTCTTGAAGGAGCGCACGAAGTGGGCTGCCATCGGGCCGACGGCGAGACACATGCCCAGCATCAGCACGACGGCGAAGCCGGGGCTCCGCCCCCACGCCTGGATCACCAGGAGCGTCGCGAACAGTAGGAGGAAGACTGGCACAGGGAAGGTCGCCCGCAAGTAGTTCTGCTGCGTCGCGTCCTGTAGGTCACGTTCCCACGCTTGAATGGGGCGGCGCATCAGGCCGCCAGACACCAGCACGGCGACCAGGACGATGCCCATCAGCCCAAGGGAGGCCAGGGCCAGCAGCAGGGCGACCGAAGCGCCGCCCGGTTCCGGGGGCGGCCCTCCGGCCGTCGCAACCCATGGCACGAGGACGCAGAGCGCTGTGGCGAGGAGGCCGGTGGCCCAGCCGAGCAGCTGGCCGGGCCGTCGTGGTGGCTGGTCTTCGGAGGGGATCGGCTCCCACTCCGGTGCCACCAGGGTCTCCAGCGTAGCGATCAGCTCCTCGACAGCCGCGTCCCAGCCATCTGCGGTAACGCGATGCGCCTGCCGCAGGGAGAGGTCACGGATCGACGCGGGAAGCAGCTCGGGCGACGGCGGCTCCGCGGCGTCAAGGAGCAGGGGGATTACTGTCTTCCCGGCGGCGAGCGCCAGCTCGATCTCGTGCCGCACCCAGTCGCCCGCTCGGTCGAGGCATCTCTCGCCCGACTGGTTCCGCGCTTCCAGCCAGCCCTCCGGAATGGTGACGAGCAGAACCTCGCAGTCATGTACTCGGTCTCTGAGGTCATCTGGGTAGCGGTTACCCGGCAGCATTGACGACGTGTCGAGGAAGACCTGCGTGTCGCCGAAGTGACGGCTGAGTCGCTCACGCAGCCGGTGCACCGCATCCGTGGCACGCGGACTCCTGCGGTAGTTGATGAAGACGCCTCCCATGGAGGTGTTACCCCTCCTTGTTCGTTCCTTCTGCCAGGGTGGTGGCCGAGGATTGCGTCGAAGAACTCCGAATCACGAAGGCGAGGATATCCATGCCCCCGTGCCCGTTCTGTTCCATCGCTGTCGGCTGCGGCCCGGCTCGGATGATCTTCGAGGACGACCACACTGTGGTGTTCTTCCCGCTGGTGCCAGCGACCCTCGGCCACACGCTTGTGGTGCCCCGGATCCATGCGCCGGACCTCTGGGCTATGTCGCCGACGGAGGCAGCGCATCTGCTTGCGACCACGCTCCGCATTGGAGACGTCTTACGCGACCACCTCGCCCCTGAGGGCATGAATGTCATCCATTCCGCTGGCTCTGCGGCTTCCCAGACGGTGTTCCACGCCCATGTCCATCTCGTTCCGCGGTGGCGAGATGATGCCATGGGCCCGCTGTGGCCGGGAGATGGGGCGGGCGTTCGGGATGCAGCCGTGCTCGATTTATTGGCCGATGAGATGGCCGCCCTGCTGTGCCCGCCCGCGCTTCCGAGGGCGTGATTCAGCGGGTCAGGAGGAGGACTACGAAATGGGCGATCAGCAGGGCACCGTAGAACAGCACCAGTGTCTGGGAGAAGGCGACCTTTGCCAGGGTCACCCTTGGCAGGTACGGTCCGATGTTCATCGACAGCATTTCCACGCCGCTGTTGGGCGTCCGGGCGTCTTCGTACAGGGTCCGGAAGAGTCGTTCTTGGCGCAGGAAGTACGAGTCGAGGAACCAGAAGCCCAGCAGAGGGATGATTCCGCTCAGTGCGATCTGCCAGCTGAGCCGCCCGGCTGAGAGTGCCAAGATGGCGGCGGTGAGCGCTATGGCCCAACCCTTCAGCAGGAACGAGTTGTTGCCCAGCCTGGTGACGACGGCCTGGATGAACTCCAGGTGCTTGATCCGGTCGGCGCTCAGTGGAGTGCCGCTGGTGGTACAGACATCCGCTTCGTTGCTGCTGATACTCACTGACACGGTCCCCCTCCGTCGGGCATGCCCACGTCGAGAGACTATCGCGGGGTCGGTGCTCCGGACTCCGTCCCGCCGATGGGAGTGAGGTCTGGCTGCCCGCTCGGCTCTGCGTCCCGTGGGAGTTCCTGGCCGAGTCCTTGAGCCGAAACGAACTCGACGGGTCTTAGGTCTGCCCGAGCACTGGCCGACCGGAGACGCCTTCCCACGACGCCGCTCAAGCAACTGGACCTGATGAGGCGGCCACAGCAGATGTGGACCTTGCGATCAAGCGCTGTCGTATACCCAGGACCGTCCAGTTTGACGGTATTCCTCGACAGGGATTGGTCCGACTCCAGCCTTCATCTGGGCGGTGTACAGCAGGCCGTCGAGGTGGTCGATCTCGTGGTGGATGAGGCGGGCGAGACCATGTTCGTAGACGGTGGCTGCTGTCTCGCCGCTCAGGGCCGTGGTCTCCACCGTGATCTTCAGAGGCCGGGGAACAAGGCCACGGACGTCGAAGAAGCTCAGGCAGCCCTCGTACTGCTCGTCGCTCGCCTCCGCGCGGGCTGTGATCCGTGGGTTGAGCAGGATGATCGCGGGAGCGTCGCCGGGTGGCTGGACGACGGCGACGGAGCGGCCGATGCCGATCTGGGGGGCCGCGATGCCCATGCCCTTGGCGAAGGGGTGGACCTGGCTGATGCGGTTGAGGGCGGCGAACAGTTCGTCCACGATGCGCTCGGCCTCGTACTGCTCGGTGGGCAGGTCGAAGGGGCGGGCCGCGGTGGTGAGGATGGCGGCGCCCTCCTGGACGACGCCGAGGTCTCGCATCTGCTGGCTGGGCCGAACGCTCGTCAACTGAACTCTCCCTGTTCCGTATTGTGTTCGGGTCGTGCCCGGAACCGCCACTCCAAACGGTACCGAGCGTGCAATGTGGGTGTGGTCGTGATCCACGTGAAAGCCCGCTGTTCGCCGTCGTCCCAGCGGACGGGTGGGGTACGGAGCGGGGAGGCTTCGGCGGTCATGGAGGTCTCGGTGCCCCAGACCACCGGGTCGAGAGCGGCGGGGAAAGCGAGCTGGACTTCGAGCTGTTCGGTGGGCAGGCGGACAGCACGCTGGAACCAGTTGCCCCACTTGTCGTCGCCCACGGTGTAGGCGTACTCGATCCAGACGGATTCGCCGGGGTAGAGCGGGAAGCGGCCGTGTTCGTTGTCGAACAGCAGCCAGACTTCCTTGAAGGCGTCACGGTCGTGCTTGGCCTGCCAGCGCATTGCTTCGCCCCGGCAGGTGGCGGTGAGGTCGAGTTCGTCCCACGTCAGCGGGTGGGTCCGGTAGTGGGCGTTGGACTGCTCCGGGTCGCCGGGGTAGCGGTCGACCGAGATGCGGATCAGATAGCGGGTGATCGGTTCGGTGCCGGTGTTCCGGAGACGCCGCCGCATCGTGAGTCGGTACGAGCGGCCGTCGTAGCGAAGGTGCGCGGCGTCGTGTTCGACGACGAGGGCAGAGCCGGCGGCGTACGGTTGCTCGGGCCTGCGCTGGGCCGGCGGGACTGCTGGCAGGCGCCGTGCCCGGGTCCCTCTGGACTTCGCCTGTTCGTAGTCGAGCCAGCGGCGCCAGATCGCCTTCCCTGAGTTCATGACCTCGTCTGCGAGCCGGGCGAACTCCGCACTGGGCTTGTGGCGGCCCGACTCCACGTGGCTGACGTACGAGGGGTCGAAGCCCATGGCCTGCGCTAAAGCGCGCTTGGACAGACCCCGTACCTCACGCCAGCGGGCCACCTCGGCTGCGAAGTCCTCGGCTGCCTGTTCGGCGGTGATCTCCTCGCCCTGGGTGTCCATCGAATCCTCGCCCCGTGTCATTTTTGGTGAGCATGAATGAACCGTGAGTGATCTCAGTTCATCATCCCGTCACCGCCCGCGTCGCGGCTTTCCTTCCCTCAACGGCCCGGATCGATCCCCGGGCGGATGACGGAGGCGACACATCATGCGCGTGCTGTACCTGCTGAACATCTCCAACCCCGACCGGCTGTCCTCGGACTCCGGCTGGATCTTCGCCGACCTCCTTGCCCCGGCGCTGGCGGACGCCGGAGCCGAGGTGACCGTCGCCGCGCCGGCACCGGCCGGGGACGACCGGTGCGGCTTCCGGCAGACGAAGCTGCCCGGAACGAAGTACCGAGCCCGCTTCTCGGCGGACATCGACGAGTTGGTGGCACTCATCCAGACTGAGAAGCCGGACGTGGTGGTGGCCAACCAGGTCGAGGAGGCCCCCGCGATCCGTACGGCCTTGCTGGAAGCGGGCTCCGGCGCGCTCCTGGCCGGGTACTGCCACTATCTGCCGTACTCCTTCGACGACGGCGGGCGGCTTCTGGTCGACCCATCCCTCGACGATGGCGGGCTCGGGCAGCCGGTGCTGCTGGCGTTCGCCGCCGGCCTGGCTGTCTGCGACCGGGTGATGGTGCACTCTTCCACGGCCGCCTCCTGGGTCTCGGCCGCGGCTGAACGGATGACCGTGGATCTGGGCGACAGGCTGCGGGTGGTTCCGGCCCCACGCGACGAACGTTTGGTCCGCGCGCCCGTCACCACCCCGAGCGGTGACGGAGCCGAGCCGATCGGGGTCTACAACCACAGGCTGTACGCGCACTACGGCACCCAACAGTTCGTGGACCTGGCCCGTGACCTCGTGTCTTCCGGATCCGTGCGGCTTCGGGTGATGGACCTGTTCGGGCAGCGCAGTGCCGCTCGGACTGGGCTGAACGACAGTCCCGAGCGGATGCGGGAGAAACTTGCCGAGCTGCCTCATGTGCAGATCGTCTCGGACCGGGGTGACCGCGTCCGCTATCGGGATCTGCTGGCCGGGGCGCGCTTCGGTATCGCCCCGTTCCGGCCCGGCTGCCCGTGGTCGATGAGCGTGATCGACTGCCAGGGCATGGGCCTGCCTGTGATCTCGCCGCGACTGGGCTGGCTCGCCGAGCACATTGACCCCGAACTGTGCTTCACCACCACGTCCGAGGCGGTCGCCTTGGCCGAGCGGCTGGCCTCCGACGACACGTTCCACGCCCTGCATGCCAAGCGCGCCCATGCCTCCACGGCCGACTTCACCCCCGAGCTGGTCGCCGCCCGCTACCTGGAGGCGATCTCGTGACCGGGTTCGACGCCGTCTTCCTCTCGTACGACGAACCGATGGCCGACTCCCTCCACTCCCGCCTTCAGCGGACCCTCGGGGGCGCTGTGAAGCGCCTGCACGGCGTGCACGGGATGCGCCGGGCCTACCGGCTGTGCGCTGAGGCCGTCGACCGTGAGCAGTTCTTCCTCGCGGACGGCGACTTCGCCATCGACACCGACTTCGCCCCGGCCGCTGTGGAGCCCCTGGACGAGGATGTCTCCATGCGCGTGTGGCGCGCGGTCAACCCCGTCAACGGCCTGACCTACGGCTACGGGGGGCTCAAGCTCATCCGCCGCAGTGCTCTGCGGGAGATGGGCGAGGCGGTGGATGTCCTCGCCGCACTGCCCGGACGCGTCGAGTTCGCCGAACAGGCCGCCGGCGTTACCCGCTTCAACCAGAGCCCCTTCCACTCCTGGAAGGCGGGCTTTCGGGAGTGCGCGATGCTCACCCGCGGCAGCGAGTACGGCATGGCCGACGGCGACGCCCGCTGGCGGATGGACGCCTGGCAGCGCAGCAGCGACGGGGAGTTCGCCGCCTTCGCCGCAGCAGGGGCCCGGGAGGGTGTCGCCTTTGCGAACGAGGCCGCCTGTCAACCGGACCAGTACGAGCGGCTGAACGATCCGGCGTGGCTGCGGCAAAGGTTCACTGAGGTCCACGGGGATCAGGCGGTCTCCGGGTGACCAGGCCCCTCGTCCTGATCGAGCTGTACGCCGACCGGTTGGGTGGGCACCATCAGCGCACTCTGGTGGCGCTCGCCCAGGCACGACCCGGCAGCCTAGTCGTCGCCCTGAACGGAATTGCACCCGATGCGGTGGCCGCGCTCCGGGAGACGGAAGCGCGAACGGCGACCGCGCCCGTGGGGCGTGTCTCCGCCGGATTCTTCGCCGCATCACGCCTCCTCGCTGGTGTTTCGACGGTCGTCCGGCGGGTCTTTCGCTCTCGTCGCTGGCCGGACCGGCTGCGGCGGCTGCCACACCAGATCACCCTCATCGCCCGCTGCCTGGCCGAAGCCTCAGCGCTGCGGACCGCCCGTCGGCTTCAGCCCATCGCCAACGCGGTCGTGATCCTCACCGCCAGCGATGCGCTGCACGGGGCAGCAGCCCTTCTGGGCGGTCAACCGCATCTCCGGTTCGTCCACGAGGCCGTCACGACCGAAGACTCCTTCGTACGGCTCATCGGCCGGCTGGCCCGCCGGGGCGAGCGCCGAGTGATCGCCGTGTACCCGACCGAGTCGGTCGGCGCCCAGTTCGCCGAGGACTTCCCCGACCTGTCGGCCGTGGTCCGAGCCTTCGCGGTCGACGATGGTCTCCGTCTGACCGACTCCGAACGTGAAAGTGGCCGGTCGGCCTTTGGGATCCCGGTCACCGACGCTGTGGTCTGTCTCGTCGGCGGCTGGTGGCCGTACAAGGACCTCGATGTCATCGACGCCGGCCTGGCCCGGCTGGAGGAACCGCTGCACCTCGTGGTCACGGGCGATCCGCTGGACGAGTCGGTACTCGCACGCTGGCGGAACCTGCCCTTCCTCCACCTGCACGTGATTCCCGGACCTGTCGCGGAGTGCGTGCTACGACTGGCCTACGGCGCGGCCGACGCCGCCCTCGTCGCCCGGCTCCCCGGGGTCGGCAAGGAGTCCGGCCTGGTGATGGACACCGCCCGGCTCGGCGTCCCACTGATCGTCTCCGATCACGATCCCACGCTCACCAGCCATCTCCAGGGCCGGCCGTGGGCCCTGATGTTCGCCCCAGGCGACCCGGATGGCCTCGTCCACGCTCTGCACAGCGTCATCCGCCAACCGCCTGAGCGACCCGGCCCTGAGGCTCCCGGCCTTCTGGGAATGCCGACCGCTACAGACCAGGCCGACTTCCTCACTCGGATGTTCGCCTCCCTCATGACCACGGAGTCCCGATGCTGAGCACACCCCCGGCTCTGATCGCCGTCGTCGGGCCCGTCGAGCCCTCTCTGTTCGAAGCATGGGTCCACCACTACCGGAAGCTCGGCATCGAGCGATTCTTGATCGCTTTCCATTTCCCCGAGCATGTTCCCCACGCCCAGCAGCACCAGCTCCAGGCGGCCTGCCGGGCGCTGGGCATCGTTCCCACCGGTACCTCGACCGGCCCTTGGCACGAGCACACGAACACACAGCTCCGCGACACCCTGCGGACCCACGCCGGACGCGGCTGGCACCTGCTCGCCGACGCCGACGAATTCCAGCAGTACGACACGCCGCTCCCCGAAGTGATCGACCAGGCCGAACGCTCCGGACACCGGGTCGTGGGCGGCCTGATGCTCGACCGCGTCACCGCGACCGGGCATCTGACCGGCTGGCACCCCGAAGACGGGCTGGATCACGCGTATCCCCTCGGCGGCCATCTCACCCACCGGCTCCTGCACGGGGACCCCCGCAAGATCGCACTGGCCCGCCACGACATCCCTATCTCCTCCGGCAACCACCGATCCCCCGGACACAGACCGGACCCGGACCGCCTCTGCGCCGTTCACCACTTCAAGTGGCGCTCCGGCGTCCTGGACGACCTCCGCCGCAGGGTCCAGCACTTCTCGACGGGCACCTGGCAGGAACAGACCCCGGCCGTACGCGACGAAGCCGCTCGTCTCCTGTCACACGTTCGCCAGCACAGCGGCTCGATCGACATCGGCGATCCGCAGTTCGCGTTCCGGCGGGTGAGCCTGGACCGGATGCCGGACGGCTGGGCCGCCGAGGCCCGCGACATCGTCACCGCCTGGCGGCCGTCCGCCAGCTCCGCCCGGGATCGGGGAGAATGACCGCGCTCGCGCACGCCCGTCGCGGAAGGGATGACCCCGTGCCCCTCGCCGTTCTCCTGGTCGGCCTCACCGGCTCCGGCAAGACCACCGTCGCCCAGACCCTCACCCGCCACGGCTACGTCCGGCTGTCCGTGGACGAGGAGGTCCACCGCCTCCACGGCCGCTACGGCGTGGACTACCCCGAGCACACCTACTTCGAGCGCGAGCGACCCGCTGTCGAGACCATCCGGGAACGGTTCACCAAGGAACTCCAGGCCGGGAACGACGTCGTCCTCGACCACGGACTGTGGCGCCGCACGGACCGGGACACCTGGCGGAAGGCCGCCCGTGAAGGAGGCGGCCATCCTGTGGTCGTCTACCTCCCCGTCGGCCGCGACGAACTGCTGCGGCGCTTGGCCGAACGCAACCAGCGAGAGGACGCCAACGCCCTCACCGTCACCCCCGAAGCCCTTGACGACTTCTTCGCCCGCTTCGACACCCCGGCCGAGGACGAGGAAGTCATCGTCCACACCGGAGACCAGAACGCACTCCTGGCAGTGCTGGCCGCAGCTCGGCACACTCAGCGCTGAGTGCCTCTGCTCGCCCCACGCGTCACATGGTGTGGCGTCACCAGAGGCTGGGGCACGGAGAGGCTGGGCTCGCTGCCATGGGTGCTTCGGAGGCGAGCTGCGGTCGCCCGCTTGTTCGGCAGGGAAGCGATACGCCACACCAGCACTTGAGCCGGTGAATCCGCACTGCAGAGTTCGCGCTCGGCGGCGGCTTCGCTCAGGAGGTGACCGGCCTTGTGGCCAGCGGTCTCGGCACGGGCGAGCGCGGTGGTGAGAGCGGACCAGGCCGGATCCGCCAGAACCCTTTCCGCCTCGTTGGGAAGGACACGACGCACGATGGCCTCGAACCGGGTGATGGTCCGCGAACGTGGGGCTCGGCGAGAGAGGTCTGCCAGTACCGGCTCGCTTGCTTGCCGGTAACCCGCCCGCAGATGACTGAGGGCTTGCTGGGCTGCGGCAGCCTGTTGCTGGTGGCCCCGATGCTTGTGCCATTTGACGGCGGCGAGAGCCAGATGCAGGGCGGCGAAGAGGAGGGCTACGGCGATCCCGCCCGGCGCGTGTGAGGCATAGGCCAACTCTCTGGCCGCCTCGCGCAGTGAGGCGGCGGCCTGATGGTCGGCACGGACAGCGGAGCGTCGGGCGCGATTGAACGCCTTCGCTGCCTCGTACAGCTCGGCTCGGTGCGGACCGTGGCTCACGAGGGCCAGGTTGTGCAAGGTGTCGCCGAACGCGTCGAGGTGGGCTTGGGCCACGGCGTCGTCACCGGATTCGACGCTTGTACGGGCGTGGCGGAGTGCGCTTTCGACGCGACGCCACGGTTCGGTCGGGTCCGCGAGGTGGTGCGGCCGATCATCGATCTTCTGGTCGGCGAGCCGTTCGCGTAGGCGGCTGAGGGAAAGATCGGGCGCAAGCTTGGAGCCTCCGTACCAGACGGGCTCGCTCTGGCTGTTCGTATCGCCGGGGGCGGCCAGGCTGTAGCCGGTCACTTCGCCGGTCTCCGGGCCGATACGGGGCCTGACCTGAATGCCGATCGATCGTAGGACGGTGAAGTACTCGTCCACGCTCCGGACGCCGGCCGCGACCAGATACGCCCGCGCGCGCAGCCACTCCCGCGAGGTGACCGTCCGGCCCTGGCGCTCGGCCTTCGCCCGCTCAGCACCGGTCGGTGTCCGCGGTGCGGTGAGGTCGCCCGGCTTCAGGCGGCGTAGCCCGAACTCGGCTTCGATCTTGCGACACTCCTGCTGGGCCCGCCAGCCGTCCCGATGGGTGCGGGGGCGGCGGCCATCCGCACGGACCGTGGTGGCCATGATGTGGATGTGGTCGTCCGCGTGGCGCACCGCAATCCATCGGCATGCCCTCGCGTCTTCCTGAGGGGCGATACCCGTGGCGGCGACGACCCGGCGGGCGACTTCGGCCCACTCGTCGTCGGTGAGGTAGCGATCACCGGGCGCGGTGCGGACCGGGCAGTGCCATACGTGTTGTGGCGGTGTCGCTCCGCCCAGCTCGCGGGTGCGCAGATCGACATGGTGGTCGAGCCGTGTGGCGAGCTGGGCATAGGTGGCCTCGGGGTCACGGCCCGGGTCGGGGGCGCCGGCCATGTCCCAGGCGGCGACGATGTGCGGGTCGGTGTGCTCGTCGCGGCGCCCTCTGCCGAAGAGGTACCTGATCAGGCCGAGGGTGCTGGAGCCGGTGGAGACATCAGGCACCATCGGCGACGCCCTTGGCCACGAATTCGTCCAGCAGCCGGTAGCTCCGCTGGACTGCCCGGTCCACTCCGTCCAGTACGGCATGAGTGCGCTCGGGGACGGTTCCCCGGTGGATGGCTCCGGTGATCTGGTTGAGGTTGTTGCCGATCTTGTTCAGTGCCGTGATCTGCTTCTCGACGGCCGCCACCAACGGGCGTACGGGATCGTCCTCAGGACTGCCGAGCATGTGCTTCCGTCCGAGGGCTGTTGCCAGTGCGGCATCACCGACGAAGCCGGCGAAGCGCTGACCGCGCCGTTCGGCCTCAGCACTGATGATCCGTACTGCGGTCGGTGTGAAACGGATGTTCCTGACCTGGTCGCGGGTCTCGACGGTGCGTCTCCGGTTCATCAGAGCGGGCAGCACGGGGGTGCCGGACTCACGCCAGGAAGGCTGCTCAGGGCGCGACGGATCTTCGACGGAAGCGGAACCGACGTCATCTCCGACCTCCCCCAGCTCGGGCGCCCGCTGGCGCACGGCCCCTTCCTCCGCCACCCCTGGGGCGGGGGCAAGCGCGGACGAAGCCTCGTCAGAGGCTCGTTCGCTCCAGCTTGCTGCTGTTCGTGGGCCCGGCCCGAGCGGATTCGTGCGGCGGCGGGACGAGGCGTGGTCGGCGGGTCGGTCGGGCATGGTGGTGCTCCATGGGGTTCTTGGGTGGAGGGTTCGTCACGTCCGTCGCATCCGTCCCATGGCTGGTCGGAGCAGGTACGGACGCGGGTGCGGGTACGGACGGATCCGTATCGGCGTGGGCATCCGTCCCGGCGCTGACCTGCGCCGGGACGGATGCGACGGACTGCGACGGACTCAGGGTGGGTCGGTCAGCGTGCCCGTGGGAGACCGGTGGCACCGCCGGGCGGGGCTACCGGCAGCGTTCCGGACGGAGGAGCGGGCGGCCTGCCCCGGACCACGCGCGCCGGTGCGTCCTCGTACCGAGGAGGGTGAGTCGCCGGGGTGGAGTCGGGGCAGTAGCGGGCCCAGGCGTCGAGGAACTGGTTACGGACGTACGCCTTGGCCTGCTTGGCTTCCTCGAAACGGTGGTTGGCGGGGCTGATGGCGAAGTCCCTCAGCAAGTTGGCCAGATGGTAGGCGTTCAGCCCCTTGGTTCCGTACTCGGCCCACGGGGCCTCGGCGTCCTGGAGGAGCGCGGCGAGCAGGTCGTGGGTCCGCAAGGTCTCCGGATCGCCCGCCTGGGCGAACACGCTTCGGATGTCACGCAGAAGACGCGTCTTCAAGGTCGTCTGCTCGTCCTGGGCCACCTCGTTGCGGGCCATCGCCGAACACGCCGCACGGGCACTGGCGGGCCAGTGGCCGCCGGCCAGATCCGCCACGATGACCAGCGGCTCCCAGGTGTCCGCGGCACGGTCCTCCACTGGCATCATGGGCACCAAGCCCGCAGCGGTGCCTCGCAGGGGAATCAGCCACGCGGCCAGTCGGTCACGCAGCGCGTTCAGCTCGGGTACCGAGTACCGCGACCGGAACGGGACGATGCGCTCACCCGGCTTCCGCTTCTGCATACGGATCACGACCGCCCGGTCCATGATCGTGTCCGGCAGGTCGCCGATCCCGGCCAGGGCTGCCATGGCGAACGTGGGAAAGGCCGTCGGCTTGTGCTCCGGCCCGGAGATCCGCCAGGCGGGACGGTTGCGCTGGTGGCCGGCGTTCAGCAGGCCGCGCAGATCCTCCTTCTCACCTGCCTTCGGGCCGAAGATGGTGTCGGCCTCGTCCACCAGCAGCGTGGGAGGGTTCTTGCCGATCACACGGAACACCACCGCCGGCGAGGTGTTCACGGTCATCATCGGCTGGTGCACCGTCTCGTGAAGCACGTCCAGGAGGCGCGACTTGCCGCACCCCTTGGTCGGCCCGACCACGGCCAGCCGGGGCGCGTGCTGAAGGGCGGGCTGGATATGCGAGGCCGCCACCCAGAGGGTGACTGCCGTCAATGCTTCTTGGCTCGGCAGCACCACGTACTGGCCTATCGCCGCCCGCAGCTCGTCGAGTAGAGCGGCCCCGTCGCCAGCGGCTTCGAGGGGACCACTGCCGTGGTCCGCGCTTCCCGACTGGTCCGGGACCACGGTCCCGGACTGAGTGGTCCCGGCCAAGGGACCGCCTATCTCGGAGGAGGGGCGGGGACCACGGTCCCCGGGATTGGTCCGCACGTTGCGGACCTGCGGACCAGGGCTGGCGTTCTGGTCCGCAGGAGACGGTCCGCCGGTCCCCGTCTGGTCCGCTGGCTGTGGTCCGGTCCGCACGCCGTTGACCTGTGGGTTCTCTGGTCTTTCGGATGTCTGGTCTGCAGTCGGTCGTGCGGTCCGCTCCTCGCCGTCGGGTTGGTCCGCACGCCTGCTCTTGTGCGGACCAAGGGAGTCGTGCGCTTGGTCCGCGGTCCGCGCGTCGGTGGGCCGTGCGCTGGTCCGGTCCGCGCGGTGGCTGGGGAGGCCCTGTCCGGGGATCGCAGCTACGGGCCAGACAACCTTGGGTGGTGTGCTTGTAGTGTCGGGGGACGGGTCGGCCATAGGCGTTCCTCTCAGGTGAAGGGGTAGAGCGGGGCAGAGGGCTCTGTTCCTTCACCGACTCGTTCATTCAGGTGGAGACGGTCAGCCGAAGGGTGCTCATGGCCCTGGTTTCAGGGCACGAGGTCGGCAACGCTTCCGAGCGTCAGGCCGTCAGGCCGAAGGCGGACTGGGCGGCGAGCCACTCGTCCACCTCTGCCCAGCGGTATCGCAGGTGACGGCCCACCTTGTGGACCTTCGGGCCCATGCCCCGGTACTTCCACTGGTACAGCGTCTTGACCGGAACCCCCAGATAGGCCGCGATATCCGCGGGTGTCGCGAGGCGGTCACGTTTGACGGGAAAATGCCGGTGGGACGAGTTCTTGGACAGAGGGGTTTCCTTTTCGGTTTCGAGGCAGGGATATTCGACGCAATGGCGCCATGGGCATGCCGTTGTGCGGAGTTCTCGCACCCTCCCGGTGAGGCTGGGCGGGTGGAGTTCAATAACAGTAAGTGCGGATCCCCGGTTGGCGAAATAGTTGGCCCGGTCGAGAGGGAGGGGCCACCCCGTGGACGGCCGCAGTGGACGCCCCGCCCGTGGGCTACAGGCTGTTTGAGCAGGCCGAGACACGTGGTCATCCGAGCGGTTGGGGCTGGTCCGGGTGTGCTCTAGGGTTCCTCCCGAGGGCCCTGGTTGATCGCGGCTGAGAAGCGAAGACCCCTGGCGATCCGAATGTCTGCGGCTATGCGGAGCGCAAGGGCAGTGGCAGAAGCCATTAACAGTTTCTAGAGCTAAACCTTGCGCTGGGTGGCCAGTTCGAGTTACAGCTATCTGTCATGGCTACCAACTCATCTGAGGATCCATTGAAAGCGATCCATTCTGTTCTTCCTGAAGGGGCCCGGATTCGAACTCCGCCCACGACGACAGGTCGCGCGGTGGGTGTGTCCTCCATCTGCCGGAGCGAGGGCTGATGGCCCGCGTCTGGATCGAGGACCGCATCGGGCACGCCGCGTACACCCATGCGGTCGCGCGGGCCAAGCAGGCCGGCCGGACCCCTCCTGGCCGCTACCGCGTGCGCTGGTACGACCCCGACGGCAAACCGAAGATGAAGACGCTGGCCCGGAAGGTCGACGCCGAGAACGAGCGGACGAAGGTGGAAGCCCGCCTCTCGGACGGCTCGTATCGCGACCCCGCCGCCGCGCGGGTGAAGTTCGCTGAGGTGGCGGACTCCTGGCTGGCGGCCCAGATCCATCTCAAGCGGTCAACCCGGAACCGATACAGAGGCGTTCTGGATGTGCATGTGATCCCTCGGTGGGGGACCACACCGCTCGACCGCGTCCGCTTCGAGGACGTGGCCGAATGGCTGTCGGCCATGCTGTCGGGCGAGGCGACCGGCGGCAGGAAGCTCAGCGCTCGCTCGGTGCGCAAGGCGTACGTCATCCTCAGCCAGGTCCTCGGCTTCGCGGTGAAGTCCCGCCGTCTGGCGTTCAACCCGGCGGTCGGGGTGCCCCTGCCCAAGCCCGCGCCAGCTGATCACGTCTATCTCGACGACATGCAGACCGAGTCGTTGGCGGACGCGGCCGGCGAGTACCGGGTGTTCATCCTGCTGCTGGCCTATACCGGTCTGCGGTGGGGCGAGGCGTCGGCGCTGAAGGTGGGGCGGGTCGACCTCGACGCCTGCCGGGCGCACATCGTCGAGGCGTACGTCGAGGACAACGGCAAGCTGTACCTCGACACGCCCAAGAACCACGAGCGCCGTTCCGTACCGATCCCCCGATTCCTCGCCGAGGAGCTGAAGCCCTACGTCGAGAAGCGGGGCGATGCCGAGTTGCTGTTCACCGCCCCGCAGCGTGGACCGCTACGGGCCCGGAACTTCCGGCAGCGATTCTTCGCCCCGGCCGTCGCCAAGGCGGGCCTCGGCCACCTCAAGCTCACGCCGCACAAGCTCCGCCACACGGCGGCTTCCCTCGCCATCGCCAGCGGCGCGGACGTCAATGTCGTCCAGACCATGCTCGGCCACAAGTCGGCGACGCTGACCCTGGACACCTACGGCCACCTCTTCCCGGACCGACTGGACGAGGTGTCGAAGAAGATGCACAAGCGCCGGGCCAAGCAGTTGGCCAAGGCGAAGGCCAGGCTGGAGAAGGCGGAGGCGAGGGCGCGTGAGGCGGCCGAGACGGTGGCCTCTCTGGAGGGCGTCGTCGCGTGATGTGTGCTTGATCCGTGCGGACGAGTGCCGGGTGCTGCCCACCGGACCGGCGGACTGGCACCCGGCGTCAGCGCATCGCTCAGCTGCTTCGCGGGCTCTGGTTCCGGTACGGGCGCATGAAGGCTTCCATCGCCTCGGCGGAGTCGCGCATCGCCAACCGGCTGATCTCCTGGGGGACCTCACGGTCGTCGTAGACGAACAGTCGGCCGTCCACGAGGTGGGTCTTCGGATGCCAGCCGAGGCGGCGGCCCGCCTCGCGGGCGGCACGCCGCACGTCCTTGAGATCGCCCATCTCTTCGAGATCACCGATGCTCAGGGTCAGCTGACCGTGGTAGCCCTGGTAGCGGGGCTTCAGAGAGGCCGCCATCAGGCTCTCCAGGCGATCGACCAGATTGTCGTGGCGGCGCTTGGCCAGTTCGTCCTTCGCGGGCATCGCGGTACAGCTCCCCACCCTCGGCGCACACACGTCATGTGTGCTGAATCCGTGCCGGTAGCCGGAAGCCCTGCCGCCCTTACGGACGGCAGGGCCTCTGACCTGCTGCTTTAGCGTGCCCCCGGCAGGATTCGAACCTGCGACACCCGCTTTAGGAGAGCGGTGCTCTATCCCCTGAGCTACGAAGGCGCTCGCCAGCGGACTGGCGTACCGCCGTCAGTGTAGCCGGTGAGACCAGGGTCGCGGTGATCGGTCGGGAGGTGGGTGGCGGTGGGTGGCCGGGCCCGGTTCGGAGGGGGGTGCGGGGGGTGGGGGCCGGCCGGTTTCAGAGTTGGGGGAGGGCGCCGCCGTCGATCACGTAGCCGGCGCCGGTGATGCGGGAGGCGCGGTCCGAGACGAGGAAGGACACCAGGTCGGCGATGTCCTCGGGCTCGCTGACGCCCTTCAGTGGAGCGCCCTCCATCTGGATGATCATGTTGACGACGGCGTCGCCGTCCTGCCCGGTGGATCCCCTGATGTCGTCCGCGACCAGGTCCAGGGCGGGCGTCCTGACCAGACCGGGAATCACGCTGTTGACCCGGATCCCGTGCGGGGCGACCTCGGTCGCCAGTCCCTTCGCGTAATGGACCAGGGCCGCCTTCGCCGCGCCGTAGTGCAGCAGGGCGCCGACGGGCCGGTACGCGGTGGTCGAGGCCATCTCGATGATCACCCCGCCGCCCTGCTCGATCATCGACGGCAGTATGGCCCGGTCCAGCCGGACCGCGGCGAGATAGTTGGTCTGGAGTGCCTCGACGTAGTCCTCGTCGGAGATCGTCGCGTATCCGCCGAGGCGCGGCATGCCGCCGCTGCTGGCCCCGCCCGCGTTGTTGACGAGGATGTCGACTCCGCCGAGTATCTCCAGGGCGGTGTCGGCCAGCTGCCGGACGCCCTCGGTGGTGCTCACGTCGGCGGTCACGAGCCGTACGGAGTCGGGGAGTCCCGGCGCCTCCTTGCGTGCCGAGGTCACCACGGTCGCCCCCTCGGCGACCAGCCGCCGCACGACGGCCAGGCCGATGCCCCGGGTGCCGCCCGTCACGAGCGCGCGCTTGCCCGCGACCGCCGGTGCGCTGTTGTCATGAACCATGGTGCTCTTCTCCCGTCGCCGCCTGCCGCTCGGCCGCGAGGTCCAGGATGTTCCTGTTCCCCTCGGTCCAGAGGATGGTCATCGCCATCCGGTCGATCTTCCATCCGCCGCCGTGGCGCACGAGGTGGAATCGGTAGGTTCCGCCGATGCGCCACAGCGGGGACCCCATGGGGTTGTCCAGCCGGTGGGTCGCCTGGAAGGAGGCGGTGCACTCCGCCCCGTCGCCCCCCTCGTCGGTGGTGACCAGGTGGTTGGTCATCAGATGGTGGGAGCTGTCGTAGCCGCCCAGCACCGAGGCCCAGGAGTCGACGATCTCCTTCGGGGTCACCGTGGTCGGCGTCCCGCCGAGGAGGCTGGTGTAGTCCAGGAGGACCTTGGGGGTGAACAGGGCGGTGGCCCGGTCCCATTCGCGGCGGTCGCTGTGCCAGCCCGTGCGATCGCAGGTCTCGATGATCGCCTGACGGTCGTTCATACGTGGTTCCTTCACCGGATCGAGGAGGGGAGGGGGCGGGGATTCACCAGGTGACGGGAAGGTCGTGGAGGCCCTCCAGTGTCATGTCCACCTTCATGGAGACCTCGTCCATCGGGACCGCCAGCCGCAGGGTGGGGATCCGCTCGAAGAGGGTGCCGAAGAGGATCTCCAGCTCGGCCCTGGCCAGGTTCTCCCCGAGGCAGCGGTGCGGGCCGTGGCCGAAGGCCAGATGGCCCTGGGAGGAGCGGCGGATGTCGAAGGAGTCGGGGGCCTCGAAGGCCCTGGCGTCGCGGTTGGCCGCGGCGGTGGAGAGGATGACGCCGTCCCCCTTCTTGATGGTCTGCCCGGCCACCTCCACATCGGCGGTGGCGACCCGCAGGGTCGTCAGGTCGGCGATGGACAGGAAGCGCATCAACTCCTCCACCGCTCCGGGCAGCAGGCTCGGGTCCTCGCGTATCAGCGCCAGCTGGTCCGGGTGCTCCAGCAGTGTCAGGGTGCCCAGGCCGATCATGCTCGTGGTGGTCTCCTGGCCGCCGATCAGCAGGGCGACCATGAGCTTCGACACCTCGATCGAGGTGAGTGCGCCGGTGTTCAGCTGCTCGGTGATGAGGGTGCTCAGCAGATCGTCGCCGAGATCGTGCTGCTTCGCGTCCACCACCTGCACCAGGTAGTCCAGCAGCTCCTGCCCGGCCCTGACGGCCTGTTCCAGGTCCGGGGCCTGCATGATGCCCTGGGCGTGCACCTCGAACAGCTCGTGCTCCTCGTAGGAGATGCCGAGCATCTGGCAGATCACCCGTGACGGCAGCGGCCTTCCCAGCACCGCGACCATGTCGACGGGGGTCTCGTGGCTCAGCAGCTCGTCGATGAGTTCGTCGGCCACCGCCTGGATCATCGGCCGCAGACGTTCCACCTGCTTGTTGGTGAAGCGCGGCAGCAGCATGCGCCGGCGCGACCGGTGGGGCTCGCCGTCGAGGCCGAAGAGCTCCTGGGTGAACTCGGGGAAGTTCTTCTCCCGTTCGGCCAGGATCGGGAAGGCGGGGTTGTCGTGGTCCGACGAGAAGAGCTTGGCGTCGGCGAACATCGCCCGTGTCTCCTTGTGCTGGGTCACCAGCCACGCGATCCGGCCGTCGTAGAGCCGGACCCGGGAGAGCGGGGCCTTCTCGCTCATCCCGGTGTACTCGGCCGGCGGATCGTACGGGCAGCCCCGCCGCATCGGGTAGGAGTGCAGATCCTCACTGGCGGCCGGTGCCGATGCCGATGCAGCTGTCGGTGTCGTGGATGTGTCGCTCATTCTGGTCCTCTCGATGGTGAGTTGCCGGACATCGGTCCCGTACGCCCCGTCACAGGGCCTCCCGGGACCGGGCGACGAGCCAGTCGTGCACCGCCCGCGCGGCCGTCCCCGCGTCGCCCTCCACGATGCTGAAGTGGTCCCCGGGCACCTCCTCGACCGCCATCGGGAACGGCAGCGCGTGCTCCCAGGCCCCGGCCGGCACCGCCGGCGAGCCCTCCACGGCGGGCAGCGGATCGGCGGCCTTGATCAGAAGGGTGGGCGCGCGGGTGGCGGTCGGCGCGAAATCGGCGAACAGCCGCAGATACGTGCCCATCGCCGTCCACCGGACATGGCCGATCCGGCCGAAGGTCTCCTCCCGGTCGAACATGCCCCGGGTCAGGGCCGGCTGGATCAGCGGCAGCGTGCTGTCGAGGAAGTACGTGTCCAGGAGCACCACCGCCGACGGGCCGCCGCCGAGCCGCTCCAGACGCCCCGCGACCGCGTTGGCCAGCCAGCCGCCGGAGGAGTAGCCGACCAGGGCGTACGGGGCGTCCCCGGCGCACCGGGACACCGCCAGGGCCTGCGCCTCCACCATGGCGTCGAAGTCGGCGGGCGGCAGCTCGCCCTCGATGAAGCCCGGAACCGGCAGCGTCGACACCTCGCGCACGCCGTCGAGGCCCGTGGCGAACCGCGCGTACTGGAGCGGGCTGGACGAAGCCCCCACGCTGGGGAGGCAGATCAGGGCGGGGAGCGCGGGGCCGTTCGACAGCCGGACCGGCTCCCGTACGCCGGACTCGTCCCCGGCGGCGAACGCGGGCCGGAGCCTGGAGGCCGCCATCAGGAACTCGTTCGCCTCGCCGATCCGGTTCCGCGCGCAGGCCTCCCGGTACAGGACGTCGATGGTGTCCGCCGGCTGCGGCGCACCGGAGCCCGGCCCGGGCGGGGCGGCGTTCAGCAGCGCGCCGAGCCGCTCGGCGAGCCCGGCGGGGGTGGCGCTGTCGAAGACCACCGTGGCGGGCAGCCGCAGACCGGTCGCCTCGCTCAGGGCGTTCCGCAGCTCCACCGCGGTCAGCGAGTCGAACCCCGACTCCAGGAACGGCCGGGAGTCGTCCAGCGCCTCGGAGCCGGTGTGGCCCAGCACGCTCGCCGCACGCTCCCGCACCAGCTCCCGCAGCGCCTCGCCGCGCTCCTTCGCACCGAGTTCGCCGAGTGCACCGAGTTCACCGAGTGCGCCCAGCGCACCCGGTTCGGCCGGCCGCCGCCCGTGCGGGGCCGGGCCCCCGGCCGGGCCCGCCGGGGGCAGCAGCCCCCGCAGTACGACGGGCGGCTGCGCGCGGCCCGCCGCGCCGCGCAGTACGGCGGTGTCGAGACGCATCGGGACGAGCGCGGGCTCACCGGCGGACCGGGCCGCGTCGAACAGGGCGAGGCCGTCGCCGACGGAGAGGGCGGCCACCCCGGTGCGCGCGAGACGGGTCAGCCGGGAGCCGTCCAGTGCCCGGGTCATGCCGCCGCCGCTCTCCTCCCACGGCCCCCAGGCCAGGGAGACGCCGGGCAGCCCCCGGGCCGTCCGGTGCTGCGCCAGCGCGTCGAGGAAGGCGTTCGCGGCGGCGTAGTTGGCCTGGCCCGCCGCGCCCAGGACACCGGACGCCGAGGAGAACAGGACGAAGTCCGTGAGGGGGGCGTCCAGGGTCAGCTCGTGCAGATGGGCGGCGGCGTCGAGCTTGGCCCGGAGCACCGTGTCCATCCGCTCGGGGGTCAGCGAGCCGAGCACGCCGTCGTCGATCACTCCCGCGGCGTGGACCACCATGGTCAGCGGATGGGCGGCGGGGACGCCGTCGAGGAGCCGGGCCAGCGCGGCCCGGTCGCCCACGTCGCAGGCGACGACGTCGGCCCGCGCGCCGAGCGCCGCCAGTTCGGCGGTCAGCTCCGCCGTGCCCTCGGCCGCCGGACCCCGGCGGCTCACCAGCAGCAGACGGCGGGCCCCGTGCCGTTCGGCCAGCCACCGGGCGACCTGCCGGCCCAGACCGCCGGTGCCACCGGTCACCAGCACCGTGCCGCCGGTGCCGGTGCCGGTGCCGGTGCCGGTGCCGGTGCCGGTGCCGGGCGCGGCCTCGGCGGGCGGCGGGTCCTGGGAGAGCCGTGCCCGGACGAGCCGGGGGACCGAGAGACGGCCCGCGCGGATCGCCACCTGGGGCTCGCCGAGGCTCAGGGCGGCGGCCAGGGCGCGCGACGACGCCCGTGAACCGTCCAGGTCGATCAGCGCGAAGCGGTCCGGGCTCTCCGTCTGCGCCGATCGGATCAGGCCCCACACCGGCGACTGCTCCGGCGCGGGGACGTCCTCCCCGGGGATCGCGGCCAGCGCGCCCCCGGTCACGAAGACGAGACGGGCTCCGGCGAACCGGGCGTCGGCCTGCCAGGCCCGCGCCGCCGCCAGCGCCTCGTGGACGGCGGCCCGTCCGGCCGCCGCGACGCCCCCGCCGGCCGGGGCCGGGGGCACGGGCCGGGACATCGGCAGGACGACGGCGTCCGGCACGGGCTCCCCGGCGGCCACGGCGTCGCTCAGCCCCGCCAGACCGGCGAAACGGCCGACGCGGACGCCCGAGGACTCCAGCGCGTCGAAGACGTCGGCGAAGTGCGGCCCCAGGACCGCGCAGTGCCGCACCGGCGCGGTCCCGCGCGCCGCCGGCTCCGTCCAGTCGACGCGGAAGAGCGCCTCGCGTCGTACGTCCCGGGCGGCGCTGATCTGCTCCTGGGACATGGGCCGCAGAGCGAGGGCCCGGATCGAGGCCACGGGCGCGCCGGCCGGGTCCGCCGCCGTCACCGTGACGGCGCCGGGCCCCGCCGGGGCCAGTGCGACGCGCAGGGCGGCGGCCCCGGCGGCCCGCAGCGTCACCCCGCTCCAGGAGAACGGCACCGTGGCCCCGCCCCCGCCGTCGACGAGGCCGCCCAGGCCGACCCCGTGCAGCGCGGCGTCGAGGAGCGCGGGATGCAGACCGTATCCGCCCGCCTCGGCGGCGAGTTCCCCGGGCAGCGCCACCTCGGCGAAGACCTCCGCACCGCGCCGCCAGGCGGCCCGTACCCCCCGGAACGCCGGCCCGTACCCCAGACCGGCGGCCGTCAGCTCGTCGTAGAGACCCGTGACGTCGGCCTCGGCCGCGCCCTCGGGCGGCCACACCGCGAGGGAGGCCGGTTCCCCGGCTCCCACGGGACCGAGGAGGCCGGTGGCGTGCTGTGTCCACGGGTCCCCGGCCGGCGCGCCCACGGGCTGGGAGCGGATGCTCACCGGGCGGCGGCCGTCGGCGTCCGGGGCGCCGGCGAGGACCTGCACCCGTACGGCTCCGTCCCCGGAGAGGACCAGCGGGGCCCGGAGGGTCAACTCCTCGGCGTCCGGCAGCCCTGCCTCCCGGCCCGCCGTCAGCGCCAGGTCCACCAGCGCGGCCCCCGGCAGCACCGGCGCGCCGAGGACGGTGTGGTCGGCGAGCCAGGGCAGGTCCGCGGGGGACAGCAGGCCGGTGAAGAGGATCCCCCGGTCCTCGGGGAGGTCGACGGCGGCGGTGAGCACCGGGTGCCGCACCTCGCGCTGCCCGGCGGGGGCCGGCCGGCCGCCCGTCGCGGCGGGGCCCGCGTCGAGCCAGAAGCGCCGCCGCTGGAACGGGTAGACGGGGAGGTCGACCTCGCGGGCCCCGCTGCCCTCGAAGAAGGCGTCCCACTCCATCGGCACGCCGTGGGCGTGCAGCCGGGACACCGCCGTGAGCAGCGTCTCCTCCTCCGGGCGGCCGGCTCGCGCCGCGGCGGCCACCACCGCGCCGTCCGGCAGACAGCTCTCGGCCATCGGGGTGAGCGCGGCGTCCGGCCCCAGCTCCAGGAACCTGCCGACGCCCCGGGCCTCGAGGGTGCGCACGGCGTCCAGGAACCGCACCGTGCCGCGCGCGTGCCGCACCCAGTAGCCGGGGTCGCGCAGTTCCTCGGCGGTGGCCGGGTTCCCGGTCAGCGTCGACACCAGGGGGATGCGCGGCGGCCGGAACTCCACCGTCCGCGCCACCGCGTGGAACGCGTCGAGCATGCCTTCCATGCGGGGGGAGTGGAACGCGTGGCTCACCCGGAGCCGTCGGTTCTCGCGCCCGAGCGCGGCGAAGTGGCGCGCGATCTCCTCGACCGCGTCCTCGTCGCCGCTGACGACCACCGACGAGGGGCCGTTGACCGCCGCCACGGCGGCCTCGCCGTTCACCCGTGCCAGCAGCGGCAGCACCTCGTCCTCGCTCGCTCGGAGGGCGGTCATCGCCCCGCCGGGCGGCATGCTCTGCATCAGCCGTCCCCGCTCCGCGACCAGCAGCGCGGCATCGGGCAGGGACAGCACGCCGGACACGTGGGCCGCGGCCAGCTCGCCGACGGAGTGGCCCGCGACGAAGTCCGGCCGTACGGACCAGCTTTCCAGCAGCCGGAACAGCGCCACCTCGAAGGCGAACAGCGCCGGCTGGGCGTAGGCGGTGCGGTCGAGCAGGCCGCTCTCTCCCGGCGCGCCGGACACCACTTCCTTGAGCGGGTGGTCCAGATGGGCGTCCAGCTGCCCGGCGACGGTGTCCAGCGCGTCGGCGAACGCGGGGAAGGCGGCGTACAGGGCCTGGCCCATCTCCCGGCGCTGGCTGCCCTGGCCGGTGAAGAGGAACGCCAGTCCCGCCGGGCCGGCGGGGCCGGCCGTGCCGTGGACCAGGCCGGGCGCGGGCCGCCCGCCGGCCAGGGCGCTCAGCGCCGCCCGCGCGCCGTCCCGGCCCCGGGCCACCACCACCGCGCGCCGGTCGAGCGCCGCGCGCCGGGTGAGCGACCAGGAGGTGTCGACGAGCCGTTCCCGGGGCCGTTCGTCGAGATGGGCCAGCAGATCGCGGGCCCGGGCCCGGAGCGCCTCGTCGCTCTTGGCGGAGAGCACCCACGGCAGGACGAGGCCGTCCTCGCCGGGTTCCCGCGCGGTGGGGGAACCGGTGGGGGAGCCGGTGTCGGGGGCCTGTTCGACGATGACGTGGGCGTTGGTGCCGCTGACGCCGAAGGAGGAGACGCCCGCGCGGCGCGGCCGGTTCTCGGCGGTGGGCCAGGGGTGTTCCTCGGTGAGCAGGCGCACGTGTCCGGCGGTCCAGTCCACGTGGGGTGTCGGTTCGTCCACGTGGAGCGTCCGGGGGAGTACGCCGTGGCGCATCGCCATCACCATCTTGATGACGCCCGCGACCCCGGCGGCGGCCTGGGTGTGGCCGATGTTGGACTTCACCGAGCCCAGCCACAGCGGCCGGTCCTCCGGGCGGCCCTGCCCGTAGGCCGCCAGGACGGCCTGCGCCTCGATCGGGTCGCCGAGCCTGGTGCCGGTGCCGTGGGCCTCGACCGCGTCGATGTCCGACGGCGACAGCCGGGACCGCTCCAGCGCCTGGCGGATCACCTTCTGCTGCGAGGGCCCGTTGGGCGCGGTCAGTCCGCTGCTGGCACCGTCCTGGTTGACGGCGGAGCCCCGGACGAGGGCGAGGACCGGGTGCCCGTTGCGCTCGGCGTCGCTGAGGCGCTCCAGTACGAGGACCCCCGCGCCCTCGCCCCAGCCGGTGCCGTCGGCCCCGGCCGCGAAGGACTTGCAGCGGCCGTCGGCCGCGAGGCCGCGCTGACGGCTGAACTCGACGAACACGCCGGGGGTCGACATCACCGTCACCCCGCCCGCCAGCGCCAGCGAGCATTCGCCGGAGCGCAGCGCGTTGCTCGCCAGATGCAGTGCCACCAGCGAGGAGGAGCACGCGGTGTCCACCGTCACCGCCGGGCCGGTCAGGCCGAAGGTGTACGAGAGCCGGCCGGACGCGACGCTGCCCGCGCTGCCGTTGCCGAGGTAGCCCTCCAGCGCCTCCGGCGCGTGCTGGAGACGGCTGCCGTAATCGCTGTACATCACGCCCATGAAGACGCCGGTCGGGCTGGAGCGCAGGGCGTCGGGGCCGAGCCGGGCGCGCTCGAAGCCCTCCCAGGCGAGTTCCAGGAGGAGCCGCTGCTGGGGGTCCATGGCGAGGGCCTCGCGCGGGCTGATCCCGAAGAACTCGGGGTCGAAATCCGCCGAGTCCTTCAGGAAGCCGCCCACTCCGGAGTGGGAGCTGCCCGGCCGGTCCGTGCCGGAGTTCAGCAGCCGTTCGAGGTCCCACCCCCGGTCGGCCGGCAGCGGGGAGAGCGCGTCGTGTCCGTCGGAGACCAGCCGCCACAGCTCCTCGGGGCTGTGGGCCCCGCCGGGGAACCGGCAGGCCATGCCGATCACGGCGATGGGCTCCCGCGCCTTCGCCTCCGTCTCGTCGAGGCGCAGCCGTGTCTGCTGCCCCTCCGAGATCGCCCGTTTGAGATATTCACGGAGTCTGATCTCGTCCGCCATTGCGCTCCACCCCTCTCGGCCGGCCCGACGGCCTCTCGTCCCACTCACAGAAAGTGCTTGTCCACCAGGTCGAACAGCTCTTCGTCACTGGCCGAGTCGAGCCCGCCGGGTCCGCCGGGTCCGCCGGCCCGGCCGGGCCCGGCCAGTTCGGCCAGCAGCTCCGACAGCCGGGCCACCGCTCTCTCCCGCGCCCGGTCGTCCGGCGGCAGGGCGCGCAGCCCGTCCGCCAGCCGGTCGAGACCCGTCTCGACGGCTTCCGGGGTCCCGTCCCCGTCCCGGGCCAGCAGCGTGCCGAGGTGCGCGGCGACGGCCCGGGGGGTGGGGTGGTCGAAGACGAGGGTGGTCGGCAGCCGCAGCCCGCAGCCGGCCGCGAGCCGGTTGCGCAGCTCGACCGCCGTCAGCGAGTCGAACCCCAGCTCCAGAAAGCCCCTGGTCTCCGGCACGTCGTCCGGGGAGCGGTGTCCGAGCACGGCAGCGGCGGCCGTGCGCACCAGCTCCAGCAGGGCGCTGGAGCGCTCTTCCCCGGACAGCGCGTCGAGCCCTTCGATCAGGGCCGGTCCGGCGGGACTTCCGCCGCCGGGCGGGGCCGCCGCCCGGCGCGGTCCGGGGGCCGCCAGCGCCCGGAGCACCGGCGCGACCGCTCCGGCGGCGGCCCGTGCCCGCAGGGCCGAGGCGTCGATCCGCATGGGGACGAGCACCGCGTCTCCCGCGTCCAGCGCCCGGTCGAAGAGCAGCACCCCCTCCCGCGAGGTCAGGGGCCGCATCCCGGAACGCGCGATCCTGGCCAGGTCCGTCCCGGCGAGATGGCCGGTCATTCCGCCGGCCTGCTCCCAGAAGCCCCAGGCCAGTGAGGTGCCGGGCAGGCCCTCGGCCCGGCGGCGCTGGGCCAGCGCGTCCAGGGCCGCGTTCGCGGCGGCGTACGCCCCCTGCCCCGCCGTGCCGAGGACTCCGGACGCCGACGAGAACAGCACGAACGCGGAGAGGCCCGCTTCCCGGGTCAGTGCGTCCAGGTGCTCGGCGGCGTCCGTCTTCGGCCGGAGGACGGACGCCAGCCGTTCCGGTGTCACGCCGGTCACCACCCCGTCTTCCAGCACCCCGGAGGTGTGCACCACGGCGGTCAGCGGAGCGCTCGCCGGGACCTTGGCCAACACCGCCGCCAGCGCGTCCCGGTCGGCCGCGTCGCACGCGACGGCCTCCGCCTCCGCGCCCAGCCCGGCCAGTTCCGACAGCAGCTCCGCCGCGCCCGGGGCCGCCGGGCCCCGACGGCTCAGCAGCAGCAGCCGGGTGGCTCCGTGCCCGGCCGCCAGATGCCGCGCGATCAGACCGCCGAGCATTCCGGTGCCGCCGGTGATCAGGACGGTTCCCCCGGTGAAGGGGGACCGCGCGGCAGGGGAGTCGGCGGGGCGGCGGTCCGGTCCGTCGGCCTTGGCCAGCCGGGGCGTCAGCGTTTCGCCGTCGCGCAGGGCGACCTGGGGTTCGCCGCAGGCCAGGGCCGTGCCCAGCAGCTCCGCCGACAGCCCGCCGGTACCGGTGCCGGGGTCCGTTTCGGTGTCGACCAGGACGAAGCGGTCGGGGTGCTCGGTCTGGGCGGTCCGCACCAGTCCCCAGACCGCCGCCTGGCCGGGGTCCGGGACGTCGCGCGGGCGCGCGGCCACCGCGCCGGCGGTCACCAGGACCAGCCGGGACGGGGAGAACCGTTCGTCGGCGAGGAACTCCTGGAGCAGACGGAGCGCCCGTGCCGCCGTCGTGTGCACCGAGCCCGTCCCCGCCCCGGCCTCGGAGCCGGGGGCGAGGAACGTCACCACCGCGTCCGGTGCGGGACGGCCCGCCCGGATCTCCTCGCTCAGCGCGGCGAGACCGGGATGGCGGCGCACCCCCTCGTCCGCGTCCGTGAACCGCCCGGCGGCGGGGCCCACCAGGGCCCAGTCGACCGGCGGGGTCTTCCGGGCGGGCTCCGCCGCCGGCCAGCGGAGCCGGAAGAGACCGTCCTGCCGGGGTGCGAGCCCCTGCCGGGGCAGCTCGACCGGCCGCAGGGCCAGCGAGCCGACGGACGCGACCGGGCCGCCGGACGGATCGGAGAGCGTGAGGGAGACGGTGTCCGGCGCGGTCCGCGTCAGCCGTACCCGCAGCGCCGACGCCCCGACCGCGTGGAGCGAGACATCGCTCCACGCGAAGGGCAGCCGTGTGGTGGACTCCCCGTCCCCGTCCCCGGCCTCCGCCGCCGTCCCCGCCGCGCCCTCCCGGCCGAGCAGCGCGACCGACTGGAGGGCCGCGTCCAGCAGCGCCGGATGCACGCCGAACGACTCGGCCCCGGCGAGCTGTTCCCCGTCGAGCCGCACCTCAGCGAAGACGCTGTCCCCCAGCCGCCAGGCGGCGCGCAGCCCCTGGAACGCCGGGCCGTACGCGTACCCCCGGTCGGCGAGCCGGGCGTAGTGGTCGCCCACATCGACCGCGACCGCGTCCCGCGGCGGCCACGGGGTGCTCTCCGGGCCCTCCGCGGGCGCGTCCTCGGTGAGCACGCCGGTCGCGTGCCGCGTCCAGGGCTCGTCGTCCCCGGTCCTGGAGTGCACGCTCAGGTTCCAGCCCGATCCGTCGGCCCGGCGCTCCGCCACCGTCTGAAGCGTCACCTCACCGTCCCCGGGCAGGATCAGCGGGGCCTGGAGAGCCAGCTCCCGCACCCGGCCGGCCCCCAGCTCCCGGCCCGCGTGCAGCGCCAGGTCGAGGAAGGCCGTCCCGGGCAGCAGGACCGTGTCGTGCACGGCGTGGTCGAGGAGCCAGGGATGGGTACGGGCCGATATCCGCCCGCTGAGCACCAGGCTCTCCCCGGTCGCCGCCAGGGCCGCCGCGCCGGCCAGCGGGTGGCCGCCCGGCGCGAGGCCGGCGGCCGTGAGGTCCGCGCCCGTGTCGCGGTCGTCCAGCCAGTACCCCTGCCGCTGGAAGGCGTACGTCGGCAGCTCCGTCCGCCGGGCCCCGCTGTCCGCGAACACCCCGGCCCAGTCGACCGGGACGCCCTCGGCGTACAGCGTGCCCGCCGCGCGGAGAAAGCCCTCGGGGCCGCCGTCGTCCCGGCGCAGCGAGCCGGTGACAAGTACGCTCTCCGCCCCGGCGTGCTCCATCGTCTCCTGGAGCGGGACCGTCAGCACCGGGTGCGGGCTGATCTCCAGGAAGACGCCGTACCCGTCCTTCGCCAGCCCTCGGACGACCTCCTCCAGCCGCACGGGCTGCCGGAGATTGCGGTACCAGTAGTCGGCCCGCAGCTCGCCGGCGTCCAGCGGGCCGCCGGTGACCGTGGAGTGGAACGCCACCCGCGCCGGTTCGGGCGAGACGCCGGCCAGCCCGTCGATCAGGCTCTCGCGGACCTCCTCGACCTGCGGGGAGTGCGAGGCGTAGTCGACCGGGACGCGGCGGGCCCGTACGCCGTCCTCGGCGCACCGGGTCAGCAGGGCCTCCAGGGCTTCCCCGTCGCCGGAGACCACCACCGACGAAGGGCTGTTGACCGCCGCCACCGACAGCCGGCCGTCCCAGGCGGAGAGGAGCGACTCGGCCCGGACCTCGTTCAGCGCCACGGTCGCCATGCCGCCGCGACCGGCCAGCGCCCGCAGCGCCTTGCCGCGCACGGCCACCACCCGGGCCGCGTCCTCCAGCGACAGGACGCCCGCCGCGCACGCGGCGGCGATCTCGCCCTGGGAGTGGCCGACCACCGCGTCCGGCGTCACGCCCACCGACCGCCACAGGGCGGTCAGCGACACCATGACCGCGAACAGCGCGGGCTGGACGATGTCCACCCGGTCCAGCCAGCCGTCGTCCCCGCCCCGGAGCACATCCGTCAGCGACCAGTTCACATGCGGTTCGAGCGCCTTGGCGCACTCCTCCACGGCGTTCCGGAAGACCGGCGAGGAGTCCAGCAGACCGGCGGCCATCCCGGCGAACTGCGAGCCCTGGCCGGGGAAGACGAACACGGTCTTCGCCCGTTCGCCCGCGCCGTCGCCGCCCGCCCCGCCGCCGGGCCGCCCGGTGACCACCGCGGGGGACTCCGCCCCGGTGGCCAGGGCCGTGAGCGCACCGGCCAGTTCGTCCCTGCCGGAGCCGATCACGACCGCCCGGTGCGCCAGGGCGGACCGGGTCGTCGCGAGGGAGAGGCCGATGTCCGCGTCGCCGATCTCCGGGTGGGCGTTCGCGTACGCGGCCAGCCGCGCCGCCTGCGCGCGCAGCGCCCGGGGGCTCGCCCCGGACACCGCCCACGGCAGCGCCGACGGGACGGCCGGGACCGGGGCCGGGTCGTCCCCGGTGTCGGGGGCCTGTTCGACGATGACGTGGGCGTTGGTGCCGCTGACGCCGAAGGAGGAGACGCCCGCGCGGCGTGGCCGGTTCTCGGCGGTGGGCCAGGGGTGTTCCTCGGTGAGCAGGCGTACATGCCCGGCGGTCCAGTCCACATGGGGTGTCGGTTCGTCCACGTGGAGCGTCCGGGGGAGTACGCCGTGGCGCATCGCCATCACCATCTTGATGACGCCCGCGACCCCGGAAGCCGCCTGGGTGTGGCCGATGTTCGACTTCACCGAGCCCAGCCACAGCGGCCGGTCCTCCGGGCGGCCCTGCCCGTAGGCCGCCAGGACGGCCCGCGCCTCGATCGGGTCGCCCAGGGTGGTCCCGGTGCCGTGGGCCTCGACCGCGTCGATGTCCGACGGCGACAGCCGCGACCGCTCCAGCGCCTCTTCGATGAGCCGCCGCTGCGAGGGCCCGTTGGGCGCGGTCAGCCCGTTGCCCGCGCCGCCGTGGTTGACGGCGGAGCCCCGGACGAGGGCGAGGACCGGGTGCCCGTTGCGCTCGGCGTCGCTGAGGCGCTCCAGCACGAGGACCCCCGCGCCCTCGCCCCAGCCGGTGCCGTCGGCCCCGGCCGCGAAAGGCTTGCAGCGGCCGTCGGCCGCGAGGCCGCGCTGACGGCTGAACTCCACGAAGGCGCCGGGCGTCGACATCACCGTCACCCCGCCCGCCAGCGCCAGCGAGCACTCGCCGGAGCGCAGCGCGTTGCTCGCCTGGTGCAGCGCCACCAGCGAGGACGAACAGGCCGTGTCGACGGTCACGGCGGGACCGGTCAGCCCCAGTACGTAGGAGGTGCGCCCCGCCGCCACGGCCGCGGTGCTGCCGGTCAGCCGGTAGCCGGCCGCCTCGTCGTCCGCGCTCGGCCGCGCGGGGAACGCGTACCCCTGGTGCGTCAGCCCGACGAAGACCCCGGACCGGCTGCCCCGCAGGGACTTCGGGTCGATGCCGGCGCGCTCCAGCGCCTCCCAGGAGACCTCCAGCCACAGCCGCTGCTGGGGGTCCATGGCGAGGGCCTCGCGCGGGTTGATCCCGAAGAACTCCGCGTCAAAACCCGCCGCGTCGTCCAGGAAGGCCCCGGTGCGCACATAGCTCTTCCCCGGCCGGCCGGGCTCCGGGTCGTACAGGCTCTCCAGCTCCCACCGGCGGTCCTCGGGGAAGCCGGAGACGGCGTCCCTCCCGTCGGCGACCAGCCGCCACAGCTCTTCCGGGGAGTCGACGCCCCCGGGGAAGCGGCATCCCATGGCGACGATCGCGACCGGTTCGTGCTCCCGCCGCTCCGCCTGGTCGAGACGGGCCCGCGTCTGGCGCAGCTCGGTGGCGGTGAGCTTCAGATACTGGCGAAGTTTGTCCTCTGCCGTGGTCACGAGATGCCAAGCTCCTTGTTGAGGATGTCGAATATCTCGTCGTCGCTCGCCGACGTCAGCGCGTCCCCGCCCGGGGCCTCGTCCGGCTGGTCCCACTTCCACAGCAGGGTCCGCAGCCGAGCCACGACCCGGGTACGGGTCTGATCGCCGGGGGCCGTCGAGTCGACCGCCGCCTCCAGCCGGTCCAGGTCGGCCAGTGCCGTGCCGGCCGTCCCGCCGTCGGGGAGGAGTTCCGCGCGCAGCTGCCCGGCGAGCGCTGCCGCCGTGGCGTGGTCGAAGACCACCGTGGTCGCCAGGGTCAGACCGGTGGCCTCGTTGAGCCGGTTCCGCAGGGTCAGCGAGGCCATCGAGTCGAAGCCGAGATCCTTGAACGCCGTCGTGGCGCGGACGCCGTCCGGGGTGCGGTGTCCCAGGGCGTCGGCCGCGTGGGTCCGCACCAGCTCCAGCAGGATCCGCGACTGTTCGTCGGCGGGCAGCCCCGCCAGCCGCTCCCGCAGCGCGTCCGCCCGCGCGGGCCCGGCCCCGGTGCGCGCCGCGCGCCGCGCGTCGGGCAGGTCGTCCAGCAGCGCGCCCGACCGGGACACGCTGAACGCGGGGGCGAACCGGTCCCAGTCGACGGCGGCGAAGGCCGTGGCGGTCTCCTCCCTCTCCAGCGCCGCCCGCAGGCCTTCGAGGGCCGTCTCCGGGGCCATCAGCGGGATGCCCCGCGCGCGCAGCAGCTCGCCCGCCCCGTCCGCGCCGGCCATCCCGCCGCCGTCCCACGCGCCCCACGCCACCGAGGTGGCGGCGTGCCCGCGGGCCCGGCGCTCGCTCGCCAGAGCGTCCAGATACGCGTTCCCCGCCGCGTACGCCGCCTGCCCGGTGTTGCCCCACAGCCCGGCCCCGGAGGAGAAGAGCACGAACGCGTCGGGGGACCTGCCGGGGGACGAGCCGTCGAAGACGGCGTCCAGGTTCGCGGCGCCCTCGGCCTTGGCGGCGAGCACCCCGGCGATCTCGGCGAGATCGCACTCCGCCAGCGGCTTCTCGCCGTGGATCGCGCCCGCCGCGTGGACGACGGTGGTGACCGGCTGTTCGGCGGGGAGCGAGTCCACGACCCGGCGCAGGGCGTCCCGGTCGGTGATGTCGCAGGCGACGACGGTCGTCTCGCCGCCGAGAGCGGTGAGTTCGGCCGCCAGCTCGGCCGCGCCGGGGGCGTTCGGTCCCCGGCGGCCGAGCAGGACCAGACGGCCGACGCCCTGTCCGGCCAGCCAGCGGGCGACGTGCGCGCCGAGCCCGCCGGTCCCTCCGGTCACCAGCGCGGTGCCGGTGGGCCGCCAGGAGCGCCGGACGGGGGACCCGGCCAGCGGGGAGCGCACCAGACGGCAGCCGAGGACCCCGCCGGCGCGCAGCGCCAGCTGGCTCTCGCGGCCGGGGCCGGCGAGGACGCCCAGCAGCCGGGCGAGCGCGGGCCCGTCCGCCGACTCCGGCAGATCGGCCAGGCCGCCCCAGCGCCGGGGCCATTCGAGCGCGGCCACCCGGCCCAGCCCCCACACGGCCGCCTGCGCCGGGGAGCGGACCGGGTCGTCGTCGCCGACGGCGACCGCGCCCTCGGTGAGGCACCACAGGGGGGCGTCGATCCCGGCGTCGCCCAGGGCCTGCCCCAGCGTCACCGTCATCGCGAGGCCCCGGGTGAGCCCGGGGAAGGGCGAGGGACGTTCGTCCGCCGCCAGCACCGACACCACGGCGGTCGGCGGCCTCTCCCCGGCGGCGGCCCCGGCCGCCCCGGCGAGACGACGGGCCAGCATGGCCCGGTCGGTCCCCGTGGCGGCGTCGACGACGAGGTGGGCGGCTTCGCCGGCCCCGGCGAGCCGGGCCGCCTCCGCCAGCCGTTCCGCCGCTCCCCGCGCACCGGCGGACGACACGATCAGCCACCGGCCGCCCGGCGGGGGCGCGGGGGCCCCGGGCAGCGCCGCCCAGTCGATCCGGTACCGGTGGTCGTCCACCCGGGCCCGGTCGCCGTCGGCCCGGTCCTTCGACCGGAGCCAGTACCGCTCGCGCTGGAAGGCGTACGTCGGCAGCGGCACCCACCGGGGCGGCGCGGGGTCCGCCCCGGCCCCGGCACCGGCCGTACCGGCGGTGAGCACGCTCTCCCACCGCACCTCCGCGCCGCGCGCGTACATCCGGCCCACCGCCTCCAGCAGCGTCCGCCGCTCGGACTCGTCGCGGCGCAGGGCCGAGGCGAAGACCCGTTCGCCGCCGGTGACGCACTCCTGGCCCATCGCCGCGAGTACGGCGTCGGGCCCCAGCTCCAGGAACTCGGTGACGCCCTCGGCCTCCAGCGTCCGGACCGCGTCGAGGAATCTGACCGTCTCCCGCGCGTGCCGGGCCCAGTACTCGGGCGCGCACACCTCATCGGCCGTCACCAGCGCCCCGGTCAGCGTGGACACCAGCGGAATCCGGGGCGCGGCCAGGGACACCCCCCGCACCACGCCCGCGAACTCCTCCACCATCGCGTCCATGCGGGGGGAGTGGAAGGCGTGGCCGACCCGCAGCCGCTTCGTGTCCCGCCCCAGCCCGGCGAAGTGCGCCGCCACCTCGGCCACCGCGTCCTCGTCCCCGGCGATCACCACGGACGAGGGGCCGTTCACCGCCGCGAGGTCCGCGCGGCCGACCCGCTCGGCCAGCAGCGGGGCGACCTCCTCCTCCGTGGCCCGCACCGCCGTCATCGCCCCGCCCGGCGGCAGCGCCTGCATCAGCCGGCCCCGGGCCACGGCCAGCAGCGCCGCGTCCGCCAGCGACAGCACCCCGGCCGCGTGGGCCGCCGCCAGCTCGCCGACGGAGTGGCCGCACACATGGTCCGGCCGCAGACCCCACGACTCCACCAGCCGGTACAGCGCCACTTCCAGCGCGAACAGCGCCGGCTGGGCCCAGGCCGTCCGGTCCAGGAGCGAGCCGGCGCCCGGCTCGCCGAAGACCACGTCGCGGACCGGCCGGTCGAGATGGCGGTCCAGCTCCGCGCAGACCGCGTCCAGGGCCCCGGCGAAGGCCGGGAACCGCTCGTACAGCTCCCGTCCCATGCCCGCCCGCTGCGCGCCCTGCCCGGTGAAGAGGAACGCCCGCCCGCCGCCGGAGGCCTCGCCGCGCGCGCCCCGGGCCGGTGACCCGCCCGCCGCGAGCCGGCGCAGACCGTCCGTCAGCCCGGCGAGGTCCGACGCGACGACGACCGCGCGGTGCTCGAAGGCCGACCGGGTGGTGGCGAGGGAGTGCGCCAGCTCCGGGAGGCGCGGTTCCCGCTCGCTCTCCAGCTGCCGCAGCAGCCGCTCCGCCTGGTCGCGCAGCGCGCCCCCGTCCCGGCCCGACAGGAGCCACGGCAGCGGGCCGTCCGCCGTCGGAGCGGCGTCCGCCGAAGGGCCGGCCTCCGCCGGGGCCTCCTCCAGAATCACATGGGCGTTGGTGCCGCTGATGCCGAAGGACGACACCCCCGCGCGGCGCGGACGCCCCGGGTCCGGCCACCGCCGGGTCTCGGTCAGCAGCTCCACCGAGCCGGCCGACCAGTCCACCTGGGTGGTCGGTCTGTCCACGTGGAGCGTCCGGGGGAGCACGCCGTGGCGCATCGCCATCACCATCTTGATGACCCCGGCGATCCCGGCCGCCGCCTGGGTGTGGCCGATGTTCGACTTCACCGAGCCGAGCCAGAGCGGGCGTTCGCGTTCGCCGCCGAAGGCCGCCAGGAGCGCCTGGGCCTCCATCGGGTCGCCGAGCGGCGTTCCGGTGCCGTGTCCCTCGACCGCGTCGACGTCCGAGGGCGACAGCGCCGCGTCGTCCAGCGCCCGGCGGATCACCCGCTGCTGCGAGGGCCCGTTGGGCGCGGTGAGCCCGCTGCTCGCGCCGTCCTGGTTCACCGCGCTGCCGCGCACCACGGCGAGGATCCGGCGTCCGTTGCGGCGCGCGTCGGAGAGCCGCTCCAGCAGCAGCACCCCGCCGCCCTCGCTCCAGCCGGCCCCGTCGGCCCCGTCGGCGAACGACTTGCAGCGGCCGTCCGGGGCCAGCCCGCGCTGCCGGCTGAACTCCACGAAGGTGGCCGGGGTCGACATCACCGTCACCCCGGCGGCGAAGGCCAGCGAGCACTCGCCCCGGCGCAGCGCCTGCACGGCCAGATGCAGGGCCACCAGCGACGACGAGCACGCCGTGTCCACGGTCACGGCGGGCCCTTCCAGACCCAGCGTGTAGGAGATCCGCCCCGAGGCGACGCTGCCCGCGCTGCCGGTGCCGAGATATCCCTCCACCTCGGCGGTGTCCAGGCCCGGCCGGGCCCCGTAGTCGTGGTACATCACCCCGGCGAAGACACCGGTGGAGCTGCCCTTCAGGGAGAGCGGGTCGATCCCGGCCCGTTCGGCCGCCTCCCAGGAGGTCTCCAGGAGCAGCCGCTGCTGCGGATCCATGGCGAGGGCCTCGCGCGGCGAGACGCCGAAGAAGGCCGCGTCGAACTCCGCGGCGTCGTGGAGGAAGCCGCCCTCCCGGGCGTAGGAGGTCCCCGGCCGGTCGGGATCGTCGTCGAAGAGCGACGCCAGGTCCCAGCCCCGGTCGTCCGGGAACCCCGACACGGCGTCGCGGCCGTCCAGGACCAGCTCCCACAGCTGCTCGGGAGAGGCCACGCCCGCCGGGTAGCGGCAGCCCATCCCGACGATCGCCACCGGCTCGACGGCGGCGCGCTGTGCGCTCCGCAGCCGCTCGTTCGCCTTCAACGAAGCCCGTAGTGCTTCCACCACCGCGTCGGACGATGTGGCCATGGCCCCTCCTTTCGTCGAATCCGGGATCAGGACTGCTCGTCCGCGCCGAAGGCCGCCCGTACGAGGTCGTCGACGTTCATGTCGTCGACGGCGGGCTCCCCGCCCCCGGCCGGCCGCTCCGTGCCCCCGCCGTCCCCCTCGGCGAGCCTGAGGAGGTCCGCCAGGAGTCCGGCCTGCCGGAACCGGGCCATCGGGATCGCGTCCAGGGCCGCGCGGAACTCCTTCTCCTCGGCCTCGGCCGGGGAGAGTTCGCGGCTCTGGGGGAAGAGCCGCTCCCGCAGGTACTGGGCGGCCTCGGCGGGGGTGGGCCGGTCGAAGACGAGCGTCGCGGGCAGCCGCAGCCCGGTGGCCGCGCTCAGCCGGCCGCGCAGTTGGACGGCGGTCAGGGAGTCGAACCCCAGCTGAAGGAAGCCCCGGGTGTCCTGGACGGCGTCCGCCGATGCGAGCCCCAGCACCGAGGCCGCCTGCCGCCGTACGAGGTCCAGGACCGCCTTGTCCCGTTCCCCGGCGGAGAGCCCGGCCACCTGCTCGGCGAACGGCCGGTCCGGGCCCTTCGCCCGGTCCGGGCCCCGCCGTGCGGCCCGGACCAGGTTCCGCAGCACCGAAGGCACCGGCTCGGCCGGGTCACCCGCCGTCAGCGCCGCCGGGTTCAGCCGCACCGGCACCAGCAGCGCGTCCGGGCTCCCGAGGGCCGTGTCGAAGAGCGCCAGGCCCTCGTCGGTCGGCAGCCGCCCCACTCCGGACCGCGCCATCCGCCGCAGATCGGCCTCGGACAGACCGGCGGTGAGCCCGCTGCGCCGCTCCCACATGCCCCAGGCCAGGGAGACGCCGGGCAGGCCCGCCGCCCGCCTGCGCCCGGCGAGCGCGTCCAGGAAGGCGTTCGCCGCCGCGTATCCGCCCTGGCCCGCCGTGCCCAGCACCCCGGCGGCCGAGGAGAAGAGCACGAAGGCCGAGAGCGGTGCGCCGAGGGTCAGTTCGTGCAGATGCAGCGCGCCGTCCGCCTTGGGCCGCAGCACCGCGTCGATCCGCTCGGGGGTCAGCGAGGTGAGGACGCTGTCGTCCAGCACCCCGGCGGCGTGCACCACCGCCGTCAGCGGGTGCGCCGGGGGTACGGAGGCGAGCAGCGCCGCCAGGGCCTCCCGGTCGGCGACGTCGCAGGCGGCCACGGTGACCTGCGCTCCCCGCCCGGCGAGTTCGGCCGCCAGCTCGTCGGCGCCCGCCGCCGCCCGGCCGCTCCGGCTGGTGAGCAGCAGCCGGGTCACGCCGTGCCGGTCCACCAGATGGCGGGCGACCAGCGCGCCCAGTCCACTCGTACCGCCGGTGATCAGCACGGTGCCGTCCGGTGCGAACCGGGGCGGTCCTTCGGGGGCTTCGGCGGCCGGTGCCACACGGGCCAGCCTCGGCGCGGTCACCACTCCCCGGCGGAGGACGAGTTGAGGCTCGTCCGACGCCAGCGCCGCGGGCAGCGCGCGGTGCGATGCCGGGTCGTCGTCGGTGTCCAGCAGACCGAACTGGCCGGGGTGCTCCGACTGCGCCGACCGCAGCAGACCCCAGAGCGCGGCGTGCGCCAGATCGCGCGGGGCGTCGTCCTCGTCGAGGGCCATGGCGTGCCGGGTGACGAAGACCAGCCTCGACGCGGCGAACCGCGTCTCGGCGAGCCAGCTCCGGGCCAGCGCCAGCGCCCGGTGCGTCGCCGTCCGCGCGGAAGCGGCCTCGTCCGCGTCCCCCGCGTCCCCGGGCGGTCCGTCCGGGCACGGCACCAGCACAGCGCCGGGCGGCGGAGCCCCGGCCCCGACCGCGTCGGCGAGCGCCCGAAGGCTCTCGTGACGCTCGAAGCGCGCGCCGGCCGCCGTCAGCGCGGCCCCGAGACCGAGCGGGTCCGGTCCCAGCACGGCCCACTCCGCCGCGCCGGGGACGACGGCCCGGGAAAGGGCGACCCGTTCGCCGGAGACCCGGAAGAGGGAACGGCCGTGTCCGCCCCGGGCGTTCTCGATCCGGGCCGGTGAAACCGGCCGCACCAGCAGCGAGTCGACCGTGAGCACCGGAGCGCCGGACTCGTCGGTCGCCCGGATCGACACGGCGTCCGGGCCCGCGGGCGACAGCCGCACCCGCAGCGCGGAGACCCCTGCCGTGTGCAGGGAAAGGCCCCGCCAGGCGTACGGTAGCAGCGGTTCGGCGGGGTCCGCCACCAGCCCGCCCAGGACGATCGCGTGCAGCGCGGCGTCGAAGAGCGCCGGATGCACCCCGTACGGCCGGGCCTGCGCCGGGTCGGGGAGGGAGACCTCGGCGAAGACGTCCCGGCCGCGCCGTGCGACCGTGCGCAGCCCCTGGAACGCGGGCCCGTAGCCGAGCCCGGCGGCGGCCAGCGCCGCGTACCCGTGCTCCAGGTCCACCGGCTCGGCGTCCGCCGGGGGCCAGGGCTCCATCGGCCCGCCCGGCGCGGCGGCCTCGGCGTCGATCACGCCGACGGCGTGCCGGAGCCAGGGCAGGTCCCCGGGGGCGTCCTCCCGGCGGGAGTGCACCTCCACGGAGCGGCGGCCGTCATCGTCGGGTTCCCCGACCGTCACCCGCAGCTGGACGCCGTCCTCGTCGACTGCCAGCGGCTCCAGGAGGGTGAGTTCCTCAAGGGTGTCGCGGCCGGTCTCCCGGGCCGCGCGCAGCGCCAGTTCGGCGATCCCCGTGCCGGGGACGAGCACCGTGTCCAGCACGGTGTGGTCGGCCAGCCAGGGCTGGGCGCGGGTCGACAGCCGTCCCGTGAGGACGGCACCGGCCGTGCCGGGCAGGGTCACCACCGCACCGAGCAGCGGGTGGCCCCCCCGGCCCAGGCCGAAGGAGGTCGCGTCGCCCGAGCCGCCGGAGCGCTCCAGCCAGTACCGCTCGCCCCCGAAGGGATAGGTCGGCAGCTCGACCGGCCCGCCGTCGCCGTCCCCGAGGGCCGAGGACCACCGGACCGGCACACCGCCGGTGTGGAGTTCCGCCGCCGAGAGCAGAAAACGTCCGAGCCCTCCGTCCCCGCGGCGCAGCGAGCCCGCCGTGAGTCCGTGGGGGACGTTCGCGGCGTCCATGGTCTGCTGGATCGCCATGGTCAGCACCGGGTGCGGGCTGGCCTCGACGAAGACGTCGAAGCCCTGCTCCAGGAGGAGCCGGGTGACGCGCTCCAGATGGACGGTCTCCCGCAGATTGCGGTACCAGTAGCCGGCGTCCAGAGCGGTGGTGTCCAGCTCCGTGCCGGTGACCGTCGAGTAGAAGGGGATCCTCGACGCCCGGGGGGCGATGGACGCCAGCTCCCGCAGCAGCCGCTCGCGGACCTGTTCGACCTGCGGTGAGTGCGAGGCGTAGTCCACCGGGAGCGTCCTTGTCCGCACCCCGTCGCCCTCGCACCGCGCCACCAGCTCCGCCAGCGCCTCCCGGTCGCCGGAGACGACGGTGGAGGACGCGCCGTTCACCGAGGCGACGGAGATCCGGCCCGCCCAGCCGCTCACCAGCCCGGCCGCCGCCTCCTCGCCCAGCGCGACGGAGACCATGCCGCCCCCGCCCTTCAGCCCGGCGAGCGCCCTGCTGCGCAGCGCCACCGCCCGGGCCGCGTCGTCGAGGGTGAGCGCGCCGGCCACACAGGCGGCGGCGATCTCGCCCTGGCTGTGGCCCATGACCGCGCTCGGCCGGACCCCGAAGGACTGCCAGAGGGCGGCCAGGGACACCATGACGGAGAACAGCGCGGGCTGGACGACGTCCACCCGCTCCAGCGCCGGAGCGCCGGGCGCGCCCCGCAGCAGCTCCGTCAGGGACCAGTCCACATGGGGCGCGAGGGCGGCCTCGCACTCCCGGATCCGCGCGGCGAACACCTCGGACCCGTCCAGCAGGCCGGCGGCCATCCCCGGCCACTGCGAGCCCTGGCCGGAGAAGACGAACACGGTCCTGCCCCGGCCGCGCGCCTCGCCCCGGACGACCGAGTCCAGTTCCTCGCCCCGGGCCAGCGCGGCCACTCCGTCCAGCAGGCTCCGCCGCCCTTCGCCGACCACCACGGCGCGGTGGTCGAGCGCCGCGCGGCCGGTGGCCAGCGAGCGGCCGACGTCCCCCGGGTCGAAACCGGGGTCGTCGGCGAGGCGGGTCAGGAGCCGGCCGGCCTGGGCGCGCAGCGCCTCGGCGGTCTTCCCGGACAGGGACCAGGGCACGGCCGCCGGGGGCGCGGACTCCGGTGCCCCCGCCGGTTCCGTCCCCGGTGTCTTCGCCGGTGTCCTCGGTGTCTTCTCCGGCGCGGTCGGGGCCTGTTCGACGATCACATGGGCGTTGGTGCCGCTGATGCCGAAGGAGGAGACCGCGGCCCGGCGCGGCCGGCCGGTCTCGGGCCACGGCACGGTCTCGGTCAGCAGCGAGAGGCCGCTGGAGGACCACTCGACCTCCGGGGTGGGACGGTCGACGTGGAGCGTCCGGGGGAGCACCCCGTGGCGCATCGCCGCCACCATCTTGATGACGCCGGCCATCCCCGCCGCGGCCTGGGTGTGGCCGATGTTCGACTTCACCGAGCCCAGCCGCAGCGGCCGGTCCGTCTCCCGCCCGCGGCCGTATGTCGCCGCCAGGGCCTGCGCCTCGATGGGGTCGCCGAGCCGGGTGCCGGTGCCGTGCGCCTCCACGGCGTCGATGTCGTCGGCCGACAGCCGGGCGTCGGCGAGCGCCTGGCGGATCACCCGTTGCTGCGAGGGTCCGTTGGGGGCGGTCAGCCCGTTGCTGGCCCCGTCGGAGTTGATCGCGGAGCCCCGGACGACCGCCAGCACGGGATGGCCGTTGCGGCGCGCGTCGGAGAGCCGCTCCAGCAGCAGGACGCCGACGCCCTCGCCCCAGCCGGTGCCGTCGGCGGCGGCCGCGAACGGCTTGCAGCGGCCGTCCGGGGAGAGCCCGCGCTGCCGGCTGAACTCGATGAAGATGTCGGGGGTGGCCATGACGGCGGCGGCCCCTGCCACGGCGAGCGCGCACTCGTCCCGCCGCAGGGCCTGCACCGCCATGTGCAGTGCCACCAGCGACGAGGAGCAGGCGGTGTCGATGGTCACGGCGGGGCCCTCGACGCCGAGGGCGTAGGCGATGCGGCCGGACATGACGCTCGCCGTGCTGCCGGTCAGCAGATAGCCGCCCAGCTCGTCGGGGGCCTGCCGGGGGTCCGAGGGGTATCCCTGGGACGCGGCCCCGACGAACACCCCGACCGGGCTGCCCTTCATCGAGGTCGGGTCGATCCCGGCCCGCTCCAGCACCTCCCAGGAGGTCTCCAGCAGCAGCCGCTGCTGGGGGTCCATGGCGAGCGCCTCGCGCGGGCTGATCCCGAACAGCCCGGCGTCGAACCGGGCCGCGTCGTCGAGGAATCCGCCCACCTTCACATAGGTCGTCCCGGGCCGCTCCGGGTCCGGGTCGTACATGCCCTCGACGTCCCACCCCCGGTCGGACGGGAACGGGTCGACCACGTCCCGCTCGTCGGCGACGAGCCGCCACAGGTCCTCCGGGGTCGCGACGGAGCCGGGGTAGCGGCAGCTCATCGACACGATGGCGATCGGGTCGTCGTCGGCACCGGCCCCGGCCCCCGGCGCGGCGGGCGGGGCGGGGGCCGGGGACGGCTCCGTGCCCAGCAGCTCCTCGCCCAGCCGCCGGGCCAGCAGGGCGGGGGTCGGATGGTCGAAGAGCAGAGTGGACGGCAGCTGCGCGCCGGCCGCGCCGTTCAGCCGATTGCGCAGCTCCACGGCGGTCAGCGAGTCGAAGCCCATCTCCTTGAAGGCGAGTTCGGCGACGATCGCCGCGCTGTCGGCGTGGCCCAGCACCGCCGCCGCATGGCCGCGCACCAGGTCGAGAAGGGTCTGCTCGCGGGTCTCGGGGGCGGCTGCCGCCAGCCGGCTCCGCAGCGCCCGGGCCGCCGCCGGGCGGGCCCGCTCGCGGCCCGCCCGGCGCACCGGCCCGCCGGCGAGTCCCCGGAGCGGATACGGAATCTGGTCCGGAGGCGTCCGGCGCAGCGCCGAGCCGTTCACCTTGGCGGGGACGACGGCCGCCTCCCCGGTGGCGAGGGCGGCGTCGAGGAGGGCCAGACCCTCCTCGTCGGTCAGGGGTGTCAGACCGGTGCGGCCGAGCCGGGCCAGGTCCACCTCGCCCAGTCCGCCGAGCATGCTGCCGGAGTTCTCCCACGGTCCCCAGGCCAGGGACAGCCCGGGGAGCCCGGCCGCTCCTCGGCGGCTCGCCAGCGCGTCCAGAACGGTGTTGGCCGCGGCGTAGTTCGCCTGCCCCGCGCCGCCGAGCACCCCGGCCGTGGAGGAGAACAGGACGAACAGGGAGAGGTCCGCGTCGCGGGTCAGCTCGTCCAGGAGCAGCGCCGCGTCCGCCTTGGGACGGAGCACGGTGTCCAGCCGCCCGGGGGTGAGCGAGGACAGCACCCCGTCGTCCAGCACCCCGGCCGTGTGCACGACACCGGTCAGCGGATGCTTCGCCGGCACCGCGTCGAGCAGCCCGCTCAGCGCGGCCCGGTCGCTGACGTCGCAGGCCACGACGGTCACCTCGGCCCCGTGCCCGGCGAGTTCGGCGGCCAGCTCCTCCGCCCCGGGGGCCGCCGTCCCCCGGCGGCCCGCCAGGACCAGACGCCGTACGCCGTGCCGCCGCACCAGATGGCGGGCGACCGTGCCGCCGAGCGCACCGGTGCCGCCGGTGATCAGCACGGTGCCCTCCGGGTCGAGCGGGGCCGGCACGGTGAGCACCACCTTGCCGATGTGGCGTGCCCGGCTGATGAACCGGAAGGCGTCGGCCGCGTGGCGTACGTCCCAGACGGTCACCCGCGGCAGGCGCAGGACGCCTTCGGCGAACAGGCCGAGCACTTCGGCCAGCATCGCCCCGATGCGCTCCGCTCCGGCGTCGACGAGATCGAAGGCCCGATAGGACGCGCCGCCGTGGTCGGCCGCCACGGTGCGCGGATCGCGCACGTCGGTCTTGCCCATCTCCAGGAAGCGACCGCCCGGGGCCAGCAGCCGCAGCGAGGCGTCGACGAACTCGCCCGCCAGGGAGTCCAGGACCACGTCCATGCCCCGTCCGCCGAGGGTCCGGCGGAACTTCTCCTCGAACTCCAGCGTCCGGGAGGAGGCGATGTGCGCGTCGTCCAGTCCCATCGCCCGCAGCACGTCCCACTTCGACGGGTGGGCGGTCGCGTAGACCTCGGCCCCCAGATGCCGGGCCAGCTGTACGGCGGCCGTGCCGACGCCGCCGGTCCCGGCGTGCACCAGCACCGTTTCACCGGGCCGCAGCTCGGTGAGGCCGGTCAGCGCGTAGGCGGCGGTCAGGAACACGGCGGGCACGGCCGCCGCCTGGGCGAAGGACCAGCCGTCCGGGATCGCGGCGATCAGCCGCTCGTCGGTCACGGCCACCGGGCCGATACCGCCGAACACCATGCCGAGGACCCGGTCGCCGGGGACCACCGAGGTGACGCCGGGCCCCACCTCGGTGACGACGCCCGCGCCCTCCACGCCGAGCGGCCCGGCCTCTCCGGGGTACATGCCCAGGGCGTTCAGCACATCCCGGAAGTTCAGTCCGGCCGCCCGCACGGCCAGCCGCACCTGACCGGCCGCCAGCGGCTCGCCGGCCCCGGGGTGGGCGACCAGGGCGAGCCCCTCCAGGGTGCCGCCGTCCGTCACGCCCAGCCGCCACGGGCCTTTCGCCGGGACCGGCAGCGTACGGCCGGGGCGCGGCCGGGCCAGCCGGGGGACCGCCGGTTCGCCGTCGCGGATCGCCAGCTGCGGTTCGTCCGACGCGACGGCCTCGGCGAGCCGTTCGTACGACGTCCGCCGGCCGTCCAGGTCGACGAGGGCGAACCGGCCGGGGTTCTCCGACTGGGCGGTGCGCACCAGACCCCAGACCGCGCTGTGCGCCAGGTCGAGGACGTCCTCCGCGCCGACGGCCACGGCCCGCCGGGTCACCAGCACCAGCCGCCGCCCGGCGAACCGTTCGTCGGCCTGCCAGGAGTGCACGAGGGCGAGCGCCCGATGGGCGGCGGACCGCACGGCGTCGCCGTCGCCGCCCGCCCGCACGGCGTCCGTGTCCGGGCCGGTGTCCGTGTCCGGGTCTGCGTCCGGGCCGGACCAGCAGGGCACCAGCACCGTCTCGGGGACCGGCCCGCCCGCCGCGCCCGCCCGGGCGAGCGAGTCCAGATCGGGATGCACGCCGCCGGGCGCGCCGACGAGGTCCGCCAGCTCGCGCGCGCCGTGGCCCACGACGGCCCAGGACGGCTCCTCGCCCCCCGCCGCCGCCGGGGCCGGTGCCTCCCAGCCCACCTGGTACAGCCGGTCGCGGGCGGCGTCGCCCGTGCCGGGGGCCGCCGGGCGCAGCACCAGCGCGTCGGCCGACAGCACGGGTTCGCCCGTCTCGTCCGCGGCCAGCACGGACACGGTGTCCTCGCCCGTCGCCGCCAGCCGTACGCGCAGCACCGGCGCGCCGGCGGCGTGCCGGGTGACGCCGCGCCAGGCGAAGGGCAGCAGGGCCCGGTCCCACCCGGGCAGCACCACGTTCAGCGCCACCCCGTGCAGCGCCGAGTCCAGCAGCGCGGGGTGCACCCCGAACTCCCCGGCCCCGGCCCCGGCCTCGTCCTCGACCGAGGCCTCCACGAACAGCTCGCCGTCGCGCCGCCACGCGGCGCGCAGCCCCTGGAACAGGGGCCCGTACTCCAGGCCGGTCTCCGCGAGCAGCGGATAGAGACCGGACACGTCCACCGGCTCCGCGCCGTCCGGCGGCCAGACGGACAGCTCCGCCGCCCCGGCGCCGGCGGCCCGGGTCAGCGTTCCGGTGGCGTGCGCGGTCCACGGCTCGTCGTCCGCGCCGCCGTCCGGCCGGGAGTGCAGGCTCAGCGTCCGCATCCCGGACTCGTCCGGGCCGCCCACGCGCACCTGGACGGCGACCGTGCCCCGCTCGGGCAGGACGAGCGGGGCGAGGAAGGTCAGTTCCGCCACCCGGTCCAGGCCCGCGCGTTCACCCGCGTACAGCGCCAGTTCGAGCATCGCGGTGCCGGGGACCAGCACCCGGTCGAGTACGCGGTGGTCGGCGATCCAGCCGTGGGAGGCGGTCGAGAGCCGTCCGGTGAGCAGGAGTTCGCCGTCGGGCAGCGGGACCACCGCGCCGACCATCGGGTGACCGCCGGGGGCCTGCCTGGCCGGGGCCGCCGGGGCGGTCAGCCAGTGGCGGTCGCGGCGGAAGGGGTAGCAGGGCAGCTCCACCGGGTGGGTGCGGGACGGCCCGTGGAAGGCCCGCCAGTCGACGGCGACGCCCCGGGTGTGCAGCCGGGCCAGCGCGGCGGTGACGGTCAGCTCCTCGGCGCGGTCCCGCCGCAGGGCGGGGCCGGCGTCCGCGTCCGCCGTGCCGAGCACGTCGCGGGCCATGGCGGACAGCACTCCGTCGGGGCCCAGCTCCAGGAAGGTGCGGACGCCGCCGTCGGCCATGGCCCGCACCGCGTCCGCGAACCGCACGGTGCCCCGGGCGTGCCGTACCCAGTACTCCGGTGTCCGGATCTCCTCGGGGTCGATCTCCTCGCCGGTCAGGGTGGACACGATCGGGAGGTCGGGCGTGTGGAACGTCAGACCGGCGACGACCCGGCGGAACTCCGGCAGCATGGCGTCGACGAGCGGCGAGTGGAAGGCGTGGCTGACCACCAGGTCCCTGGTCCTGCGGCCCAGGGCGGCGAAGTGCGCGCCGATCTCGCGCACGGCCCCGGACTCGCCGGCGACCACCACCGAGTCCGGCCCGTTGACCGCCGCCAGACCGACCCGGTCCGCGCGCTCGGCCACCAGCGGGAGCACCTCCTCCTCGCTCGCCCGCAGGGAGGTCATCGCGCCGCCCGGGGGCAGCGCCTGCATCAGCCGGCCGCGCGCGGCCACCATCGTGGCGGCGTCGGTCAGCGACAGGACGCCCGCGACATGGGCGGCGGCCACCTCGCCGACCGAGTGGCCCGCCACGGAGTCCGGTCGGACGCCCCAGTGCGCGAACAGCCGGAAGAGCGCGACCTCCAGGGCGAACAGCGCGGGCTGGGTGTACTCGGTCCGGTCCAGCGGCCCACCGGCGCCGGTGTCCGCCTCTCCGCCGCTCGCGGCGTTCCCGGTGTGCCCGGTGTGCCCGGCTCCGAACATCACCTCGCGGAGCGGCCGGTCCAGCAGCGGGTCCAGCACGGCGCACACCGCGTCGAGGGCCTCGGCGAACACCGGAGAGCGCGCGTACAGCTCGCGGCCCATGCCCGGACGCTGACTGCCCTGGCCGGTGAAGAGGAGTCCGAGCCTGCCCCGTACCGCGATCCCGGTGGTCACCCCGGGATCGGGCCGGTCGTCGGCGAGCGCGGCCAGCCCCCGGGTCAGCTCCGGCAGGTCGTGCGCGACGACGGCCGCCCGGTGCGGGAGGGCGGCCCGGGTGGTGGCGAGCGCCCGGCCGACCTCCGCCGGAGCGAACGGGCCCCGGTCGGCCAGCCAGGCCAGCAGGTTGCGGGCCTGGTCGCGCAGGGCGTCCTCGCCGCGCGCGGAGAGCGTCCAGGACGCCGCCGGGGGCGGCGGGCCGTCGTCGGCCCCCGCCTCGTCGGGGACCTCCTCGGGAGCCTGCTCCAGGATCAGATGGGCGTTGGTGCCGCTGATGCCGAAGGACGACACCCCGGCGCGCCGGGGCCGCCCGGTGTCCGGCCAGTCGATCGCGCGGGTCAGCAGCTCCAGACGTCCGGCGTCCCAGTCCACGTGCGGTGTCGGCTCGTCGACGTGCAGGGTCCGCGGCAGCACGCCGTGCCCCATCGCCAGCACCATCTTGATGACGCCGACGACCCCGGCCGCCGCCTGGGTGTGCCCCAGGTTGGACTTGACCGAGCCCAGCCACAGGGGCTCGTCGCGGTCCTGCCCGTAGGCGGCCAGCAGCGCCTGCGCCTCGATCGGGTCGCCCAGGACGGTCGCGGTGCCGTGCGCCTCCACCGCGTCCACCTCGGCGGGGGAGAGCCGGGCGTCCGCGAGCGCCTGGCGGATCACCCGCTGCTGCGAGGGCCCGTTCGGCGCGGCCAGGCCGTTGCTCGCACCGTCCTGGTTGGTCGCGCTCCCGCGGACGACGGCGAGCACCCGGTGGCCGTTGCGCCGGGCGTCGGAGAGCCGCTCCAGGAGCACCATGCCGACGCCCTCGGCGAGGCCGGTGCCGTCCGCCGCCGCGGCGAAGGAGCGGCAGCGCCCGTCCGCCGAGAGCCCGCGCTGTCTGCTGAAGCCCTGCAACTGCGCGGGGGTGGTCATCACGGTGACGCCCCCGGCCAGGGCGAGCGTGCACTCGTCGCGGCGCAGCGCCTGACAGGCCGCGTGGATCGCGACCAGCGACGCCGAGCAGGCGGTGTCCACGGTGACCGCGGGACCTTCGAGGCCGAGGGTGTAGGCGAGCCGCCCGGAGAGCACGCTCGCCGCCGACGAGGTCAGGAAGTACCCCTCGTACTCCCCCAGATCGGCCGGGGGGACCCGGGTCGCGTAGTCCTGGAAGGCCGTCCCCACATAGACGCCGGTACGGCTTCCGTGCAGTGTCGTCGGATCGATCCCGGCCCGCTCCAGGGTCTCCCACGAGGTCTGGAGCAGCAGCCGCTGCTGCGGGTCCATCGCCACCGCCTCGCGCGGGCTGATCCCGAAGAACTCCGCGTCGAACCGCGCCGCGTCGGCGAGGAATCCGCCGTGCCGGGTGTAGACGCCGCCCGGGCGCTCCGGGTCCGGGTCGTAGAGCGCCTCCAGATCCCAGCCCCGGTCGGTCGGGAAGCCCGACACGGCGTCGCCGCCCGAGGCGAGGAGCTGCCACAGTTCCTCGGGGTCGCGCACGTCGCCCGGGAGATGGCAGCCCATGCCGACGACGGCGATCGGCTCGTGCCCGGCCCGGAGCAGCTCCTGGTTCTCCTGCCGCAGCCGCTCCGTCTCCTTCATTGACGCGCGCAGGGCATCGACGATCTTCTCCGGCGACGTGGCCATGGTCCCTCACAGATAGATTGCGCGAAACGGTGCTCTTACCGGTGTGCCGCTGCTAATCGCCGAGCATGAGCCGCACCAGTTCGTCGGCGTCCATCTCGTCGATCCGGGTCTCCCGCTCGGCGGCCTCCCGTTCCCGGGCCTCCGCACCTGCCCCGCCCGGATGCTCGCTCTCGCTCTCGTTCTCGCTTCCGCTCTCGTTCTTCCGGTTCTCCGGGAACGCCGTGGCCGTCAGGAAGTCCGCGAGCCGCTCGATCGAGGGGTGGTCGAAGACGACGGTGACGGGCAGCGGCAGACCGGTGCGGTTCTGGAGCCGGTTGCGCAGTTCCACCGCGATCACCGAGTCGACGCCGAGATCCTTGAACGGGGACCGGTCGCCGACATCGTCGGCGTCGGCGTACCCCAGCACGGCCGCCACCAGCCCCCGGGCGATCTCGGCGAGGGCCTCCCTGCGCCCGGCCGGACTCAGCGCGGCCAACTCCCGCAGCGCCGAACCGCCGTCGGCGGGCGCACCGGCGTCGGCGTCCGGGCTCACCGCCCCGGCGGCCCGCCGCACCTCGGGCACCTCGGCGAAGAGCCGGCTCGGCGCGGTCGAGGAGTACGCCGCGTGGAACGTCTCCCACGCCACGTCGGCGACGACCGGCGCGGGCCCGCCGCCCGCGCACCACTCCAGCTCCTCGATCGCCCGCCGGGGCTCCAGCAACCGCAGCCCCTGGCGGCTCAGCGCCCGGTCCATGCCGTCGCGCGAAGTCATCCCGCCGCCGTCCCACGGGCCCCAGACCACCGAGACGGCGGGCAGCCCCCGCCCCCTGCGGTACTCCGCCAGCCCGTCCAGGAAGGCGTTGGCCGCCGCGTACCCGGCGTGGCCCGCGCTGCCCCACAGCGCCGAGACGGAGGAGAACAGGACGAACGCGTCCAGCTCCCGGTCGAGGGTCAGCTCGTGCAGATGCCGGGCGGCGTCGGCCTTCGCCCGCGCCGCCTCCGCGAAGCCTTGGGGGGTCAGCGCGTCGAGCGGCGTGTGCCCGATCGTCCCGGCCGCGTGGACGACCGCCGTGATCGGGCCGCCCTCCGCGTCGAGCGCGGCCAGCAGGGCGGCGAGCGCGTCCCGGTCGGACACGTCGCAGGCGAGGACGGTGACCCGGGCGCCGAGGCCGGTCAGCTCGGCCTCCAGCGCGGCCCCGGGTCCGGCACGGCCGACCAGCACGATGTGCTCGGCCCCGTTCCCGGCCAGCCAGCGCGCGGCGTGCCCGCCGAGCGCCCCGGTGCCGCCGGTGACGAGCACGGTGCCCCGGGGCCGCCACGGCCGCGCGGCGGCGTCGCGTCGCGGCGCGCGCAGCAGTCTGCGCCCGAACACCCCCGAGGCGCGCAGCGCCACCTCGTTCTCGCCGTCGGCCGCCCCGTACGCGCCGGACAGCACGCCGGGCAGCTCCCCGAGCGCCCGCGCGTCCGGTTCCGCGGGCAGGTCCACCAGACCGCCCCACCGCTGGGGCGTCTCCACCGCGACGACCCGGCCGAGCCCCCGGAGCAGGGTCTGCTCGGGCGCGGTCACCGGATCGCCCGCGCCCACCGTCACCGCTCCCCGGGTCAGCCACCACAGCCGCGCGGCCACTCCGGCGTCCCCGAGCGCCTGAATCAGCGTCAGACCATGGGCCGAGTGCCCGTACGCCGAGGGGAGCGCGGCGCCGCCGCCCGGAGCCGGCAGCGCCAGCACACCGGCCGGTTCGGGCCCGTCGGAGCGGAGCTCCCGCAGCCGCTCCGCCAGCTCCCGCCGCCCGGTCTCCGGCCCCACCGCCAGCGGAAGGGCCCGCGCACCGGCCCGGTTCAGCGCGTTCAGCACCGAGACCGTCGCCGGCTCGTCCTCGCCGCCCTCGGGCACGACCACGAGCCAGCGGCCGGAGAGCCCGCCCGCCGCCGCCTTCGGCAGCGGCTGCCAGCCGGTCCGGTAGCGCCAGGAGTCGGCCGCCGCCCGCTCGTCCTGCCGCCGCCGCCACGCGGCGAGCGCCGGCAGCAGCGCCCGCACTCCGTCCGGCTGCTCGAAGCCGACCCGCGCGGCCAGCTCCTCGGCGTCGCCGCGCTCCACCGCCGACCAGAACCACCGCTCCGGTCCGTCCTCCCGTACGGGGGCGGCCCCGGGACCGGGCGGCGTCAGCCAGTACCGCCCGCGCTGGAAGGCGTAGGTCGGCAGCTCGGCGGTCACCGCGCCCGAACCCGCGAAGACGGCCGGCCACTCCACCGCGACGCCCAGGGCGTGCGCCTGCGCCAGCGAGGTGAGGAATCGTTCGGGGCCGCCGTCGTCCCGGCGCAGCGAGCCCACCACGGCGCCCGACCCGCCGCTGTTCTCGATCGCCTCCTGGGCCCCGACGCCCAGCACCGGATGCGGGCTGACCTCGATCAGCAGGGTGTGCCCCCTCTTCAGCACCGTCCCCATGGTGTGCTCGAACCGGACCGGCTCCCGCAGATTGCGGTACCAGTACTCGGCGTCGAGCGCGCCCGTGTCCAGGAGTTCGCCGGTCACCGTCGAGTAGAAGGGAACGCCGCCGGAGCGGGGCTCGATGCCGGCCAGCTCCGCCAGCAGCCGTTCGCGGATGGCCTCGACCTGCGCGGAGTGGGCCGCGTAGCTCACCGGTATCTGCTTGGCCCGCGCCCCTTCGGCGGCGCAGGCCGCCAGCAGGTCGTCCAGCGCCCGCTGCTCCCCGGAGACCACCACCGACGAGGGGCCGTTGACCACCGCGAGGTCGAGCCGCCCGTCCCAGCAGGGCAGTTCCCGTACCCGCTCGGCCGACAGCGCCACCGACACCATGCCGCCGAGGCCGGAGATCGCGGTCAGCGCCCGGCTGCGCAGCGCGACGATCCTGGCGGCGTCCTCCAGGGAGAGCGCGCCGGCCACGCAGGCCGCGGCTATCTCGCCCTGGCTGTGCCCGACGACGGCGCCGGGCCGTACTCCGCAGGACTCCCAGAGCCGGGCCAGCGACACCATCACGGCGAACAGCGCGGGCTGGACGACGTCCACCCGTTCGAGGGTCGGTGCTCCGGGCGCGCCGCGCAGGACGTCGAGGAGCGACCAGTCCACGACCGCGCCGAGCGCCGTGTCGCAGTCGGCCATCCGTTCGCGGAACACCGCTGAGGAGTCGAGCAGTTCCACCGCCATGCCGGCCCACTGCGCGCCCTGGCCGGGGAAGACGAAGACGGTCTCGGCGCCGCTCGCCGCGACGCCGTGGACCGCGCTCTCCCACGGCGCGTTCCGCGCGAGCGCGTCCAGACCGGCCAGCAGCTGTGCCCGGTCCGCGCCGATCAGCGCGGCCCGGTGCTCGAAGGCGGCTCTGGTGGTCGCCAGGGAGAGGCCCACATCGGCCGGGCCGAGGTCGGCGCGGTCGTCGAGATGGGCTCGCAGGGCGGCTGCCTGGGCCCGCAGGGCCTCGGGGGTCTTCGCCGACAACAACCACGGTACGACGCCGCCCGGCCGCCCGGCCGGCCCGGCGGTGCCGGTTCCCGCCCCGGGCTCCGCCTCCCGCGAGGGTTCGGCGGGGGCCTCTTCGAGGATGGCGTGCACATTGGTGCCGCTGATGCCGAACGAGGAGACGCCCGCCCTGCGCACCCGCTCGCCCGGGGGCCACGGCACCGGTTCGGTCAGCAGCGCCACCGACCCCGACGACCAGTCCACATGGGGGGTGGGCTCGTCGATGTGCAGGCTGGCGGGGAGCCGGCCGTGGCGCAGCGCCATCACCATCTTGATCACCGCGGCGATCCCGGCCGCGGCCTGGGTGTGGCCGATGTTCGACTTCACCGAGCCGAGCCACAGCGGCGCGCCGCCGGAGCGGGCCCGGCCGTACGTCGCCACCAGCGCCTGCGCCTCGATCGGGTCGCCGAGGCGGGTGCCCGTGCCGTGCGCCTCCACCACGTCGACGTCCTCGGGGGAGAGCCGGGCGTCGCTCAGCGCCTGCCGGACGACCCGCTCCTGGGACGGCCCGTTCGGCGCGGTCAGGCCGTTGCTCGCACCGTCCTGGTTGACCGCCGAGCCGCGCAGGACCGCCAGTACCCGGTGGCCGTTGCGCCGGGCGTCCGACAGACGCTCCAGCACCACCATCCCCACGCCCTCGCTCCAGCCGGTGCCGTCGGCGGACTTGGCGAACGGCTTGCACCGGCCGTCGGGCGCGAGACCGCGCTGCCGGGCGAAATCGACGAACATGCCCGGGGTCGCCATCACGGTGACCCCGCCCGCCAGCGCCATCACGCATTCGCCGCGCTGGAGGGACCGGCTCGCCAGGTGCAGCGCCGCGAGCGAGGACGAACAGGCGGTGTCCACGGTGATCGCGGGCCCCTGGAGTCCGAGGGTGTACGCCACCCGGCCCGAGACGACGCTCGCCGTGTTGCCGGTCAGCAGATGGCTCTGGGCCTCCTGACCGGGCTCGCCCAGCCGGGGCCCGTAGTCCTGCGAGATCGCCCCCGCGAAGACGCCGACCTGACGGCCGCGGAGCGACCCCGGGTCGATGCCCGCCCGCTCCAGCGCCTCCCAGCAGGTCTCCAGGACCACCCGCTGCTGCGGGTCCATCGCCAGCGCCTCGCGCGGGCTGATGCCGAAGAAGCCCGCGTCGAACGAGGCCGCGTCGTAGAGGAATCCGCCCTCCCGGGCGTAGTGGACGTCCGGATTCTCCGGATCGACGAGTTCGGCGGTGCTCCAGCCCCGGTCGGCGGGGAACGCGGAGACGGCGTCCCCGCCCTCGGCGACCAGCCGCCACAGATCCTCCGGCGACCGTACGCCCCCGGGGAAGCGGCAGCCCATGCCCACGAGGGCGATCGGCTCCTCCGAGCCGGCCGCCGTCCCGGGGGCCGGCTCGACGTCCGCCGGGGCGGTGCCCGACAGCTCGGCCCGCAGAAACCGCACCAGTCCGTCCGGCGTCGGGTAGTTGTAGATCAGCGTCGGCGGCAGCTCCGTCAGCCCGGTGGTCTCGGCCAGCCGGTCGCGGAACTCGACCGCGGTGAGGGAGTCGAACCCCAGCTCCTTGAAGGTGCGGCCGGTGTCCACGGTGTCGGACGAGAGATGCCCCAGCACCGCCGCCGCCCCGGCCCGCACGAGCTCCCGCACGTCCGTCCCGGCAGGCGGCTCCGGCGTCGCGGGGCCGGAGCCGTCCTCGTCCGTGCCGTGCGGGACCGCCCCGACGGGGGCGTCCGCGCTGCCTTCCCGGGCCGCCCCGGCCTCGCCACCGGCCGGTTCGCCGAGCCAGAAGGACCGGCGCCGGAAGGCGTACGTCGGGAGGTCGACGCGCTCGCCGGACCACCCGGTGAGCGGCTTCCACTCCACCCGCGCGCCGCGCGTGAAGGCCTCGGCGAGCGCGGCGGCGACCGTCCGCTCCTCCGGCCGCCCCTTCCGCAGCAGCGGCACGACGGCCGCGCCGGGCAGCGGGCCGTCGGCGGCCAGCGCGTCCCGGACCATCGCGGTCAGCCCGCCGGGGCCCAGTTCGAGAAAGCCCGTGACGCCCGCGGACCGCAGCACGCGCACACCGTCGAAGAAGCGCACCGGCTCGCGCAGATGCCTGCTCCAGTACTCCGGCGAGCCGAGTTCGTCCGCCGTGGCCGGGCGTCCCGTGACATTGGAGATCAGCGGGATCCGGGGGGCCCGGTACGTCAGCCCCGCCGCGACGGCGCGGAACTCGTCCAGCACACCGTCCATGTGCGCCGAGTGGAAGGCGTGGCTGACCGTGAGCCGCTTGGTCCTGCGGCCCAGGGCCTCGAACTCCGCCGCGATCCGCGCGACGGCCGCCGGGTCGCCGGAGAACACGGTGGCCCGGGGGCCGTTGACGGCGGCGATCGAGACCGCGCCGGCCCGGCCCTCCAGCGCGGCGCGCGCCTCCCGCTCGTCGGCCTGCACGGCGACCATGGCACCGCCTTCGGGGGCCTGCTGCATCAGCCGTCCGCGCGCCGCGACCAGGGTGCAGGCGTCGTCCAGCGAGAGCACCCCGGCGGCGTGCGCGGCGGCGAGTTCGCCGACGGAGTGGCCGAGCAGGAAGTCCGGGCGCGGCCCGCACCGCTCCAGCAGCCGGAAGAGTGCCACCTCCAGCGCGAACAGCGAGACCTGGGTGAAGCCCGTCCGGTCCAGCAGCGCCGCCCCGGGGGTGCCGGGCTCCGCGAAGAGCACGTCCTTGAGCGGGCGGGGCAGTACGGGATCCAGCCGGTCGCTCACCTCGTCCAGGGCGTCGGCGAACGCCGGGACCGCCGCGTACAGCTCGCGGCCCATGCCCGGGCGCTGGCTGCCCTGGCCGGTGAAGAGGAACGCCGTTCCGCCCGCGCCCCGGGCGGAGCCGCGCACCAGGTTCGGGGCGGGCGCGTCGTGCGCCAGCGCGTCCAGGCCGGCGAGCAGGGAGTCGCGGTCGTCCCCCAGGATCACGGCGCGTTCCTCGAAGGGGGTGCGGTGCTCGGCGAGCGAGATTCCCACGCTCGCCGGGTCCTGGCCCGGGTGGGCCGCGAGATGCGCGCCCAGCCGCTTTGCCTGGGCGCGGAGCGCGGCGCGGGACCGCCCCGAGACCACCCAGGGCAGCGGCCCCCGAGCCGCCGGGCGGGCTCCGGCCCCGCTGTCGCCCCCGCTGTCGCCGTCGCGCCCCGCGGCCCCTGCCGGCGGGGCGGAGAGCACCACATGACAGTTGGTGCCGCCCATGCCGAACGAGCTGACCCCGGCCAGCCGTGGCCCGCTCTCGCCGGGCCACGCGCTCCGCCCGGTCTGCACCCGGAGATTCCACGCGTCGAAGTCGATCTCCGGGTTGGGCGTGGCGAAGTTCAGGCTGGGCGGGATCTCCCGGTGACTGATGCTCAGGGCCGTCTTGATGAGCCCCGCGACCCCGGCGGCGGCCTCCAGATGGCCGATGTTGGTCTTGACCGAGCCCACCAGCAGCGGCGTCCGGCCCGTCCGGCCCGCGCCGAGCACCGCGCCGAGCGCGGCGGACTCGATCGGGTCGCCCGCCCTCGTCCCGGTGCCGTGCAGCTCCACGTACTGCACATCGGCCGGATCGACCCCGGCCCGGTCGTACGCCTCGCGCAGCACCTCCTCCTGCGCCCGGGCCGCCGGCACGGTCAGCCCCTCGCTCGCGCCGTCGTTGTTCATCGCGGTGCTCTCGATGAGGCAGTAGACGCGATCGCCGTCGGCGAGGGCCCGGGAGAGCGGCTTGAGCACGACAAAGCCCGCGCCCTCGCCCCGGACGTATCCGCCGGCGCGCGCGTCGAAGGTGTAGCACCGGCCGCCCGGCGACAGCCCGCCGAACTTCTCGGAGTAGAGGGTGCTCTCCGGAGCGAGCATGAGGTTCACCCCGCCCGCGAGGGCGAGCGTCGACTCGCCCCGCCGCAGGCTCTCGACGGCCGTGTGCACGGCCACCAGCGAGGACGACTGCCCGGTGTCGAGCACCAGACTCGGCCCGCGCAGATCGAAGGCGTACGAGATCCGATTGGCGATCACGCCGCGGTGCAGGCCGGTCATGCTGTGCTGGGTGGCCGCCCCCGCGCCGAGCCGGTGCAGCACCGCCGCGTAGTCGTCCCACATGGCCCCCACGAAGACGCCGGTCCTGCGGCCCCGAAGGTCGGCCGAGACGATCCCGGCGTCCTCGAAGGCCTCCCAGCCCAGTTCGAGCGACAGGCGCTGCTGCGGATCCATGGCGGCGGCCTCGCGCGGCGATATGTCGAAGAAGTCGGGGTCGAAACGGTCGACGTGATCCAGGAAACCGGCCTCCCCGGCTGCGTCGCTCCGGCGCGCGGGCGATGCCTGCGCCACCGCGTCCCGGCCGTTCCGCAACAGCTCCCAATAGGCGTCCGGACTGGCGGCGCCGGGAAATCGACAGGCCATTCCGACTATGGCGATGGGATCGTCGTTCAAGCTGGCACGTTCTTTTGAGAACGCCCGGGTGGCACTCATGAAACTCCCCGACGGCCGACGGCTGGCGAACACCAAGTGAGGTTTGTCGATTCAAGATTTGGTGCATTGCTGTACCCGAAACGGACCCGGAGCTGTTCCGGTTCTGGCCTGCCGGGTGGTCCGCTGCCACCTGCGGAGCCCTGATGCGATCATGCCCTGCCAGTAGAACCCGAACGTCGCTGGAGTGTCCAATAACTCAATTCATGATGCTAATAACCTGGCCTATGGGAAAACGTTGTCACCGGAATTTGTAAATGCGGCGTTGACAAATTCGAGCAAGGGTTTGTAGCGTCCGGTCGTCGGTGCGGATGTGCCGGCGGCGGTATGGGGAAGGGTGTATCAGGAATGGCTGACCAGCACATACCCACCTCGGCGGACGTGGGGGACATGTACGACCGGTCGACCGATCTCCTCTCCGAAGTGATGGGAGGGAACATCCACCTGGGCTACTGGCGGAACGACGCCGACGACGCCTCGGTGGAGGAGGCCACGGACACCCTCACCGACATGGTCGCCGAGCGTCTCGCCCTCACCCCGGGCCTGCGGGTGCTCGACATCGGCTGCGGCAGCGGAAAGCCCGCCGTCCGTATCGCCGGACGGTGGAACGTGCATGTCACCGGCGTCACCATCAGCGCCCAGCAGGCGGCGGTCGCCGGCGCGCGGCCCGAAGTCGGCGAGAACGCCGGGCAGGCGTCCTTCCAGGAGGCCGACGCCATGGATCTGCCGCACGCCGACGCCCGGTTCGACCGGGTGTACGCCATCGAGTCCTTCCTGCACATGTCCGACCGCGCCACCGCCGTCGCCGAGGCGGCCAGGGTGCTGCGCCCCGGCGGCTTCCTGGTGACCGCCAACCCCTATCAGCGGGGCGGCGAGCTGAGCGCTCGGGCGGCGGAGGTCGTCGCGGCCAACCGCAGGCTTCTCCAGATCCCGCCGATCGGCGATGTGGACGAGTACGTCGCCCACATGGACAAGGCCGGTCTCAGGGTCGTGGAGACGCTGGACATCGGCGAGAACGTGCGGCGCAGCCACACGCTGGCGGCGGAGGCCATCCGGAGTTCGCGGGCGGCGTTCGACGGCGCGTTCAGCGCGGAACTCTCCGAAGCGGCCGACATCATCGAGCGGTTCGGAGAGCTTCCGGAGATCGGGTACGGGCTGATCGTCGCCCGTCGGCCCTGAGGCCCCCGGACCGGTCGCCGGAGGTCAGCCCAGCACCCGGCGGAGCAGCTCCCGCAGCGCCGCCCGGTCCTCCTCGGACAGCCCGGCCAGCGGGGCGCGGGTGAAGTCCGCCGCGCTCCGGACCTGTTCGGCCGCGTCCCGGCCCTCGTCCGTGACGACGACGAGTTTGACGCGGCGGTCGGCCGGGTCGGCCCGGCGGCGGACCATCCCGCGCGCCTCCAGGCGGTCCACCAGGCCGGTGATGTTGGACGGTTCGCACTTGAGCCGCTCGGCGAGTCTGCGCATGGGCAGTGGCCGCCGCGCGAGCAGGGCGAGCACCCGGGCCTGGATGCCGGTCAGCTGATGGCGGGCGGCGGCGCTCTCGTACTCCTCGTGGTGACGCATCGCCAGAACGCCTATGAGATCGGCGAGATCCGAGCCGGTGGAGGTGGCGGAGGCGGTGGAGCCGGCCGGGGAGCCCGGGGCCGCCGGAGGATCCGGAGGGGCCGGGGAAGTCGATAAGACCATCGCACCAGCGTAACCATGTGGCCGTCCAAAATTCCATCATCTAAACCAACTGACCGCCGGACGCCCCCAGGAGGAACCATGCGAAGCGGCAGCCAGCCGGAGGCCCCGGCGCCCATCCCGCCCGGAATCCCCGCCCTCCACCCGCTCACCGCCTATCAGCGGGACATCTGGGCGGGGGCCGTGCTGCTCCCGGGGGATCCGCAGTTCAACTGCCGGCTGCACGAGCGGCTCGAGGGCGCGGTCGACCGGGACGAGCTGGCCCGCCGCGTCGAGCGGGCCCTCGGCGAGTACGACACGTTCCGGCTGCGGTTCGAGGAGCGGGACGGGGTGGCGCGTCAGTGGGTCGACGGGGAGCCGCTGAGGGTGCGGAGGGTGGATCTCTCGGGGGAGGGCGATCCGGCGGGGGCGGTGGCCGGGTGGCTGGAGCGTGAGATGGCACGGCCGGTGGTGCTCGGGCGGGGGCCGGTCACCGAGGCCGCCCTTGTGGTGGAGAGCGCCACGGTGGTGCATCTGGTCGTCAAGGCGCATCACATCGCGGTGGACGGCTGGACGCTGAACCGGCTCAGCCGGCGGATCTTCGAGGACTACGCGAGTGTTGTCGCCGGCGGTGCGCAGCTTCCGCCCGCCGGGAGTCCGTCCAGTGTCTCCCTGGTGGAGCGGGAGGCCGAGTACCGGTCGGGGCGGCAGGCGGCCGAGGACCGGGAGTACCACCGTAAGGCGCTGGCGGGGGTGGACCCGGCGCTGTTCGCCCGGCGGGCGGCCAGCGGCGAGCGGCGGATGGTGAGGTACGGCTTCACGGTGGAGCCCGAGCTGGTGGACCGTATCGCCGCCCGGTACTCGCCCTTCGCGTATGTGGCCACGGTGCTCGGGGGGTGGCTCGCGAGGGTGCACCGGGTGGACGAGGTGGTGCTGGGCGTCCCGCTGCTCAACCGGCGGTCCTGGGAGGGCGCGCCGCCCGGACAGCTCGCCAATACGCTGCCGTTACGGGTGCGGGAGGTCCGCGGAAGGCCGGTGGAGGAGGCCGTACGACAAGTGCGCGCCGATGTGCGGGAGTTGCAGCGGCACGAGCGGACCTCGTTCGGGGACGTGCTGCGTGATCTCGCGGCGGACGGCTCTCGTACCAGGGAACTCTTCGATGTGACGGTGTCCTATCTGCGGTACGAGCGGCCGAGGCCGCTGGACGGCGTCGAGCGGAGGACGGGCATCACGGCTCCCGGGCGGGATCAGAGCGTTCTCAATGTGTATATAGAGGACTTCAGTGATGTGCCCGGCATGCGGGTCGACCTTGTGCACGCGACGGACGTGTTCGACGAGGACCTGCCGGTCGCCGCCGTCGCCGAGCAGCTCAAGAGGCTGCTGGCGGCGGGGGTGGAGACACCGGACCGGCCGCTCGCCGAGACGCCCCTGACGGGCGGGGAGGAGCGGGCGGCCCTGCTGGCGCTCGGGCGGGGGCGGACCGTGCCGGGGCAGGGGCGGCGGACGGTGCATGAGCTCTTCGAGGAGAGCTGCGCCCGGCACGCGGAGCGGACGGCGGTGACGGACGCCGCCACCGGCCGCTCGCTCACCTACGGCGAGCTGGACCGGCGGGCGAACCGCCTGGCGAGGGCGCTGCGGGCGCGGGGGGTGGGGGAGGAGGACCGGGTCGCGGTGGTGATGCGGCGCGGGATCGATCTTCCGGTGGCGCTGTTCGGGGTGTTGAAGGCGGGCGCGGCGTACGTTCCGGTGGACCCGGACTACCCGGCCGAGCGCATCCGGTTCATGCTCGCGGACAGCGGGGCCCGGGTCGTCGTCCACGACGGTGCCGATCAAACGGATGGGACGGATGAAGCGGGCGAGGCCCGCGCGTACGGCTTCGCCGGGCTGCTCGCCGCCGAGACCCGTACGGACCCCCCGGAGCCGGTCGCCACCCCCGGACATCTCGCCTATGTCATCTACACCTCCGGCTCCACCGGCCGCCCCAAGGGCGTCATGGTCGAGCACCGCTCGGTGGTCAACCGGCTGGAGTGGACCCAGCGCCTCCATCCGATCGGCGCGGCGGACACCCTGCTCCAGAAGACGCCGATCTCGTTCGACGTGTCGGTGTGGGAGCTGTTCTGGTGGGCCGCCGACGGAGCGGCGCTGGTCCTGCTGGAGCCCGGGGGCGAGAAGGACCCGCGCACACTGCTGCGGACGGTCCGCGACCACCGTGTGAGCGTCCTCCACTTCGTCCCCTCGATGCTCGGCCCCTTCCTGGAGCTGCTGGAGCGGGACCCCGCACGGCTCGGGGACGCCGCGTCCCTGCGGTATGTCTTCTGCAGCGGCGAGGCGCTCCCGCCCGACCGTGTCGACCAGTTCCACCGGGTCTTCGCGCACCGGGTGCCGGCCCCGCCCCGGCTGGTCAATCTGTACGGGCCGACCGAGGCGGCCGTCGACGTCACCTCGTACACCTGCCGCGCGGAACCGGACGGGCGGCCCGTCCGCCGGGTCCCCATCGGACGGCCGGTGGACAACACGGCGCTGTACATCCTGGACGAGTACGGACAGCCGCAGCCGCCCGGCCTCCCCGGCGAGCTGTACATCGGCGGGGTGCAGGTGGCGCGCGGCTATCTCGGCCGGCCCGAACTCACCGAGGAGAGGTTCGTCCCCGATCCCTTCGCCCGGGGCGGCCGGCTCTACCGCACCGGGGATCTCGCCCGACTGCTCGCCGACGGGAACATCGAGTACCTGGGACGCCTCGACGGACAGGTCAAGGTGCGCGGCAACCGGGTCGAGACCGGCGAGGTCGCCGCCGCGCTCGGCGCCCTGCCCGGCGTCCGGGACGCGGTCGTCGTCGGCGGTCCGTCGCCGTCCGGCGGCACCCGTCTGATCGGCTATTACGCGGCGGACGAGGCCGACGGCCCGCCCGAGGCGGAGATCCGGGCGGCCCTGCGGGACGCGCTGCCGGAGTACATGGTCCCCTCGCTGCTGCTGCGGATCGACCGGCTCCCCCTGACGCCCAGCGGCAAGACCGACCTCCGCGCGCTGCCCGCCCCGGAGACCGCGCCGCGCGCCGCCGCCTCCGCCGCCGGGGAAGCACCCCGTACGGAGACGGAGAAGGCACTCGCCGAGATCTGGGCCGAGGTGCTCAAGGTCGACGGAACCGACGGAACCGACGGAACCGACGGAACCGACGGGTCCGGCGGGGTCGGCCGGGTCGGCGTGCACGACGACTACTACGCGCTGGGCGGGGACTCGATCCTCATGCTCACCGTCCGCGCCCGCGCCGAGCGGCGCGGGCTCCGCTTCGAACTCGCGGACCTGGTGCGCCACCCCACCGTCGCGGAGCTGGCCCGGCACACCGTCCCGGTCCCGGACGGCGGCGGGGCGGAGGCCGAACTCGCGCCCTTCGCGCTGGTGTCGCGGGTCGACCGGGCCGCGCTCGAAGGCGCGGAGGATGCTATTCCGCTCACCCGGCTCCAGCTCGGACTGATCTACCACAGCCGGGGGGAGCGCCACTCCGCCCTGTACAAGGACGTGTTCCGCTACACCCTCGCCATCCGCTGGGACGAGGACGCCTTCCGCGTCGCCGCCGAGCGGCTGACCGCCCGCCACCCCGCCCTGCGCTCCACCTTCGACCTGGGCAGCCACTCCGAACCGCTCCAGATCGTCCACCCGGCCACCGCCGCCGCCGTACCGCTCGACATCGTCGATCTGCGCCCGCTCGCCGGGGCCGACGCCGAGGCCGAGATCCTGCGCCACGCCGAGGAGCGGAGCCGCCACCCGTACGACATGGAGCGCGGGCCGCTGCACCATCTGCGGGTGTATCTCCGGGAGCAGGACCGGGACCGGGACACCGTCGAGCTGGTGCTGAGTTTCCACCACGCCCTGCTCGACGGCGGCAGTGTGGCGAATCTGCTGCGCGAGCTGCTCCAGGAGTACGCCCACGCCATCGGCCTGGACATCGGGCCGGTGTCCGAGCCCCCGCCCCCCTCGGCCGCCCACCACGTCCGCGCCGAACGGCGCGCGCTCGAATCCGGCCGGAGCCGGGAGTACTGGCGGGAGGTGCTGCGCGGAGCGGGGACGGACGCCGTCGAGGGGATGCGCCGGCACACCGCCCCCGGCGACGAGGAGCAGTTCGTCCGCGAGGTCGAGCTGCCCGCCGAACTCGTGGCCCGGGTCCGGCGGACGGCCGCCGCGCAGTCGGTGCCGGTGAAGTCGGTGCTGCTCGCCGCGCACAGCCTCACCCTGGCGATGTTCACCGGCACGGAGGACCTCGTCACCGGGCTGATCACCCACGGCAGGCCGGAGCGGGCCGGGGGCGAACGCGCCGTCGGCCTCTTCCTCAACACCGTTCCGCTGCGGGTGCGGACCGCCGGGGCCAGCTGGTCGGCGGTGATCCGGGAGGTGTCCCGGCTGGAGCGCGAGGGCTACCCCCACCGGCGCCACCCGCTCAGCGCGATCCAGGAGGACCACGGAGCCCCGGTCTTCGAGCACGCCTTCAACTATGTGCGCTTCCACCAGCTCGGGCCGGTGCTGGAGCTGCCCGGAGTGCGGCTGCTGGACTTCCGCACCTGGGAGCGGACGAACTTCTCGCTGCTGGTCAACGCGGTCAGCGACCCCGTCGGCGACGGGATCGCGCTGCGCCTCGACTTCGACGGACGCGTCTTCAGCCCCGGCCAGGCCGATCTGCTGGCCCGCACCTGGACCGCGGTGCTCGACCGGATGTGCGAACGGCCGGACGAGGAGGTCGGGTTCGGCTTCCTCGCCCCGGCTCCGGCACGCGCCGGGGCCTCCCCGGACGCGGATCTTCCGGTCACCGCGCGCTTCCTGGCACAGGCCGCCCGTACCCCGGACGCCGTCGCCGTCACCATGGACGGGGAGCGCTGGAGCTACCGGCGGCTGGCCGAGGCCTCCCGGGTGGTGGCGGCGCGGCTGCCGGCGGCCGGGATCCGGCCCGGCGACCGCGTCGGCATCGCCATGGACCGCTCGCCCGAGACGGTCGCCGTGGTCGTCGGCACCCTTCTCGCGGGGGCCGCGGTCCTTCCGCTGGACCCCGGCTATCCGGCGGCCCGGCTCGCGGCGATGATCGCGCAGGCGCGCCCGCCGCGTGTCATCGCCTCCGCCCGCCACGCCGCCCTGGTGCCCGACCCTGCCCTGCTGCTCCCGGCCGAAACCCTCACGGAGCCGGTCACGGGCTCCCCCGGGGAGGACGCCGGGGTCCCCTCGCCCGCCTCCACCGCGTACGTCCTCTTCACCTCCGGCTCCACCGGCGTCCCCAAGGGCGTCGCCGTGCCGCACCGCTCGCTGGCCAATCTGGTCGGCCGGCAGAACCGGATGTCCACCGGGGCCGTCGGCGAACCGACCCTCCAGTTCGCGCCGCTCAGCTTCGACGTCTCCTTCCAGGAGATCTTCTCCACCCTCTGCGGCGGCGGCACCCTGGTCCTCGTCGGCGACGAGCGCCGCCACGACATGGCCGCCCTGCTCCGGCTGATCGACGAGGAGGGCGTCGTCCGGATCTTCCTGCCGTACGTGGCGCTCCAGCAGCTCGCCGAGGCCGCCGACGCGCTGGGCATCGCCCCGCGCCGGCTGCGGGTGCTGATCTCCTCCGGCGAACAGCTCCGCGTCACCGAGCAGATACGCCGCTTCGCCGCCGCGCTCCCGGGCGTGATCCTGGAGAACCAGTACGGGCCGACCGAGTCGCACGTGGTCGCCGTCTTCACCATGACCGGCCCGCCGGCCGCCTTCCCGTCCCTGCCGCCCATCGGCAGGCCGATCGGCGGGGCCGAGGTCCAGGTCCTGGACGCGCGGCTGCGGCCCGTGCCGCCCGGGGTGCGCGGCGAGCTGTACATCGGCGGGGTCTGTCTGGCGCAGGGGTACGAGAACCGGCCCGCCCTCACCGCCGAGCGCTTCGTCCCCCACCCGTTCGGGGGCGGGGACGGGGACGGCGGTCCGTACGAGGTGCTGTACCGCACCGGCGACCTCGGCCTCGTCCTCCCGGACGGCGACATCGTCTGCGTCGGCCGCGCCGACTCGCAGGTCAAGGTGCGCGGCCACCGGGTGGAACCGGCCGAGGCCGAGGCCGCCGTCATCGGCTTCGGCGAGCTGCGGCCGGGCATCAGGGAGGTCGCCGTGGTGCCCCGGCGCGGCCCCGGCGGCGACACCGCGCTCGCCGCCTTCCTCGTCGGCTCGCCGGACCTGGTCCCCCTGGAAGACCTCCGCAAACATCTGCGCTCGGTGCTCCCCGCACATCTGGTCCCCGGCCATTTCGCCTGGCTGCCGCGCCTGCCGCTGCTGCCCAGCGGCAAACGGGACGACGCGGAGCTGAGCCGCCTGCCGCTGCGCCCCGAGGCCGGGACCGGGGCCGCGCCCGGCGGGGCCGAGGCCGAGGACCGGACCTTCCGGGACGGCTACGAGGCCTCCCTCGTGGAGACCCTCGCCGATCTCCTGGAGCTGCCGCCCTCGGCCGTCGGCGTCCACGACGACGTCTTCGACCTCGGGGCCACCTCCCTGACGGCGATGCGGCTGGTGGTGATCATCGAGCAGCGGTACGGAATCACCGTCCCGCTCTCGGAGTTCATCACCCGGCCGACCGTCGCCGGTCTCGCGGAGCGGCTCCGCTCCACCGGTGCCGCGCTCGCCTTCGACCCCCTCGTACCGCTGCGCCGCGAGGGCTCGGGAGCACCCGTCTTCCTGGTGCACCCCATGGGCGGCAATGTGCTCTGCTACGTACCGCTCGCCCGGCAGCTGCCGCCCGGCCGGCCGCTGTACGCGCTCCAGGCGGCGGGCGCGGACCCCGGGACCGAGCCGCGGCGGTCGGTGTCCGAGCTGGCCGCCTACTATCTGGCCGCGGTGCGCCGGGTGCGGCCGAAGGGCCCCTACTCGATCGCCGGCTGGTCCTTCGGCGGGTTCGTGGCCTTCGAGATGGCCCTCCAGCTCACCCGCGCGGGCGAGACCGTCGAGGATCTCCTGCTGCTCGACACCACCGCGCTGGAACCCGGCCACCGCCTCCGCCACGAGGAGGACGCCCTGCTGGGCTGGTTCTTCTGGGAGCTGCTGTCGCTGAAACGCGGCGGCGAGTCCCCGCTGGAGACGATCCCTGCGGAACTGGCCACACTCGACGAGAAGTTCGACTTCATCGCGCGGTTCGCCGCCGAGACCGGGGTGCTCCCCGAGGGCAGCTCCGGCGCGGTCGTCCGCAGGCTCTTCCGCGTGTACGAGGCGAACTGGAACGCCGCCCTCGACTACCGCCCGCACGAGGCCCGCCAGGACCTCGTCCTGATCCGCGCCGAGGAGCCGCTGCCCCGGGTGCTGGTGACGATGCACACGGCGGGCGGCAGCAGGCACGAGGACCCGGCCAACGGGTGGCGGTCCATGACCGCCGGCCGGGTGCGGGTCGTCCCGGTCCCCGGGGACCATCTCTCGCTCATGGAGCACCCCCATGTCGCGACCACCGCGCGGACCGTGGCCGGTCTGCTGCGGAGCGGTTCCGGCCCGCGGGATCCCGGCCCCCTTCCCGATATCGAGCAGTGACGGAGCGAGCGGCATGGCGAATTCGGTTCGGCGGACAGAGGTCGCCGTCGTGGGAGCGGGCATCGGCGGACTGACCGCCGCCGTCGCGCTGCGCCGCCTCGGCGTCGGCGTACGGATCTACGAGCGCGCCACGGAGCTGCGGGCGGCGGGCTCGGCGCTGTCGGTGATGGGCAACGCGATCGGCGCGCTGCGGTCGCTCGGCATCGATCTCGGCCTGGAGAAGCGCGGACAGGTCATCGAGACCTTCTCGATCCGCGACACCCGGGGCGAACTCATCCGCGACCTCCCGATCCGGGCGGTCACCGAGCGGCTGGGCGTGCCCTCCGTGTGCATCACGCGCGCCGATCTCCAGGAGGCGCTGCTGGAGGGGATCGGCGATGTGCCGCTGACGCTCGGAGCGGCGCTCTCCGGTTACGAGGCAGGCGAGGCGCACGGGCCGGGCGGGCCGGGTGTCACCCTGCGCTTCGAGGACGGGAGCGAGGCGAGGGCCGACGCGGTGATCGGGGCGGACGGCTTCAACTCGGCCGTCCGCAGACAGCTCGCGGGCCCGGAGGAGTCCCGGGACGGCGGCTACATCTGCTGGCTCGCCGTCGTCCCGTTCGAGCACCCCGCGCTGCGCCCGGGATATGTGGGGCACTACTGGGGGGCCGGCCGCCGCTTCGGTCTCGTCGACGTCGGGCACGGCCGCTACTACTGGTGGGGCACGAAGAATATGCCGGCCGCCCGGTCGTACGGCTGGGACGGCGGCAAGGACGAGATCGCCGGCGTCTACGCGGGCTGGGCGGACGAGGTCACGGAGATCATCCGCGCCACTCCGGCGGAGGCCGTGCTCGCCGTGCCCTCGCGGGACCGCGCCTTCCTGGAGCGCTGGGGCGAGGGCCCGGTGACCCTGCTCGGCGACGCCGCCCACCCGATGCTGACCAGCCTGGGACAGGGCTCCGCGATGGCCGTCGAGGACGCGGTGGTCCTCGCCCGCGGGCTGGCCGCCGCGCCGGGGGATCCCGCCGCCGCCTTCCGGGCGTACGAGGACGAACGGCGCGAGCGCACCCGGGGGATGGTCGCCGCGTCCCGCTCCCTCAGCGAGCTGGAGCAGCTGTCGGACCCCGGGGAGTGCACGCTGCGCGACGAACGGCTCCGGCTGACGGGCGAGGAGGAGCTGATACGGCAGCAGGAGGCGGCGCTGCGCTGGCCGGGGTGAGCCCTTGGGCGGCCCCGGTCCGGGCGCGGTGGCCTCAGCTCCAGGTGCGGCCGTGGTCGAGCAGCTTCCGGTGGGCCTCGGACACCTCGGGGTGGGCGATGTCCCCCTCGCGGACGGCGAGATAGGTGGTGACGATCGGCGGTACGGCGGGTTCGAGGAGGTTCACCAGGGCGCCCCGGGCGATGTCGTCGGCGCACAGATGGGCGGGGACGACGGTGATGCCGACCGAGGCCCTGACGGCCGCGAGCACCGCCCGGTGGTCGGGCAGCACCACTTCGGGGGTTCGGGAGGGAGAGGTGTGGAAGACGGACCACCAGTAGTGGTCGATGAGCGGGAGGGACTCGGCGAAGGCGACGAGCGGGTGGCCGTCCAGGGCCCGCGGGGCCTCGTGGGCGAGGAGGTCCTCGGCAAGGGCGCGCGCGATCCCGGGGGCGGCGACGAGGCTGCACTCCTCGTCGTGCAGCGGCCGGGCGGAGACGCCCTTGAGCCGGGGACGGGTCCGTACGACGGCGATGTCCAGTTCCCCGGAGACCAGTTGGGACAGGAGCGTGTCGGAGAGGGCGAGGGTGGTGCGGAGCTGGATCCGGTCCATGAGCATGTCGGCGAGCGCCGGCAGTATCCGGTCGCTGATCAGGTCGCTGGGCGCGCCCAGCCGCAGCGGGCGGCGCGGGTCGCCGACGCCGAAGTGGCGTTTCAGCACGGAGTCGAGGGCGTTCACCGGTCCTTCGGCGTCGCGCGCGAGCAGATCGGCGGCGGGCGTGGGTTCGGAGCCGGTGGCATGACGGACGAAGAGCCTTACCCCGGCCCGCTGTTCCAGCCCTCTTATCTGCTGGGTGACGGCGGGCTGGGAGATGTGCAGCCGATGGGCCGCCTTGCCGAACGAACCCGCCCGGTAGACCTCGATGAAGGTGCGGAGCCAGGCCGGGTTCAGCGACCCGATGTCCTCCCGGTCCGCCGTGCTCTGTTTCTCTTTTCCCGGTGTGCGAGACGGGGGCATACGAGGCTCCATGAGTCGGCCGAGCAGGTGGGGGATGGCGGGCGGGGCGCGTGCCGGGGAATGCGGCGCCCGGTCTGCCGCCCAGGTGGGGCGTCATCTCTCAGAGGAGCATGCGACGTTGCGGCGATCTCGAAACAATATTCTACTTGCGTATCTCGATTCAGCCCCTGATGGCCGGTATTCGATGTGGTGGTTGACGCGGCGGATGGCGCGCACCGTGAATTGCGACTTCGTGCGACCGTGAATGCACGAAATGTATTCGGCTGTTTATCACGTAATCCCGTGATGCGCCGAAGCCGTGAATGTGCTGGGGCCGGTCTTGACGGGTCCGGGGCCCCCGCATAGCGTCGCCGGGTCGAGCCGGGCGGCCCGGGTACCGGGTGCGGGCATCGGGTTCGGGTACGAGAGGTGGCCGGGGTGCGGACGGACGGAGTGCTCACGGGGCCCGGGGCGCCCTTCGCCGTGGTGCGGGGCGAGGACGGCGGTCTGCGGTACGCCGACGGGCCCCGCACACTGGTCGAGTTCGTGGAGCCCGTCTGGGCCTTCGGGGACCGGGTCTTCCTGATCGGGGAGAGCGCCTCCTACACCTACCGCGAGTTCTTCGCCGCCGCCTGCGCGCTGGCCCGGCGGTTCGCCGAGGTGTACGGACTGCGCCCGGGCGACCGGGCCGCGATCGTGATGCGGAATCACCCCGAGTGGCAGATCGCCTTCTGGGGAGCGCAGCTGGCCGGGCTGATCGCCGTACCCCTCAACGCCTGGTGGACCGAGGCGGAATTGACGTACGCCCTCGACGACTGCGCCCCCGCCGTGCTGCTGGTGGACGGGGAACGGCTCCCGGCGGTCGACGGCTGGCGGCGCGGGAACGGGGCGCGGGCCGTGGTCTTCCACGGCGAGCGGGACGGCCGGGCCGGCCGGGGCGCCGGGGTCGAGTGGTACGAGGACTTCGGGGCCCCCGACCCCTGCGGCGCGCCGCCCGCCGTCGAGATCCGGCCCGAGGACGACGCCACCATCGTCTACACCTCCGGCACCACCGGGCGGCCCAAGGGGGCCGTCGCCACCCAGCTGGCGATGGCCGGGGCCGCCACCCACCCGCGCTACCACGCCGCCGCCGCCGCCCTCGCGCGCGGCACGCTCCCGGGCATGGGGCCCGCCCCCGTGACGTTGATGACGTACCCCTTCTTCCATGTCGCCGCGTTCACCGCGCTCTGCTCGGCGGCGGCCGTCGGCGGCACCCTCGTACTGATGCGGAAGTGGGACGCCGAACGCGCCCTCGCGCTCATCGACGAACACGGCGTCACCCACTACGCGGGGGTGCCCGCCACCGCGCTCGGGCTGCTGGCCGCCGCCGAGCGCCACGGCTCCCCGCTGACCACCCTCGCCCATCTCGCCACCGGCGGGGCCCCGGCCCCCCGCGACCTGGTGGCGCGGCTCACCGCCCGTTACGGGCGGCGGGTGGAGCCCCGCAACGGCTACGGCCTCACCGAGACCGGCGGAGGCGTCCTCGCGAGCTTCGGCGACGAGTGCCGCCAGGAGCCCGCCTCCGTGGGCCGGCCCGCGCCCGCCGTCGAGACGAGGATCGCCGGGCCCGACGGGCGGGAGCTGCCCGAGGGCGAGGTCGGAGAGCTGTGGCTGCGCGGGCAGTCGCTCGTGCGCGGCTACTGGCGCGACGAGCGGGCGACCGCCGGGGCGTTCCGGGACGGCTGGTTCCGGACCGGCGATCTCGCCTTCGCGCGGGACGGCGGGCGGATCACCGTCGTCGACCGGATCACCGACATGGTGATCCGGGGCGGCGAGAACGTGTACTGCGCCGAGGTCGAGTCCGCCCTCCACGAGCACCCGGAGGTCGAGGACGCGGCCGTGTTCGGGGTTCCGGATCCCGTGCTGGGGGAGGAGGTCGTCGCCGTGGTGCGGCTGCGCCCCGGGGCGGCGGAGGCGTCCGGCGTCACCGGTGAGGCGCTCAGGCGGTACGCGGGGCTGCGGCTGGCCGCCTTCAAGGTGCCCGCCCGGGTGGCGCTGGGAGAGGTGCCGAGGAGCCCGACGGGGAAGGCGCTCAAGCGGGAGCTGCGGGAGGCGTTCCTCGCGGAGCACGGGACTCTGAGGACACGGCCTAAGGGCGGCGGGTGACCCGGACCGTGTAGCCGCCGCCGCGCTCCTTCCGCAGCACCGAGATCTTGATTCCGTTCTTCTTGTCGGTGAAGGACTGACCGGGCTGGTATGGCGCGTCCGAGAGTTCCGCGTGCACATTGGGCCGGCGGGTGCAGCCGCCGCTGTCCCGCTCGCTGTCGGCGACCGTGACCGGGCCCTGCCCGGTGTCCACGTCGCCGTGCACCCGGTAGATCAGCACCCCCGGCCGGCAGATGGCCTCGTCGTTGCCCGCGCGGGTGCGCACCTCGACGGCGTATCCGGAGTCCGGGGTCAGCGGGACGATCGTCATCTTCGCGCCGCCCGGGGCGGCGAGCGGGGTCAGGGTGTACTCGGCGGTGCCGGGCGCGGACGCGCAGCCGAGCTGGGCCGAGTCCAGCCAGCCGAGCTTCCACTTGTGCCAGCCCAGCAGATCGTTGTTGGCCCCCCAGTCCTCGGACATGATGTCCCAGTGGCCGACCGCGCCCCCGCCTTCGGAGGTGTAGAGGTCGGGCAGTCCGAAGACATGGCCGTTCTCGTGCGGCAGCACCCGGAACCCGGTCTCGGCGTACGAGCCGGAGCCGTCGTCCTGGCGGCTGTAGACGAAGGACGTGTTGGCGAGCGGGACGCCGTCGGCCAGCGGGGCCTCCGCGTTGCCCGAGAAGGTCACGGAGAGCACGGTGTCCAGGGCCGAGGGCCCGGCGTTGGGGGTGACGAGCACATTGACCAGGTCGTACGCGCTGAAGTCCACCTGCGAGTCGGCGACCGTGACCAGGTCCTCGACGAGTTTGCGATAGCCGGGCTCATAGGGTGAGCCGCGCTCTATGCCGTACTCCTCGAACGACAGCGGCATCCGCAGCCACTCGGTGACCGGTGCGTGCGGGCGGTAGTCGAGACGGCCGTACGAGCTGGTCCTGAACCAGTCCGAGGTCTGCGGGAAGAACTCGGCCAGCCGGTCCAGCGCCTTTCCCTCGCCCTCCGCGTCCGAGAAGTCGATCATCAGATTGAGGGCGCGGACCTCGCCCGTGGAGCGGGTGTAGCCGGGCGGGGTCGGTATGCCCTCCGACATCTGGATGTCCCGGGCGGCGGGGATGCGGCAGGGCCCCAGTCCGGTGGCGTCGGCCAGGGCCACCGGCCCGGCCGAGGGGGCGGGGGCGGGCGGGCCGCCGCCGGCGGTGGTCAGGGCCGCGAGCGCCAGCGCGGTGAGAACGGCGGCGAAGCCTATTCGGCGGGCCCGGTCCGATCCGTCCGCCCGGCCCGGTCCGTCCGCGCGGCGGGCCCGGCGTATCCGGTGGCGTATGCGGGCCATACAACCGCCTCGGGTCCTCGGCAGCAGGCCGGCCCTGACTGCGCTCTGTGGATCAGCCTGTGACGGGCGGCCGGGCGGCGCGCGCGGGGTGGGCCGTACGAGGGACCGGGGGCCGGGCGCGCGCCCCAAGTGAGAGTGATGCGGGTCACGGAGCGGAGGGGAAATAACCGGGGAGGTGCTCCCCGTTTGCACCCGTGTCATGGAGAACCGGGGAACTGCTCCCCGTTTGAAGATCGGGAGAGCCGTGGAGAGGGAGGGGACGGAGCGAGGAGGCCCGTCGAGACCGGGGCAGAGAGCGGGGAGTGCGCCCGGAGCGCCGCCGGATGCGAGGACTCGGGCGCGTCGCGCCCCGTGCCGAGGCCCAGGGCGGACGCCCTGCGGAACCGGGAGCGGATCGTGGCCGCCGCGCGCGAGATGTTCGTGGAGTTCGGATCGGCCGTCCCGCTGGACGAGATCGCCCGGCGCGCCGGCATCGGCAACGCCACGCTCTACCGGCACTTCGCCGACCGCCCCACCCTGATCCACGAGGTCGTGCTCTCCGTGGTCTCGCGCATCGCGGACCGCGCGGACGAGGCGGCGGCCGAGGAGGCCGACCCCTTCGACGCGCTGCGCCGCTTCGTCCACGCGGCGTCCGCCGAGCGCATCGGCGCGCTCTGCCCGGTGCTCTCCGGAGCCTTCGACGTGGGCCGCCCCGAGCTGGACGCCGGGCGCGCCCGCATGGAGCGCACCGTGCGGGAGCTGATCGAGCGGGCCCAGGCGGCGGGCCGGATGCGCGACGACGTCGCCGTCGGGGACGTCCTGGTCGCCATCGCCCAGCTCACCCGGCCGCTGCCGCACACCGGCTGCCCGGACATGGGGGATTTCATCCACCGCCATCTGGAGATCTTCCTGGACGGTCTCCAGGCCCCCGCCCGCTCACAGCTGACCGGCCGGGCGGCCACCATCGAAGATCTGCGAGCCCCCATGCCCCACTGACACCGAGCGGCAGAGAACCGGGGCAGGGCCTGAACCGGACCTCGAACCGGACCCCGAACCGGGCCTTCAACCCGAACTGAACGACTTCAGCCGGACCTGAACCGGGCCGGTGAGCGACGCGGCGAGCAGTGCCGCGCCTTCACGTCTTTTTGATCGATTCGCACCAAGAGGTGGCTACTCCCATGCCAAAAACATCCGGAACCTCCCTCCCTGATTCAGGATCCGCCGATCCGAATCGGTGGAAGGCGCTGGTCTTCATCGCCCTCGCCCAGCTGATGGTGGTGCTGGACGCGACGATCGTGAACATCGCGCTCCCCACCGCCCAGCAGGACCTCGGGATATCCGACGGAAACCGGCAGTGGGTCATCACCGCCTACGCCCTGGCCTTCGGCGGTCTGCTGCTCTTCGGCGGGCGCATCGCCGACCTCTGGGGACGCCGGCGCACCTTCATCGTCGGCCTGATCGGCTTCGCCGCCGCCTCCGCGCTCGGCGGTGCGGCCACCGGCGAGGCCATGATGCTGGGGGCGCGCGGCCTCCAGGGCGCGTTCGGCGCGCTGCTCGCGCCCGCCGCGCTCTCCCTGCTCGCGGTGATGTTCACCGACGCCAAGGAGCGCGCCAAGGCGTTCGGCATCTACGGCGCGATCGCCGGAGGCGGCGGCGCGGTCGGCCTGATCCTCGGCGGTTTCCTCACCGAGTATCTGAACTGGCGCTGGACCTTCTACGTCAACATCCCCTTCGCGATCGTCGCGGCCGTCGGCGCGTACCTCGTCATCCGGGAGCCGGAGAGCGCCCGCAACCGCTCCTCGCTCGACATCCCGGGCGTCGTCCTGTCCACGCTGGGTCTGGTGGCGCTGGTCTACGGCTTCACCCGCGCCGAGCACTCGGGGTGGACGGACGGTCTGACGGTGGGCGTGTTCGTCGCCTCCGTCGTGCTGCTGGCCGCCTTCGTCATCACCGAGGCGAAGGTCAAGGCCCCGCTGCTGCCGCTGCGCGTGCTCACCGAGCGCAATCGCGGCGGTGTCTATCTCTCGCTGGGCCTCGCCGTCATCGCGATGTTCGGGCTCTTCCTCTTCCTGACCTTCTACCTTCAGATCGTCCGGGGATACTCGCCGGTCAAGACCGGTTTCGCCTTTATGCCGATGATCGTCGGCATGATCGTGGGATCGACCCAGATCGGCACCAGGCTGATGACTCGGGTGCCGCCCCGGATGCTGATGGCCCCCGGCTTCCTGGCCGCCGCGGCGGGCATGCTGATGCTGACCCAGCTGGATCTGAACAGCTCGTACACCGGTCTGATCATGCCCGCGCAGCTGCTGCTGGGCCTCGGCATGGGCACGGCGTTCATGCCCGCGATGTCGCTGGCCACCTACGGGGTGGACCCGGCCGACTCCGGTGTCGCCTCCGCGATGGTCAACACCTCCCAGCAGGTGGGCGGCGCGATCGGCACGGCGCTGCTGAACACGATCGCCGCCTCGGCGACCACCTCGTACATCTCCGCCCGCGCCGCCGGCGCGGCGGACCCGAAGCTGCTTGAGCTCCAGGGCATGGTGCACGGCTTCACCTCCGCCATCTGGTGGGCGGTCGGGATCCTGGTGATCTCGGCGGGCATCGCCTTCGCGCTGATCACCAGCGGCCGGCCGGACACCCGCCCGGCCGGGGGCTCCGCCGACGGCGCCGAGGACGAGATCAGGATCCCGGTCGTCGCGCACTGAGCGCACTGAGCGCACTGACGGCCGGATCGGAGAACCCGAAGGGCCCCGCCCCGACACCGCGTGCGTGTCGGGGCGGGCCCTTCGGTCTCGCCGGTACGGGGCTCATCTCAGCCAGGGCAGATCCGCGCCGGAGTCCTCCGGCTGGAGCCCCTCCGCGAGCACGCGCATGATCTCGCCGAGCTGCGCCACCTGCTCCGGGGTGAGCCGGTCGAACATCGCCTGCCGCACCGTCTCCACATGTCCGGGCGCGGCCTTCTCCAGCACCGCGAAACCGGCGTCCGTCAGGATCGCGTTCTGTCCGCGCTTGTCGGACGGACACTCCTCGCGCCGCACCCAGCCGTTCTTCTCCAGCCGGGCGACGGCGTGCGAGAGACGGGAGCGGGTGATCTTGGCGTCGATGGCCAGCTCGGTCATCCGCTTGCTGCGGCCCGGGGCGTGCGAGAGCTGCACCAGCAGGCCGTAATAGATGTGTGGCATCCCCGCGTCCCGCTGGAGCCGGCGGTCGAGATGGTCGTCGAAGAGGGTGGTGGCGTGGAGGTAGGCGCGCCAGACACGCTGCTCGTCGTCGGTGAGCCAGCGGGTCTCCCGCTCGCCCCCGCCGGTGGGTGCGGTTGTCATGGGTCCACTGTACGACTACTTCTTGAAAGTTGAACTATATGGGTCTACGGTAGGCATCACTTTAAGTTTCAAGGATCTTTCGAGGATCGGAGTCGTCACGATGACCGCCACCCCGGTCGCGGAGCGGATGCCCGCGATCTACCTCTCGCACGGCGCTCCGCCGCTCGCCGACGACCCCCTCTGGCCCGGCCAGCTCGCCGCCTGGTCCGCCGGACTGCCCCGCCCCAAGGCCGTTCTGATGGTCTCCGCCCACTGGGAGGAGGCCCCGCTCGCGCTCGGCGCGACCGAGACCGTGCCGCTGGTGTACGACTTCTGGGGCTTCCCCGAGCACTACTACCGCGTGCGGTACGCGGCCCCCGGCGCGCCGGAGCTGGCCGAGACCGTGCGCAAGATGCTGCGCGGCCCCGGCAGCCCCGTACAGGACATCCCCGACCGGGGGCTCGACCACGGCGCGTACGTACCGCTGGTGGAGATGTTCCCGGCGGCGGACATCCCGGTGCTCCAGATCTCGATGCCCACCCTGGACCCGCGCCGGCTGATGGAGATCGGGCGCAAGCTCGCCCCGCTGCGCGACGAGGGAGTGCTGATCGTCGGCAGCGGCTTCTTCACCCACAATCTGGCGGCGCTGCGCCAGGGCGGGATCCCCGGCTGGTCGGCGGAGTTCGACGACTGGGGGAACCGGGCGCTGGCGGCGGCCGACGTGGACGCGCTGCTCGACTTCGAGCACACCTCCCCGGCCGGACGGCTCGCCCATCCGAGGACCGAGCACTTCGCCCCGCTCTTCGTCACCCTGGGCGCGGCCGAGGACGAGCTGGACGGCGCGCGGAGCGTGATCGACGGGTTCTGGATGGGGCTGGCGAAGCGCTCGGTGCAGTACGGCTGAGTCTCCCGGGCCGGGCCGGGTCTCCCGGCTCAGGACAGGAAGGGCTCGTTCAGCTCGATCGAGCGGACGGCGGCGGTCAGCGCGCGCTCGTCGCCGATGTCGAGCGCGGTGTCGGTGAACTTGATGGTGTGGTCCTCGCCGTGCGCCGCCGCCCGCTCGAAGATCTCCTGCGCGCTCGCCCGGGTCGGGAGGTACGCCGCCGGGGCGTCCGGGCTGTACGCGGCGGTCACCGCCGCGCTCGCCGCCCACGCGGCGGCCAGACTGACCGGCCACAGCTCACGGGGGAGCGCGGGCAGCACCCGCAGTACGGCGTTGGGGGCGGTCGCGGAGTGCACCAGCATCACCGGCTCGCCGTGGCCGTGGGTGGCGTAGCGGTGGGTCGCCGCCGTGACCAGCTCGCGCAGCCGCGCGTGCGCGGTGTCGGGGTCGGCCGGGGCGGCGGTGGCCGGGGGCCAGCCGGGGAAGGCGGTCAGCTGCTTCAGCCGGTACTCGATGCCGCCGGACCGGTCGGCCACCACGGGTACGGCGTCCAGCGCGGCGGCGGCGCCCGGCACGGCCGCCAGGGTCCGCAGCCCGCCCAGCGGGGAGTGCCGGGCGGCCCAGTAGCCGAGGGCGTGGGCCAGCTCGGTCACCCGGGGGCGGGTCTCCTCGGTGGTCAGCAGGGTGCGCACGGCATGGCCCGTCCGGATCACCGGATGGGTGGCGCCGCCCGCGATACCGGGCAGCAGCCGGGGCCACCACTCGGCCAGGACCTCCCGCCAGGGGTGTTCGGCGGTCTCCCGCTCGAAGTAATCCGTCCAGTCGGTGATCCGCTCCGGGTCGCCGAGCGCCTCGCGCCAGTTCGCCCCGGTCACCCGGGTGTGCCGGGGCGGCATCTCCTCCAGCCTGTCGCGGTAGCGGTCGAGCCAGCGGTGGACGGTCCCCGCCTGGCCGTGGCGTACGAGGGCCTCGACGGCCATCGGCGCGTGATTGCTCAGCCGGCCGAGGAACTCGGGGCCGGAGGCGTGGATACGGTCGAGCGCTTCGTCGAGAGTGCCGGTGGTGTCCATGCGCCGACCGTAGGCGCGGGCCCGCCGGGTCCGTAACGGGCTGGAGTCCTACACCTGGTCCTACACCTCGGGACCGATCCGGCCCGGTACCCGGCGTGGCCCGTGCGGGGCGCGCGCCGGGGGCCGGGCAACCGGGGAGCGGCGGAGACCGTCCTTCAGGGTGGGAACGCGGTCCCGGACGACGTTGTTCACCCGTACGCCGACGAGATGAACGCGACAGGCGTGACGGACGTCTCATGGGGTAGTCGCGCAGCGCGCCGCCGAGGGAGTCGGATCGACTGCCACGACCGGTCTGACCTGCGCCTCCAGTGATTCCGCGGTCATCTGTTCCGCCTCGGCGGCGGGACAGGGTACTGCAAGATCGTAAAAGTGGAGGTGCCACATGGGAATTCTGTCCGGATTCCAGTCGTTGTTTCCATCGGATGCAGGGCACCCGGAAGGGTGTCGCGACCTACTCAGCAAGGGAGCTCGCATGGCAACCCGTGCCGTCGCCCGTCGCCAGTCCGAGACCACGAGGACCACCGGCCGGGCCAGCAGCGTTCGCGCGGTGAGCGGCGAGATAGCCGACCGCGACCTGGTCGGCATGTACCTCGACGAGATCGCGCGCACACCGCTGCTCGACGCCGCCAAGGAGGTCGAGCTGTCCCAGATCATCGAGGCGGGTGTCTATGCCCGGCAGATCCTGGCCGGCGATGCCGAGAGCGAGAGCGGTGCCGCGGGCGCGGCGCGCGAGGAGCTCGAAGCCCTGGTGGCCGAGGGAGAGCGGGCCAAGGACGTCTTCATCCGCTCCAACCTCCGGCTGGTCGTGGCGGTCGCCCGGCGCTATCCGCGCAGCGGGCTGCCCCTGCTCGACCTGATCCAGGAGGGAAACGCGGGCCTGGTGCGCGCGGTCGAGAAGTTCGACTACGCCAAGGGTTTCAAGTTCTCCACGTATGCCACCTGGTGGATCCGCCAGGCGATCACCCGCTCCATAGCCGACCAGTCACGCACCATCCGGCTCCCCGTCCACCTGGTGGAGGAGCTGGGCAGGATCCGCCGGGTGCAGCGCGAGTTCAACCGCGAGAAGGGCCGCGAGCCGGAGCCCGCCGAGATCGCGGAGGAGCTGGCCTCGACCCCCGCGCGCGTCATCGACGTGCTGGACTGGGCGCGTGATCCGGTCAGCCTGAACATGCCGGTGGACGACGCGGGCGAGACCCAGTTCGGCGATCTGCTGGAGGACACCTCGGCGGTCTCGCCGGAGCAGTCGGTGCTCACCCTGCTGCGCAGCGAGGGCCTCGACGATCTGATCGGCAAGCTCGACCAGCGCACCGCGTCGATCATCCGGATGCGGTACGGCATCGTGGACGGCCGCGAGCGGACGCTGACGGAGGTCGGCAAGGAGCACGGTCTGACCCGGGAGCGGATCCGGCAGATCGAGAAGCACGCTCTGCTGGAGCTGAAGAAGATGGCACGGGACACCGGCTTCGACGCCGCCGCGTGATCCCGTCCGCCGGGCGGGACCGCGCGATCCCGCACCCGCCCGCCCAGAGCTGGGCCCCGAGGCCATTCCCCCCCCTTGGCCTCGGGGTCCTTTTTTCTGCCCTCTCCTCCGTCCCTCCTCCTCCGTCCTCATGCCTTCGCGGTGGCCGAGCGGGTCAGCCGGGCCCCCAGCTCGCCGAGGTGCGCGACCAGGGCCGGCGGCCCGTGCACGGTGAACTCGCAGTCGACCAGCGCCAGCCGCAGGGCCAGCCACTCCAGCGAGTCGGCCGACCGCGCCACCAGCCGGCAGCTGCCCTCGCCCGTCGGGGACGGGGTGAGCGACTTCGGCAGCCGCGCCGAGACGAACGCCGCCGGGGCCTCGAAATCCACGTCCAGCGCGTACTCCTGCCGGGGCGGGCGGGTGTGTTTCAGCAGCTCGGCCCCGGCCGCGGGCAGCTCCCGGGGGGTGAAGCGCGCCCCCGTCGCGAAGGGCTCCGACACCCGGTCGACCCGGAAGGTCCGCCAGGCCTCCCGCTCCATGTCGTACGCCACCAGGTACCACCGGTAGCCCGTCGAGACCAGCCGGTGCGGCTCCACCAGACGCTTGCTCTCGACGCCGTCGCCCGCGCGGTAGCCGAAGCGCAGCCGCTCCCCGCCGGTGGCCGCGCTCGCGATCGCGGTCAGGGTGCGGGGGTCGATCGTCGCGCCGTCGCCCCTGGCCAGCGGGACGGTGGCGGCTTGCAGAGCGGACACCCGGTGCCGCAGCCGGGCGGGCAGCACCTGCTCCAGCTTGGCCAGCGCCCGTACCGAAGCCTCCTCGACGCCCTCGATCGCATGGCCCGCCCCGGCCCGCAGCCCCACCGCGATCGCGACGGCCTCCTCGTCGTCCAGCAGCAGCGGGGGCATCGCCGCTCCCGCCACCAGCCGGTAGCCGCCGACCGCGCCCTTGGTCGCCTCGACCGGGTAGCCCAGCTCCCGCAGCCGGTCGATGTCGCGCCGGATCGTCCGCGCGCTGACCGAGAGACGGCGGGAGAGCTCGCTGCCCGGCCACTCGCGCGGGGTCTGAAGGAGGGAGAGGAGATTCAGCAGCCGTGCCGGAGTGTCCGTCATGGGCACCAGGATGCCTCTGATCTAGGACATGTTCTGGCCTAGAACCCACTTAATGTCTTCCCCATGAGCCAACAGAGCCAACAGCCCGTCCCAGCGGGCGGCACCTCGGACAGCCGCCGCTGGATCGCCCTCGCCATCGTCATGACCGCCGCGTTCATGGACCTGGTCGATGTCACCATCGTGAACATCGCGATCCCCAGCATCGAGCGGGACCTCGGCACCTCCTTCAGCGAGATTCAGTGGATCACCGCCGGTTACGCGCTCGCCTTCGCGGCCGGTCTGATCACGGGCGGTCGGCTCGGTGACATCTACGGCCGTAAGCGGATCTTCCTCATCGGCATCGCCGGTTTCACCCTCGCCTCCGCGCTCGGCGGCTTCGCCGCGAGTTCGGAGATGCTGGTCGGCTCCCGGATCCTCCAGGGCGCGATGGCCGCGCTGATGGTGCCGCAGGTGCTGTCGATCGTTCACGCCACCTTCCCGGCGCATGAGCGGGGCAAGGTCTTCGGCCTGTTCGGCGCGATCGTCGGCCTGGGCGCGGTCTCCGGGCCGCTGCTCGGCGCGCTGCTGACCCAGTGGAACCTCTTCGGCCTGGAGTGGCGGCCCATCTTCCTCATCAATCTGCCGGTGGGCATCGCCGGTCTGATCCTCGGCCGGAAGTACATCACCGAGTCCCGTGCGCCCAAGGCGCTCAAGCTGGACCTGATCGGTGTGCTGATGGTCACCACGGCCCTGCTGATGCTGATCTACCCGCTGACCCGGGGCCGTGAGCTGGACTGGCCGCTGTGGGGACATCTGTGCATGGCGGGCAGCCTGGTGGTGCTGACCGCGTTCGTGGCGTACGAGCGGCACAAGACGCGCAAGGACGGCTCGCCGCTGGTCGAGCTGGAGCTGTTCAAGGTGAAGAGCTTCGCCGCCGGTATCGCGGTACAGCTCGTCTTCGGCGTCGCCCTCGGGGTGTTCTTCCTGGTGTGGACCTTGTACATGCAGATAGGGCTGGGCTGGACCCCGCTGCGGGCCGGGCTGACGGGCGTCCCGTTCTCCATCGCGGTGTCGGCCGCGGCGGGTGTGTCCGTGCAGAAGCTGGTGCCGCGCTTTGGACGGAAGGTGCTCCAGGCGGGCGCGCTGACGATGGCCGCGGGCGTCCTGCTCTACATCTGGGCGGCCGGGCACTACGGCACCGGGATCAGCTCCTGGCAGATGGTGGCCCCGCTGATCGTCATGGGAGTGGGCATGGGGCTCATCGTGGCCCCGCTGACCGACGCGGTCCTCTCCGAGGTGCCGCGCGAGCACGCGGGCTCCGCCTCCGGGCTGATCAACACGATGGGTCAGACCGGCAACGCGCTCGGCCTCGGCCTGGTCTCGGTGGTCTTCTTCGGCTCGATGAGCGGCTCGACCGGCGACGGGATCTCGGAGCACTCGGGGGCCGGCGCGGGCGCCGGGGCAGGGGTGCCGGAAGCGGTCGGCAAGGCTTTCGCGGACGCCTTCCAGAACTCCCTGTCCTGGGTGGTCGCCGTACTCGTGGTGATCTTCCTGGTGATGTTCGCGCTGCCCGCCCGGCCCGGGCCGAAGCCGGAGGCCGCCGGGCCCGCCGATCCCACCGAGCCCGAGGCGCACCGGGAGCCGGTGCTGACGCACTGACCCCCGCCGAAAGACCTCATCGCACCCGCGCGCGCAGCTCCATGGCTTCGCGCGCGGTGTGCTCCGAGGTGTACACCTCGCACATGTGGCGGCCGTCGGGGGTGGCGGTGTGCTCCACCTCCCACAGACTGATCTCGGCTCCGTCCAGCAGCAGGAACGCGTGCTCGTAGAGCGTGAACCCGGCGTCCTTGCCGCCCACCAGGCACTGCCGGGCGGAGACCTGGGTGATGTGGTGGGCGAAGGAGGCGCGCAGCAGCCGGGCCGTCTTCTCGCCCGGCCGGTCCGCGTTCTCCGCGCGGCGCAGGACCCGGCGGGCGTGGTCCGCCGAATCGTCCGGCGCGTACATCCGGGGGAGCGCCGCCGGAGGCGCGGCGATCAGATCGGCGAGCAGCGCGAAGTCCGCGTCGGGATCGCCGGACGGGCCCGTCGGCCCCGGGCGGACCGCCTCCGGCCGGCCGGAGGGCCAGGAGGGCCCGTCGTCCGCGCCGCAGGGCGGAGGGAACGGGGACGGCGCGATGCCGCCGGGCTCGTCCGTGTCGGCGAAGCCGGGGAACCCCGCCGGGAGCCGGGACGCGGCGAGGCGCACCTCGGACTCCTCCGTGTACAGCTCGTGCTGCTCGACACCGCCCCGGGGGCCGGTGCTGTGCACCAGCTCCCACAGCGTGAGCGCGCTGCCGTCGCTCAGCAGATAGGCGTGCCGGTAGGTGGCGCGGTCCAGCGAGCCGCTGTCGTGCGAGGAGTGCAGCGAACTCGCGTGAGCCAGTGCCGAGTCCAGTCGTTCGACCGTGGTGTCGGGCAGGTCGAAGGAGTTGAGCGCCCGGCCCAGGAGTCGCTTGAGGTGTGCCTCGGTCGTCTCATGCGGATCGTTCAAGGTGGGTCTCCAGGCCGTCGCCACAAGTAACTCGTTGATTGCTAAAAGTAGCCTCTTGTTCTTGCAACTCGTCCCCTCGTTGCGAAAAACGAAGCAAGTCTTTGTGAAGTTCCCCGCTTCGTGTCAACGGGCATGGCCCAGGGATCAGTTGATGTCGTACAGCTCCCGGTACGAGGGGAAAACCCCGCCGGGGCCGCTCACGCTCTCGGCCGCCAGGACCGCCTTCACGATGGCGCGGCTGACGCAGTCCGCGCCCGCCGCCAGCACATCGTTGAGCGCGAGCGGGTTTCCGGCGGCCATCTCCACGGCCCCGGTGGCGAGGGCGAAGACGGTGTCGCCGTCGTTCAGGAGATGCGCCGGGCGCACGGCGCGCGCGATGCCGTCGTGCGCCGTGCCCGCGAGCTTCCGCGCCTGGGCCCGGGTGAGCGCGGCATCGGTGCCGACCACCGCGAGTGTGGTGTTCAGCGGCTGCGGACCGCTCGCCGCCACCGCCTCCGCCAGCCTCCGGGCCGCCCGCGCGCGCACCGCCGGGCCGGGAGGGCGTACGGCGCCCTCGAAGTACCTCCCGTACAGCACCCCCGTGAGCGGATCGACCACCGACCCCACCGCGTTGACGGCCACCAGGGCCGCGACGGTGATGCCCGGGCCCGGCAGGAACAGGCTCGCCGTCCCCACCCCTCCCTTCAGACCGCCGGCCACCGCGCCCGTCCCCGCGCCCGTGTTCCCCATCGCCACCGGCGCGCCGAGCCCTCCGCGCGCCGCGTCCTCGATCGCGGCCCGCCCGGTGGCCGCGTCGGGCCGGGCCCGCCACTGGCCGCCGCGCCCCAGGTCGAAGAGGCAGGCGGCGGGCACCACCGGCACCACCTGCCCGGGGCCGCCGACCGGCACCCCCCGCCCCCGCTCCTCCAGCCAGGCCATCACCCCGCTCGCCGAGTCCAGCCCGTAGGCGCTGCCGCCGGTCAGGACGACCGCCTCGATCCGCTCCACCAGATTGCGCGGGTCGAGCGCGTCGGTCTCCCGGGTGCCCGGACCGCCGCCGCGCACATCCACGGCGGCCACCGCCCCGCCCTCCGGCGCGAGGACGACCGTCGTACCGCTCAGCGCCCGCTCGCCCGGCACCCGCGCGTGCCCGACGCGCAGCCCGGCCACATCCGTCAACGCGTCGTTCCCGCCCGGCGGCCCCGCCCAGTCGTTCATGCCTCCCTGCGTATCACGGCCGGGCCCCGGGGCCGGTCCGCGCGGGCCCATTACGCCCGTACGGGCAGCGGCTCCCGCGAGCGCCGGCCGAGGGCCACCCCGGCCGCGACGGTGGCCGCGGCGACCAGCCCGGCCGCGAACACCGCCCAGCCGCCCGCGAGGGTGCATCCGAGGGTCGCCGCCGCCGCCAGCGGGAGAAGCAGCTGCTGGGCCGTGCCGTGCTTGAAGTGCCGGGCGTGCAGCAGCCAGACGGTCAGCAGGAACACGGCCGTGGGCACCGTGACGGAGGCTCCCGCCGCGAACGAGGAGATGTGCGCGACCCCGGCCCCGTGCTCGACGGCCACCTCCATGCCCGCCCCGATCGCCGCCGCCGAGCCGAAGATCAGCACATGGCCGTAGCCCCAGGGCAGCGCCTGCCGGTTGGAGATCAGCCGTTCGTGCGCCGGCACGGCGAAGTAGATCCACCACGCCGAGAAGACGATCAGCAGCCCGCCGGCGGCGACGGGCAGCAGCTCGGCGACCGCCTTGTGCTCGTCCAGCGCCGACTGCACGGCGACCGTGCTCGCCGCCATCGTCTCGCCCAGCACGATCAGGGTGAACAGCCCGTACCGCTCCACGATGTGGTGCGCGTGCCACGGTGTCTCCCGGTGCCGCTCGGCGAACGGCGGGACCAGCAGCTCGGCCACGAGCACGATCGGGAACAGCCAGTGCCGCCAGCCCTGCGGCGCGAACAGCAGGGCCACCCAGCCCGCCTGGCAGAGCGTGATCCCGGCGACATATCTCAGCGCGACCGTCCTGGCCCGGCCCCGCTCCGCCGAGGCCGCCCGCAGCCACTGACTCGTCAGCGCCAGCCGCATGATCAGATAGCCGGCGACCGCGACGGTCCACTCGTTCTCGTTGAAGGCCCGGGGGATCCCGGCCGCGTAGACGAGGACGCCCGCGATCTGGACGAGGGTCGCGATCCGGTAGGGGACGTCGTCGCAGTCGTACGCCGAGGCGAACCAGGTGAAGTTCATCCAGGCCCACCACACGCCGAAGAAGACGAAGCAGTAGCCGACGAAGCCGGTGGCGGGGCGGCCCTCGGCGAGCGAGTGGACGAGCTGCGCACTGGCCTGGGCGACCGCGACCACGAAGCACAGGTCGAAGAAGAGCTCCAGCGGGGTGGCCGCGCGATGCGCCTCGTCCCGGCTGCGGGGAGCCATCCGCCGCAGTGGCTCGTAGCCGTCCGCCGCGGTGTCCGCCGCGGTGCCGGGCCCGTGCGCCGGGTCCGGGTCCCCCGCGTTCTCCGGGGCGTCTGAGCTGCCTGAGCGCGTCATGGGTCCAGAACAGCAGAGACCCCGCCGCCGGGCGGCGGGACGCGCGCCCGCCGGGTGACGTCCCATCCGCCCGGCCCTTCGGCCCCGGGCCGGGACCCGGGGCGGGGGAGCGCCGGGCACCGCCGCCGTACCCTGGAGACATGAGCACCGCCCCCGCCCCCGGACCGCGAGACGCGAAGCCTTCCCGACAGCGGCCCGCCGCGCCGAGGATCGACTTCGACGATCCGCTGGACCAGCAGTCCTCGGACGATACGGACCGGGGATGGGGCGAGCGGCCCGCCGCGAGCGGCGGCTCCGCCGACGACTTGGCGCGCTTCCTCGACGAGAAGCCGCCCCACCACCTCTGAGCGCGGGCCCTCCCGGCGTCGGGCCCCGTCCTCGCTACAGCCTGCCGGGCCCGGATTCCGTACCGGGCCCGGAGCCGGGACCGCTGCCGAAGCCAGTGCCCGATCCGAGGGCCGAGCCGCCCCGGGACTGCGCCACCAGCGCGTCCCGGATCTCCTTGAGCACCTCCAGCTCGGACAGCTCCACGACCTCCTTGGTGCCTTCCTTCGCCGCGTCCCTGGCCGCCTTGCGCGCCAGGTACTTCGACATGGGCAGCACCATCAGGAAGTAGACGACGGCGGCGGTGATCAGGAAGGTCAGAATGGCCCCGAGGACGGAACCCCAAAGGATCTTGATGCCGTCGACCTCGCCGTTCACCACCTTGCAGGTGCCCTTGAGGCAGGAGCTGTAGGCGTCGAGATCCTTGGTGCCGAACGCGCCGACCAGCGGGTTGATGATGCCCTTCACCACGGAGTTCACCACTGAGGTGAACGCCGCGCCGATGACGACGGCCACCGCCAGGTCGATCACATTGCCGCGCATCAGGAAGGCCTTGAAGCCCTCCAGAACGCTGACCTTCTTCTCGCTCACAAGTGAGCCTTTCTTCGCATCTCGTACAGGGGACGGAACAAAACCCCCCGCAACCTACGGCAAGGCCGGGGCGCGCTGTCCACTCCACGGGTACGAAGAGGTGACGCGTCGGTACGTCAGTACGAGTGAACGCCCTTTCCACTCCCGGCCGACGGCTCAGCACAGGGTCACCGCCAGAGCGCCCGCCGCGCTCGCGGCGGCCAGTTCGGCCGCGACGGCGCGCGGCACGGAGAGCATCACCAGCGCGCCGCCGTCGGCCGGACCGGCCGCCCTCGGCACCCCGGCCACCCGCACCCCCGTCGCCACCACCCGGGCCCCGGGCTGATCGGCCCGGTCCGAGCGCGGCGGCGGAGGGAGGGGCATCGCGATCACATCCACCCGGTCGCCAGGACGCAGCAGCCGGACCGTCGCCGCGTCGGCGATCCGCACCGGGGCCGACACCAGCGCGTGGACCACGGGCCTCCGTGAGACCCGCTCCCCGCCGCCCGCCCCGTCCGGAACGGCCCGCCCGGTCCCGGCCCCGGCACTCCCGCCGTCAGCGCCACGGGGAGCCGACGCGGCCAGCGCCGCCGCCGTCAGCGCGACCCCGGCCGCCAGCGCCCGCCGCCGTCTCCCGACCGCCCGGCGCAGCCGGTGCGCCCCGCCCCGGACCCGGATCGGCGCGAACTCCGGGACCCCCGCGGGAGAGGAAGAGCCGGAGGAGGACGCAGAGGAAGAAGGGAACGACATCGGTACCCGCACCGCCCGTCATGGAGAGGGTGTCCCGGCCGCCGTCACCGGCCGGAACCTCGCCCCTTCACGATGCGCCGTCCGCCCCGATCCCGTCGAAGCCTGTGGACGGCCCACGGCCTGTGGACAACTCCCTCACCCGGACGAGCTCCGAGCAGCGGCCAGGACAGCCGTCAGAGCAGCCGTCAGGGCAGCTCCAGCCCCAGCTTCCACCCGTCGTGAACGCTCACGCACAGACAATCCCGCTCCCCGGTCGCCGGCAGCGCCCCCACCGCGTCGAAGAGCACCTTCCGCAGCTCCCCCACCTTCTCGCCGAAGACCCGCATCACCTCCGTGTGCGAGACCCCCTCGCCGGTCTCCGTCCCCGCGTCCAGGTCGGTGACCAGCGACAGCGAGGTGTAGCAGAGCGCCAGCTCACGGGCGAGGACCGCCTCCGGATGCCCGGTCATGCCCACCACCGACCAGCCCGCCGCCGCGTGCCAGCGCGATTCGGCCCGGGTGGAGAACCGCGGCCCCTCTATGACGACCATCGTTCCGCCGTCCACCGGCTCCCAGTCGCGCCCCCGCGCCGCCTTCAGCGCCACGGCCCGGCCGGTCGGGCAGTACGGATCGGCGAAGGTGGTGTGCACCACATTGGGGACAACGCCGTCGGCCCTGGGCTCCCCGTCGAAGTACGTCTGCGCCCTGGTCTTCGTCCGGTCCACCAGCTGATCGGGCACGAGCAGCGTCCCCGGCCCGTACTCGGGCCGCAGCCCGCCCACCGCGCACGGCCCGAGCACCTGCCGCACCCCCACCGAGCGCAGGGCCCACAGATTGGCCCGGTAGTTGATGCGGTGCGGCGGGATCCGGTGGGAGCGGCCGTGCCGGGGGAGGAAGGCCACCCGCCGCCCGGCCACCTCGCCGAAGAAGAGGGAGTCGCTGGGGCTGCCGTAAGGGGTGTCGATCTCGACCTCGGTCACGTCCTCCAGGAAGGAGTAGAAACCCGAGCCGCCGATGACACCGATCTCCGCGTTCATGTCCACGTCCACGTCAGTCATGCCGAGCACACTATCGACGCGCGGAAGAGGCCCATGGGGACGGAGCGGGGACGGATGCGCCGAGGGCCCCGCCGTGTGGAACGGCGGGGCCCTCGGCGGAAATCGGTGAAGACCGGTGAAGAAGAAGAGCCGGAATCAGGCGGCGGAGCTGCTGCCGCCGGAACCCGTGGAACTCGACGACGACGAAGATGAGGACGAGGTCGATGAAGAAGAGGACGCGGACGACGAGGACGCGGACGCCTTCGCGTCGGACGACGACGACTTCGTGTCGGACGACTTCGACGTGGACGACGCGGCAGGCGTGCTGCTCGACGAGGAGCCCCTGCTGTCGTTGCGGTAGAAGCCGGAGCCCTTGAAGACAATGCCGACTGCCGAGAACACCTTCTTCAGGCGTCCCTCGCAATTCGGGCACACGGTCAGGGCGTCATCGGTGAACTTCTGCACCGCCTCGAGGCCCTCGCCGCATTCGGTGCACTGATACTGGTAGGTCGGCACTGTGTCTTCCTCCTGGCACTCTGACTCAATGAGTGCTAACGACGGTCCATAGTGACGTATTCCGCTGCGTCAGTCCACCGCCACCGGCTCTCGGTGATCCATCCCACTCGCCCCACGGGCGGCGATCAAGCCCCCGCCCTGGCCCCCGCCGCCCTGCGGCGAAAGCCGGGAACGCAAGGTCAGAAGCGTGATCAGAGCCAGTACGGTGCCCACGAGCGGCACCACGAAACCCGCGCTCGCGCCCTTGGCGTCGGCGAGCTGTCCGGCCGCCGTGACGGCCGCCGCCTGGCCGAGAGCCACCGCTCCCGTCAGCCAGGTGAAGGCCTCGGTACGGGCCGAGGCCGGCACCAGCGACTCCACCAGGGTGTAGCCGCCGATCAGCGCGGGGGCGATGCAGAGCCCGACCAGCAGACCGAGCGCCGCGAGCAGGGCGACCGAGTGGACCGCCCAGAGCCCGGACGCGGCCAGGGTGAGCCCCACGTAACCGATCACCACTCTGCGTCGCGGGCCGCTCTTCCAGGCGATGGCGCCGCAGGCGACGCCCGCGAGCATGTTGCCCGCCGCGAAGATCCCGTACAGCAGCCCGTTGACGCTCGGGTTGCCGATCTCCTCGCTGAAGGCGGTCAGCGAGACCTGCATGCCGCCGAAGACCGAGCCGATGCCGAGGAAGGCGATCACCAGGACGCGTACGCCCGGTATCGAGAGCGCCGAGACCCGGGGGCCGGAGCCGTCGGCGGAGCCCCGCGGCAGCACCTTCGGCTGGGTGCGCTTCTGCGCGGCGAAGAGCAGACCGCCGACCAGGGTCAGGGCCGCTTCGGCGATCAGGCCGGCCGCGGGGTGGACACCGGCGCAGAGCGCGGTGGCGAGGACCGGTCCGACGACGAAGGTGAACTCGTCCGTCACCGACTCGAAGGCCGCGGCCGTCGGCATCAGCGGCGAACCGTCCAGCTTCGCGGCCCAGCGGGCGCGGACCATCGGGCCTATCTGCGGTACGGAGGCACCCGTCGGCACCGCCGCGACGAACAGGGCCCACAGGGGGGCGTCCGCGAGCGCCAGGGCGGTCAGGGCCGATACGGACACGGTGTGGATGAGCACACCGGGGAGCAGGACGGCGCGCTGGCCGAAGCGGTCGGCGAGCTTGCCGCTCTGCGGGGCGAACAGGGCCATCGAGACACCGGTCGCGGCGGCGACGGCTCCGGCGCTGCCGTAGGAGCCGGTGGTGTGCTGGACCAGCAGCACGATGCCGATGGTGAGCATCGCGAAGGGCTGTCGGGCGGCGAAGCCCGGAAGCAGGAAGGTCCAGGCGCCGGGGGTGCGGAGCAGCTGTCCGTACCCGGGGCGGGGGTCTTTCGTGACCGTGGATGCCACGGCCCGTGCCTTTCTGCCGCCTGGTGACGTCCCCGGGGGTACGGGGAGGCCGAGAGCTGTCCTCTACGCGCGGGACTGCGGTAGATACCGGGTCCTGGGGGGACGATTCGGCCGCCATACGGTCGCGCCAGCTCTGCGTCAGGCAGAGGTGGTCGATCAATACCCGCTCATATTACAGGGAGCCCCGGCCTGCCGTCCTGACCGGCCGGGCCCGGCCGGCCAGGACGGCGGAGGGGGTCACTGCCCCGTGCCCAGCCAGCCCGCGAGCTTGCCGCCGTGGGCGACGGCCCGGAGGCGTTTCTCGGCGGCGTCGCGTACGGGGTCGGTGGCGACGACGAGCAGCTCGTCGCCCCGGCGCAGCACGGTGGCCGGCAGCGGGACGAAGCTCTTCTCGTCGCGGACGACGAGGGTGACCGCCGCCCCCGGCGGCAGCCGCAGCTCCGCGACCTCGACGCCGTGCATCTTGGACTCGCCGGGGATCGAGACCGAGAGCAGATGCCCGCGCAGCCGCTCCAGCGGCGCGGACTCCACGCCCAGGTCGGACGGGTCGCCGGGGCCGATCTTCAGGGACTTGGCCAGCCAGGGCAGGGTGGGGCCCTGGAGCAGGGTGTAGACGACGACCAGGACGAAGACGATGTTGAAGATCCGGTCGCTGCCCTCGACCCCGGCCACCATGGGGATGGTGGCCAGGATGATGGGCACCGCCCCGCGCAGCCCCGCCCAGGAGAGCAGCACCTGCTCCCGCCGGGGGATGCGGAACGGCAGCAGGCTGAGGACGACCGACACCGGCCGCGCCACCATGGTCAGCACCAGCCCCACCGTCACCGCCGGCCAGAAGTCGTCCACCAGCTCGTGCGGCGTCACCAGCAGACCGAGCAGGACGAACATCCCGATCTGGGCGATCCAGCCCAGTCCCTCGGCGAAGCCCCGATTGGCCGGGGCGTGCGGCAGCTTGGCGTTGCCGAGCACCATGGCGGCGAGGTAGACGGCGAGGAATCCGCTGCCGTGGGCCATGGCCCCGGCGGCGTACGCCACCACCGCGATCGCCATCACGGCGATCGGGTACAGGCCCGAGGCGGGCAGCGCCACATGCCGCAGTCCGAACGCGCCGAGGAATCCGGCCGCGAGGCCGACGGCCGCGCCGATGGCGAGTTCCAGCGCGATCGTGCCGACCAGGACGTACCAGTCGTCCACCGGACCGGCCGCCGAGAAGGCCACCACCAGGATGACCACCGGGGCGTCGTTGAACCCGGACTCGGCCTCCAGCACACCCGTCACCCTGGACGGCAGCGGCACCTTGCGCAGTACGGAGAAGACCGCGGCCGCGTCCGTCGAGGACACCACGGCGCCGATGATGAGCGCCTGCCGCCACTCCAGGCCGACCAGATAGTGCGCGGCGGACGCGGTGATGCCCACACTGATCGCGACGCCGGCGGTCGAGAGCGCGACGGCCGCGGGCAGCGCGGGTTTGACCTCGTGCCACTTGGTGCCCAGTCCGCCCTCGGCGAGGATCACCACAAGCGCGGCATAGCCGATCACCTGCGTCAGTTCGGCGTTGTTGAACTCGACGTCGAAGAAACCGTCCTGCCCTATCGCGATCCCGATGCCGAGATACAGCAGCAGGCTGGGGAGCCCGCTGCGCGAGGAGACGCGTACCGCCGCGACGGCGATGAGCAGCACGAGCGAGCAGATGAGCAGGAGTTCGTTGAGCTGGTGGACAGTCAGTGGCCGATCCTTCCCCTCGCGCCTCTACGTGCCGGATCGCTGATCCGGGCGGCGACACTTCGTTACCTTACCTAATCTTTAACGTTTCCTTGACGCCCGATCCTGTGTGGATCTTCTCCGCGGACAGTCGTGTGTCCGCCCCGTGAACAGGGGTCCCGCGCGCTCGGCCGCCGTATCGCTTTCGGATACCGCGTCAGGGGCGGTGGGGCGCTGCGCCTATGGTTGGCTCCAGCACTCCTGTACCAGCCTGCGCCTCGAAGGACAGCGATGCCCTCCAAAAAAACCGCCTCTTCCCCCAAGAAGAAGGGGCGACGCGCCCGCCTGCTTGTGATCTTCCTGGTACTGGCGCTGCTCGGCGGCATCGGATACGGCGGGTACTGGGGTGTCAGCACCGTGCGCGCCTCCTTCCCGCAGACCACCGGCACGATAGAGATCGAAGGCCTGCGCGGCGAGGTCGAGGTGAAGCGCGACGACTACGGCATTCCGCAGATCTACGCGGACACCGACGAGGATCTCTTCCGCGCTCAGGGCTTCGTCCACGCCCAGGACCGCTTCTGGGAGATGGACGTACGCCGTCATATGACGGCGGGACGGCTCTCCGAGATGTTCGGCGAGAGCCAGGTCGAGACGGACGCGTTCCTGCGTACGCTCGACTGGCGCGGCGTCGCTCAGAAGGAATACGACGAGAAGCTGACGCCCGAGACGAAGAACCACCTCAAGGCGTACGCGGCCGGTGTCAACGCGTATCTCGCGGGCAAGGGCGCGAAGGACCTCTCCGTCGAGTACGCGGCGCTCGCCTTCACCAACGACTACAAGCCCGAGCCGTGGACGCCGGTCGACTCGGTGGCCTGGCTCAAGGCGATGGCGTGGGACCTCCGGGGCAACATGGAGGAGGAGATCGACCGCTCGCTGCTCACCAGCAGGCTGAGCAAGAAGCAGATCAAGGAGCTGTACCCGGCGTATCCGTACGACAGGAACAAGCCGATCATGGAACGCGGCGGGATCGACCCGGTCACCGGGAAGTTCGACCCGGAGGCCGCGCCGTCGGGCACCGCCAACGGCCAGACCGCACCGGTCGGATCGGCGACGGGCACGGGCACCGGTACGGGTACAGGGACCGGCACCGGTACGGGCACAGGCACGGGCACCGGTACGGGGACTGGCACAGGGACCGGGACCGGGACCGGTACAGGCACCGGGACGGCCGGCACCCCCGCCGACGCCACCCAGGGCCTCAACACCCAGCTCGCCGCGCTCGCCGACACCCTCGACACCATCCCCGCCCTGCTGGGCCCCAGCGGCAACGGCATCGGCTCCAACTCCTGGGTCGTCTCCGGCGAGTACACGACGACCGGCAAGCCGCTGCTCGCCAACGACCCGCACCTCGCCCCCCAGCTGCCCTCGCTCTGGTACCAGATGGGCCTGCACTGCCGGAAGGTCAGCGAGTCCTGCCAGTACCAGACCGCCGGATTCACCTTCTCCGGAATGCCCGGTGTGATCATCGGACACAACAAGGACATCGCCTGGGGCTTCACCAACCTCGGCGCGGACGTGACCGATCTCTACCTGGAGAAGCTCACCGGCAACACCTACCAGGTCGGTGACGAGCAGAAGAAGCTCATCACCCGCAAGGAGGTCATCGAGGTCGCGGGCGGCAAGCCGAAGCCCATCACGGTCCGCGCCACCGAGCACGGCCCGCTGGTCTCCGACCGCAGCACCGAACTGGCGCAGGTCGGCCAGAAGGCCCCGGTCTCCAACGCCGCCCCGGACCGCGCGACCGGCTACGGCGTCGCGCTCCAGTGGACGGCCCTCCAGCCCGGCAAGTCGATGGACGCGGTCTTCGCGCTCAACCGCGCGAACGACTTCGCCTCCTTCCGCAAGGCGGCCAAGGACTTCGAGGTCCCCTCCCAGAACCTGATCTACGCCGACAGCGAGAACAACATCGGCTACCAGGCCCCCGGCAAGATCCCGAGGCGCGCGACGGGCGACGGCTCCGCCCCCGCGCCCGGCTGGGACCCGAAGTACCGCTGGGAGGACTACATCCCCTTCGACGAGATGCCGTACGAGCTGAACCCGAAGCGCGGCTTCATCGTCACCGCCAACCAGGCCGTCGTGGACGCCGACAAGTACCCGTACGCCATCACCGAGGACTACGGATACGGCGCGCGCAGCCAGCGGCTCAACAACCTCATCGAGTCCAAGATCAAGGGTGGCGGCAAGATCTCCACCGAGGACATGCGGACGATGCAGATGGACAACGCGAGCGAGATCGCGAAGCTGCTGACCCCGCATCTGCTGAAGATCGACATCGACGACCCGTATGTCCGCGAGGCCCAGAAGCTGCTGGAGACCTGGGACTACACCCAGGAGCCGGACTCGGCCGCCGCCGCCTACTTCAACGGTGTGTGGCGCAACATCCTCAAGCTCGCCTTCGGCAACAAGCTCCCCAAGGAGCTGCGGGTGGAGGGCGAGTGCCTGAGCGTCCGCCCGGCGGACAGCACCGTTCCGGACGACGAGCTGAGCGAGCGGGTCATCGAGTGCGGCGAGCGCGACGCGGACTCGGCGCAGCCGGACGGCGGCGACCGCTGGTTCGAGGTGGTGCGCGGCATCGTCGAGGACGAGAAGAACCCGTGGTGGCGCGCGCCCGCCACCCGCTCCGACAAGGCCGCCGACACCCGTGACGAGCTGTTCGCACGGGCCATGGAGGACGCCCGCTGGGAGCTGACGGCCGAGCTGGGCAAGGACATCGACAGCTGGAGCTGGGGCAGGCTGCACCAGCTGAAGCTGAAGAACCAGACCCTCGGCACGGACGGCCCCGGCGTCCTGAAGTTCCTGCTCAACCGGGGCCCCTGGGACCTCGGCGGCGGCGAGGCCACCGTCAACGCCACCGGCTGGAACGCTGCCGCCGGCTACGACGTCGTCTGGGTGCCGTCCATGCGGATGGTGGTGAACGTGGGCGACTGGGACAAGTCCGACTGGATCAATCTGACCGGCGCGTCCGGGCACGCCTACAGCGCGCACTACACGGATCAGACCGACAAGTGGGCCGAGGGCGAACTCCTCGACTGGTCCTTCACCGAGGAAGCGGTCGAGACCAACACCGTCGACACACTCACGCTGAAGCCGTAAACCGGCGCACCCCCTCGGGGGTGACCACAGCCTGTACGGGGTGGTCGTGCGGCTCCTCCGGGACCCGCGCGACCACCTCGTTCGCGTACAGCAGCACCACCAGCGCCGGGTGCGCGCCATGGGCCGCGAGCCGCGCGAGCACCCGGTCGTACGAGCCGCCCCCGCGCCCCAGCCGCATCCCCCGGCCGTCCACCGCGAGCCCGGGCAGCAGCACGGCCCCGGCGGCGAGCACCGCGTCCGGGCCCAGCCGGGGCCCGTCCGGCTCCAGCAGCCCGCGCCCGGCGGCGACGAGGTGCTCGGCGCCCCGGTACTCGCCCCAGTCGAGATCGTCGTCGGCCATCAGGACCGGCAGCAGCACGCGTACGCCCCGGGCGCGCAGCGCGTCGATCAGCGCGCGGGTGCCCGGCTCGCTCCCCACCGAGACATAGGCGGCGACGGTGGCCGCGCCCGACAACTCCTCCAGCCGCGCCGCCCGGTGCGCGAAGGCGGCGTCGGCCTCCTTCAGCAGCTCGGGGGTGAGCCGGCGCCGTGCGGCGAGCAGTTCACTCCGAATGGCGCGCTTTGTGGTCATTTCTTCGCCCATGGGGGATGAAAGGCCTCTCCTGTCGTGGCTCGGGACGGAGGGCTTGTCCGATGCCCGCTCCGCCTCCCCGGTCACCGGATATTGTGCTGAACATGAATGAGTCGAACACCAGGATCAGCAAGGCGGTCATCCCCGCCGCCGGCCTCGGCACGCGCTTCCTGCCTGCCACCAAAGCCACTCCCAAGGAGATGCTGCCTGTCGTCGACAAGCCCGCGATCCAGTACGTCGTGGAGGAGGCGGTCGCCGCCGGCCTCTCCGACGTGCTCATGGTCACGGGCCGCAACAAGCGCCCGCTCGAAGACCACTTCGACCGCAACTACGAGCTGGAGGAGGCGCTGACCCGCAAGGGGGACGAGGAGCGCCTGAAGAAGGTCCAGGAGTCCAGCGACCTCGCCACCATGCACTATGTGCGCCAGGGCGACCCGCGCGGCCTCGGCCACGCCGTCCTCTGCGCCGCCCCGCACGTCGGCGACCAGCCCTTCGCCGTCCTCCTCGGCGACGACCTGATCGACCCGCGCGACCCGCTGCTCGCGCGCATGGTCGAGATCCAGGAGCGCGAGGGCGGCAGCGTCATCGCCCTCATGGAGGTCGAGCCCGAGCAGATCCATCTCTACGGCTGCGCCGCCGTCGAGGCCACCGGCGAGTCCGACGTCGTCCGGGTGACCCGGCTGGTCGAGAAGCCCTCCGCCGCCGAGGCCCCGAGCAATCTCGCCATCATCGGCCGCTACGTCCTGGACCCCGCCGTCTTCGCCATACTCCGGGAGACCGAGCCCGGCCGGGGCAATGAGATCCAGCTGACCGACGCCCTGGAGAAGCTGGCCGCCGACGAGACGATCGGCGGCCCGGTCCACGGCGTCGTCTTCAAGGGCCGCCGCTACGACACCGGCGACCGGGGCGACTATCTGCGGGCCATTGTCAGACTCGCATGCGAACGTGAGGACCTGGGACCCGAGTTCCGGGGTTGGCTCCAGACGTATGTGACCGAGGAGATGTAACGACGGTGAGCAGCGCGATCTGGTCGGTGGACGACCACCTGGAGGACATCCTCGCGACGATCCGCCCACTGGATCCGATCGAACTGCAACTGATGGACGCGCAGGGCTGCGTCCTCGTCGAGGACGTCACCGTCCCCGTCGCCCTGCCGCCCTTCGACAACAGCTCCATGGACGGGTACGCGGTCCGCGTCGCCGATGTCCAGGGGGCGAGCGAGGAGTTCCCCGCCGTCCTCACCGTCATCGGCGACGTCGCGGCCGGCGCCGGCGAGCCGCTCACCGTGGGGCCGGGCCAGGCCGCCCGCATCATGACCGGCGCGCCGCTGCCGCCCGGGGCCGAGGCCGTCGTCCCCGTCGAGTGGACCGACGGCGGCAGCGGCGGCGGAGCCGCCACCGCGATGCGCCCGGCCGGCCAGGCCCCCGAGGACGCGAGCGGCGAGGTCCGCGTCCACCGCGCCGCCGCCGAGGGCGCGCACATCCGCTCGCGCGGCAGCGATGTGAAGGCCGGGGAGCTGGCCCTCGCCCGGGGCACCGTGCTCGGCCCGCCGCAGCTCGGCCTGCTCGCCGCGATCGGCCGGGGCACGGTCCGGGTGCGGCCCCGGCCGCGCGTCGTCGTGCTCTCCACCGGCAGCGAGCTGGTGCAGCCCGGCGAGAGCCTCGGCGAGGGCCAGATCTACGACTCCAACAGCCATGCCCTGGCCGCCGCCGCGCGCGACGCGGGCGCGCTCGCCTACCGGGTCGGCGCGGTCACCGACGACGCCGACACCCTGCGCTCCACCATCGAGGACCAGCTGATTCGCGCCGATCTGCTGGTCACCACCGGCGGCGTCAGCGTCGGCGCGTACGACGTCGTCAAGGAGGCCCTCGGCTCCGTCGGCGAGGGGGAGGACGAGCCCGGCACCGGGATCGACTTCCGCACCCTGGCCATGCAGCCCGGCAAGCCCCAGGGCTTCGGCACCATCGGCCCCGACCACATCCCGCTGCTCGCCCTGCCCGGCAACCCGGTCTCCTCCTACGTCTCCTTCGAGCTGTTCGTCCGCCCCGCGATCCGCACCCTGATGGGTCTGACGGACATCCACCGCCCCCGGGTGCGCGCCGAGCTGAAGACCGACAAGGCCCTCACCTCGATCCCGGGCCGCCGGCAGTTCCTGCGCGGCGCCCACGACCCGGCGGACGGCTCCGTCGCCCCCGTGGGCGGCTCCGGCTCCCATCTGGTCGCCGCCCTCGCCCACGCCGACTGTCTGATCGTGCTCCCGGAGGAGGTCGAGTCGGCCGAGCCCGGCACGGAGGTCGAAGTGGTCCTCCTCGGCTGACGCCGCCGCCGGGAAGGTACCGTGTCTGCCCACATGGGCCCTGGCGGCCCCGATGGCCCGGACCGGGAGCGGCGACCAAGACATGAGCACCGACGGCAGGCTGACGCACATCGACGATGCGGGGGCGGCCCGCATGGTGGATGTCTCCGAGAAGGACGTCACCGCACGCACCGCCCGGGCCACCGGCCGGGTCCTGGTCTCCCCCCGGGTGGTGGAGCTGCTGCGCGGCGACGGCGTCCCCAAGGGCGACGCGCTCTCCACCGCCCGGATCGCCGGGATCATGGGGGCCAAGCGCACCCCCGAGCTGATTCCGCTCTGCCATCCGCTGGCGGTCTCCGGCGTCACGGTCGATCTCACGGTCGCCGACGACGCGGTGGAGATCGCCGCCACGGTGCGCACCACCGACCGCACGGGGGTCGAGATGGAGGCCCTCACCGCCGTCTCGGTCGCCGCGCTCACCCTCGTGGACATGGTGAAGGCGGTCGACAGGGCCGCCGTCATCACCGACGTCCGCGTCGAGGCCAAGTCGGGCGGCCGGTCCGGGGACTGGAGCCGCGCATGACCACCGCCCGCCGCGCGCTGGTGATCACCGCATCCAACCGGGCCTCCGCCGGGGTCTACGAGGACCGGGGCGGCCCGCTCGTCGCCCAGGGCCTGACCGCCCTCGGCCTCACCGTCGACGGGCCGCGCGTCGTCCCCGACGGGGACCCCGTCGAACAGGCCCTGCGTACGGGCGTGAGCGCCGGCTACGACCTGATCGTCACCACCGGTGGCACCGGCCTCTCCCCCACCGACCGCACCCCCGAGGCGACCCGCGCCGTACTGGACCGCGAGATCCCCGGCATCCCCGAGGCGATCCGCGCCCACGGCCTGGCCAAGGTCCCGGCCGCCGCCCTCTCCCGGGGCCTGGCCGGAATCGCCGGCCACACCCTGATCGTCAATCTCCCCGGCTCCACCGGCGGGGTACGGGACGGCCTGGCCGTGCTCGAACCGCTGCTGCTGCACGCGATCGACCAGATCCACGGCGGCGACCATGCCGATCCCGGCGGCCCCGGCGATCCCGGCGGCCACGCGGAGCAGGGCGGCCGTCCGCCACGAGCCGCCGGGAGCCCGAGCTGAACGCGCCCTGGCCGGTGGTGCTGACGGACGGCGAGATCGTCCTCCGTCCGATAAAGCTGCGCGACCAGCGCGCCTGGCGCGAGGTCAACCGCCGCAACCGCGACTGGCTGCGCCCCTGGGAGGCGACGGTCCCGCCGCCCGTCCCGGGCGTCCCGGCCTCGCGCCGGCCCACCTACCGCCAGATGGTCCGCCATCTGCGCGCCGAGGCCAACGCGGGCCGGATGCTGCCCTTCGTCATCGAGTACCGGGGACGGCTGGTGGGCCAGTTGACCGTGGCCGGCATCACCTGGGGCTCCATGTGCTCGGGCCATGTCGGCTACTGGGTCGACCGCGAGGTCGCGGGCCGCGGCGTGATGCCCACGGCCGTCGCGCTCGCCGTCGACCACTGCTTCCACTCGGTCGGGCTGCACCGGATGGAGGTCTGCATCCGTCCGGAGAACGGGCCCAGCCGCCGGGTGGTCGAGAAACTCGGCTTCCGCGAGGAGGGGCTGCGCCCCCGGTATCTGCACATCGACGGCGCATGGAGGGACCATCTGGTCTTCGCGCTGACCGCCGAGGAGGTCCCCGACGGGCTGCTCCGCCGCTGGCAGCGGGTGGGCCCCCGGGCCACGCACCCCGACCGAGAGTGATCCTGACCATACTCTGATCGGAACAATCAGAAAAAAAGTCAGTGATATTAGCGGGATCGCGCGACACACCGGGCCAATTGGCGGATCCTGCCGCCGGAATCCCTCTACGGTGTGACCGTGAGCAGCAGCGGCCTCATCTACGCAGTCATCGTCGGGGCCTGGGCCGCCTACCTGGTGCCGATGTGGCTCCGCAGGCAGGACGAGTTGAACGAGGCTCGTCCGACAGAGCGCTTCTCCACCGCCATCCGGCTGTTGTCCGGACGCGGGGCGATGGAGCGCCGGTACGCCAAGGAGCTGCGGGAGCGCGCCGGGGAGCAGCCCGGTCCCGACGCCGACCCGGACGCCGCCACGGACCGGCTGAGTACCGTGGACGTCCGGGGCTTCGCCGCGCCCCGGACCGATGTCCGGCCGGCCGCCCAGGCCCCGCCGGCCCAGCCCCAGCTTCAGGCCCCGGCCCCGCAGGCCAGGGCTCCCCGGGGCCGCCGACCCGCCCCCGGCGACGGCGCGGCCACCGAGCGGGCCCGGCGCGGCAAGGTGCTGGCCCGCCGTCGGCGTACGACCATCCTGCTCTTCCTGGCCTTCACCCTCGGCTCGGTCGTGGCGGCCGTCGGCGGCCTCGGCCTCCTCTGGGCCCCCGCGCTCCCCGCCGTCCTGCTGAGCGTGTACATCGTGCATCTGCGCGGCCAGGAGCGCCGGCGCTTCGTGGTGGTCATGGACCGCCGCCGCGCCGAGCAGGCGGCCCAGCGGCTCCGGGAGAACCGCCCGCGCCGCCACCAGGCCCCGCCCGCCGGTCCCGCCGACCCCTCGGCCGCCGCCGAGCCCGAGGCGGGCCCCGAGCCCGCGCCGGCCAAGCTCTCCCCGCAGGCGGCGGACCGCCGGGCGCTGGTCGAGCAGACCGACCACGCCGAGTGGGTCGACCAGCAGCGCGACCGCGGCCCGGCCACGGGCGACAGCTGGGAGCCGGTCCCGGTCCCGCTCCCGACCTATGTCACCGCCCCGGTCGCCCCCCGCGCCACCGGCGGCGTCGACATGAACGACCCGGAGACCTGGAGCTCGGCCCGCTCCTCCACGGCCGACCCCACCACCGCCCACCCCGACCCCGTCGCCGACCCGCCCGCCCACCCCCGCCGCACCACCCCCCAGCCCCGCCGCACCGCCCGCGACCGGGGCCGCACCCCCCTCTTCGACCAGTACGCCGACGGCGACGACCGCCCCCGCGCCGCCAACGAGTGACCTCCCGCCCGGCCGCCGGGGACGGGTCGTGACCAGCGGGGGAGCGGATTTCCAACCACCCCGGGGAGGGTGCTAGAGTTTCACTCGTTGCAAGGGCCTGTGGCGCAGTCTGGTAGCGCACCTCGTTCGCATCGAGGGGGTCTGGGGTTCAAATCCCCACAGGTCCACAACGCAACGGTTCCAGGGTTCGCCCCGGAATCGCCGACGGAATCCCGTCCGATCGTCAAGATCGGGCGGGATTCCGTCGTTTCAGGATCCGGAGCGCACCACGGCCGGGCCCGGAGGGGCCCGGCGGGCGCGGGTCAGATCAGGGGCTTGACGAAGCAGCGGCTGCTCTCGTGCTCGCGGTAGTGGCCGAACTTCTTCGGGGCGGGGAGGTAACCGGTGGAGGTGTAGAGGGCTATCGCCTCCGGCTGCTGGTCACCGGTCTCCAGCACCATGCGGCTGCGGCCGGCCGCGCGGGCGTCCTGTTCGAGGGCGGTGAGGATGCGGCGGGCGAGGCCGAGGCCGCGGGCCTCGGGGATGACGTACATGCGCTTCAGCTCGGCGTCGCCGTCGGAGTAGCCCTCTTCGTTCTCGTCCAGGGCGCGCCAGCCGCCGGTCGCCACCGGGTGGTCCTCGTCGTCGTAGGCGATGAGATACAGCCCACTGGGGGGAGCGAACATCGACGGGCTCAGGGGGGTCTCGTCGCCCTCCCCGTCCCCGTACCGCTCGATGTATTCGAGCAGTACCTGGTCGCTGAGCTTGACGGCGTCGGGGTGGTCGAACGGGGTGGGTCGTACATCCATGCGGTCGATCGTACGGGTACCGGAAATGTGGGCCTTCGCGTCGGTCCTGGGTATCGTGCCGGGATGCTCACCGTGACTTCAGTGAATGTGAATGGTCTCCGCGCCGCCGCGAAGAAGGGCTTCGTGGAGTGGCTCGCGGGGACGGCCGCCGAGGTCGTCTGCCTCCAGGAGGTGCGGGCCGAGCCGGAGCAGCTTCCGGAGGGCGTGCGGCGGCCCGAGGGGTGGTTCACGGCGCACGCTCCGGCGGCGGCGAAGGGGCGGGCGGGCGTCTCGCTGTACACCCGGCGGGAGCCGGACGAGGTGCGGATCGGGTTCGGCTCGGCCGAGTTCGACGGGAGCGGGCGGTACATCGAGGCCGATCTGCCCGGTGTCACCGTCGCCAGCCTCTATCTGCCCTCCGGGGAGGTGGGCACCGAGCGCCAGGACGAGAAGTACCGCTTCATGGACGAGTTCCTGCCGTATCTGCGCGAGCTGCGGGAGCGCTCGGCGGCGGCCGGCCGGGAGGTCGTCGTCTGCGGCGACTGGAACATCGCCCACCACGAGGCGGACCTGAAGAACTGGCGCGCCAACAAGAAGAACGCGGGCTTCCTGCCGGAGGAGCGCGCGTGGCTCTCGCGCGTGCTCGAAGAGGCGGAGTACGTGGACGTGGTGCGGGCGCTCCACCCGGACCAGGAGGGTCCGTACAGCTGGTGGTCCTACCGGGGCCGGGCCTTCGACAATGACTCGGGCTGGCGGATCGACTACCAGATGGCCTCGCCGGGGCTGGCCGCGCGCGTGATCAAGGCATCGGTCGAGCGGGCGGCGACGCACGAGGAGCGGTGGAGCGACCACGCGCCCGTGACGGTGGTCTACGGCCCCTGAGGGCCTGAGCGCCGCGCCTACCGGAGGATGATGTCGCGGCCCGGGCCGCCTTCGAGGGTGTCCTTCCCGGGGCCGCCGTCGAGCAGGTCGTCGCCGCCCTCGCCGTGCAGGGTGTCGTCGCCGGTGCCGCCGAGGATGATGTCGCGGCCGTCGCCGCCCATGGCGTGGTCGTCGCCGGGCCCGGCGTGGATGACGTCCGCGCCGCCGTACGCCTCGATCATGTCGTGGCCCCGGCCGCCCCACAGCCGCTGGCCGCTGTCGTCGCCCATCAGATGGTCCATGCCGTCGCCGCCGTCCAGGACCGAGTGGCCCATGACCATGTCGTCCCCGGCGTCGCCCCGCACGGTGTGCGCGCTGTGGGCGTGCAGGGTGTCGTTCCCGGGGCCGCCCCGGACGGTGGAGACCGCGGGGTCGCTGGTGACGATCGTGTCGTCGCCCTCGCCGAGGAGGACGTCGATCCGGTCCGGCCGGGCGGCGCCGGTGGGCAGTTCGCAGACGACGAAGGTCTGATCGCCGGGTTCGAGGTACGAACAGTGCTCACCGGGGGCGAGCGGGACCGCGTCGCGGAAGCCGATCCGCCGGATGCCGGAGCCGGTGTCCATGGGGATGACATGGAGGTCGTTGACCTGGCCCGAGGTGTCGGTGAAGAGGATCGACTGGGTCGCCCAGTCGGCGTTGACGCGGGACTTCGCGGCGGGGGCCGCTGCGGCGGCCGGGGCGGCGGTGAGGCCGGCGGCGAGACCGGTGGCGAGCAGGGTCACGGCGACCGCGCGGGCGGTCGCTTCGTGTCGGTTCATGGGACCTCGTCTCGATGTGGGGTGATCGATGGGTCGACCTGGCACTAAGTGCGGATATGGGCATGGGCATGCCAAGCGCCGGTCTCGGGAGCGTACCCCGCTTGGTCTAGACCAAACCGCTGTTGCGGGTGCGCATCCGCGAGGCCGCTGGGGCCGGGTGGGGGGTCGGACGGGGCCGGGCGGGGTCAGCCGGGACCGTTCGGCCGGAGTCTGCGGTCCAGCGCCATCGACAGCTCCGCCTCCACCACGCTCTTCGCCAGCGGCCGGAGCCGGCCGGCCGCGCCCGCCTCCGGCGCGTGCGCGCCGAGGACCTCGGTGAACAGCTCGGCCAGCGCGTCGGCGTGGACGCGCACCCGGCGGGCCGCCTCCAGTACGGCCGAGAGCGGCACCCCCTCGCGGACCAGCGCGGCGGAGACGTCCAGCAGCCGGCGGCTGATGTGCACGATCTCGTCGCCGTCCGGGGCGAGATACCCCAGCTCCAGCGCGGTCGCCAGATTCTCCGGGGTGGCCTCGCCCGCGAAGCGGTCGGCCAGCTCCTCGGGGGTGAGCCGGACCGGGACCTCCTCCGTCGGCCCGCCGGGGCGGAGGCCCAGCATCTCGGCGGCGTCCCGGCCGCTCTCGAACACGGTCGCCAGATCGGCGATGCCGTTCAGGGTGTGCCCGCGCTCCAGCAGGGCGGAGATCGTGCGCAGCCGGGCCAGATGGTGATCGTCGTACCAGGCGATCCGGCCCTCGCGCCGGGGCGGCGGAAGCAGTCCGCGCTCACGGTAGAAGCGCAGGGTGCGCACCGTGATGCCGGCCTTGTCGGCCAGCTCCTCCATGCGGTACTCGCGTCCCTCTGCCACGGGCGAAGCCTATGTTGTACCGCCAGTAACTTGGCGTGTCCTGGCCCTACCGCACGGTAGCCCGCTGCTCTACGCTCCCAACTGTGCCAGTGATCGCTGGCAGGGTTGTGGCTTTCGGTGGGAGGCGGCATGAGCCGGCGGGAACAGGAGCACCAACAGCATGTGAGGGTCGCGGTCGTCGGATCCGGCTTCGGCGGTCTCGGGGCCGCCGTCCGGCTCCGCCGCGAGGGGATCACCGACTTCGTCGTCCTGGAGCGGGCCGGCTCCGTCGGCGGCACCTGGCGCGACAACAGCTACCCGGGGTGCGCCTGCGACGTGCCCTCGCACCTCTACTCGTTCTCCTTCGCCCCCAACCCCGACTGGCCCCGCACCTTCTCCGGACAGCGGCACATCCGCGCCTATCTGGAGCATGTCACCGATGTCTTCGGGCTCCGCCCGCATCTGCGGCTGGGCCACGACGTACGGAAGATGACCTGGGACAAGGACCAGCTGCGCTGGACGATCGAGACCAGCGGGGGCGACTACACGGCCGATGTGGTGGTCTCCGCCACCGGCCCGCTCTCCGACCCGAAGATCCCCGAGATCCCCGGCCTCGACTCCTTCCCCGGCGAGGTCTTCCACACCGCCCGCTGGGAAAGCGGCCGTGAGCTGCGCGGCAAGCGCGTCGCGATGATCGGCACCGGGGCGTCCGCGATCCAGATCGTGCCCAGGATCCAGCCGGAGGCGGCGCGGCTGACGCTGTTCCAGCGGACCCCGCCGTGGGTGCTGTCCAAGATGGACCGGCGGATCACCGGGGCCGAGCGCTGGCTGCACCGCCGGCTGCCGTTCACCACCTCGGTACGGCGCGGAGCGCTCTGGGCGCTGCGCGAGCTCCAGGTCTCCGCCTTCACCAGGTCGCCCGGCCGGCTCGCCCCGGTGGAGGCCATGGCCCGCGCGAATCTCGCCAAGTCGGTGAAGGACCCGGCGCTGCGGGCCGCGCTGACCCCCTCGTACCGCATCGGCTGCAAGCGGATCCTGCTCTCCAGCGACTACTACCCGGCCGTCGCCCGGCCCAATGTGGACGTGGTGACGTCCGGGCTCGCCGAGGTCAGGGGCTCGACGCTGATCGCCGCCGACGGCACCGAGACCGAGGCGGACGTGATCGTCTTCGGCACCGGGTTCCGGGTCACCGATCTGCCCATCGCCGAACGCGTCGTCGGCGCGGACGGGATCACCCTCGCGGAGTCCTGGAAGGACGGCATGCGCTCGCTGCGCGGCGCGACCGCCGCCGGGTTCCCCAACTGGATGACGATCATCGGCCCCAACACCGGCCTGGGGAACTCCTCGATGATCCTCATGATCGAGTCCCAGCTGAACTATCTGGCCGACTATCTGCGCCAGCTGAACACCCTCGGCGGACGCACCGCGCTCGCCGCCCGCCCGGCCGCCGTCGAGGCGTGGAACCGGGGGATCCAGGAGCGGATGCGGCGGACCGTCTGGAACACCGGGGGCTGCGCCAGCTGGTACCTCGACGCGAGCGGCCGCAACACCACGCTCTGGCCGGGGACGACCGCCGAGTTCCGCCGGGTCACCCGGCGGGTCGACCTCGCGGAGTACGAGGTGCTGCGCGCGCCGGCGGCAGTGACAGCGACCTCGGTGGAGGAGGCCGTATGAGGCGGCAGCGGCTCGACGGACAGGTCGCGGTGATCACCGGCGCGGCCAGGGGGGTCGGCGAACTCCTCGCCCGCAAGCTCTCCGCGCGTGGGGCCCGGGTGGCGCTGGTGGGCCTGGAGCCCGAGGAGCTGAAGCGGGTCGGCGGCCGGCTCTACACCGAGAACGACTGGTGGCAGGCGGATGTGACCGATCACGAGGCGATGGCCCGGGTGGCCTCCGAGGTCAAGGCGCGCTTCGGCAAGGCCGACATCGTCGTCGCCAACGCCGGGGTGGCCTCCGGCGGCCCCTTCGCCGACTCCGACCCGGCCTCCTGGCGGCGGGTGATCGAGGTCAATCTGATCGGGAGCGCGATCACCGGACGGGCCTTTCTGCCGGTGCTGACCGAGAGCCGGGGGTACTTCCTCCAGATCGCCTCGCTGGCGGCGATCGTCCCCGCGCCGCTGATGAGCGCGTACTGCGCCTCCAAGTCCGGGGTCGAGGCCTTCGCCCACGGCCTGCGCGCCGAGGTCGCCCACCGGGGCGTACGGGTCGGGGTGGCGTATCTGTCCTGGACGGACACCGACATGGTGCGCGGGGCCGACCGGGACGAGGTGATGCGCGAGACACGCGCACGGCTGCCCTGGCCCGCGAACCGCACCTATCCGGCGGGCCCCGCCGTCGACCGGATCGTGGCGGGGATCGAGCGCCGCTCCGCGCATGTCTACGGGCAGCGCTGGCTGCGCTCCACCCAGGCGGTACGGGGGCTGCTGCCGCCGCTGGTCGCGGCGGCGGGCCGACGCGAGATGGCCCGCCTCGGGCCCCGGGTCGCGGACGTCTCCCAGCGCCTCGTCGGCCCGGGCGGCGCGGCGGACGAGGCGGCGCGCGAGCCCGGGTGACCCCTGGGCCGTGTCTTCAGCGGGGCGGGAGGACGGGCCGCCGGCGGTCCGGCACGGCGTCGTAACCCGGCGGGCTCGCCGCCGGGTGCTCGGCGAGCATCTCCAGCGCGAGGCGGACCGCGTCGTCCAGGCCCGCGTGGCGGCCCTCCGCCCAGTCCAGCGGGGTTCGCAGCGCGGGCAGATCCGGTTCGACGCCGTGGTTCTCGACCGACCAGCCGTAGGCGTCGAACCAGGCCGCGTTCATTGGCACGGTGATCACCGTGCCGTCGCCCAGCTGGTGCCGTCCCGTCATCCCCACCACCCCGCCCCAGGTCCGGCAGCCCACCACGGGCCCGAGGCCCAGCAGCTTGAACGCCGCCGTGATCATGTCGCCGTCCGAGGAGGTCGCCTCGTCCGCCAGGGCGACGACCGGCCCGCGCGGCGCGTTGGAGGCGTACGAGACCGGCTGGGCGTCCCGGGTCAGATCCCAGCCGAGGATCCTCCGGCTCAGCTTCTCCACCACCAGCTCGCTGATGTGGCCGCCCGCGTTCCCCCGTACGTCCACGATCAGCGCCGGACGGGAGACCTCCAGCCGCAGATCGCGGTTGAACTGCGCCCAGCCGGAGCCGCCCAGGTCCGGGATGTGGAGATAGCCGCAGGCCCCGCCGCTCAGCCTGCGGACCACCGCACGGCGTTTCGCCACCCAGTCCTGGTACCGCAGCGGGCGCTCGTCCACCAGCGGGACCACCGCGACCCGGCGGGAGCCGGGGCCGCCCTCGGCGGGCCGGAAGGTCAGCTCGACCGTGGTGCCGCCGGCCGCCGACAGCATCGGGAAGGGGCCCGCGACCGGGTCCACCGGGCGGCCGTCCACATGGGTGATCGCCGCGCCCTCGCGGATCCCGGCCCCGGCCAGCGGGGAGCGCGCCTTGGAGTCGGAGGACTCGCCGGGAAGGATCCTCTTCACCAGCCAGTTCCCGTCCCGGCAGATCAGATTGGCGCCCAGCAGCCCCATCGGCCGCTGGTAGTGCGGCGGCCCCTCGTTGCGGCGCGCCGGGGAGACATAGGCGTGCGAGGTGCCCAGTTCGCCCAGCACCTCGCGGAGCAGATCCGCGAACTCGTCCGGCGAGGCCACCCGCTCCACCAGCGGCCGGTACTGGTCGAGCACCGCGTCCCAGTCGACGCCGCTCAGCCCCGGGTCCCAGAAGTAGGCCCGGATCAGCCGGCCCGCCTCGGCGTACGCCTGACGCCACTCGGACGCCGGGTCCACCTCGTGCAGGATCCGCCGCAGGTCCAGCAGCACCGTCGAGTCCCCGTCGGCGGGCTCGGTCGCCGGGACCGCGCTCAGCTCGTCCTCGTCGACCACCACCAGCCGGGTGCCGTCCCCGCTCACCGCGAACCAGTCCAGATCGCCGACGAGTTCGGTGCGCCGCGCCTTGGAGATGTCGAAGTGCTCCAGGGTGGGACGCCCGGACATGTCCGCCGGATTGGCGAAGGTCTCCCCGAGCGCGCCGGAGATCGGCCAGCGCAGCCAGACCAGCCCGCCGCCGCTCACCGGGCACATCGCCGAATACTTGGACGCCGCCACCGGGAACGGCGTCACCCGGCTCTCCAGCCCCTCCGTCTCGACCACCAGCGGCGGGGCCGCGCCCTCGGCCTGCGGGGCGTCGGACTCCTCCAGCGGATCGAGTCCGCCCGCCGCCGGCCGCCCGTCCGGCGAGAGCGCGAAGGGCGAGGGGGTCGCCGAGGACAGGGGGACGAGATAGGGGCGGCAGCCCAGCGGGAAGGACAGGTCCCCGGTGTGGACGTCGTACACCGGGTCGAAGCCCCGCCAGGAGAGGAAGGCGAGATAGCGGCCGTCGCCGGTGAAGACCGGATTCTCGTCCTCGAAGCGGCCGTCGGTGAGGTCGACGACGGTCCGGTCCGCGATCCGGGCCAGTCTGATCTGCCGCAGCGACCGGCCGACGCCGGGCTGGGACCAGGCCAGCCAGGAGCCGTCGGGGGAGAAGGCCAGATCGCGCACCGGGCCGTTGTCGGACCGGGCCAGCTCGACCGGACCGCCGCCGCCCGCCGCCCCCGTGTCTTTGAGAGCGTCCGTATCGGCTTCCCCGGGCTCCGCCTCCCGCGCGTCCAGCAGCAGCAGCCGCCCGTCGTGCGAGGCGATCGCCAGGACCTCGCCCGCCGGGTCCGACACCATCTCCTGCACCCGGCCCAGCTCTCCGGACGCGGGGCGTCTCGGCTCCCGGTCGCCGCTGGCCCGGGGCAGATAGGCGATCTCGACCGCGTCCTCGCCCTCCGCGTCCGTCACATACGCCACCTGCCCGCCCGCGCCGAGCATCACCGGCAGCCGCACCCGTACCCCCGGGGTGTCCGCGATGGTGCGCGCCGGGCCGTCGCGGTGGGTGAGCCAGTACAGACTGCCCCGCACGGAGACGGCGCTCGCCCGGCCGGTGGTGTCCACCGAGACCGCGTCCACATGGCTGGCGGCCGGCACCTGATGGACCCGTCTGCCGGTGCGCGGCCCGCCGAGCCGCACGTCCAGCCTGCGCGGGACCGAGGCGGGATCGGTCAGCTCCCCGGCGATCCACAGCTCGCCCGCGCACTGGTAGACGACTCGCCGGCCGTCGGTGGAGGCATGACGGGCGTAAAAAGCGTCATGGTCGGTATGACGCCTCAGCCCGGAACCGTCCGGCAGGCACGAGTAGAGATTCCCGATGCCCTCGTGGTCGGAGAGGAAGGCGATCCGGCCGCCGACGAACATCGGGCACTCCAGGTGCCCGTCCAGCTCGGCCAGCAGCCGCCGGCCGTGCAGCCAGAGCCGCCCGGTCGCCCCGCCCCGGTACCGCTTCCAGAAGGCGGGCTCGTGCGGCGGCTTCCCGGTGAGCAGCAGGGTGCGCCGCTCGCCGCCGGGGTCGTCGGCGACGGCGATGTCCGAGACGGGACCCCAGGGGAGCTGTCCGCCGGGGGAGCCGTCGGTGGGGACGCTGTAGGCCCAGGAGAAGTACGAGAAGGGCTGGCCGTGCGAGGAGACGGCGAGCACATGGCCGTCGGGGGCCCAGCCGCAGACCCGGGTGTCGGCCGACCCCCAGTAGCTGAGCCGCCGGGCGGGGCCGCCCGCCACCGGGACGAGATGGATCTCCGGGTCGAGGCTGCGCCAGCTCGTGTACGCGATGCTCTCGCCGTCCGGCGAGAAGCGGGGGTGTCCGACCCGGGTCCGGTCGACGGTGAGCCGCCAGGCCCGGTCCGGCCGGCGGCCCGCGGGGACCAGCGGCGCGACCCAGAGATCGTCCTCGGCGGCGAAGCACAGCAGATCGCCGTGGAGATGCGGGAAGCGGAGATACGCCACGTCGTCGCTCACCCCCCAATGCTTTCCGCGCTCCGGGGCGGCGGCAACTCCGGCGACGGCGGCCGGAGGCATTCCGGGTGGCGGCGGCCGGGGGCACCCCGGGTGCCGCCGGGGCGTGACCGAGGACACAAGCGAAACGTTTTCGTTTCGATGAGCGGTGGAGTAAATTCCTAAGTGTACGAAACCGTTTCGTTCGGTTGATCATTCGATCGGTGGGGGGAGGCCCGTCATGACACGCAGTCGGCTGACGCCGGAGCGCGAGGGCGAGCTTTTCGGCGCCGTCCTCGATCTGCTGCGCGAAGTGGGGTACGACGCCCTCACGATGGACGCGATCGCCGCCCGTACCCGCTCCAGCAAGGCCACCCTCTACCGTCAGTGGGGCGGCAAGCCCGAGCTGGTGGCGAAGGCGCTGCGCGAGCTGTCCCCGCACAACAGCAGCCAGGTCGACACCGGCTCGCTGCGCGGTGACTTCCACGCGATGGTCTGCCGGGGCGACGACGCCGAGATGGCGCGGGACACCGCGCTGCTGCGCGGGCTGTTCCAGGCCATCCACACCCACCCCGATCTCCACCGCGCGCTGCGGGAGCAGCTGGTCGAGCCCGACACGGGCGAGCTCCAGACCGTGGTGCGGCGGGCGGTCGAGCGGGGGGAGATCCGCGAGGACAACCCCGCGAAGGATTTCCTGCCGCACATGCTGCTCGGTGTGTTCTTCGCCCGAGAGGTGGTCGACGTCCGGCCGCCGGACATCGAGTTCCTCCGCCAGTACGTGGACGCCGTCGTCCTCCCGGCGCTGGAGGCCTGATGCGTCACCGTACTCCCAGCGGCCGAGGAGTGGGCGGCTGCCCCCGCTGTCGGCCCTCTCCGCACCGCTGAGTCTCCGTGAGCCCCCCACCTGAGCCCTGAGCCCCGCCCCTTCCGTTCCCCCTGTTCTCTCTGCTTCCCCTGATTTCCCTGAGACTTCGGGCCCCTTCCCCAGCGGGCCCGCGGGTTCCCCCGAGCCCTTTTCGAGCCCCGGCTCTCCCCAGAGCCTCTCCCCACCCCGCTCACGCACCACCCCCGTACCTGACGCGCGCTGCTCTCGTCCGTCGGGCCGACTCCCCATGTCCTGTTCCGTCTTCAATAACGGGAGTAAGCCCTCGTGGCCACGTTCCTCTACAAACTCGGCCGGTTCGCCTTCCGCAGACGCCGGTTCGTCGCTCTGATATGGGTGGCGCTGCTGGTGCTCGCGGGTGTCGCCGCCTCCAGTGCCTCCACCCCCAAGGACCCGGGGTTCGCCCTCCCGGGCACCGAGTCCCAGCAGGCCTTCGACGTTCTGGAAGAGCGATTCCCGGGGGCCAGCGCCGACGGCGCGACCGCCAGGATCGTCTTCAAGGCCCCCGACGGTCAGAAGATGACCGACCCGGCGAACAAGACCGAGGTCAACAAGGTCATCGCCGATCTGAAGGCGGGCTCCGACCAGGTCGCCTCCGTCGCCGACCCGTACACCGCGGGCGCGGTCTCCAAGGACGCCGGCACGGCGTACGTCTCCGTCAGCTACAAGGTCAGCGGCATGGAGCTGACCGACCAGACGCGTGAGGCGCTGACGAACACCGGCGAGAAGGCCCGGGACTCCGGGCTGACCGTGGAGATCGGCGGCGACGCCGCCATGGCGGAGGTCGACCCGTCCTCCGCCGAGGTCATCGGCATCGTCATCGCGGCGATCGTGCTGGCCATCACCTTCGGCTCGCTGATCGCGGCCGGTCTTCCGCTGCTGACCGCCATCATCGGCGTCGGCGTCGGCATCTCCTCGATCACCGCGCTGGCCAACGTCTTCGACCTGGGCACCACCACCGGCACCCTGGCGATGATGATCGGTCTCGCGGTCGGCATCGACTACGCGCTCTTCATCGTCTCCCGCTACCGCGCGGAGCTGCTGGAGGGCCACTCCCGCGAGGAGGCGGCGGGCCGGGCCACCGGCACCGCGGGCTCCGCGGTGGTCTTCGCCGGTCTCACCGTGGTCATCGCCCTGGTCGGCCTGGCCGTCGTGAACATCCCGATGCTCAGCAAGATGGGCTTCGCCGCGGCGGGCACGGTGGTCATCGCCGTCGTCATCGCGATCACCCTGATCCCGGCGCTGCTGGGCTTCGCGGGCGAGAAGGTGCTGGGCCGCAAGGTCCGCAAGGCCCGCAAGGAGGCCAAGCTCTCCGGCCGCCAGGGTCCCGACCCGGTCTCCGACAAGCCCAACATGGGCACCCGCTGGGCCCGCTTCGTCCTGCGCCGCCCGATCGCCGTGCTGCTCGTCGGCGTGGTGGGCCTCGGCATCGCCGCCGTCCCGGTCGGCTCGCTCCAGCTGGGTCTGCCCGACGAGGGCTCCTCGGCCCCCTCCTCCAGCCCCCGCAAGGCGTACGACCTGCTCTCCGACGGCTTCGGCCCCGGCTTCAACGGTCCGCTGACCCTGGTGGTCGACGCCAAGAAGAGCGAGAACCCCAAGGCCGCGGTGGACGAGGTCGCCGAGCGGATCGGCAAGCTCGACGGGGTGGCCGTGGTCATCCCCGCCCCGCTGAACGAGGCCGGCGACACCGGTCTTGTCACCGTGGTCCCCAAGGACCGCCCCTCCTCGGTGAAGACCGAGAACCTGGTCCACGACATCCGTGACTCCGGCAAGGACATCGCCTCCGACACCGGTGCGAAGGTCCTGGTCACCGGCACCACGGCGCTGAACATCGACTTCTCGCAGAAGATGAACGACGCGCTGGTGCCCTATCTGGCCCTGGTCGTCGGCCTCGCCTTCCTGCTGCTGGTGCTGGTCTTCCGCTCCATCCTGGTTCCGCTGAAGGCGGCCCTCGGCTTCCTGCTCTCCGTCCTCGCGGCGCTGGGCGCGGTCGTCGCGGTCTTCCAGTGGGGCTGGCTCGGCGAGCTGTTCAATGTGGAGCAGCCCGGTCCGATCATGTCGATGATGCCGATCTTCATGGTGGGTGTCGTCTTCGGTCTGGCGATGGACTACGAGGTCTTCCTCGTCACCCGGATGCGCGAGGCGTACGTCCACGGCGAGCGTCCCGGCGAGGCCGTGGTGACCGGCTTCAAGCACGGCGCGCGGGTCGTCACCGCCGCCGCGGCGATCATGGTGGGTGTCTTCGCGGGCTTCATCGGCTCCGGCGAGCAGATGGTCACGATGATCGGCTTCGGTCTCGCGATCGCGGTGATCTTCGACGCCTTCGTGGTCCGGATGGCCATCGTGCCCGCGGTGCTGGCGCTCCTCGGTCACAAGGCGTGGTGGCTGCCGCGCTGGCTCGACCGGGCGCTGCCCAATGTGGACGTGGAGGGCGAGCAGCTCCAGAAGCAGCTCGGCCACGCTCAGGCGGGTCCGGACGACGACCGCGAGCTGGCTCGCGTCTGACCCTTCGGGATCCCGCCGGTCCGCCGGGCGCGGATACGGAGACGACGGTGGCCGCACTCCTCCACGCGAGGGGTGCGGCCACCGCCGTACACGGGTGGGCCGGGCGGGCGTCCGCCGTACGCCGCTCAGCGCGCCGGGGTCGCCGCCGCGTAGGTGTGGCGCAGGAATCTGTTGAGCGCGCTGGTGTCGAACTGGACCACCGACACCCCGTCCGCGGTGTGCAGCTCCACCACCGCCTGGACCCGGCCGCAGGGCCAGACCTCCACATTCCCCTCGCGTACGGGGGAGCGCAGCCCGCTCTCCAGCAGCTCGCGCGGGAAGGTCCAGTCACGGGGGACGTCGCGCCCGCCCGGGAAGGAGAACCGGACCGCTCCGGGGTCCTCGGACGGTTCGTAGCAGAGGGCGACGCGCACGGGACGCTCCTGGGGAGCGTCGGTGACTATCCGGCCCCAGGCGAGATCTTTGACGGCGGCGGGCATCGATTGCTCCTCACACTCGTCTTATTTGCCCTCTAATGTCCCATATTTTACGTGAAGCATCGATTCCGCATGGTGTTCGACGGGATGTTCGATCCGTTGTTCGACCCCTTTCTGTGACCGGCCCGCTCTTGCGAGCGATGTGCAACAGGCCCACTATCGACGGGCAGTGCTCGTCGTAGTCCTCGTCGTAGTCCTCGCCGCAGTCCTCGTCTGTCCGATGCGGAGCGCGCCATGCATGTGCCCGACGGATTCATCAACGCACCCGTGTCCCTCGCGACCGGAGCCGTGGCCGCCGCGGCCCTCGCGATCAGCCTCCGGGGAGCCCGCCGGGAGCCGGCCGCGGGCCCCGCCACCGCCCTCGGCCCCCACCCCGAGAGCACCGCCCCGCTCGCCGGGCTGGTCGCCGCCTTCGTCTTCGCCACCCAGATGCTGAACTTCCCCGTCGCCGCCGGCACCAGCGGCCATCTGCTGGGCGGCGCGCTCGCCGCGATCCTCGTCGGCCCCTTCACCGGCGTCCTCTGTCTCTCCGTCGTCCTGCTGACGCAGAGCCTCCTCTTCGCCGACGGCGGTCTCACCGCGCTCGGCGTCAACATCGTCCTCATGGGCGTGGTCACCGTCGCCGTGGCGTACGGGATCTTCCGCGCCCTGCTCGCCGTGCTGCCGCGCGCCCGGCGCTCGGTCACCGCCGCCTCCTTCGCCGCCGCGCTGATCTCCGTACCCGCGTCCGCCGCCGCCTTCACCCTGCTCCACGCCGTCGGCGGCACCACCGACGTACCCACCGGCACCGTGCTCGCCGCGATGACCGGCGTGCACACCCTCATCGGCCTCGGCGAGGGCGTCATCACCGCGCTCACCGTCGGCGCGGTCCTCGCGGTACGGCCCGACCTGGTCCACGGCGCGCGGGGACTCGCCCCCGCGCTCAAGCTCCGCGTCGGCGGCCGGCTCGTCGACGCGACGACGGTCACCGCCCCCGCTCCCGCCTCTTCCCCGGCCTCCGCCGCCTCCTCGCGCCGGATCCGGCTCGCGGGTCTGGCCGCCGCCCTCGTCCTCGCCGGGGGAGTCTCCTTCTACGCCTCCGCCAGCCCCGACGGCCTGGAGAAGGTCGCCGCCGACCACGGCATCGACGCCGAGGTCCGCGACCACCCCGCCGCCGGCTCGCCGCTCGCCGACTACGGCGTCGCGGACATCACCGACCCCCGGCTCTCCGTCGGACTCGCCGGAGTCATCGGCGTCGGCGCGACCGCCGCCGTCGGCATCGGACTCTTCCGCCTCACCGCCCGACGCCGCCGCCGAGCCCGACGCCGACGGCCCGCCCGCGCGCCGGAGACCCTCTGACATGGGCGGCGCCCACCGCTCCCTCCACCGCCCCGGCCACTCGCCGGTCCACACCCTCCCCGCGCACTGCAAGCTCGTCGCCGTGCTCTGCTTCGTCCTCGCCGTCGCCTGCACCCCGCGCACCGCCCTCTGGGCCTTCGGCCTGTACGCGCTGCTCCTCGCCGCCGTCGCCGCCCTCGCCCGCGTCCCGCCGGGCCTGCTGGCCCGCCGGCTGCTCATCGAGGTCCCCTTCACGGCCTTCGCGCTGCTGCTCCCCTTCGTCGTCCCCGGGGAACACACCACCGTCCTCGGCCTCCGGCTCAGCGTCCCCGGCCTCTGGGGCGCGTGGAACATCCTCGCCAAAGCCACCCTCGGCGTCACCGCCTCCCTGCTCCTCGCCGCCACCACCGACCCGCGCTCCCTGCTCCTCGGCCTCCAGCGGCTGCGGCTCCCCGCGCGGCTGACCCAGATCGCCTCCTTCATGCTCCGCTACGGCGAGGTCGTCGCCGACGAGCTGCGCCGGATGTCCGTCGCCCGCAGATCACGCGGCTTCGAGGCCCGGGGCGTACGCCAGTGGGGCGTCCTCGCCACAACGGCCGGCGCGCTCTTCATCCGCTCCTACGAACGCGGCGAGCGGGTGCACCTCGCCATGGTCAGCCGCGGGTACACCGGGTCCCCGCCCGTGCCCGACCACCCCGCCGCCACCCGCGCCCAGTGGGCGCGCACGGCCCTGCTCCCCGCCGCCGCGTTCACCGTCTGCCTCCTGGGAGTGACCCTGTGACCGCCCGCACCGCCGTCCCCTCGCTCGACATCCGGGGCCTCGCCCACGCCTACCCCGACGGACGCCAGGCCCTCTTCGGCGTCGACCTCACCGTCGCCCCCGGCGAACGGGTCGCCCTCCTCGGCCCCAACGGCGCGGGCAAGACCACCCTCGTACTCCATCTCAACGGCATCCTCGCCGCCGGCGCGGGAACCGTCACCGTCGCCGGGCTCCCGATGGCCCGCGAGAACCTCGCCCGGATCAGACGTACCGTCGGCATCGTCTTCCAGGACCCCGACGACCAGCTCTTCATGCCCACCGTCCGCGAGGACGTCGCCTTCGGCCCCGCCTCGGCCGGCCTGCGCGGCGAGGAACTCCGCACCCGCGTCACCCGCGCCCTCGACCGCGTCGGCATGACCGAGTACGCCGAACGCCCCCCGCACCACCTCTCCTTCGGCCAGCGCCGCCGCGTCGCCGTCGCCACCGTCCTCGCCACCGAGCCCGAGATCCTCGTCCTCGACGAGCCCTCCTCCAACCTCGACCCCGCCTCCCGCCGCGAACTCGCCGACATCGTCCGCCAACTGGACATCACCGTGCTCATGGTCACCCACGACCTGCCCTACGCCCTGGAACTCTGCCCCCGCGCCGCCATCCTCAGCCAAGGCGTGATCGCCGCCGACGGCCCCACCGCCCAACTCCTCACCGACGAGCCCCTCCTGCGCGCCCACCGCCTGGAACTCCCCCACGGCTTCGACCCACGCTCGGTCCCCGCCGCCCCGGGCCGCCGGGCGGGTGGCGCGGGTTAGCGCAGCTCGCCCTCCAGCAGCCCCATCGTGTACTGGTCGTACCAGCGGCCGTCGCGGCGGAAGACCGAGCGGAGCCGGCCCTCCTCGACGAAGCCGACCTTGTCGTACACCCGGCGGGCGGCGTGGTTGTCGACGACGACGGTGAGTGAGATCTTGTGCAGCCGCATGTCCTCGAAGCCGTAGCGGCAGACCCTGCGCAGGGCGTCGGTGGCGAAGCCGCGGCCCCAGTACTCCTTCTCGCCCAGGTAGATGTCCAGCTCGGCGCAGCCGGTCTCCGGCTCGGCGTCGCGGAGCCGGACCAGGCCGATGAGGCGGTCGTCCTCGGAGGCCTCGACGCCGAGGAGGACGTCGCCGTAGGAGTTGCGGGGGCGCTCCTGAAGGGAGGTGAGGGTGCGGGCGAGGGACTGGGGGTGGCCGTCGTCCATCCAGCGCATGACCTCGGGGTCGTGGTTCCAGCGCCACAGGGCCTCGGCGTCCGACGGCTCCAGGGCGCGCAGCCCCACCAGCTCTCCCCGCATCATGGTCTTTTCCTTGTGTGCTCGCTCCGGCAGTTCGCCTGGAAGTAGTAACACGGCCCGATTTCCGGCTCAAACGGATTTCCGGTGCTCCTCGCCCGGCCCCGGAAGCGAGCGCCGATCCACGCCGTTGCACCATGGGGGAGGTCGACGGAGCGGGAGAGTGGACACAGTGGACGTCCAGGGCACGGTGGCGGAGGGCTTCGAGGCGGTACGCGACGCGTTCGTCCGCAACTTCGAGGAGCGCGGCGAGCGGGGGGCGGCCGTCGCCGTCTACCGGCACGGGGTCAAGGTGGCCGATCTGTGGGCCGGCACCCGGGATGTCGACGGCGAGGAACCCTGGGCGGTGGACACCGCGCAGGTGGTCCGCTCCGTCACCAAGGGCGTCGCCGCCGCCGTGGTGCTGCTGCTCCACCAGCGGGGGCAGATCGACCTGGACGCGCCGGTGGGCACGTACTGGCCGGAGTTCAAGGCGGCGGGCAAGGAGCGGGTGCTGGTGCGCCATCTTCTCTCGCACCGCGCGGGCCTGCCCGTGCTGGACCGGCCGCTCACCCCCGCCGAGGCGATCGACGGGAGGAGCGGCCCGGCCGCGCTCGCCGCGCAGCGCCCCGCGTGGGAGCCGGGGACCGATCACGGCTACCACGCGCAGACCTACAGCTGGCTCACCGCCGAACTGATCCGCCGGGTCACCGGCCGCACCGTGGGCCGCTGGGTCGCCGAGGAGATCGCCCGTCCGCTCGGTCTGGACTTCTGGATCGGGCTGCCCGCGGAGGAGGCCCACCGGGTCGGCCGCATCGGGCCGGTCGAGGAGCCGCCCACCGCGCCCGGACTCACCCTGCGCCCCAAGCGCGCGGTCTCCGAGGCCTACCGGGACCCCGACTCGCTCACCCGCCGCGCCTTCGGCGCGATCGACCCGCTGCCGGACGAGAACGACCCCGGCTACCGCGCCGCCGAACTCCCCGCCTCCGGCGGGATCTCCACCGCCCGCGCCCTCGCCCGCTTCTACGCGGCGACCATCGGCGACGTCGACGGCGGCCGTCGGCTCTTCGCCCCGGCCACCCTCACCCTCGCCCGCACCGAGGAGTCCGCGGGCCCCGACCGCGTCCTCGTCGTGCCCACCCGCTACGGCCTCGGCTTCATGCTCCACGGCGCGGCGGCCCCCCTGCTCGGCCCCGGCTCCTTCGGCCACCCCGGCCGCGGCGGCTCCCTCGGCCTCGCCGACCCCGGGTCGGGGGTCGCGCTCGGCTATGTAACCAACGGTCTGCGGAAAGGAGTTACCGCTGATCCCCGTGCTCAGGCCCTGATCCGCGCTGTACGTTCAGCGCTATGACTGAACCGTTGAGGCGTTTCGAGGGGTACGGGGTACTGATCACGGGCGCGGCCAGGGGGATCGGCGCGGCCACCGCACGGAGACTGGCCGAGGAAGGGGCACGCGTACTGGTCAGCGATCTGGACGAGGAGGAGGCCGCGAAGACCGCCGGGTCCATACCCGGTGCCGAGTCCATCCGCTGCGACGTCGCCGACCGGGACCAGGTCGAGGCGGCGGTGGCGTACGCCGTCGAGCACTTCGGCACCCTGGACGTCCTCGTCAACAACGCCTTCGCCTGCGCCACCGACGCCCCGCTCTTCGAGGACGAGCCCGACGACACCTGGCAGCGCGACCTCGATGTCTCCCTGACCGGCGCGTTCCGCTGCGCCCGCGCCGCGCTGCCCCATCTGGTGGCCTCCGGCCGGGGCGCGATCGTCAACATCGGCTCCGTCAACGCCGAGATCGACTTCGACGGCCACTCCTACAGCGCCGCCAAGGCCGGCCTCGCCTCCCTCACCCGCACCCTCGCGGGCCACGCCGGCCCCCGCGGCGTCCGCGTCAACCAGATCAACCCCGGCACCGTCCGCACCCGTGCCTGGGCCGACGACTCCAACGGCCTCGCCGAGCTGGGCCGCCGCCTCTACCCCCTCGGCCGCGTCGGCGAACCCGAGGACATCGCCTCCGCCGTCGCCTTCCTCGCCTCCCGCGACGCCTCCTGGATCACCGGCACCACCCTCCGCGTCGACGGCGGCATCACCTCCGTGAACATGGCCTTCCGCGACATCCTCGCGGAAGCGGACCCGACAGCCGAGTAGCGGCCCCGCCCCGGGACCGGGAGACCACCCGGGTCCCCGGTCCCGGGGCCCGCGCTCAGCCCCGGATCAGCGCTTCACAGGCCAGGGGCCCGGCCGCACACACCTTGCCCGTACGAGGCTGATTCCGGTGCGGCCGGGACCGGATCCGTATCAGCGGACGTCGATGAAGTCGCCGCCGTTGGTGACGGGGGCGGTGGTGGAGGTGCCGTCGAAGGCGTAGCGGTAGGTGCCGTCGGCGGTGGCCTTGACGGTGGTCCTGAGCTTGCCCTTGGTGTCGGTCTTGACGGTCTTGACGGTGGTGAAGGTCTTGGCGCCCTTCTTGCGGAACTGGAGCTTCACGGGCTGCTTGCCGTAGCCGGTGTACTTCTTGGTCCCCCAGTCCGCGCGGTTCAGGGAGCCGGTGACGGTGAGGGTCTTGCCCTTCTTCACGTCTTCGGGGGAGGCGTTGACCGAGATCTGGGAGGCGCGCAGGAGGCTGGTGGTCCTGGCCTTGAACTGCACGAGGGTGCTGTCGTCCTTGGCCAGCGCCGCGACGGCGGCGTGCCAGCCGCCGCCCGCGAAGCCGTTGTCCGCGCTGGGCATCCGGGTGTCGAAGGTGAAGGTCACGGTGCAGGTCACCTTGGTGCCGCCCTTGCAGCCGGCCTCGTCCCGGTCGGGACTGACCCTCTCCTTGGCGGAGTCGAAGTCCTTGCCGCGCCAGAGCAGGCCGAACGCCAGCTCGATGCCGGAGCTGTCGGCGGCCTTGAAGGTGAGGGTGACCTTCTTCTTGGCGGGGCCGAGCACGATCGGCTTGCCGCCGTTGAGGACGACGTCCGTGATCTTGGTGGCGCCCGGGGTCTTCGCCGCGAACGCCGAGAAGCCGTCGGGCTTCTGATCGGCCTGGGCGGTGGGGGCGGTGAGCCCGGTGAGGGCGACGGCCCCGGTGGTGAGGGCGGCGGCGGATGTCCGGATACGCATGTGCTTTCCGTTCGGTCGGTGAGTCCGGTGACTCACCGACCACAGACGGACAAGCCCGCCAAAAGGTTGTATCCGCTGCTCAGGCCGTGTCGGAGCGGATACGGCCGGGTGTCAGCGGACGTCGATGAAGTCGCCGCCGTTGGTGACGGGGGCGGTGGTGGAGGTGCCGTCGAAGGCGTAGCGGTAGGTGCCGTCGACGGTGGCCTTGACGGTGGTCTTGAGCTTGCCCTTGGCGTCGGTCTTGACGGTCTTGACCGTGGTGAAGGTCTTGGCGCCCTTCTTGCGGAACTGGAGCTTCACGGACTGCTTGCCGTAGCCGGTGTACTTCTTGGCCTCCCAGTCGGCGCGGCTCAGGGAGCCGGTGACGGTGAGGGTCTTGCCCTTCTTCACGTCTTCGGGGGAGGCGTTGACGGAGATCTGGGAGGCGCGGTGGAGGCTGGTGGTCCTGGCCTTGAAGATGGCGCGGACGCTGCGGTCCTTGCCGAGGGCGGAGACGGCGAGGTGCCAGCCGCCGCCGGCGAAGGAGTTGGTGGCGTCCTCGGCGCGGGGGTCGAGGGTGAAGGTGACGGTGCAGGTGGCCTTGGTGCCGCCCTTGCACTTGACCTCGTCGTGGTCGGGGCGGATGCCTTCCTTGGCGGAGGTGAAGTCCTTGCCGCGCCAGAGGAGACCGGAGGCGGACTCGATGCCGGAGCTGTCGGAGGCCTTGAAGGTGAGGGTGAACGTCTTCTTGGCGGTGCCGAGGGCGAGCGGCTTGCCGCCGTTGAGGACGATGTCGGTGATCTTGGTGTCGCCGGTGGAGATGTCGTCCTGGGGCTTGGCGGCGAAGGCCTTCGAGAAGCCGGCCGGCTTCTCGTCGGCCTGGACGGCCGGGGCGGAGAGGCCGGTCAGGGCGATCGCCCCGGTCACGACGGCGGCGGAGACACGAAAGCGCATGCTGTTTCCCTGGTGCGATGGCGGCCCGCAGGCCGTGGAGGGGGTGTGCGGATGCGCCGGATGCCCGCGGCCGGGAGGGGGCGCGGGCATCCGGTGGAGAGGGCCTTCAGGAGGCCTTCAGAGCTGTCGCGTCAGTTGACGTCGACGAAGTCGCCGCCGTTGGTGACGGGGGCGGTGGTGGAGTTGCCCTCGAAGGAGTAGCGGTAGGTGCCGTCGACCGTGGCCTTGACGGTGGTGCTCAGGACGCGGCTGTCGCCCGTCCTGACCGTCTTGACGGTGGTGAAGGTCTTGGCGCCCTTCTTGCGGAACTGGAGCTTCACCGGCTGCTTGGTGTAGCCGATGTACTTGCCGGACTCCCAGTCGGCGCGGGTCAGCGACCCGGTGACGGTGAGGTCCTTGCCCTTCTTGACCGGCTCGGGCGCGGCGTTGATGGAGATCTGCGAGCCGCGGTTCAGGTTGAAGGACTTGGCCTTGTACATCGCGCGGACGTTGCCGTCGTTGGCCTGCGCGGCGGCCATGACCCGCCAGCCGCCGCCCGCGTCGGTGTTGGACAGGTCGAAGCTCGGGTCGATGGTGAAGGTCACCTTGCAGGTGGCCTTGGTCTTCTTGCCGCTGCCGCTGCACTTCACGTCCTCCCCGCCCGAGTCGGCGAAGAAGAAGCCCTGCGGGTCCTCGGGGTCGGTGCCCCGCCACAGGTAGGCGAAGGACGCCTTGACGCCCGAGTTGTCGATGGCCTTGAAGGTCAGCGTGACCTTCTTCTCCTTGGTGGTGCCGACGATGACCGGCTTGCCGCCGTTGAGGGAGACGTCCGAGATCTTGATGTCGCCGGTGGAGACGTCGCCCTGGGGCTTGGCGGCGAAGCCCTTCGAGAAGCCGGCCGGCTTCTCGTCGGCCTGGACGGCCGGGGCGGAGAGGCCGGTGAGAACGACGGCACCGGTCACGACGGCGGCGGATATCCGAAAACGCATGTAATTCCCCGTACTCAGATGTGGCTCATGAGTCTGCTGACTCGCACACGTAGACAAGGGACGGGAGTGAATGGTTGTACGGGGAAGGGAAGTTGCCCGGGATTTTTCAGGCCGCGCGTTCGCGCACGTCCACCAGCCTGCCGCCCGCGTGCTCGATCAGCGTCTTCGGGTCGAGCGGGAACACCGTGTGCGGGGTCCCGGCCGCCGCCCACACCACCGGGTGGTCCAGCAGGGCGCGATCGGCGAGCACCCGGGTCCGGGTGAGGTGCCCGAAGGGCGGTACGCCGCCGATCGCGTAGCCGGTGGTCTTCCGTACGAGGTCCGCGTTCGCGCGCTTGACGGCGTCCGCGCCCAGCTCCTCGCGCACCCGCTCCAGATCCACCCGGGAGGAGCCGTCCAGCAGCACCAGCACGGGATCCCCGTCCACCGCGAAGATCAGCGACTTCACGATCTCGCTGACGTCGCAGCCGATCGCGGCGGCGGCCTCGGCGGCGGTGCGGGTCGCGTCGGGGAAGCGGCGTACGGGCACGTCGAGGCCCAACTCCCGCAGGGCCTCGGCGAATCGGGGGTGGGCCTCGGTGACTTGATCGCTCATGGCGACACGCTAGCGCTCGCACCGCCCGCCGCGCGAGAAACATTCGGCCGACGGGGGCCGGGCCCGGTCGGCCCCCGAGGGCGCGGAAGGCTCAGCGGGCGTTGAGCACCTGCGCCACCACCGGGCCCGCCGCGTCGCCGCCGTGCCCGCCGGCCTGGACGACCGCGGCGGCGGCGAGGTCGTCGGCGTAGCCGGTGAACCAGCTGTTGGACTTGGACTGTCCCTCGACCTCGGCGGAGCCGGTCTTCGCGCCCTTGACGCCGGTCACCGAGGCCATCGCGGCCCGCCCGGTGCCCGCGCCCCGGGTGGTCGCGCCCATCATGTCCCGCAGCGCCCCGGCGACGGCTCCCGGCAGCGGCTCGGCCTCGGCCAGCGGCCGGTCGTCGAGGGAGGCGGGCACCAGGACCGGCTGCTTGAAGGCCCCGTTCTTCGCGGTCGCGCTGATGGACGCCATGGTGAGCGCGTTCATCGTGATCCTGCCCTGGCCGATGTACGAGGCGGCCGTCTCGGTCCCGGAGGACGCGGGCACGCTGCCGTCGAAGCTGGGGACGCCGGTCTGCCAGTCGAGGCCGATGCCGAAGTACTTCCGCGCGGTCTCGCCCAGCGCGGTGTCCCGCGCCCCGCTGCCGAGCGGGGTGACCGCCTTGATGAAGGTGGTGTTGCAGGAGCGGAGGAAAGCGTCCCGGAAGGTGGCCTTCGGGATGTCGAACTTGTCGAGGTTCTGGAAGTTCGCGCCCGCCCAGCTCACCGTCGCCGGGCACTCCACCTTCGCGTCCGGCCCCTTGACGATGCCCTTGTCGAGCATCATCGCGGCCGTCACGATCTTCATCGTGGAGCCGGGGGCCTGCGTCCCCATCATCGCCGCGTTGAAGCCGCCCGCCGGGCTGCCGGCGACGGCCCGGATCTCCCCGGTGCTGGGCTGGATCGCCACCGCGGACGCCTGTCCGTACCGCTTCACCGCCCGCTCGGCCGCCGCCTGGACGTCCGCGTCGAGCGTGGTCCGCAGGGTGCCCGGCCTGCCCTTGTGCAGCGGCAGCAGGGTCTGGTTCGCCACCCCCTCCAGGGTGGAGGAGAGCACCAGCCGGGTGGCGGGGGTGCCGCCCGCCTCCTCGCGGCCGTACCGCTGGCGCAGGGAGCCCAGGACGGTCGAGAGCGAGGGGTACTTCTCCTTCGTCAGCGGCCGGTTCTCACGGTCGAGGGCCTTGAAGCCCGGGGCGGCCGACTCGTCCAGCTCCAGTGTGGTGGTCTCCGTCAGCCGGGGGTGCAGCACGGAGGGCTTCCAGTCGACCAGCGGCCGGCCGGTCGTCCTGCCGCGCACCACGGTCAGCTCGGAGGAGTACGACCAGGGCTTGCTGCCGTGCTGGTGTGTCACCGTCGCCTCGACCGTGAACGGCACCTTCGCGCCGACGGGCGTGCCCGGGGTGATCACCGCCTTGGAGACCTTGGCGTCCTCGCGGTAGCCGTCGAGCCGGGGCTCGGCGTCCACCGGCTTGTTGGTCAGCTGGGACGCCTCGGCGGTGCGGCCCTCGGCCCAGGCGGCGAGGAAGGCGGTGCTGGTCCTCTCGATCTCCCGCGCGCTCGGCGGACCCGTTCTGATCTTCTCCGCCCGGGGGGCCTCGCGGCCGTCGCTCCCGTCGCTGAGCATGGCGTAGCCCCCGTACCCCACGCCGCCGGCTATGACCAGGAAGACGCCGCCCACGACGGCGACCTTCGCTCCACTCCGCATGGCTTGCAGCCCCTCTTCGACACCTCGACACCCCATCCTTCTTGAACACGTTCAAGAAGGAACCGGCCCGTGAACCCTACGGGACGCGGACGCTCCCGGGGCAGCCCTGTTACGGGACCGGAACCTATGCGGCGGCCCGCGCCCGGCGTGCCTGACCGTCCGTCATCCCGCAACTGTCGGAATATGGCCAAATGGCGAAAACAATGACGAAGGGCGAGTGGCACACGTTCGTCTCGGAGGGCACCCGCACCGCGAAGCTCTCGACCGTACGGGCCGACGGCAGCCCGCACATCGCTCCGGTGTGGTTCCTCCTCGACGGCGACGAACTGGTCCTCAACACCGACAAGGAGTCGGTCAAGGGCCGCAATCTGATCAGGGACGGCAGGGTCGCCATCTGTGTGGACGACGAGACCCCGCCGTTCGCCTTCGTGACCCTCCAGGGGCGGGCGGAGGTGAGTGAGGATCAGGAACAGGCCCTGCACTGGGCGACCCGGATCGCGGCCCGGTATCTGGGCGAGGACGTGGCCGCCGCGGTCGGCGCGCGCAACAGCGGCCCGGGTTCGATCACCGTACGGATCAAGGTCGCCAAGGCGGTCGCGGTCTCCGGGCTCACCGACTGAACCCGCCCGTCCGCCCGGCCCCGGCATCCGGCGCGGGTCCGGGCGGACGGGGGATCAGACCCAGGTGTCCAGCCACATCCGGTCGCGCCACTCCTCCACCGGGATCGGCGTCCCCGTGTACAGCGGATAGAAGTAGATGAAGTTCCAGATGATCAGCAGCACCAGCACCCCGGAACCGATCGCGCCGATCGTCCGCCGCCGCTCGTCCGACCCCGGCGGGCCCAGCATCGCGCCGATCATCATCGCGACCGCCAGACAGAGGAACGGAACAAAGACCACCGCGTAGAAGAGGAAGATCGTGCGCTCCTGGTAGAGGAACCACGGCACCCATCCCGCCGCGATACCGCAGGCGATCGCGCCCGCCCGCCAGTCCCGCCGGAAGGCCCACCGCCACAGGATGTAACAGACCGCGAAGCACGCCGCCCACCACAGCAGCGGCGTCCCCAGCGCCAGCACCTCGCTCGCGCACTTGTCGGCGGCGTCGGCGGGACAGCCGTCCTCGCCCGCCGCCGGGTCCTCGTAGTAGTACGAGACCGGGCGGCCCAGGACGATCCAGCTCCAGGGGTTCGACTCGTAGGTGTGCCCGGACTTCAGATTGACGTGGAAGCTGTAGACCTCGGTCTCGTAGTGCCAGAAGGCGCGCAGCGCCTCCGGGACCCAGGTCATGGAGAACTGGGGCAGATCGATCTGCCCCAGCAGCGGCAGGGTGACGCTGTCGGGCGAGAGCCCCTCGCGGCCCTTCGCCCAGTCCCGGAAGTAGCCCTTGTCCGTGATGAACCAGCCGGCCCAGGAGGCCATGTACGCGGCGAGCGCCACCGGCACCGTCGAGACGAAGGCGGGCACCAGGTCCTTGCGCAGCACCGCGCGGTACGGCCGCACCGCGCCCGCCGTGCGCCGTGCGCCGACGTCCCACAAGACCGCCATCAGGCAGAACGCGGCCATCACATAGAGGCCGTTCCATTTGGTGCCGGCCGCCAGGCCCAGCATCACGCCCGCGGTGATCCGCCAGGGCCGCCACCCCAGCCGCAGGGTCTGGGCGATGTGCGCGTCCGGCCGCAGCACCCCCTCCTCGTCCTCCGGCAGCGCGGCGGCCAGTCCGCGCCGCGCCCAGTCCCGGTCCAGCACCAGCGCCCCGAAGGCGGCCAGGACGAAGAACATCAGCACCAGGTCGAGCAGGGCGGCCCGGCTCATCACGAAGTGCAGCCCGTCGACGGCGAGCAGCGCGCCCGCCAGACAGCCGAGGAAGGTCGAGCGGAACAGCCTGCGGCCGATCCGGCAGAGCATCAGCACCGACAGGGTGCCGAGCACCGCGACCATGAAACGCCAGCCGAAGGGCGTGAAGTCGAAGAGCTTCTCGCCCAGACCGATGATCCACTTGCCGACCGGCGGATGGACCACATAGCCGGGGTCGACGGGGACGGCGACGGCCGAGGGGTCCTTGAGGATCGCCTTGTCGATGTCCTTGGGCCAGTTGCCCTCGTACCCCTGGTTGATCAGCGCCCAGGCGTCCTTGGCGTAGTACGTCTCGTCGAATATCACCTGGTCCGGCTTGCCCAGGTTCCAGAACCGGAGCAGGCCCGCGACCAGCGCCACCAGCAGCGGCCCCAGCCAGGCGGAGGCCCGCAGCAGCGGTGCCACCGCCGAGGGGGCGATGCCGAGGACGGGCCACAGCCGGGTCGAGGGGCGGACGTAGGGCGGCACCAGGCGCTCGCGCAGCCCGATCACGGCCGGGGACGTGTAGCCGAATCTGCGCAGCCGCTGCTGCCGGCCGGAGGGCGGCGGCTCGGCGTCCCTGCCCTGGTGGGTCTGTGGCGCGGTACTGGTCACCGCGCCATCGTAGGGAACGTATGTATGCGAGGTGCGCCTCCGTCCCCACGAGGACCCCACGAGGACCCCATGAGGGCCCCCACGAGGACCTCCGGGACCGGCCGCCGGACCGACCCCCGCCACCGGTGCGGGACAATGGCCGGTGTGACCACTGAGCCCCGCGACACGCCCCCCGGCCCCCCGGCCCCCGCCGACCGTTCCGGCTCGTCCGGTCTGCTGGTCCTCGCCGGGACCCCGATCGGCGACGTCGCCGACGCCCCGCCCCGGCTCGCCGCCGAGCTGGCCGGAGCCGATGTCGTCGCCGCCGAGGACACCCGCCGGCTGCGCCGGCTGACCCAGGCGCTCGGCGTCCAGACCAGCGGAAGGGTCGTCTCCTACTTCGAGGGCAACGAGTCCGCGCGCACGCCGGAGCTGGTCGACGCCCTCATCGGCGGCGCACGGGTGCTGCTGGTCACCGACGCGGGGATGCCCTCCGTCTCCGACCCCGGCTACCGGCTGGTCGCCGCCGCCGTGGAGAAGGACATCAGGGTCACCGCCGTCCCCGGCCCCTCCGCCGTGCTCACCGCGCTCGCCCTCTCCGGGCTCCCGGTGGACCGCTTCTGCTTCGAGGGCTTCCTGCCCCGCAAGGCGGGCGAGCGCCTCACCCGGCTCCGCGACAACGAGTCCGAGCGCCGCACCCTCGTCTACTTCGAGGCCCCCCACCGACTGGACGACACCCTCACCGCAATGGCCGAGGTGTTCGGAGCCGATCGCCGCGCCGCCGTCTGCCGCGAGCTGACCAAGACGTACGAGGAGGTCAAGCGCGGCTCCCTCGCTGAGCTGGCCGCCTGGGCCGCCGACGGGGTGCGCGGCGAGATCACCGTCGTCGTCGAGGGCGCGCCCGCCCCCGGCCCCGGCGACCTCGACGCCGAGGAGCTGGTGCGCCGGGTACGGGTCCGGGAAGAGGCCGGAGAGCGCCGCAAGGAGGCCATCGCGGCCGTCGCCGCCGAGGCCGGACTGCCCAAGCGAGAGGTGTTCGATGCCGTCGTGGCGGCAAAGAACTCCGCTCGACCGACCCCCTGAGACGGTAAAGGGATACCGTAGAAGGCAAAGCGCAGACCGGCTCCGGTGCTCTTTGGGCATGGGAAGCCCAAAGAGCGCACCATTATTCGACAGCGCTGATGCGCTCCCGCCGGAATAGGCGTCCACTGGGTCAGTGGAAAGGAGCAGGCATGAGTGAGATCACAGGCGCCGCCACGGTCCACGAGGCATACGCCTTCGCGTGCATGCGCTGCGGGCACGGCTGGGAGCAGTCGTACGACATCGAGCACCACCGCGACCCCGCCGGGCACGAGTACGTCGTCTACAAGGCGAATGGAGAGCGGGTGCCGTCCCCGCTGTCCAGCCCCACCTGCCTCAACTGCGGGGGGCACGTTGTACGGATCATGCGGGCCGGACAGGTCTCCTCGGTGCTGGACCTGATGGCGAGGACCGCCAGTCCGGCGCGTATCGCGCCCCCGCACCGGGAGGCGATGCCACCGGCCAAGGGCACCGGGGCCGGCGCCGCCGGGGAGGAGTCGCCGGCCGCCAAACCGGCCCACCACTGGCACCTCTCGGATCTGCTCCACCCCTTCCAGCGCAGGTAACGGAAGATCCTCGGCCGGGGTCATGGGCGCGTGCCTCGTAGGATCACGCCCATGACCTCGAAGTCCGACCCGCCGCCGCTGCCCGAACCGCTCCGTGTCCCGGTCGCCGATTCCCATACCCACCTGGACATGCAGCAGGGCACGGTGGAGGAGGTGCTCGCCCGGGCCGCCGCCGTCGGAGTGACCACCGTGGTCCAGGTCGGCTGCGACATCGAGGGCTCCCGCTGGGCCGCCCGCACCGCCGCCGAACACGCCGCCGTGCACGCGGCCGTCGCCCTGCACCCCAACGAGGCCCCGCGCATCGTCTTCGGCGACCCGGACGGCACCGCCCGCCAGGGCGCCCGCGAGGCGGGCGGCGAGGGCGCGCTCGACGAGGCGCTCGCCGAGATCGACGCGCTGGCCGCCCTCCCGCAGGTGCGCGCGGTCGGCGAGACCGGGCTCGATTATTTCCGCACCGGAGCGGAAGGGATCGCCGCCCAGGAGCGGTCTTTCCGCGCCCACATTGAGATCGCCAAGCGCCATGGAAAGGCCCTGGTCATTCACGACCGGGACGCGCACGCGGATGTGCTGCGCATACTCGCGGAGGAGGGTGCGCCGGAGCGCACGGTGTTCCACTGCTATTCCGGCGACGCGGAAATGGCGCGGTTGTGCGCCGACGCGGGCTATTACATGTCCTTCGCGGGCAATATGACCTTCAAGAACGCCCAGCCGCTGCGCGACGCGCTCGCCGTCGCGCCGAGGGAACTCGTCCTGGTGGAGACCGACGCGCCCTTCCTCACCCCGATGCCGTACCGAGGACGGCCCAACGCGCCCTATCTGATTCCCCTCACCCTGCGCGCGATGGCGGCGGTGAAGGGGCTGGACGAGGACACCATGGCCGAGGCGGTGGCGGCGAACACGGCCGCCGCGTTCGACTACTGACCCGTACCGACCCGTACCGACCCGTGCGGCTGTACGGGAGCGCGCGCGTACGAAGGTGACACCGGGTGGCGGAATGGCTTTGGAGAGTCACCACGGCTGCCGATAGCGTCCGGCCCACAGGGCCGTCCCGGGACGACCCGGACCTTACGGAGCGGCGTCGTGAGCCATTTCAGCCCTCAGGGCCACAACGGATACGGGCACGGACAGGGACAGGGACAGGGGTACGGGCCGGGCCACCGGCCGTACGGCCACGGCGAGCCACGCCCCCGGGCGGCCGACGACACCGTCATCCTCACCCCGCGCCCCGGCGCGCCCGCGTACGCCGCCCCGTACCCCGTCCACCCCGCGTACACCCCGCCCGTCCCCCCGCCCTCCTCCGTCCCGCCCTTCCTCCCCTTCTCACGGCGGAACACCGCCCCGCCCGGCCGCACCGAAGGCGGGAGCGGGGCCCACAGCGGCGGCGGAACCGTCATCGGCACCACCCTCGGCGGGACCCTCGGGGGAGGGGGCGGGGGCCGTCGCCGCCGCCCCGCCGAGCGCCCGGAGACCGGTCTGCGCCGACTCGTCCCCCAGGCCCTGGTCGTCGTTATCCTCGCGGGCGGCACCTCGGCCTTCGTCGCCAGCGACAAGGCGGTGCGCCTCACCGTCGACGGCCGCCCCCGCACCCTGCACACCTTCGCCGACCGCGTCCAGGAGCTGCTGGACGACGTCGGCGTCGGCGTCGGCACCCACGACCTCGTCGCCCCCGCCCCCGGCACGGAGCTGACCAGCGGCGACGAGATCGTCGTCAGCCACGGCCGGCCCGTCGTCCTCACCCTCGACGGACAGCGCCGCGAAGTGTGGACCACCGCCCGCACGGTCGGCGGCGCACTGCGCGAACTGGGCGTACGGGCCGACGGCGCGTATCTCTCCGCCTCCCGCTCGGCGGCGATCTCCCGCGCCGGCCTCGCCCTGGACGTCCGCACCGAACGGACCGTGACCTTCCTCGCCGACGGCCACGAGCGCGCCATCCGCACCAACGCGGCGACCGTCGCCGAGGCGCTCGCCGAGGCCGGGATCACCCTCGGCGGCCAGGACACCACCTCCGTACCGCCCGCGAGCTTCCCGCGCGACGGGCAGACCGTCACCGTCAAACGGATCACCGGCAGCCGCGAGGTGCGCGAGGTGTCCATCCCGTACGAGGTGGTCACCGTCGAGGACCCGGTGCTCTTCGCGGGCACCGAGATCGTCGTCCAGCAGGGCCGGGCCGGGGCCCGCCGGGTCACCTACGAGCTGCGCACGGTCAACGGCGTCCGCCAGCGGCCCCGCAAGGTCGCCGACGTGGTGCTGCGGCAGCCGGTCACCCAGCGCGTCCACACCGGCACCCGGCGGATGCCCGAGGCCGTGCCCGGCGCGGACGGCCTGAACTGGGACGCGCTGGCCCGCTGCGAGTCCGGCGGCCGGCCCGCCGCCGTCTCGCCCACCGGGGCCCACGGCGGGCTCTACCAGTTCGACGTCCTCACCTGGCAGGCGCTGGGCGGCCGGGGCCGCCCGCAGGACGCCGCCCCCGCCGAGCAGACCTTCCGCGCCAAGAAGCTGTACATCCAGCGCGGCGCGACTCCCTGGCCGCACTGCGGCCAAAGCCTGTACCGCTGACCCGTACGCTGTATCGGTGAGCACCACTGAGCCCTCCGACGTACTCCTCGGCCCCGCCGACATCCGCGAACTCGCCTCGGCGCTGGGCGTCCGCCCCACCAAGCAGCGCGGACAGAACTTCGTCATCGACGCCAACACCGTCCGCCGGATCGTCCGCACCGCCGGTGTCCGCGAGGACGACGTGGTCGTGGAGGTCGGCCCCGGGCTCGGCTCCCTGACGCTGGCGCTGCTGGAGGCGGCGGACAAGGTCGTCGCCGTCGAGATCGACGATGTGCTGGCCGCCGCGCTGCCCGCCACGATCCTGGCCCGGCTGCCGGAGCGCGCGCCCCGCTTCTCCCTGGTGCACTCCGACGCGATGAAGGTCGACGAGCTGCCCGAGGAGCCGACCGCGCTGGTCGCGAACCTCCCGTACAACGTCGCCGTCCCGGTGCTGCTGCACATGCTGGACCGCTTCCCCACCATCGACCGCACCCTGGTGATGGTCCAGGCCGAGGTCGCCGACCGGCTCGCCGCCGCGCCCGGCAACAAGGTCTACGGAGTGCCTTCGGTGAAGGCCAACTGGTACGCGGAGGTCAAGCGCGCCGGCTCCATCGGCCGCAATGTGTTCTGGCCCGCGCCCAACGTCGACTCCGGTCTGGTCTCGCTGGTCCGCCGCGACCCGCCGAAGACCACCGCCGCCAAGTCCGAGGTCTTCGCCGTCGTCGACGCCGCCTTCGCGCAGCGCCGCAAGACGCTGCGCGCCGCCCTCGCCGGCTGGGCGGGCTCCCCCGCCGCCGCCGAGGCGGCCCTGGTGGCGGCCGGGATCTCCCCGCAGGCCCGGGGCGAGTCGCTGACCGTCGAGGAGTTCGCCCGGATCGCGGAGGCCAAGCCGTGAGCGGTACGAGTCCGGCCGTCAGCGGTGCGAGCCCGGCGGCCCCGAGCGCCGTCACCGTCCGCGTCCCCGCGAAGGTCAACGTCCAGCTCGCCGTGGGGGCCGCCCGCCCCGACGGCTTCCACGACCTGGCCAATGTCTTCCTCGCGGTCTCCCTCTTCGACGAGGTGACCGCCCGCCCCGCCGCCGCCCTCACCGTCACCTGCGAGGGCCCCGACGCGGCGCGGGTCCCGCTGGACGCCACCAACCTCGCGGCCCGCGCGGCGATCCTCCTCGCCGAGCGCCACGGCCGCACCCCCGACGTCCATCTCCACATCGTCAAGGACATCCCCGTCGCGGGCGGCATGGCGGGCGGCAGCGCCGACGGCGCGGCAGCGCTCCTCGCCTGCGACGCCCTGTGGGGCCTGGGCTCCACCCGCGAAGAGCTGCTCGACATCTGCGCCGAACTCGGCAGCGACGTGCCGTTCAGCCTGGTCGGCGGTGCCGCGCTCGGCACCGGCCGGGGCGAGCGGCTCACCGCGCTGGACGTCGGCGGAGACTTTCACTGGGTGTTCGCCGTCGCCGACGGCGGACTCTCCACCCCGGCGGTGTACGGCGAGTTCGACCGCCTCACCGCGGGCACCGAGGTCCCCGAGCCGGCGGCGTCCCCCGCCCTGCTCGCCGCCCTGCGCACCGGCGACCCGGCCGCCCTCGCCGCCGCCCTCACCAACGACCTCCAGCCCGCCGCCGTCTCGCTGCGGCCCTCCCTGACCGCTGTCCTCGACGCGGGGATCGCGGCGGGCGCGCTCGCCGCCCTCGTCTCCGGCTCCGGCCCCACCACCGCCTTCCTGGTCGAGGACGCCGCGTCCGCCGCCTCGGTGGCCGCCGCCCTCACCGCCTCCGGCACCTGCCGCACCGCCCGCACCGCCTCCTCCCCGGCCCCGGGCGCGACCGTCCAGTAGGGCCGACGCCGCTCGGCCACGCGGTTCAGGTGTTCTCTACAACCACCGCAGTAGACGTCAACCGCCTCATGTCCGACCTGGGTTGACGGTTCATGCCCCAAGGGATGATTCCTCCGGCGGCGATACGCGAAAGGGTTGGCCGTACATCTGTACGGGCCCTGTGCGCACCCTGTGCGAGCCCTGTACGTACGCCGACCGGAAGGATCCTCCTTGTGCGCAGCCGACGGTTAGTGCCCCTGATCGCGGTGAGCCTTCTCGCCACCCTGACCCCCGGCCTCGCCTCCGCCGCGACGGCGGCCCCGGCGGCCCCGGCCCCTCCGGCGGCCCCCGCCGTGGCCCCGCCGGCCCAGTACACCGGGCAGACCCCGGACTGGAAGAGGTGTCACACCGCCCTGCCCGCCGACTTCCAGTGCGCGACGATCAAAGTGCCGCTCGACTACGCGAAGCCCGGCGGCAAGAAGATCGACATCGCGATATCCCGGTTCAAGGCCGCGAACCCGGCCGAGCGCCACGGCGTGCTCCTCTCCAACCCCGGCGGCCCCGGCGGCCCCGGGCTCGGCCTCCCGGCGGAGCTGGACGCCATGCTGCCCGCCGCCGTGCGCGAGCGGTACGACCTCATCGGCTTCGACCCCCGGGGCACCGGGCGCAGCACCCCCGTGGTCTGCGGACTGACCCCCGACGAGCGGCCCTGGCCGCGCCCGCACAAGGCGAAGACCTTCGCCAAGGACGTGCAGTGGGCCAAGTCGGTCGCCGACAAGTGCCGTGCGCGGCACGGCGACATCCTCCCGCACATCACCACCCGCAACACCGCCCGGGACATGGACGTCATCCGCGCCGTCCTCGGCGAGAAGAAGATCTCCTACCTCGGCTACTCCTACGGCACCTACCTCGGGTCCGTGTACACCCAGATGTTCCCGAAGCGCGCCGACCGGTTCGTCCTCGACAGCGCGACCGACCCGGGGAAGGCATGGCGGGAGATGGTCCGCGACTGGGGCCCCGAGGCCGAGTCGGCCTTCAAGCGGTGGACGGAGTGGACCGCCGAGCGCTCGGCGACGTACCGGCTGGGCGACACCCCCGCCAAGGTCTCCCGGTCCTTCTGGGACCTGGTCGCCCACGCCGACCGGGAGCCCATCGTCTACGGCGGGATCGCCTTCGACGGCGCTCTCCTGCGGGGCGCGATGCGGCCCGCCGTCTTCGACGCCCGTCACGCGGCCGAGTCCGTCGTGATCTTCAAGGACCTCGTCGACGGGAAGCCCGTCCCGCAGCCGCCCGCCGCCGAGCCGGTGCCCGACGCGATCATCTCGTCCCAGTGGTCCGTGCTGTGCGGTGACACCACCTGGCCCCGAAACCCCTTCACCTACCGCGAGGACTCCCGCCGCGACGCGGCCCGCCACCCGCTCGTCGGCGACCATGTCTCCAACATCACGCCCTGCGCCTTCTGGGACAGGGCCGTCGAGCCCAAGACCAAGGTCGACAACAAGGTCGGCGCGCTGATCGTGCAGAGCGAGTGGGACTCGCAGACCCCGCTCTCCGCCGCCCTCGGCATGCACCGGGCGATGAAGGGCTCCAAGATGGTCACGGTGAAGGGCGGCGAGGGCCACGCCGTCTATCTGCTCAACCGCAGCGCCTGCGCCGACCGCGCCGTCGACGCCTACCTGGCCACCGGCGAACTCCCCGCCGGGAACGTCACCTGCGCGCCCAACCCGCGCGAGGGCAAGGGCAAGTCGGCCGCCGTCCTGCCCGTCCTCCCGCGGTCCCCGCTCCTCCCGGTGACCATCGGCTGATCCCAAGCATCCCAAGCGGTCCGACTTATCACTCCGATGGGCGGGGGGCGGCCCGCGCGGTTCGACGCGGTGTCGTGCCAGCCGCTACGAAGGTCTCGTTCATTCAGTGATCTTCGTGGCGGCGGACGCCGGCTGTGCGGGCCGGCGGGAGCGGCACGGAGGCTCCCCAGGAGAGAAGCACCCTCATGTCCCATGTCTTCAACCGGCTGACGCTGGTCTTCACCGTCCTCACGGCCCTGCTGATCGGACTGACCACCGCCACCGCGAACGCCGCCCCCGGCGACAACTTCCGGATCACCAACAACGCCACCGGCGGCACCCTCATCCCCCAGGACTTCGGGGGCAACTCCTCGGACGACATCCTCATGTACGCCTGGCACGACTACGACACCCGGGGCGGGGAGCAGTGGAACCTGGAGCGGACCCCCTCCGGGTACCTCCTCATCCGCAATGTCAGGACGGGCAAGTGCCTCAAGCCCGGCGGCGACTTCCACTTCAAGACCTCGGTGACCCAGGGCAGTTGCAACGACACCTACGAGTACCACTGGCTGGACAAGGCGAACGTCCTGGGCGACACCTACAAGCTGCTCTCCCGCTCGACGAACAAGGTGCTCTCGCCCTACTACGGCCGGGAGCCCGGTGAGGTCGTCGTCCTGGAGTCCGACAGCAACATCGCGAAGAACTGGTGGTCCATCAACCGGATCTGACCGGGCCGGGGCATCGTCAACTCCCCACCTCGGCAAGGGGCAAGAGTCATTCGTTGTGGTGATTGCGACAAGGAGTCGGCGTTTTTGGCCGGTATGAATCCCTTTGACCGGCACCCTGGGGCGGCAGCCCGGCCCGGCTTCGTCCAGCGCGGCGGTCCGGGCCATTCCCACCCCCGCATACGCACAAGGAGCACGCCCCATGTCGCAGATCCAGTACCCGGGTGCCGACACCTCCGACGAGCCGCAGAAGAAGCGCAACCCCGAGCTGGGGGAGCGCCGCGAGGCGTCCTACATCGAGGTGGAGACGGTGGCGGGCAGCGTCCTCCAGGGCAAGGCGCGGGCCAAGCTCAGGGCCACGCTCACCGATGAGAACAACGAGCCGCTCAAGGGGCAGGCGATCCGCTTCTACGTCCGCACGGGCGGCCAGACCTTCGGCACCGTGAAGACCGACCGCGAGGGCGTCGCGGAGTGGGACACCGGCCAGCACATCAGCGACCCCCAGCTGATGATCACGGCGGCGGTCTCCGGTTACGTGGCCGAGTACAAGGGTTCCGCCAACTACGACGGCGCGAAGGCCATCGGCAGCTTCAACGTCACCACCTGAGCCCCTCCGCTCCGGCCGGCCGCGGCCCCCGTCCGGCACCGAGCCGGGCGGGGGCCGCGGCCGTGGAGTGCTCCGGCTGAAAGTCTCCCGGCCTGGGGTCCCCGGCCGGTGGAGGCTCAGGAGATCCACCCTGTGTACCCGCGCGCTCCCGGAGCGTGTGCGTATGTCCGGGCTCCCACCAGCGGTTTCGGTCGCCGGAGTCACACGGCGCGCCACCGCCGTACGCTGGCCTCCGGAACCGCGATCCCCCGGAGCAGGAGAAAAATGGCCGTCAATCTGGTCAATGTCGAGGCTGTCAGCAAGGTGTACGGGACCCGTGCACTGCTCGACGGCGTATCCCTCGGCGTCTCCGAGGGGGACCGCATCGGCGTGGTCGGCCGCAACGGCGACGGCAAGACCACCCTGATCCGGATGCTGGCGAAGCTGGAGGACCCCGACACGGGCCGTGTCACCCAGAACAGCGGCCTGCACCTGGGCGTCCTCACCCAGCACGACTCGCTCGACCCCGAGGCGACCGTCCGCCACGAGGTGATCGGCGATCTCGCGGACCACGAGTGGGCGGGCAACGCCAAGATCCGCGACGTGCTGACCGGCCTCTTCGGCGGGCTGGACCTCCCGGGCTTCCCGCAGGGGCTGGACACCGTGATCGCGCCGCTCTCCGGCGGCGAGCGCCGCCGTATCGCCCTCGCCAAGCTCCTCATCGCCGACCAGGACCTGATCGTCCTGGACGAGCCCACCAACCACCTCGACGTCGAGGGCATCGCCTGGCTCGCCGACCATCTGCGGTCCCGCCGCTCCGCGCTCGTCTGCGTCACCCACGACCGGTGGTTCCTGGACCAGGTCTGCACCCGTATGTGGGACGTCCAGCGCGGTTCGGTCTACGAGTACGAGGGCGGCTACAGCGACTACGTCTTCGCCCGCGCCGAGCGCGAGCGCATCGCGGCCACCGAGGAGGCCAAGCGCCAGAACCTCATGCGCAAGGAGCTGGCCTGGCTCCGGCGCGGCGCTCCCGCCCGTACCTCCAAGCCCCGTTACCGCATCGAGGCGGCCAACGAGCTGATCGCCGACGTGCCGCCGCCGCGCGACACCAGCGAGCTGATGAAGTTCGCCAACGCCCGCCTCGGCAAGACCGTCTTCGACGCCGAGGACGTCACCGTCCAGGCCGGGCCCAAGGTCCTCCTCAAGCACCTCACCTGGCAGCTCGGCCCCGGCGACCGCATCGGCCTCGTCGGCGTCAACGGCGCGGGCAAGACCTCCCTGCTCCGCGCCCTCGCCGAGGCCGCCCGCACCGGCGGCGAGAGCCAGCCCGCCGCCGGACGGATCGTCGTCGGCAAGACGGTCAGGCTCGCCTACCTCTCGCAGGACGTCACCGAGCTGCCCGGCTCCCTCCGCGTCCTGGAGGCCGTCCAGCAGATCCGCGACCGCGTCGACCTCGGCAAGGGCCGCGAGATGACCGCGGGCCAGCTCTGCGAGCAGTTCGGCTTCGGCAAGGAGAAGCAGTGGACCCCGCTCTCCGACCTCTCCGGCGGTGAGCGCCGCCGCCTTCAGATCCTGCGGCTGCTGATGGACGAGCCCAATGTCCTCTTCCTCGACGAGCCCACCAACGACCTCGACATCGAGACCCTCACCCAGCTCGAGGACCTCCTCGACGGCTGGCCCGGCTCCATGGTGGTCATCTCCCACGACCGCTTCTTCATCGAGCGCACCACGGACCGCACCTTCGCCCTCCTCGGCGACTCCACCCTCCGTATGCTCCCGCGCGGCATCGACGAGTACCTCGAACGCCGCCGCACCATGATCGAGTCGGCCGCCCCGGCCCCCGCCAAGCCGGCCGAGCCGACCGGGGCGACCAGGACCAAGTCCGCCGGCGAGTCCCGTGCCGCGCAGAAGGAGCTGTCCCGCATCGAGCGCCAGCTCGACAAGATCTCCACCAAGGAGACCAGGCTCCACGACCAGATCGCCGAGAACGCCACCGACTTCGCCAGGGTCGCGAAGCTCGACGCGGAGCTGCGCGGCCTGATCACCGAGCGCGAGGAGCTGGAGATGCGCTGGCTGGAGCTGGCCGAAGACTCCTGATCACAGGGTGTGGCGGACCCGGACATCCGGCTCCGCGCGCACCGCGTACCCCCGCCCGGGTTCGCGGTGCACCGGCACCGGGGACCTCCACGAACGGCGGCCAGGCCGGGCCGGGGGTCATCGGGTTCTCCGCGCGGCGGGGCACCGGCCGGTCAGCTGCCGCTGCCGCCGAGCTGCCGGGTGGCTTCCCGCGCGGCGAGTTCCAGCGCCTCGGCGAGTCCCTCGGGACGGCGGCCTCCGGCGGCGGCCAGCGGGCCGCGCCCGCCGGAGCCGCCGCCGACGGCGCGGGCCGCGCCGGTGAGGATCCGGGCGGCCTGTGTGCCGGACCGGTGGAGGCCGGGGGAGATCGCGGCGGCGAGGAGGGCCTTGCCGTCGTGTTCGGCTCCCAGGACCACGGCGGCCGGGCCGTCGCCGAGGCGGGTGAGGGCGTCGGAGGCCAGAGCGCGCAGTTCGTCCTGGGTGACGCCGGTGACCCGCTGGACGACCAGCTGTCCGTGACCGGCGGTACGGGCCCGGCCCGCGAGCCGTCCGGCCTGCTCCCGCAGCTCCTCGGCCCGGTGCAGGGCCAGCTGCCGCTGGGCGTCGGCGAGGGCGTCGAGGCGCTTGCGCAGGGCCCCGGGGGCTTCGGCCGGGCGGACTCCGACCAGCTGCGCCAGTTCGTTCAGCAGCCGGCGCTCGGTGTCCTGGTACCGCAGCGCGCTGTGGCCGGTGAGCGCCTCGACGCGGCGGAGGTTGGCACCGATGGACGACTCGCCGAGCAGCCGGAAGGCGCCCACCTGGGAGCCGTGGGCGACATGGGTGCCGCCGCACAGCTCACGGGAGAAGTCGCCGATGTCGACGATCCGTACGGTCTCCCCGTACTTCTCCCCGAACAGGGCGATCGCCCCGGCGGCTTCGGCCTCGGCCCGGCCGGCGTGCCAGGCCCGCACCTCCGGGTCGTCCAGGACATGCCCGTTGACCGCCGACTCGATCCGGGCGAGCTGGTCCGGGGTGAGGGCGGCGAAGTGCGCGAAGTCGAAGCGGAGCCGGTCGGGCTCGACGAGAGAGCCCTGCTGGCGGGCGTGGTCGCCGAGGGTGGCCAGCACGACGGCGTGCAGGATGTGGGTGGCGGAGTGGGAACGCGCCAGAGCGGCCCGGCGTCCGGCGTCCACCCGGGCCTCGCCGACCGCCCCGGCGCGGACCTCCCCCTGGAGGACGCGCGCGGTGTGGACACGGAAGCCCTCCAGACCGTAGCGGGTGTCCGTGACCTGGACGACGGTCCCGTCGCCGAGGGTCAGGGTCCCGGTGTCGCCGATCTGGCCCCCGGCCTCGGCGTAGAACGGCGAGCGGTCCAGTACGAGCCCCACCTCGTCCCCCTCGGCGGCGACGGTGCCCGGGACGCCACCCGTGATGAGCCCGGTGACGGTGGTCTCGGCGATCAGGCTGTCGTACCCGACGAACTCGGTCCGGGGGACCCGGGCGGCCAGCTCGCGGTAGGCCTCCAGTCTCTTGAGAGCCTCGGCCGTCTTCGCCTTCCCGCCCGTCTTCGCCCGGCGCTTCTGCTCGTCGAGCAGCGTCCCGAAGCGGTCCTCGTCGACCGTGAGACCGGCGTCCCGGGCGGCCTCGACCGTCAGCTCCAGCGGGAAGCCGTAGGTGTCGGCCAGCTCGAAGGCCGTCTCACCGGCCAGAGTCGCCGACCGGCCCTCGCGGGTGCGCGTGATCGCGGCGTCCAGCAGCCGGGTGCCCTGGGCCAGGGTCCGGGCGAACGACTCCTCCTCGGCGGTCACCACCTGCTCGATCAGCCCGGCCCGCCCGGCCAGCTCCGGCCAGACGTCCCCCAGATTGGCGACCACACTGGCGGTCGCGGCGGGCAGCACCGGGCCGGTGATGCCGAGCAGCCGGGCATGGCGGACCGCCCGCCGCATCAGCCGCCGCAGGACGTACCCCCGCCCGTCCTTGGCCGGGAGCACACCGTCCGCGATGAGGAAGGCGGCGGAGCGGGCATGCTCGGCGACCACCTGGAAGGACACCTTCTCCTCCCCCTCGCCGGGGTACTCCCGGCCGGCCAGCTCCTGAACCGTGTTCAGGGTGGGCAGCAGCAGATCCGTCGTGCAGACGTTCTCGGCCCCCTGGAGGATCGCGGCCAGCCGGTCCAGCCCGAGCCCCGTGTCGATACTCCTGCTCGGCAGCTCCCCGACGATCGGATAGTCCTTCTTCGCCGGTCCCTCGCCCCGCACGGTCTGCATGAAGACCAGGTTCCACAGCTCGATGTACCGCTCGCCGTCGACGGCCGGGCCGCCCTCCTCCCCGAAGGCCGGCCCCCGGTCGTAACTGATCTCCGAGGACGGCCCACTCGGCCCCGGGACCCCCATCGACCAGTAGTTGTCCTCCATCCCCAGCCGCTGGATCCTCCCCGCCGGGACACCGATCCGCCGCCAGATCCGCTCGGCCTCGTCGTCGTCCTCGAAAACGGTGATCCAGAGCCTCTCCTTCTCCAGCCCGTACCCCCGGGTCATGAGCTCCCAGGCGAAGGCGGCGGCGTCCTCCTTGAAGTAGTCGCCGAAGGAGAAGTTCCCCATCATCTCGAAGAACGTCGCATGCCGGTGCGTACGGCCGACAAGGTCGATGTCCGAGGTCCGCGCGCATTTCTGAATGCTGGTGGCCCGGCGGAAGGGCGGGGCGGTCTCCCCCAGGAGATAGGGCTTGAACTGGTTCATCCCGGCATTCGCCAGCAACAGGGTGGGATCGTCCGGGACCAGCGAGCTGGACGGGACGGGCTGATGCCCCCGGGAGACGAAGAAGTCGGTGAAGGTCTGACGGATCTGCGTCGAGCGCATGGCTGCACGGCCTCACTGCGGAGTCATGGAAGGTGGAGGTCGATCACACGCCGAGCCGGGCCGAGAACAGGGACTGAGGAAGTTCTCAGTTCTCCGGCTCGACGCAGATAGCTCGCGCCCCCACGGTGTGCACCATGACTCCAGATCCATCGATCGCATCGGTCGACACGGGCGGACCCCCACGGTCCGAGGCCGCCACACCGTCGACTCTAACGGTTCCGGCGTCACCCCCGCTCGGCGTTTCGCCGCCGCCTAGGCTTCTGACCATGAGCGACGACGCCCGCCGCATGGCGAACTTCCGGGTGAATCTCGTACCGGCGGTACTGGCGCTGGCCCATCCGGCCCGGCAGCGGGAGGTGTGGCTCGACCCGTCGGCGTTCGAGAACGTGGATCACATCGTCCATGTGCTGTTCGACGACTTCTGCGACGCGGACGATCCGGAGCGTTTCCTCGGCGTCAGCCTGCGGACCGGGGAAGAGGTGGCGCTCATGCGCCGTCTCGGTGTCGCGCTGACGGCCGTACGGGCGGAGGCCCCGAACGACACCGACGAGGAGTATCTGCGGGCGGGCGGCTGGCCGGAGGTCGTGGCCGCCGCCGGGCGGCTGGCGGCGGCGATGGTCGCGAACGACCTGGGCGAACTGGTCGCGCTCCATGAGGCGGGAGCCGCCGGCACGGCCTCGCGGTGAACCGCCGGCGGCGGGTCAGCCCCGGGTGCCCAGGTCCAGCCGGTCGGCGAGGCCGGCGGCGGTGAAGGCGGAGACGAGGGCGGTGCGGCCTTCGGTGAAGTGGGCCCAGCTGTCGTAGTGGAGGGGGACCACGCGGCGGGCGTCGAGGATTCGGGCGGCTTCGGCGGCCTGGGCGCTGTCGAGGACGAGGAGGGCGCCGTCGAAGATGAGGGGGTCGCGAGGGGCGCCGGCGAAGAGGACGGCGGTGTCCACGGGGCCGAAGCGGTCGGCGATGTGTCCGACGGAGTCGAGCGAGGCGTTGTCGCCGCTGACGTAGAGGGTGGGCAGACCGTCTCCGGTCAGGATGAAGCCGATGACCTGGCCGAGGACCGGTTCGACGGCTTCGCGCGGCCCGGGGCCGTGGACGGCGGGCACGGCCGTCACGGTGACCGTGCCGCCGCCGGGGCGGTCGAGGTCGACGGATTCCCAGTCGGCGAGCCCGGTGGCCCGCTCGCCGAGGCGCTCTCCGCCGCCGGTGGTGGTGAGGGTGAGCGGTATGCCGGCGAGGAGGGCGCGGCCCGAGATGTCGAGGTTGTCGGGGTGCTCGTCGTGCGAGAGCAGGACCGCGTCGATCCGGCCGAGGTCGGCGGGGGTGCCGGAGGGGGGCGCGGTCTTGGTCAGGAGCACGCCGCCCGGGACCGGGTACTCGCGGGGGGCGTCGAAGGTGGGGTCGGTGAGGAAGCGCAGGCCGCCGTATTCGAAGAGGGCGGTGGGGCCGCCGAAGACGCGGACGGGGATCTGCTCGCCGGGCTCGCCGGGCATGCCGAAGTCGGCCATGGAAATTCACCTCACGGATAGGGGGCGGTTCATCCGTGAGAGACGTTACCTCATTTCTCATGGATGGAAGCAAGCTGTACCGTGAGACATATGAAGGAGACTGTGACCGCCGATCCCGTCCTGGCACCCGCGCCCGGCGCGGAGCAGCACCTCGCGCTCGACTTCGCCAACAGCGCCGTCGTACTGCCCGGCGGCCAGTTCGCCGATCTGCTGGGCACCCCGGCCGCCGCCCGGCGGTGGCTGATCGAACGGGACCTCGCCCCGGCCGAGTTGGAACTCCTGGAGATGTGCACCGCGCAACTGCGGTCGCTGCGCGAACAGATCAGGGCGCTGCTCGCCTCCCGGGCCGACGGCCTGCCCGCCCCGGCCCCGGCCCTCGCCGCCGTCAATGAGGCGCTCACCGGCGCTCCGGCGGCAGCCCTGCTGCACTGGGACCCCACGCGCGGTCTGTACCGCGCGGCCTCCCACCCCACCACCCAGATCGTGGCCCACGCCTCCGCCGTGCTCGCCGCCGACGCCGCCGACCTGCTCACCGGCCCCGACGCCGAACGCCTCACCGCCTGCGGCTCCGCCCCCTGCGGCCGTTACCTCCTGCGCCACGGCCGCCGCCACTGGTGCTCGACCCGCTGCGGCGACCGGGCCCGGGCCGCCCGCGCCTACGCCCGGCGTACGGCCCAGGCCGAAACGGACTGAACGGGTACGACTCCGTCCCCGCGCCTAGCCGCGCGTCAGCCGCGCCGAGAGATGGTGCAGCAGCGGTTGGCCGACGGCCGCGAGGTCGTGGACGAAGTCGAGCGTGTCCCCGTCGGCCAGGGTGTAGCGGCGGCGGGTGGCGTCGACCTTCTTGGCGGTGGGGGCGAGAGCCACCTCATGGGTGGCGAGGTCGACCACGCCGTCGGCGGCGCGGCCGACCGAGATCTCCGCGATCCCGGTGGGCTGCGTGATCAGGGCCTCCACCCGCCCGTCGGGCTGCAACCGCCACCACCCGCTCTCCCGGGCCGACGGCCGCAGCGCCGCGCCGTCCGGGCCGAGCAGCCAGGCGCGGGCCTCGTAGTGGAGGAAGGGCCGCCCGTCATGGCTGAAGGTGACCTGCTGGGCGTAGGCGAACTCCTCGTCGAGCGTGGGGTACTCGCCCCGCCCCCGGCCGGACCAGAAGCCGAGAAGCCCGGCCACCGGCGCGAGCAGGGGGTGGGGAGCCGGGGCCTCGTCCGGCCGGAAGGCATCGGGGTACGGAGGTGTCTCGGGCGGTTCGAACACGGTGCGCGCTCCTGGGTCGGGGCCGGTGTCAGACGGCAGGCTACTGCCGCGATCACGAGCCGGGGCCGAGCCGGAGCCGGACCGCCCCCGCCGGGATACGGTCCTGCCATGTCCCGATCAGCCGAGCCCGGCCCCTCCTCCGCCCCCGCCTCCCCCGTCACCGCTGACGACCTCGACCTCGCCGTACAACTGGCCCTGACCGCCCTCCGCGAGGTGCCCCCGGCCGCGTGGGACGCCAAGGCGGGGACGCTGGAGTGGGACCGCTGGGAGACCGTCGAGCACCTCGGCGACGACTTCTTCGCCTACGCCGTGCAACTGGGCCCCAGAAAACCGCCCATGGACGGCGATGTGCCCTTCGTGTTCGAACGCCACCGGCCCGGCGGCCCCTCCCGGGCGATTCGCGCGGACCGCGCGGCGGGCCCCGCCGGGCTGCTGCGGGTGCTGGAGGCGAGCGGCGCGCTGCTGGTCGCGATGGTCCGCACCACACCCCCGCAGGTCCGCGCCCATCACCTCTTCGGTGCCTCCGACGCCGAGGGTTTCGCCGCGATGGGCATCGTGGAGGCACTGGTGCACACCCACGACCTGGCCCAGGGGCTCGAACTCGCCTGGAACCCGCCCGCCGACCTGTGCGCGCGGGTGCTCACCCGGCTCTTCCCGGACGCCCCGGACACCTCGGACGCCCCGGACGCCTCGGACCCGAAGGGCCTCCCGGACCGCACGGACCCCTGGACCACCCTGCTGTGGGCCACCGGCCGCGCCGAACTGCCCGGCCGCGCCCGTCTGACCACCTGGCGCTGGGACGGCAACCCCCGCGCGTAGCGTTCAGATCTCCCTGACGAAGACGATCGCGTCGAGCCGGTCGACAGTGGCCGGGTCGAGGGAGAAGTAGGTGTGGTCGGCCGGGACCCGGGGGACCGGCGCTCGGGTGAGGGCGGGGCGCAGACGGTCGGGGGCGATGACGGTACGGGGGTGGGGGAGGGCCGAGAGGAGGCCTTCGAGGGTGTCGGGGGCGGGGACGTCGGTGCCCCGGGTGCCGAAGGCGGAGGCGGCGAAGGCGTACTGGTCGCCGAGGCGGGCGCTGATGATCGCACCGGCGCTCCACCACCGGACCGGCCGGCCGCCGAACCGCATCCCGCTGATGTCGCGCTGGAGATGGGTGTTGTGCGTGAAGGCGAGGGTGGGACCCCGGCGGGCCTCGCGGCGGACGATCGCGTCGAGGTTGTCGGCCATCATCGAGTCGCGCAGTGCGAGGAGAGCGTCGAAGCGGGTGGGCGTGGCATCGGCCATCGCGGCGTGATAGCGCAGCAGCCCGGCGGCGGTGCGGGCATGGAGCCCGGCGCGCCAGAAGTCGTCCGGGGCGGCGGTGGCTGTCAGCAGGGGAGTGTGGGCGGTGAGCAGCGCGCCCAGGTCGTCGGCGATCAGGCGCAGTTCCCGGGCCTCGGGGGTACGGCCGACGGAGTGGGCGGGGTCGTACATGGCGGCCGGACTGGTCCAGCGGTCGTCGGGGCCGAGCAGCTCGTCGAGGCGCTCACGGCTCCAGGGCAGTGCGAGACGGTCGGCGAGGTAGCCGTACAGCGCGGTCAGCGAAAGGCGGGGGCTCGCGGCGCCGGCTGTCTCCAGGGGGCCGTCGACGCCGTAGAAGCGGAGCCGCTCGTGGGCGGGACGCCCCTCGTTGTGGGCGCGCATCCAGCGCAGGAGTTCGCGGTTGGCGGGGGAGGAGCCGAAGCCGTGGCTGAAACCGCCGCCCATCGCCGCGTCGAGGGTCCCGGTGCCGTCGGTGACGTACGCGTCGGCGGTCAGGGCCGACAGACAGTCGCTCTCGATGGCGATCGAGCGGTAGCCCTCGTGCTCCACGAGGTGGCGGAACAGCTCGTTGCGCAGTTCGGGGAAGGCTTCGACGCCATGGGTGGGTTCGCCGAGGCCGAGCAGCCGGAGGGAGGGGGACAGGAGCGAGGTGAGGGCGTCGCCGGTGAAGGGAAGGGCGGCGTCCTGGAGCAGGTCCGTCATGACGTCAACCGTATCGTTGAAGCCTCGGTGTAAACTTTTTCGCCTTCTATGGCTGTTGAGTGGGAGTGAACCTTCAAAATGCGGTTGAGGCCCATCGATCTGGCGCGCGAGCACGGCCTGTCCACCCAGGCGGTGCGCAACTACGAGGAGGCGGGGATCCTGCCGCCCGCCGAGCGCACCCCGAGCGGCTACCGCGTCTACGGCCCGCGCCACGCGACGGCCCTGCGGGCCTTTCTGGCGCTGATCCCCGCCCACGGCCATGCGACCGCCTCGGCGGTCATGCGGGCCGTGAACGGCGGCGCTGTCGAGGACGCGCTGCGGCTCATCGACGAGAGCCACGCACAGCTGGCCGGCGACCGTGACACGCTCGCGGCCGTGGAGGAGGCGCTGCGCGCCCTCGAACCGGCGGACGGACGGCCGGAGCCGGACGAACCGGAGCCCGGCGCGGCGGTGTTCATCGGCCCGCTCGCGCACCGGCTCGGCCTCCGCCCCGCGACCCTGCGCACCTGGGAGCGGGCCGGGCTGGTCGTACCCCGGCGCGATCCGCGCACCGGCTACCGCGTCTACACCTCCGCCGATGTCCGCGATGTGCTCCTCGCCCACCAGCTGCGCCGGGGCGGGTACGGGCTGGAGCGGATCGCCCTGGTGCTGGAGCGGGTACGGACGGCGGGCGGGCCGGAGCCGCTGCGGTCGGCGCTGTGCGAGTGGCGCGACCGGCTGACGGCGCGCGGCCTGGCGATGCTGGCGGGCGCGGGTGCGCTCGACGCCTGTCTGGGACAGGCCCCGGCCCCGACGCCCGGCCGTGAACCGGCGTACTGATTTCGCGTCATGCTCCGGGAGCGCGGAGTGCCCCGAGGCCGGTCGTGGAATACCTGGGTGCGGAAGCCGGCACGAGACTCGGGAGGTTCGATGGGACAGGACGGGTACGGCGGGCAGGACGGGTACGGCGGGCATGGCGGGCGGCGGGCCGCGGCCGGGGCACGCCTGATCGACGAGGTGCTCGGTTACGCGGTGCCGGCCGCGCTGCGCGCCGTCGCCGCGTGCGGAGTGGCCGACCGTCTCGCGCACGGGCCGCGCACCGCCGGTGAACTGGCCGCCGCCACCGGCCTGGACGAGGGCAGCCTCTACCGGGTGCTGCGGCTCCTCGCCACCCGCGAGGTGTTCACCGAGGACCCCGAGGGCCGGTTCGCCCTGACCGAGGCGGGCGGCATGCTGCGCGGCGATGTCCCGGGGTCGCTGCGCGACGCCGTGCTGATGCTCACCGACCGCACCTTCTGGGAGCCGGCCGGGCGGCTCGACCACTGTCTGAGGACCGGCGGGTCGGCGTTCACGGACGTCTTCGGCCGGTCCTTCTTCGACCACTTCGCCCAGGACGCCGCGACGGCGGCCGTCTTCCACGACGGCATGGCCGCCATGTCCTCGGCCGAGGACCGGCCGATCGCCGACGCCTACGGCTTCCCCGAAACCGGCCCCGGTGCCGTCGTGGACATCGGCGGCGGCCAGGGCGGGTTCCTCGCCGCCGCGCTGCGCTGCGGCACGGGCCTGACCGGCACCCTCTACGACCGAGGACACGTCCTCGCGGGCCATGGTCTCGGCGCGCACCCGGACCTCACGGGACGCTGGAGCACCCGGGAGGGCGACTTCTTCGAGGAGGTGCCGTCCGGCGACTTCCTCGTCCTCAAGCGCATCCTGCACGACTGGAGCGACGACGAGTGCGTGCGGGTGCTGAGCAACTGCCGCCGCGCCCTCGCGCCGGGCGGACGGGTCCTGGTGGTCGACGCCGTGCTGGTGCCCGACGGGAGGCCGCACCAGGGGAAGACCCTGGATCTGCTGATGATGGCGTCGCTGACCGGCCGGGAACGCACCCGGGACGAGTTCCGTGAGATCTTCGCCGGGGCCGGGCTGCGGCTGACCCGTGTCGTGCCCACTCCGGCCGTGCTCAGCGTGGTCGAAGCGGTCGCCGCCTGACCGGATTCGCACGGTGAGCACTCTCGTAACAGGGGGATGACGGCTCGGTTCGCCCTTGGGCACAGCCGTGGACCGGGCCGGGGCGGGGGCCGTTCGGGTGATAGAAAGAAGCCCCGCTCAGTGTCGTGAATACACGGGACCCTGTCCGAAAACGCTCCTTTCCGGGCCGTGGCACCCGCTCCGAGGTGCCCGCCTGAACGCGGGGGAGACCGGTTCGGGCGGGGGCCGTAGGAAAGGGGACGCGCGATGTCTCAGCCGCCCAGCCAGCAACCGCCGGGAGGCTTCGGGGCTCCCCAGGACCGGCAGCCGGATCCGCGCCAGTGGCCGCCGCAGGACCGGCAGCCGGACCAGCCGCAGGACGCGTGGCACGGTGCTCAGGACCCCCGGCAGAACCCCTGGACGGCCGCTCCCGCTCCCGAGCAGCCGGCCGACCCCCGGTACGGCGGCCCGCACATACCGCCGCAGGACGCGCGCCCGCCGGCGATGCCCCCGTATCAGGGACCGCAGCAGCCGCAGCAGCCGCAGCAGTACCCGCAGACCCCGCCCGCCCCGCCGCAGGGGCCGCCGCCGGGGTACGGCTATCCGCAGCAGCAGCAGCAGCAGCCACAGCCCGGGTACGGGTATCAGCAGCAGTACCCGCAGCAGCAGCCCGGTCCGTACGGTCAGCAGCCCCCCGCCCCGCAGCTCGGCTACCAGTGGCAGGACCAGGGGCAGCCTCCGTACGGCACCCCGCCCGGCGGCGGCACCGGCGGCGGTGGCGGGTTCTTCAAGCGGAAGCCGGCCGTGGTGATCGGGGCGGCCACCGCCGCGCTGCTGGTCATCGGGGCCGGGACCTACTTCGTCGTCAGCGAGGGCGACAGCGGGGCGAGCCGCGAGAAGAACGTCAGCAAGAGCGACGGCCCGGGGCCCGCCGACCCCGCATCCGAGGCACCGGCCCCCGGCACGGACGCCGAGGCGGGCGCGGAGGACCCCGGTGCCGAGGCCGGTGAACGGCCGGACGGCGACGGCGAGCTGAACGCCGGCCGCCAGAAGGGCGAGGCGAGGATCGCGTTCGTCACCACCAACGATGTCGACCTGCCGCGCAACGGCGTCGACGCCTTCGGCCCGTGGATCGCCGGGGACACCGTCGTACGGGCCATGTACAAGCAGATCGTCGGCTACTCCGCCGCCGACGGCAAGAAGAAGTGGACCGTGCCGGTCGACACCGAGATCTGCTCGGCGACCCTGGAGCCCTCCCCCGACGGAAAGATCGTCGTCGGGGTGAAGGACGGCCACACCGAGAAGGCCGAGTGCCTCGACCTCCGGATGATCGACCTGAAGACCGGCAAGCCGGGCTGGAAGAAGACCCTCCGCACCGGCGAGGGCTTCAACGCGCTCACCGACTTCACGCTCACCATCAGCGGCGACACCCTCGGAGCCGCAGGGCTCGGCAACTCCTTCGGCTTCTCGATGGCCGACGGCGAGCAGCTCTTCAAGGGGCCGGTCAGCGGCTGCAAGCCGTTCGCCTTCGCGGGCGGTCCCAAGCTGCTCGCCGCGACCCAGTGCCCCACCACGGACTGGAACAAGCCCAAGCACCAGCTCCAGGAGATCGACCCCGCCACCGGCAGGGCGAAGTGGACCTACAAGGCCCCCGAGGGCTGGGAGGTCGAGAAGGTCTTCTCGGCCGATCCGATCGTCGTCTCGCTCAAGCAGTCCAAGGAGAAGAAGTGGGGTGTCGTCGCGCTCAACGCGAACGGCACCGAGCGCTCGCGGATCCAGGGCGGCAAGGACAAGTTCCAGCCGAGGTGCGGCGGATCGTTCGTCGTCCTGGGCGAGAACCTGGAGGGCTGCATCGGGGTCGCGGCCGACGCCGACTCCCTCTACATGGCCACCCAGTCGGCCCGCCCCGGCGGGGCCAACGAGATCGTCGCCTTCGACCTCGACAGCGGCCGGCCCGCCTGGCGCACACCGTCCGGCGGTGACAGCACCATCATGCCGCTGCGGATGGAGGGCGGGAACGTCCTCGCCTACCGCGAACCGACCTGGGACAAGGGCGGAATGCTCGCCACCGTCGCGCCGTCGGGCGGCGCGCCGAAGCCGCTGCTGAAGCTCCAGGACGCGACCGCGCAGGAGGAGAGCACCTTCTACTCCTCGCGGATGGTCTACGACGGCGGCCGGTTCTTCATCGCCAGCGGCCGGGTCAGCGCCCGCAACGACGCGGAGGAGTTGCGGACGAGGACGATGATGGCCTTCACCAAGTGATCACGGCGGAGACCGAATCCTGCTCGTCCCCACCCGTTCCGAACCGCCCCGAGGTACGCACGCCATGACGCAACCGCCCCCGCCCCCGCCGAACCAGCCCCCGCATCAGCCGCCGCCCGGTTTCGGGCCGCCGCAGGAGCCCCCGCCCGGTTTCGCGGGAGGCTTCGGCCCGCCCGTACAGCCGCCGCCGCCCGGCTACGGGCAACCGCAGCAGCAGTACCCGCAGCAGCATCAGCAGTACCAGCAGCCGCAGCAGTACGGGTATCCGACGCAGCCCGTGCAACCCATGCCCCACCCCGGCCCCGGCGGCGGAGGCGGCGGTGCCAGGAAGCCCGGCAAACGGACCCGGACGATCCTCGCGGTGGCCGGTGCGCTGCTGCTGATCGGCGGCGGCGGGCTCGCCTACGCGGCCTTCGGGGACCGGGACGAACCCGCCCGCCCCGGACCGAGCGCGGGCGGGAACAAGAAGGACGACGGCGGGAAGAGCGGGAAGGAGGAAGCGGGGAAGGAGGGCGGCGGCAGCGCCGCCGACGGCCCCGGCGCGGAGACGGCCCCGGCCGACCCCGTCGCCGAGCTGGCCTTCCACCGGCCCGAGCCCGAGGTCAAGAGCATCACCTCGGTCAAGGGCTCCTGGATCGCCGGGAAGACCTTCGTCAAGCCCGGCCTCAACTCGATCGTCGGCCATGACGCGGACCGGGGCACGGTCTCCTGGACGCTCTCGCTCCCCGGCCAGATCTGCGCCTCCTCCCTCCACCAGTCCGCCGACGGCAAGGCCGCGATCCTCTTCGAGGCCGCCAAGCGCACCGGGCCGCGCTACTTCCAGCCGTGCACCGAGGTCGGCGTGGTCGACCTCGCAAGCGGCAAGCTGCTCTGGCGCACCTCGGTCACCAGCGCCACCGGCGGCGACGCCAAGGTCGTCTTCGCCGAAGTCACCCAGAGCGGCTCGACGGTCGCCGCGGGCGGTCTGAACGGCGGCGCGGCCTTCGACCTGAACAGCGGCAAGGTGCGCTGGAAGCCGAAGGCCTCCGCCGACGGCTGTCACGACCGGGGGTACGCGGGCGGGCCCGCGCTCGTCGCGGTCCGCCAGTGCGGCCGGATCGGCGAGCCCCAGGTCACCGTCCAGGGGCTGGACCCGAAGGACGGCCGGCCCCTCTTCACGTACAAGATGCCCGAGACGGTGAAGTACGCGAGCGTCGTCTCGACCGAACCCCTGGTGGTGGCGGCCGACGTCGGCGACACCGCCGGGTCCTCCGGCTTCTCCGACCTCTTCTCGCTGGACGGGAAGGGCGGGCTGCGCGCCAGGATCCCGGCCGCGCGGGACGCCTATGAGGCCAAGTGCCGGGTGACCGAGGTCGAGAACTGCAAGAAGATCGTGGTGGGCAACGGCCGGGTCTATCTGCCGACGGCCGCGCGGGAGAGTTCCTCGGGATTCCAGGACACCAATGAGATCGTCTCCTTCGATCTCGCCACCGGCAAGCCGACCAGTGACCGCACTGAGGCCGGCGCCCGGCATCTGCTGCTGCCGATGCGGATGGACGGCGGAAATCTGATCGCCTACAAGACGGCGGCATATGACACCGGCGGACAGGTGATCAGTATCGACGGCGGCACCTTCCGGCAGACGGTGCTGATGAAGAACCCGGGGGACAAGGAGTCGAGCGACCGGGAGCGGAGTTTCACCGCCGACGGCGACGAGATGCGATTCGCGGACGGACGGCTGTTTCTGAGCGGATCCCTGATCAGCGAACATACCTACGGCGACCGGACTCTGATCCTCGGCTACCGGACCGGCTGAATCGAACGCCCGCCCCAACCGATGGATTCAGCTGAATCGGCCGAATCTCGACTGCATCGACCAGGCCCGGCCTTTCCCCGCGCGGAAAGGCCGGGCCATGGTCATGTGTTGGTCATGGTCGAGTCATAAGGGACTCTGTTCAGCTAAGAATTCGGCACTGTGGGGGACTTCTGCCGAGATATTGACGCGCGCAGTCGAACAAGCGTGTAACTTGCCGGGGCAGGTCCGGGGTTCACCGCTGCCGGGGGATGGGGGTTGCTCAATGGGCGTACGGCTCATGGTGGTCGACGATCACCGATTGCTCGCCGAGGCGCTCGCCTCGGCCCTGAAGCTGCGCGGGCACCGAGTGCTCGCCGCGGCCGCGCCGGCCGCGGGCGCGGCCGATCTGGTGGTCAGCAGAGCGCCGGAGGTATGTCTGCTGGGCACGGCCGCCCCGGCCGAACCGGGGGCCTTCGACCCGGTGGTGAAGATCAAGCGGGAGCGGCCCCAGGTCGCCGTCGTGGTGCTGGGCCCGGTGCCCAGCCCCCGGGGGATCGCGGCGGCCTTCGCCGCCGGCGCTTCCGGCTATGTCCGCCACGACGAGCGCATCGAGGGTGTCGAGCGCGCCATGATGAAGGCGCGGGCCGGTGAGGCCGTGGTGGCCCCCGCCCTGCTCCAGGGCGCGTTCGCGGAACTGCTCAACCCGGTGGCCCAGCCCGACGACGAGGGCCAGCGGCTGCTGCAACTGCTCACCCCGCGCGAGGTCGAGGTGCTGGTACGGGTCGCCGAGGGCGAGGACACCCGCCTGATCGCGGCGGGCATGGGCATCGCCCCCAGCACCGCCCGCACCCATGTCCAGCGAGTCCTGATGAAGCTCTCCGTCGGCTCCCGCCTCGAAGCCGCCGCCCTCGCCGCCCGCACCGGCCTCCTCGACCGGGCGACCGTCGCCGTGCGCTAGACCGTGTCTTCAAAGTAGCGTCGTCCGCCCCGCCCCGCCCCGCCCCGGCGCGCACGCTCTCCCCCGCCGCCCTCGGACGCGGGGTGCTGCCCCGGACTCACCCCTGGGCTTCGAGACCCCGGAGGCACCCGCGCCCGGCCGAGCCCCGCCGCGCGAGCCCCCTTTCGCCGACGCGCGCCTTTACGCACCCCTCAATCCCCCACTTTCAGTGGATATGCGAGTGAATGTCATAGGTAAGCGCATGTGTTGCGACCATTGACGCTTCCTGTTGGATCATGCTTTGTTGTGTTTGATTGTGTTGGGGATGGTGAGGGGGCTTCACCGTGAAGAAGACGTCGACCCGGCTGGCCGACGGACGCGAACTGCTCTACTACGACTCCCGCGACGACACCGTGCGCGACGCCGTCGACCGCCGCACCCTCCCACCGGTCGACACCAGACCCGAGATCCGCCGCGACCCGCTGCTCGGCGACGCGGTAGCCGTCGCCGCCCACCGCCAGGACCGCACCTACCGGCCGCCGGCCGGGGAGTGCCCGCTCTGCCCCTCCCGCGAGGGGCGTCTCTCCGAGATCCCGGCCGCCGACTACGACGTCGTCGTCTTCGAGAACCGCTTCCCCTCCCTCGCCGGGGACTCCGGCCGCTGCGAGGTCGTCTCCTTCACCTCCGACCACCACGCCTCCTTCGCCGACCTCGGCGAGGAGAGAGCCGCGCTCGTGCTCGACGCCTGGACCGACCGGACCGCCGCGCTCGCCGGGCTGCCCCAGGTCGAGCAGGTCTTCTGCTTCGAGAACCGGGGGGCCGAGATCGGCGTCACCCTCGGCCATCCGCACGGCCAGATCTACGCGTACCCCTTCGTCGCCCCGCGCGTCGAGCTGATGCTGCGCACCGGCGCCGCGCACCGCGAGCGCACCGGCCGCAATCTCTTCGACGACGTCGTGGCACGCGAACTCGCCGAGGGCGAGCGGATCGTCCTCACCACCGCCCACTGGGTCGCCTTCGTGCCGTACGCCGCGCACTGGCCGTACGAGGTCCATCTCCACCCCCGGCGGCGGGTGCCGGACCTGCGCGCGCTCGACACGGCCGCCCGCGAGGAGTTCCCCGGGATCTATCTGGAGCTGCTGCGCCGCTTCGACCGGATATTCGGCGCGGACACCCCGCCCACCCCGTATGTCTCGGCCTGGCACCAGGCCCCGTTCCGGGCGGCCGGACGGGAGGACTTCGCCCTCCATCTCGAGCTCTTCACCATTCGCCGCACTCCCGGCAAGCTGAAGTTTCTCGCGGGTTCCGAGTCCGGCATGAGCGTGTTCATCAACGATGTGCCGCCCGAGGCGGCGGCGGCCCGACTGCGAGAGGCAGCGAGCGAATGAGCAAATACCTGGTGACCGGCGGGGCCGGATACATCGGCGGTGTGGTGGCGCTCCATCTGCTGGAGGCGGGCCACCGGGTCACCGTCCTGGACAATCTCTCCACCGGTTTCCGCGAGTCCGTCCCGGCCGCCGCCGAGTTCATCGAGGGCGATGTGCGCGACGCCTCGAAATGGCTCTGCCCGAGCTATGACGCGGTCCTGCACTTCGCCGCGTTCTCGCAGGTCGGCGAGTCCGTCGCGCGCCCCGAGAAATACTGGGAGAACAATGTCGGCGGCAGCCTCGCGCTCCTCGCCGCGATGCGCGACGCGGAGGTGCGCACCCTGGTCTTCTCCTCCACGGCCGCGACCTACGGCGAACCCGACCGGGCCCCCGTCACCGAGTCCGCCCCGACCGTGCCGACCAACCCCTACGGGGCGACCAAGCTCGCCGTCGACCACATGCTCACCGGGGAGGCGGCGGCCCACGGACTGGCCGCGATCTCGCTGCGCTACTTCAATGTGGCCGGGGCCTACGGCGGCCAGGGCGAACGCCACCAGCCCGAGTCGCACCTCATCCCGCTCCTCTTCGAGGTCGCCCTCGGCCTGCGCGAGTCGATCTCGGTCTACGGCGACGACTATCCGACGCCCGACGGCACCTGCGTACGCGACTACATCCATGTCGCCGACCTCGCCGAGGCGCATCTGCTGGCGCTGGCGGCGGCGAGGACCGGCGAGCATCTGATCTGCAACCTCGGCAACGGCCAGGGCTTCTCGGTGCGCGAGGTCATCGAGACCGTGCGGGACGTCACCGGCCACCCCCTGCCGCAGGCGCTCGCCCCCCGCCGTCCGGGCGACCCTGCGGTGCTGGTCGCCGCCGCCCAGGCCGCGAGCGACCGGCTGGGCTGGCGGCCCCGGCGGCCGGAGCTGACCCGGATCGTCGCCGACGCCTGGGAGTTCGCCCGAAGCGCGCGGAGCGCCCGGAGCGCCGGGATCCCCCGGTGACCGAGGGCGTCTGGGAGGCCCCCGGCCGGGTCAATCTGATCGGCGAGCACACCGACTACAACGACGGGCTCGTGATGCCCTTCGCCCTGTCGCGGACCGTGGTCGCGACGGCCGCCCGGCGGGACGACGGGATCCTCCGGCTGCACTCCGCCGACGCCCCGGGCGGCCCGGTCGAGCTGCGGATCGACGCCCTCGCCCCCGGCCGGGGCCCGCGCGGCTGGACCGACTACCCGGCCGGCGTCCTGTGGGCGCTGCGGGAGGCCGGCCACCGGGTGGGCGGCGCGGACCTCCACTACGAGTCCACCCTCCCGGCCGGAGCCGGACTCTCCTCCTCCGCCGCGCTGGAGGTCGTCACCGCGCTCGCGGTCACCGAGCTGTACGGGGTGGGGCTGGGACGGCAGGAGATGGCCCTGATCTGCCGTCGCGCCGAGAACGCGTACGCGGGCGCGCCCACCGGGATCATGGACCAGACGGCCTCCGCCTGCTGCGCCGAGGGACACGCCCTGTATCTCGACACCCGTGATCTCTCCCGCCGTCAGATCCCCTTCGACCCGGCGGCGCACGGACTCGTCCTGCTGCTGATCGACACCGGCGTCACCCACGCCCACAGCGCGGGCGCGTACGGGGAGCGCCGGGCCGGCTGCGAGTCGGCGGCGGCGGCGCTGGGCCTCGGCTCGCTGCGGGAGATACCCCCGGAGGAGCTGCCCGGGGCCCTGGCCCGGCTGACCGACCCCGTACAGCGCGCCCTGACCCGGCACGTGGTCACCGAGAACGGCCGGGTGGAGCGGGTGCGGGCGGCGCTGGAGGCGGGGCGGGCGCGGGCGATCGGCCCGCTGCTCACCGAGGGCCATGCCTCGCTCCGCGACGACTTCGCGGTCTCCTGCCCGGAACTGGATCTCGCGGTCCGTGCCGCGCTGGCCGCCGGGGCGCTCGGGGCGCGGATGACCGGCGGGGGGTTCGGCGGCTCCGCGATCGCGCTCGTGGAGGCGTCCGCGCGGGAGCGGGTGGCCGGATCGGTGGAGCGCGCGTTTGCGGAGGCGAGTTTTCGCAGACCGGAAATCTTCGCCGCCGCACCGGCCGCCGGAGCGCGCCGGCTCTCCTGACCGGCGGCCGTTCCCCCTGCGGCGAGGCGGTGCGCCGTGTTCGGAGCCGTCGATCAATGTCGATTTCCGTCTCACTGTGAAACTTTTGGCACACCGTGAACACCGTGAGCCATCAGTTCTGCAAATAGGCTTCCCCTCCCGTCCACCGCCCGTACGCTGATGCTCAGCACCGGTGGGGGCCGGTGTTGATCAGGGGGCGAGAACCATCGGGTACGACGCCCGGGGCGGGTTGTTCAGCCACAGTGCGGCGGCGGCCGGACGAACGGCGTTCTCCCTTCTCCCGGGCGGCGTACCCGCGTCGGTCCGCTCTCCGAGCCAGGGGGTGTCTGTGGTCCGTATCCGGGTCCTGGTGGTGGACGACCACCGAATCTTCGCCGAATCGCTCGCCGCCGCTCTCGCGGCCGAGCCCGACGTCGATGTGGCGGCGGCCGGCAGCGGTCCCGCCGCCGTGCGATGTCTGGAGCGGGGGATCGCCGAGGGGCGCAACTTCGACGTCATGCTCGTCGACGCCGACCTCGGCGGCAACGCGGCACCGCCGGGCGCCCGCGCGCCGGTCGCCCGCGCCGTCTCCGACGACGGGGAGGACCCGGTCGTCGACGGGATATCCCTGGTCGCGGGGGTCAGATCGAGCCAGCCGGGCGTCCGTACGGTGGTGCTCGCCGAGAAGGACGATCCGCGCCGGGCCGCCCTGGCGCTCCAGGCCGGGGCCTCCGGCTGGGTCGCCAAGGACTGTTCGCTGCAACGGCTGCTCGCCGTCATCCGGGGTGTGCTGCGGGACGAGACGCATCTGCCGCCCGCGCTGCTCACCGGCGTACTGCGGGAGCTGACGGCCGCGCGCAAGCACCGCACCGAGAGCGAACGGCTGGTGGAGTCGCTCACCCCGCGCGAGCGGGAGGTGCTGCGGTGCATGGTGGCGGGCCTGGGGCGCAAGGCGGTCGCCGAGCGCCTCTTCCTCTCCCCGCACACGGTCCGCACCCATATGCAGAATGTGCTGGGCAAGCTGGGGGTGCACTCCACACTGGCGGCGGTGGCGCTGGCGAGACGGGCGGGCGTCGGCCCGGTCGATCTAACCGGGAGTGTTGTCGAACGGGGCGGTCAGCTGGCGTAGCAGGGCGGCCAGCTCGGCGCGCTGGGCCCGGGACAGCTCCGAGAGGATCGCCCGCTCCTGGTAGAGCAGGCCCGCCAGGGCCTGGTCCGCGCGGTCCTGGCCCTCGGCCGTCAGCCGTACCAGCACTCCGCGCCGGTCGCTGGGGTCGGGCAGCCGCTCGACCAGGCCCTTCTTGGCGAGCCGGTCGATCCGGTTGGTCATGGTGCCGGAGGTGACCAGCGTCTGCGTGAGCAGCTGGCCGGGGGAGAGCTGATAGGGGTCGCCCGCGCGCCTCAGCGAGGTCAGCACGTCGAACTCCCATGGTTCCAGCTGGTGCTCGGAGAAGGCGAGCCGCCGTGCCCGGTCCAGATGCCGGGCCAGCCGGGAGACCCGGCTGAGCACTTCGAGTGGTTCCACGTCGAGGTCCGGGCGCTCGCGGCGCCAAGCTGCGACCAGTCGATCGACCTCGTCCTCCATGACGATCAGTGTAGAGGGTCCCTCGACATGAAGTCTCTTGACGTCAAGATACTTCTTCCTCCACGATGACCGCATGCCCTCCACACCCATCTGGGATCCGCAGCAGTATCTGCGCCATGCCGGACACCGCACCCGCCCGTTCCTCGATCTGCTGGCCCGGATCCCCGATCCGCCGGCCCCGGAGGGGCGGCGGCTGCGGATCGCCGATCTCGGCTGTGGCGCGGGCAATGTCACCGCGCTGCTCGCGGACCGCTGGCCGGCGGCCCTGATCACCGGCTTCGACAACTCCCTGGAGATGCTCGCCCGCGCCGGGAAGCAGTACGCGGGCCCCACCCCGGGCGGCGGCAGCCTCGGCTTCCAGACGGCGGACGCCGTCCACTGGAGCCCGGCCGAGCCGTACGACGTGATCGTCTCCAACGCGCTCTTCCACTGGGTGCCCGGCCACCTCGACTCCTTCGCCCGCTGGGTCGACGGCCTCGCCCCCGGCGGGACCTTCGCCTTCCAGGTCCCGGGGAACTTCGACGCCCCCAGCCACACCCTCCTCGCGGAGCTGTGCGCGTCCCCGCGCTGGCGGGACCGCCTCGGCGGCGACCAGGGCCGCTCGTACACCGAGCGGCCGGCCGTCTATCTGGACCGGCTGACCGGGCTCGGGGCCGGGGCCGACGGCGGGATCGGCGAGGTCGACGTCTGGGAGACCACCTATCTCCAGCTGCTGACCGGCGAGGACCCGGTACTGGACTGGATCAAGGGGACCACCCTGCGGCCGGTGCTCACCGTGCTGGAGAGCGACCCGGCCGCGCTGGAGGCGTTCCTCGGGGAGTACCGCGCCCTGCTGAGGGATGCCTATCCGCCGGGCCCGCACGGCACGGTCTTCCCGTTCCGCCGGATCTTCGCCGTGGCCAGGAAGGCCGTCTGACCGATCCCGGGACCGGTCCCGGCCGGTTCCGGCGGCCCCGGCCCCGGCCGGTGGGCGGCCGTCAGCTCTTGCGGTGGCCTATCAGCCGGGGCTTGGGCTCCAGACCGTCCAGACCGTTCCAGGCGAGATTGACCAGATGCGCGGCCACCTCGGCCTTCTTCGGCTGCCGGGCGTCCAGCCACCACTGGCCGGTCAGCGCCACCATCCCCACCAGCGCCTGCGCGTACAGCGGGGCCAGCTTCTGGTCGAAGCCCCGGTTCTTGAACTCCATGCCGAGGATGTCCTCGACCTGGGTGGCGATATCGCTGATCAGCGAGGCGAAGGTGCCCGTGGACTGCGCGACGGGGGAGTCCCGGACCAGAATGCGGAACCCGTCCGTATACCGCTCGATGTAGTCCAGCAGCGCGAACGCCGCCTGCTCCAGCAGCCCCCGGGGATGGCCCGCCGTGAGCGCGCCCGTCACCATGTCCAGCAGCTGGCGCATCTCGCGGTCGACCACCACCGCGTAGAGCCCCTCCTTGCCGCCGAAGTGCTCGTACACCACCGGCTTGGAGACCCCCGCCCTGGCGGCGATCTCCTCCACCGAGGTGCCCTCGAAACCCTTGTCGGCGAAGAGCGCCCGACCGATGTCCAGCAGCTGTTCCCGGCGCTGCGCGCCCGTCATCCGCACCCGGCGGGCCCGCCGGCCCGTCCGGTTCTTCTCCGTGCCATTACTGCTGCTGCCGTCGGTCGCCACGTCTTCCATCATGCCGTGTCGGCTGATGTGGTACTGCGACGGGCTTCGATCCTCGAAGAGCTGGGCCAGCGCACGTCAGAGGCCCATCCCAGCTGCTCGAACCAGCGGATCAGCCGGGCGCTGGAGTCCACCTGGCCGCGCAGCACACCGTGCCGCGCGCTGGTCGGGTCCGCGTGGTGCAGGTTGTGCCAGGACTCACCGCAGGAGAGCACCGCCAGCCACCACACATTGCCCGAGCGGTCCCGCGACTTGAAGGGCCGCTTGCCGACCGCGTGACAGATCGAATTGATCGACCAGGTCACATGGTGCAGCAGCGCCACCCGCACCAGCGAGCCCCAGAAGAACGCGGTGAACGCGCCCCACCAGGACATCGTCACCAGACCGCCGACGATCGGCGGGATCGACAGCGACAGCATCGTCCACCAGATGAAGTCGCGGGAGATCCGGCGGATCGCCGGGTCCTTGATCAGGTCCGGGGCGTACTTGTGCTGCGGCGTCTGCTCCTCGTCGAACATCCAGCCGATGTGGGCCCACCACAGGCCCTTCATCAGCGCGGGCACCGTCTCGCCGAACCGCCACGGCGAGTGCGGGTCGCCCTCGGCGTCCGAGAACTTGTGGTGCTTGCGGTGGTCGGCCACCCAGCGCACCAGCGGACCCTCCACCGCCAGCGACCCGGCGACGGCGAGCGCGATCCGCAGTGGCCGCTTCGCCTTGAAGGAGCCGTGCGTGAAATACCGGTGGAAACCGATGGTGATTCCGTGGCAGCCGATGTAATACATGACCACCAGCAGGCCGATGTCCAGCCAGCTCACCCCCCAGCCCCAGGCCAGCGGCACCGCCGCGATCAGGGCGAGAAAGGGCACCGCGATGAACAGCACCAGGGCGATCTGCTCGATCGACCGCTTGCTGTCACCGCCGAGCGTCGCCAAGGGAAGATCGCCCGCACCCGGCTCGGCGACCCCCGACTCCGGGACGTCGTCCTTCAACTCGGGACTTGTTGTCATAGTGGGGTCCCCTGTGGGGTGAGAGAGAGATGACCACGCCCAGGCTACGGATCCGTAACCTACGGCTTCGTAAGTATGTCAGCGCGCCGCCCCACGGCAAGGGCCCTGTGGATAACCCCGGAGAGTCGGGCCCCTATCCTGGGTCACGTCGGACAGCGCGGTCCGCAGCCTCCAGTACCCCTCCAGACGTGCTCAAACACTGCAAGGAGCCGCACCTGTGAGCAGTGCCGACCAGACCCCGACGGCCAGCGCCGAACTCCGGGCCGACATCCGCCGACTGGGCGACCTCCTGGGCGAGACCATCGTCCGCCAGGAAGGCGCCGAACTGCTCGACCTCGTCGAGCGTGTGCGCGCCCTCACCCGCAGCGACGGCGAGGCAGCAGCACAGCTGCTCGGCGACACCGATCTGGAGACCGCCGCCAAGCTGGTGCGCGCGTTCTCCACCTACTTCCACCTCGCCAACGTCACCGAGCAGGTGCACCGAGGCCATGAGATGCGCGAGCGCCGGGCCGCCGAGGGCAGCCTGCTCGCCCGCACCGCCGACCGGCTCAAGGACGCCGACCCCGAGCATCTGCGCGAGACCGTGCGGAACCTCAACGTCCGGCCCGTCTTCACCGCCCACCCCACCGAGGCCGCCCGCCGCTCGGTGCTCAACAAGCTGCGCCGGATCGCCGCCCTGCTCGACGCGCCGGCCGCCGCCGCCGACCGCAGGCGCTACGACCTGCGGCTCGCCGAGAACATCGACCTCATCTGGCAGACCGACGAACTGCGCGTGGTGCGGCCCGAACCGGCCGACGAGGCGCGCAACGCGATCTACTACCTGGACGAGCTGCACGCGGGCGCGGTCGGCGACGTCCTGGAGGACCTCGCCGCCGAGCTGGAGCGCGTCGGCGTCGAACTGCCCGCCGGCACCCGCCCGCTCACCTTCGGCACCTGGATCGGCGGCGACCGCGACGGCAACCCCAACGTCACCCCCGCCGTCACCCGCGAGGTGCTGATCCTCCAGCACGAGCACGGCATCACCGACGCGCTGGAGCAGATCGACTCCCTGCGCGGACAGCTCTCCAACTCCATCCGCTACACCGGGGCCACCGAGGAGCTGCTCACCTCGCTCCAGACCGACCTGGAGCGGCTCCCCGAGATCAGCCCCCGCTACAAGCGGCTCAACGCCGAGGAGCCCTACCGGCTCAAGGCCACCTGCATCCAGCAGAAGCTTGTCAACACCCGGGAGCGGCTCGCCCGCAACACCCCGCACGAGCCCGGCCGCGACTACCTCGGCACCGCCGAGCTGCTGGCCGACCTCACCCTGATCCAGACCTCGCTGCGCGAGCACCGGGGCGGCCTCCTCGCCGACGGCCGCATGGACCGCACCATCCGCACCATCGCCGCCTTCGGCCTCCAGCTCGCCACCATGGACGTCCGCGAGCACGCGGACGCCCACCACCACGCGCTGGGCCAGCTCTTCGACCGGCTCGGCGAGGAGTCCTGGCGCTACTCCGACATGCCGCGCGAGTACCGGCAGAAGCTGCTCGCCAAGGAGCTGCGCTCGCGCCGCCCCCTCGCGCCGTCCCCCGCGCCCCTGGACGCGGCCGGACAGAAGACCCTCGGGGTCTTCCTCACCGTCAAGGAGGCCTTCGAGCGCTTCGGCCCCGAGGTCATCGAGTCGTACATCATCTCGATGTGCCAGGGCGCGGACGACGTCTTCGCGGCCGCCGTCCTCGCCCGCGAGGCCGGACTGATCGACCTCCACGCCGGCTGGGCCAAGATCGGCATCGTGCCGCTCCTGGAGACCACCGACGAGCTGCGCGCGGCGGACGTCATCCTCGACGGAATGCTCGCGGACCCCTCGTACCGCCGGCTCGTCTCGCTCCGGGGCGATGTCCAGGAGGTCATGCTGGGCTACTCGGACTCCTCCAAGTTCGGCGGCATCACCACCTCGCAGTGGGAGATCCACCGGGCGCAGCGCCGGCTGCGCGACGTGGCCCACCGCCACGGGGTGCGGCTGCGGCTCTTCCACGGCCGCGGCGGCACCGTCGGCCGTGGCGGCGGCCCCTCGCACGACGCCATCCTGGCGCAGCCGTGGGGCACGCTGGAGGGCGAGATCAAGGTGACCGAGCAGGGCGAGGTCATCTCCGACAAGTATCTGATCCCCTCGCTGGCCAGGGAGAATCTGGAGCTGACGGTCGCCGCCACGCTCCAGGCCTCGGCCCTGCACACCTCGCCCCGCCAGTCGGTGGAGGCGCTGGCGGGCTGGGACGCGGCGATGGACACCGTCTCGGACGCGGCGCACGCCGCCTACCGGGCCCTGGTGGACGACCCGGACCTCCCGGCGTACTTCTTCGCCTCGACCCCGGTGGACCAGCTCGCCGATCTGCACCTGGGCTCGCGCCCCTCGCGCCGCCCGGACAGCGGCGCGGGACTCGACGGCCTGCGGGCCATCCCGTGGGTGTTCGGCTGGACCCAGTCCCGGCAGATCGTGCCGGGGTGGTTCGGGGTCGGCTCGGGTCTCAAGGCGCTGCGGGAGGCCGGGCACGGCGATTCCCTCGCGGAGATGCACGAGCGCTGGCACTTCTTCCGCAACTTCATCGCCAATGTCGAGATGACGCTGGCGAAGACGGATCTGCGGATCGCCCGGCACTATGTGGACACCCTCGTCCCCGAGGAGCTGAAGCACGTCTTCGCCACGATCGAGGCGGAGCACGCGCTGACGGTGAGCGAGGTCCTGAAGGTCACCGGCGGCGCGACCCTGCTGGAGGCCAACCCGGCGCTCCAGCAGACGTTCGCGATCCGGGACGCCTATCTGGACCCGATCTCCTACCTCCAGGTCTCGCTGCTGGCCCGCCAGCGCGGCGCGGCGTCCCGCGGTGAGAGCCCGGACCCGCTGCTGGCGAGGGCGCTGCTGCTGACCGTCAACGGTGTCGCGGCCGGTCTGCGCAACACCGGCTGAGTCCCCAGCCCTTACGCGCGGCCCTGTTCTGCCGTCCCTGCCCGGTGCTCACGCGTGTGTGAGCGCCGGGCAGTGGCGTGTACGGGGGTACGGGGCACTCGGGGCTCAGAGGGTGACGAAGGTGCCCACCAGGACCACGCCGCCGATCCCGGCGCTCGTCCACGCGACTCTCGGCAGCCCCACCCCGCCGCCGATGATCACCGCCGCGAGCAGCAGCGCGCCGCCCAGCGGCAGCCAGGCGTGGAAGATCCCGCCGGCGCCCCGGCGCACGACCTCGTCGGTGCCGGGTTTCACCACGACGGAGAGCTTCGCGCCCTTCTTCACGGCGACCGACTTGCCGATGGTCAGCCCGGGGCGGGAGGCCGCCGCGGAGTCCGGGGCGAACCGGCCCGAGCAGGTCTCCTCGCCGCAGCCGTCGACGGTGATGGTGCCGTGCTCACGGCCCTTCGCGAGCATGACGTGCTGGGCGGTGCCCCACGAGGCCCAGCCGCCCGCGACCAGCAGCAGCAGCGCGACCAGACTCATGGCAGCGCGGCGGCTGTGGAGGAGCATGCGACTCATGGGGCGCGATCCTTGGGCATCGGGGTGCGCCCGGTCAACCCGTCGCGGGGACTTGCCTCGGTTGTCAGGAGTTGTACGTGCCCTGGGCCCGCTCCAGGCCCTCGGAGATCAGGGCCTCCACCGCGTCGGCGGCGCGGTCCACGCAGTAGTCCAGCTCTTTGCGCTCGGTCGAGGAGAAGTCCTTCAGGACGAAATCCGCGACCTGCATCCGGCCGGGCGGGCGGCCGATGCCGAACCGCACCCGGTGGTAGTCGGGGCCCATGGACTTGGTCATCGACTTGAGGCCGTTGTGCCCGTTGTCCCCGCCGCCGAGCTTCAGCCGCAGGGTGCCGTAGTCGATGTCCAGCTCGTCGTGGACCGCCACGATGTTCGCGGTGGGGACCTTGTAGAAGTCCCGCAGCGCGGTGACGGGACCGCCGGAGAGGTTCATGTACGACATGGGCTTCACCAGCACCACCCGGCGGCTCGCCGGTCCGGGCGGGCCGATCCGCGCCTCCACCACCTGGGCCTGGGCCTTCGGGGCGCGCTTGAACGTACCGCCGACGCGGTCCGCGAGCAGGTCGGCGACCATGAAGCCGACATTGTGCCGGTTCGCCGCGTAGTCGGGGCCGGGGTTGCCGAGGCCCACGATCAGCCAGGGGGCGTTCACGTCGGTGGTGGTCATCGGAGCGTCTCCATCCGGACACTCGGCCGCCGCCCGACACGGTGTGGTGTCGGGCGGCGGCCGAAGAGAAGGTTCCAGCGGGCGAGGATCAGGCCTCGGAGCCCTCGGTGCCCTCGGAGTCGGCGGCCGGCTCCTCGGCCTGGGCGGCCAGGACCTGGAGGACGACGGCGTCCTCGTCGATGGCCAGGGTGGAGCCCGCGGGCAGCGGGATGTCCTTGGCGAGGATGGACGCGCCGGCCTCGAGGCCCGCGATGGAGACCGTGACGGCCTCGGGGATGTGGGTGGCCTCGGCCTCGACCGGCAGCGTGTTCAGCACGTGCTCGAGCAGGAAGCTGCCCGGGGCCAGCTCGCCCTCGGTGTGGACGGGGATCTCGACGGTGACCTTCTCGCCGCGCTTGACGACCAGCAGGTCGACGTGGACCAGGCTGCCGCGGATGGCGTCACGCTGGACGGCCTTCGGGATGGCCAGCTCGGTGCGACCCTCGACGTCCAGGGCGATCAGCACGTTCGGGGTGCGGAGCGCGAGCAGCAGCTCGTGGCCCGGCAGGATCACGTGGACGGGGGTGCCACCGTGGCCGTAGAGAACGCCGGGGACCTTGTTGTCACGGCGGACACGGCGGGACGCGCCCTTGCCGAAATCGCTGCGGACCTCTGCGGCGAGCTTTACCTCGGACATGTGCACTCCTCGTAAGACAGACGGATCTGATGGTCACCCGGCCATGAATGGCCTGCTACGCCTGCTGCGAAGAGCGCGTCGATAACGGACCGCCGCACCTGATGTGCGACCTCCCTCGCCGAGCAACCCGGACAGTCTAGCCGGGCCCGCCCCCGCGCACCCAATCGATCACGGACGCCCGCCCCGGACAGGCCGAAGGGCCGTGCCCCCGGGCGGGGGACACGGCCCTTCGGCACGTGGATCAGAACTGCTCGTCGAAGAGGCTGGTGACCGAGCCGTCCTCGAAGACCTCGCGCACCGCGCGGGCGATCGTCGGGGCCATCGAGAGCACCGTGATCTTGTCGAGCTCCAGCTCGCTCGGGGTCGGCAGGGTGTTCGTCAGGACGAACTCGCTGACCTTCGAGTTTTTCAGGCGGTCGGCGGCCGGGCCGGAGAGGACTCCGTGGGTGGCCGTCACGATCACGTCCTCCGCGCCGTTGGCGAAGAGGGCGTCGGCGGCGGCGCAGATGGTGCCACCGGTGTCGATCATGTCGTCGACCAGGACACAGATCCGGCCCTCGACATTGCCGACGACCTCGTGGACGGTCACCTGGTTGGCGACGTCCTTGTCCCGGCGCTTGTGGACGATGGCCAGCGGCGCGCCCAGGCGGTCGCACCAGCGGTCGGCGACGCGCACACGGCCGGCGTCCGGGGAGACGACGGTGAGCTTGCTCCGGTCGACCTTCGCGGCGACGTAGTCCGCGAGGATCGGCAGCGCGAAGAGGTGGTCGACCGGGCCGTCGAAGAAGCCCTGGATCTGGTCGGTGTGGAGGTCCACGGTGAGGATCCGGTCCGCGCCGGCCGTCTTCATCAGATCGGCGACGAGGCGGGCGGAGATGGGCTCGCGACCGCGGTGCTTCTTGTCCTGGCGGGCGTACCCGTAGAACGGCACGATCACGGTGATGCTCCGGGCGGAGGCCCGCTTCAGAGCGTCGATCATGATCAGCTGCTCCATGATCCACTTATTGATGGGAGCCGTGTGGCTCTGCATCAGGAAGCAGTCGGCGCCGCGGGCGGACTCCTGGAAACGGACGTAGATCTCGCCGTTCGCGAAGTCGAAGGCCTTGGTCGGCACCAGGGTGACGCCCAGTTGATGTGCGACTTCCTCGGCCAGCTCGGGGTGGGCGCGGCCGGAGAAGAGCATCAGCTTCTTCTCGCCGGTCGTCTTGATCCCGGTCACAGCACTGTCTCCTCAGAGGGGTGTTCTCTGGCCGCGCGGGTGATGGGGACGCGAGCCAGCCGAATTTGTGTGCATGTATCACGGTACGCCGAGTTCGGCATACCTGTTTCCGGTCAGTTCTCTCCGGTGGCCCGTTCGGATACCGCTTCGGCGGCCTGCGCGGCGGCGCTGCCGGGCCGCTTCCGGGCGACCCAGCCCTCGATATTCCGCTGCTGGCCCCGGGCCACGGCGAGTGAACCGGCCGGTACGTCCTTGGTGATGACGGAGCCGGCGGCGGTGTAGACGCCGTCCCCGACCGTGACCGGTGCCACAAACATGTTGTCCGCTCCGGTCCGGCAGTGGGAGCCGATCACCGTGTGGTGCTTGACCTCTCCGTCGTAGTTCACGAACACGCTGGCCGCGCCGATGTTCGTGTGGTCGCCGACCGTCGCGTCCCCCACGTACGACAGATGGGGGACCTTGGAGCCCTCGCCGATCGTGGCGTTCTTCATCTCGACATAGGTCCCCGCCTTGGCCTTCCTGCCGAGGCGGGTGCCGGGACGGAGATAGGCGTACGGGCCGACGGAGGCTCCGTCGCCGACTTCGGCGGACTCGGCGACCGAGTTGTCCACGCGGGCGCCGTCGCCCACGGTGGTGTCCTTCAGACGGGTGTTGGGGCCGACCTCGGCGCCCTCGCCGAGGTGGGTGGCGCCCAGGAGCTGGGTGCCGGGGTGGACGATGGCATCGGGCTCGAAAGTGACGGTGACGTCGATCAGGACCGACGCCGGGTCGACGACGGTGACCCCGGCGAGCATGGCCTGCTCCAGGAGTCGCTCGTTGAGCAGTCTGCGGGCCTCCGCGAGCTGTACGCGGTTGTTGATGCCCAGGATCTCACGGTGGTCGCCGGCCACGGAAGCGCCGACCCGGTGACCGGCCTCACGCAGTATCCCCAGGACGTCGGTGAGGTACTCCTCGCCCTGGCTGTTGTCGGTGCGCACCTTGCCGAGGGCCTCGGTGAGCAGCTCTCCGTCGAAGGCGAAGACCCCGGAGTTGATCTCCCGGATGGCGTGCTGCGCGGGGGTGGCGTCCTTGTGCTCGACGATCGCGGTGACGGCCCCGCCGCCGTCCCGCACGATCCGGCCGTAGCCGGTGGCGTCGGGGACCTCGGCGGTCAGCACCGTGACAGCGTTGCCGTCGGCGTTGTGCGTGGCGGCGAGCGCGGTGAGGGCGTCGCCGGAGAGCAGCGGGGTGTCTCCGCAGACGACGACGACGGTGCCCGAGAGGTCCTCGTCCAGCGCCGTGAGGGCGGTCCGGACGGCGTGTCCGGTGCCGCGCTGCTCGGCCTGGTGGGCGGTGCGGATCCCGGGGTGACGCTCGGCGAGATGGGCCGTGACCTGGTCGCCCGCGTGCCCGACGACGACGACCAGATGCCGGGGGTCCAGCTCACGGGCGGCTGACACGACATGTCCGACGAGCGAACGCCCGCAGATGTCGTGCAGAACCTTGGGGGTCCTCGACTTCATACGGGTGCCCTCACCCGCTGCGAGGACGACGACGGCTGCCGGGCGGTTGGCGCTCACGGGAATGCCCTTCGGCTTCGGGTGGTGGACATCCGAAGGATACCGGGGTGCTTACCGGAGGAAATAAAGGGCGGGCCGGGCATCCGGGCAGGACTGCCGAGGGGCGAGGGCTCCCCCGCCAGGACTCGAACCCGGACAAATGGCACCAAAAGCCACTGTGCTGCCGATTACACCACGGGGGACAGCGGGCCGACGGGCCGGTCGTGGTGACCTGGCTCTCCGACCAGCAACCCACACTATGCCGTACCACCCGCCTCTCTCGCGACGGTACTTGTCCATGGTCTTTCCCCGCGGCCTTCCCCGCGCTCCCCGGGACACCGCCCCGGCGGGCGGGCGGCGACCGGGCGGCGACCGGGAAAACCACTCGCGCCCGCCCGTAGGCTGAGACGCATGACCACAACGGGGGCACACCGGGAGGCCACGGGTTCGACCACCCGGGCCTGGCTGTGGTGGGGACGCCGACGCAGTGCCGCGCTGGACGTGGGACTCGCGCTGTTCTCCGCCTTGGAGTGCGCTGCCGAGGGTGCGTGGTTCGCGGACGAGACCGCGACGCCCGTTCCGCTCGGAGTGCTGTTCGGACTCTTCGCGGGGTCCGTCCTTGTCGTACGGCGGCGCTGGCCGATCGCCGTCGTCCTCGTCTCGGTGGCGGTCACGCCCGCCGAGATGGGCTACCTCATGGGCCTCGTCGGCCTCTACTCGCTCGCCGCCTCCGACGTGCCGCGCCGGATCATCGCCACCCTCGCCGGGATGTCGCTGACCGCCACCCTCATCGTGAGCTTCGTGCGGGTCGGCCAGGACGTCCGGGCCTCCGACCTCGCCGAGCCCGGCGACTGGTACGTACCGCTCATGGCCAGCTTCATCGCGGTCGGCGTCGTCCTCCCGCCCGTCCTCTTCGGCCTCTACATCGGGGCCCGCCGCCGGCTCATGGAGAGCCTGCGCGAGCGCGCCGACAGCCTGGAGCAGGAGCTGCTGCTGCTCGCCGACCGCGCCGAGCAGCGCGCCCAGTGGGCGCGCACCGAGGAACGCACCCGTATCGCCCGCGAGATGCACGACGTGGTCGCCCACCGGGTGAGCCTCATGGTCGTCCACGCGGCGGCGCTCCAGGCGGTCGCGCCCAAGGACCCCCAGAAGGCCGTCAAGAACGCCGCGCTCGTCGGCGACATGGGCCGCCAGGCCCTCACCGAGCTCCGCGAGATGCTCGGCGTCCTGCGCACCGGCGACGGCGAGCGCCGCACCGGCGCGCCCGTCCCGCTCGCCTCCGTCGGGGCCGCCGCCGCCGCTGCCGCCGCCCGGGGCGGGGACGGGGGAGGCGGGGCGGGGCCCTGCATAGCCGATGTGGAGGACCTCGTCGGGCAGTCCCGCCAGACCGGCATGGTCGTCGAGCTGGCCGTCCAGGGCGACCCCCGCGCGTACGCCCCCGAGGTCGAGCAGACCGCCTACCGCGTCGTCCAGGAAGCCCTCACCAACGTCCACAAACACGCCGCCGGCGCCAAAGTCACCATCCGCCTCGCCCACCGCGACGCCGAAGTCGCCATGCAGGTCGAAAACTGCGCCCCCGGCCGGCCCGACCCCGCCTCCCCCGCCCTCCCCAGCGGCGGCAACGGCCTCCTCGGCATGCGCGAACGCGTCCTCGCCCTCGGCGGCGTCTTCGTCTCCGGCCCCACCGACACGGGCGGCTTCCGCGTCTCGGCGGTGCTTCCCACGGGGTAGGGGAGGCCCTGCGGGGCGCGGGTCCGTGTGGGCTGGGGGTCCGTCCCCAAGCTCCCCTGGGCTTCGCCCGGGAGGGGGTGCCCCCAACGGGCTGGACTGGACCCCTTGTCCTGGTCCGGCACCAGTCCCGAACGAGCTGGGAGCCGGCTCAACCCTTTGTGCTCAGGCCCCCGTGGTCAGCCGGACGGGCTGGAGGCCCGTGACGAGGGTGGTGAGGGCGTGGTCGATGTCGGGGCCGAGGTACCAGTCGCCGGTGTGGTCGATGCTGTAGACACGCCCCTCGGCGTCCACCGCCAGCACCGCCTGATCCTCCCCCTCCACCCCCAGCGGAGCCACCTCCGTCCCCAGCGCCCTCCCCAGATCCGCCAGCGTCCTCGCCAGATGCAGCCCCGCCAGCGGATCCACCCGCACCACCGGGGGAGCCGTCTGCCGGCCCGGCCCCAGCGCGACGATCCGCAGCCCCCCGAACTCGGCCCAGGCCTCCACCGCCGCCGGGAAGACCGCGTGCCGGTGCCCGGCGGGCGACTCGAAGGCGCGGAGGGTGTCGGCCCAGTGCTCGGCGAGCTTGATGTCCCAGCGGCCGGGCCGCCACCCCGCCTCCTGAAGCGCCGCGTCGACGGCGACCGGGAACCGGGTGGTGCTGAGGTTTTCGGGCATCGCTGCTGGTTCAGCCATTCGTGAGGTCCGTCGCGGCCGGGTCCACTGCGCGGACCCCGAAGTGGTCGAGCATCGCCGTACAGGAACGGCAGGGCGGTGCGTAACTGCCGTGCAGCGGGTCACCGTCCTCACGGATTCTGCGCGCCGTCAGCTTCGACTGCCGCAGCGCGCGCTTCGCCTCGCTGAGGGCCAGCGGCTTGCGCCGCGCCCGTTTGGAGCGGCCCGCCTCCGCCGCCGTGAGATGGCGGGACAGCAGGATCGCCTCCGGGCACCGCCCGGTGAAACGCTCCCGCCGGCCGCTGCCGAGCCGGTCCAGGAAGTCCTGTACGAGAGGGTGGAGCACCGGTGCCCGGTCCCCCTTCCCGGCGGTCGACTTGAGCGTCTCGCCGCGTACGGAGAGCGCCGCCGCGATCGCCGGCAGGATGCCGTCCCGCCGGTGGCTGAGCGTGGGCGGACCGGCCTCCTCGCCGCCCCTCCAGCTGAGACGAGGATCACCCGTCGTGGCCGGAGTACCTGCTTGCGCTGTGTGCATGGTGCTTTTGTCCCTCCCCGCACTCCCCCGAAGTGAATGAACAGCCTGCCAAATGCGACGCAGTGTGCGGTAGCTGGGTCACTGAAACGTGTCGCGCCGTCGGCGTTCGGTCACCCGTTTGTGACAGTTGGTGACCGCCGGGCCGGGCCCGCCCGGGGACGGCCCATGACCCGCGCTCCCAGGGGCCCCACCGCTTAGGCTGTCCCGGACAGTCAGTAGCCAGCAGGGGGCGGATCGCCATGACGACAGATCGGCAAGGCCTGGGGACGCCTCCCGGTCCCCGGTCCCCGGGATCCGGGGGACATCCCATATCGCCGGACGGACCCGTGAAACCGCCCAACGCGGCCTACGCCGGTCAGACCGTGCACTTCCCGGACCCGGTACGGGCCTCCCGCCACCCCCGGGGCGTCCGCGTGGACGCCGACGGCCACCCGGACTTCTCGCCGTACGCCCGGGCCGCCGCCGAGATCGCCGAGCCCCCGGCCGGCTTCGGCGTCGACGAACTGCGCCTCACCGACTATGTGTCGGCCAACGCGGCGCTGCACGCCGCCGGGCACGAGCTGTGGGACACCATCCCGGCCGTCGCCACCCCGCACGGCTGGACCTGGCACCATGTGCGCGGCACCCGCCGGCTCGAACTGGTCCCGGTCGAGGTGAAGGCGCTGCTCCGGCACCACGCGGGCCTCGCCACCACCGAGGTCGACCACGACAAGCGCGGCACCCGCCCGCTCCAGGAGATCCGGCCCGTCCACTTCGGGCTCCCCAAGGGCGCGCTCTCCGTCACCGAGCAGCAGCTGCTCGGCGCGGAGGAGGAGTTGGGCTACCGGCTGCCCGGCGCGTACCGCTCCTTCCTCAAGGCGGCGGGCGGCTGCGCCCCCGTCGGCGCGGCGCTCGACGCGGAGCTGGGGCTGCTGGTGGACCAGCCGTTCCTGACGATCCGCGACGAGGCGGCCGTCAATGATCTGGTGTACGTCAACAAGTGCCTGCGCGACCATCTGACCAAGGACTACCTGGGCGTCGCGTTCGTCCAGGGCGGCATCCTGGCGGTCAAGGCGAGGGGCGCGGCGATCGGCTCGGTCTGGTTCTGCGCCTACGACGACGCGCGCGACCGCGACGGTCTCCATGTGCAGCAGCGCGTGGATCAGCTGCTGCTGCCGTGCGGCGACGACTTCGACGGCTTCCTCCGGCGGCTGGCGGGCAATCCGCCGGAGCTGGAGACCGTGGCGAATCTGATGGTGGACGGCGGCTTCGCGCGCGCCGTCCCGGTCTCTGGCGAGGAGTGACGCTCCAATGGTGACCTTCGCGCAGGCGCAGGAGCGCGCGGAAGAGTGGGTCAACGGCGACGTTCCCCCGTATCAGCACCGCGAGGTGCGGGTACGGGAGTTCGGCCTCGGCTTCGTCGTCTGGGCGGAGGACCGCGAGAGCGGGGTCCGCTCGGACGGCGGTGAACAGCGCCTGGTGATAGCACGGGACAGCGGCGAGGCCTCGCTGTGGCCCGGGCTGCCGGTGGGCGAGGTGATCAGGCGGTACGAGGAGGAGTACGGCGCTCCGGCCGCCCCGGCGGGTGCGGCCCCGGCCGAGCCGCCGCAGCGGATCGACCAGAATCAGACGTCGTTCCTGCTGACCCCGCCCGAGTGGCTCCAGGAGGCGGCGAACCGGCCCGGACGCGAGAAGGCGGCCAAGCCGCAGGAGGACGACTGGCCGCTGGCCGGGCCGACGCGCAACGCCTCCCAGGCGGGCGGCGGCTCGCGCGGCGGCGACTCGGCCTGGTCCGACTCCCTGGGGGCGGGGCTGCCGGCCTCTTCCGGTTCCGGATCCCCGGGTGCCGAGCTGCCGTCGCCGGCGGCGGGTGTGCCCGTTCCCGACGCGCCCGTTGCGCCTGTTCCTGATGTGCCCGAGGTGCCCGATGTCCCCGAGACGCCTGACGCGTCCGCGACTTCTGGTTCCGTTCCGGTTCCGGCCGAGGGCGACGACGGCTCCGGAGCCCCCGGCGGAGGACCCCGTACCGGTGCGGAGACGTCCTGGACGGACACCAGCGAGGCGGCGGCGGACGACGTCTCCGTACCCCTGCCGGACACCGTGTTCTCCCCGCCCGTGCCCGGCCGGGGCGACGGCGATCCGTCCGAGCCGGCGGTGGACGCGGACGTCCCGACCGCGCTGATGCCCGGCGGCAGTCAACTGCCGCCCACGGCGGTCCGTCCGACGCTCAAGGAGACGGTGCCCGGGACCGCCCCCGGCGGGGCGGCCGACATAGCCGAGGCGGCGACCAGCAGGGCCCAGCGGCCCCGGCGCGGCGGCCCGACGACCCCGCCGCCGCCCGGGCCGCCGCCGGGCGGGCCCGGCGCGCCCCCCGCCCGCCCGGGGGCGACCCCGCCGCCGAGCGGCCCCGAGGCCCCCGGCGCGCCCGCCGCCGGATACCAGCCGACCCAGCTGAGCCCTCAGCTGCCCGCCGAGCCCGGACGGCCGCCGGGCCCGCCGCCGGAGCCGCCCGGAGCGCCCCCGGCCCCGCCCTCGCCCCCGGGGCCGCCGCCTGCGGGCGGGGTGCACCAGGCGGCGACGGTCTTCGCCGACCCCGTCCGGCCGGGCCCCGGCGGACCCGTGGTCCCGCCCCGCCCCGGCCCGCCGGGCCCGGTGCCCGGAGCCGTGCCGCCGCCGCCGCCGTCGCAGGGCGGCATGCCCCCCTCGTACGGCTATCCGCAGCCCGGGGTGCCGACCGTCGGCCCCGGCTACCAGGCCGTGCTGCGCTATCGCGCGCCCGACGGCTCGGAGGCGCAGATCATCCGCAGATCCGCGCCCGGCACCCCGCACCCGGAGTGGCAGATCCTGCACGAGCTGCGCGCGATGAACGTGCCGCCGCAGCAGGTGCTGGAACTCCACACCGAACTGGAGTCCTGTCTGCTGCCCGGCGGCTACTGCGCCCGCATGATCGGCGAGACCTGGCCCCAGGCGCGGATCACCAGCATCGCCCCGTACGGCACGGACCACACGAGCCGGCAACAGGGCATGCGTCAACTCATCACCCACCAGGGTGAATTGCATCAGGTCGCCGACGGCCCGGCGCGCCCCGCCCCGGTGCGCGCGCCGCTGCCGCAGGTCCAGCAGGCTCCGCCGGTCCCGCCGCAGGCGGTGGCGCAGGAGCTGGTGTCGGCGTTCGGGCCGCAGGGGATCCTCCGGTTCGACCAGCGGGCCGTGTCCCGTCAGGGGGTGCCGGACACCGTCGCGGCGACGCTGGTGTGGGCGGGGCTGCCGGCCGACTTCAACCCCTTCTTCTGGGCGCAGCCGGCCCATCCGGTGGTGCCGACGCTGGCCGAGCTGGCGGCTCAGCGGCAGGTCCAGGCCGCCATCGACGCGGGTTCGTACCTGGTCGTGGGCAATGACTTCGGCCGGGCCATCTGTGTGCAGTACGGGACCGCGCACATCGTCGCGGTGCCGGTGGAGGCCGCTCCCGGCGGGCGTCCCACCCCGCCGCAGTTCGTGAACAGCGGGCTGCCGGAGTTTGTGCGCTGCATGGCGCTGCTCGGCCGGATGTGGCGGTTCCGCTACGGCCTCAACCCCGAGCAGGCCGGTCGCTGGACCGTCGACTTCCAGGCGCAGCTGGCGGCGCTGGACCCGGCGGCGCTGTCCTCGCCGGACAACTGGTGGTCTGTGCTGCTGGAACAGATGTGGGACGGCCTGCTGTAGCCCGCCGCCCCGCCTCGGACACGCCACGGGGCGTCCGGTCCACGACCACGGTGGACCGGACGCCCCGTTCGCTTTCTTCTTTTGCCTGATGCCACAGTGTCGCGTTATGAGCGTTTGTTTTGTATCCGGAAGGATATGAGCACAATCGCGTAATGCATCGTTGTGGATCTGGAAAGGGACTCCAAGGATGAGCGCTGAATCGGTATCGCCTCACGGCTTCGCCGTCGTACGCCGCGGCTACCGCATGGAGACGGCCGACGCCCATGTCAGCGCCGTCTCCAAGGACCGCGACGACGCCTGGGAGAGGGCCGCCCGGCTGACCGTGCTCGCCAAGGAGATGGAGGCGGAGGCGGCCCGGCTCCGCGAGGTGGTCGGCGCGCTGAGGCCGCAGACCTACGAGTTGCTGAGCGATCGGGCCAGGGAGCTGCTGGCGCTGACGGAGGACGAGGCGTCCGAGGTCCGGTCGGCGGCGCGCGGGGACGCGCTGGCGGCGCTGGAGGCGGCCAAGGAGGACGGCCGGCGGCTGCGGGACGCGGCGCGCGAGGAGGCCGACGGGGTCCGGGCCGCCGCCGACGCGCGCGCGGAGGAGATCCTCGGGACGGCCGGGGAGGCGGCGGCCGAACGGCTCGGCCAGGCCCGCTCCGAGGCGGAGGTCCGGCGCGCCGACGCGCTCTCCGTGTGGCAGGAGACCCGGCTGCGGGCGGAGGGGCTGCTCGCCGATCTGGAGTCGGGGCAGGCCGAGCGCTGGGAGTCGCAGGAGCGCGAGCTGGCCGCCCGTGAGGCGGAGCTGGACATCCGCCACGCCGAGCTGACCACCCTCGCAGAGACGGCCGTCGAGGAGGCCGCACGCGCGCTCTCCGAGGCGCGCGAGCAGGCCCGCCACGGCCAGGAGGACGCGGAGGCCCGGGCGGCGGAGCTGCTCGCCCAGGCGCGGATGAGCGAGGAGCGCACGGTCCGTGAGACGGAACGGCTGCTGCGCGAGCACGAGGAGGCGCGGGACGAGATGAACGCGCACATGGCCCACATCAGCGACAGCCTCGCCGCTCTGACCGGCCGGGCCCCCGCCGGGGAGTAGCGCTCAGGCGGGCCGGGGGGCCGGGTCCGGATCCGGCTCGTCGGCCGCCACCGGGAAGTGGCGCGGGGCCATGAACAGCAGGACGAGAAGGGCGGCGACGGCGGCGGCCGCCGCCCCGGCATAGACATGGTCGACCGCCGCGTCCACCGCGAGCCGCAGCCGTTCGGCGGCCTCGGCGGTGAGGGAGGCCGGGTCCTCCAGGGAGCGCGAGACCGACTCCAGGTCCCCCGCGCCGCCCAGCCGGGAGGCCAGCACCGCGTTGGCCACCGCGCCGAAGAGCGCCGCGCCGACGCTCTGCCCGATCTGGCGGTAGAAGAGTATGGACGCGGTCGCCGTGCCCCGCTCCGACCAGCCGACCGCTCCCTGGACCCCGACGATCAGCGGGAGTTGGAAGATCCCCAGCGCCCCGCCCAGCAGCAGCATCAGCAGGGCCGGCTGCCAGGGGGCGGCGGGGTGCGGGAGCAGCGGGAAGGCCGCCAGACAGAGCGCGGCCAGAAAGATGCCGGTCACAGCGGTCCGGCGGACGCCGATCCGGTCCGACACCCGGCTGGAGAGGGCCGCCGTGATGGGCCAGCTGAGGGTCATCACCGACAGCACGAACCCCGCCGCCACCGGGCCCAGACCCAGCACCGACTGGGCGTACAGCGGCAGGAAGACCATCGGGGCGATCATCAGCAGCCCGAGCGCGCCGAGCGCCAGATTGACCGAGGCGATGGCCGGCCGCCGCCAGACCCAGCCGGGCAGAATCGGTTCTGCGGCGCGCCGTTCGACGAGGACGACGGCCACGGCCAGCACGGCCCCGCCGCCCAGCAGCGCGAGCGAGGGCGCGGAGAACCAGGGCCAGGCGATGCCGCCCTGGACGAGCGCGGTGAGCAGCGCCGCGCCCGCGCCGAAGATCGTCAGCGCGCCGGGCCAGTCGACTTGGGAGGCCTGCGAGGCCCGGGACCGGTGCGTACGACGGCGGGGCCCCGTCGTGCCGCCGGGGCGGCTCGTACCCCCGGGGCGGCTCGTACCGCCCGGGCCCCTGCTGTCGCCGGGGCCCCTCGTACCCTCCGCGCGGATCACCTCCGTGCCGGAGGGCTTATCGGCGGGTGCGCGACTCTCCTTCGCGAGGGCCGCCGCCGCGCGGGCGCGCGCCCGGTCGCGGCCGGGCTCCCGCAGATGGCGGGTGATCAGCCACAGCGCGACCGCGCCCACCGGAAGGTTGATCAGAAAGATCCAGCGCCAGTCGGCGTAGGTGGCGAGCAGCCCGCCGACCGCCGGGCCGGCCACCGCCGACACCGCCCACACGGTGGAGAGCCGGGCCTGGATCTTCGGCCGCTCCTTCAGCGGATACAGATCCGCCGCGATCGTCTGGACCGTGCCCTGGAGCGCCCCGCCGCCCAGCCCCTGGACGATCCGGAACGCGATCAGCGAGGCCATGTTCCAGGCGAGCGCGGAGAGCAGCGAGCCGATGAGGAAGAGGACGATGCCGGCGATCAGGACCGGCTTGCGCCCGAAGGTGTCGGAGAGCTTCCCGTACACCGGCAGCGTCACGGTGACGGCGAGCAGATAGCCGGCGAAGAGCCAGGAGAAGACGGAGAAGCCGCCGAGGTCGCCGACGATCTGCGGGACGGCGGTCGACACGACCGTGCCGTCGAGCGAGGCCAGCGCCATCGTCGTCATCAGCGCGGCGACCACCGCCTTGCGCGAGCGGTCCGCGTCCGCCGCCCCGGTGGCCGCCGGCCCGGGCACGGACAGCTTCGGTATCTCCCCCACGCCAATTCCCTTTCCCCCTGCACCTATTCCTGCCGGGGACACCCTCTCACTTGAGGTCGGCGCGACGGCAGGGCGTGAACCCCGAGGAAAGACGCCTCCTGAAGCCCGCAGCCCCTAGGGGGCGCCCCCCGCGAACGGCCGGGGCGCGTTCGTCCCGAGGGACGACGTGCCGGGCGGGGCGGGCTCCTTACGTTGTTCCTGTGCGGTGTACGGGGGTACGGGCCGCACCACCGGGGGGTGGGGAAAACCCCCGGTTCAAGACTGCGCCGGGCACCAGCGCGCCGGAGCGCCCCCGTCGGCAGACTCGAGTGGCACGCGGCAACACCCTTACAGGCAACGAAAATAGGAGACATCTCGTGACAACGGCTGTGAGCATTCCCCGGCACGGGGACACCGGAGGGCGCACGGCCGTCGCCGCGCGTGGACGCCAGGTCGTCAAGGCGTACGGCGCGGGGGAGACCCGGGTCGTGGCCCTCGACCATGTCGACGTCGACATCACCCGGGGGCAGTTCACCGCGATCATGGGGCCTTCCGGCTCCGGCAAGTCCACCCTGATGCACTGCCTCGCCGGGCTCGACACCGTCACCTCCGGCACCATCCACCTGGACGACACCGAGATAACCGGGCTCAAGGACAAGAAGCTCACCCAGCTCCGCAGGGACCGGGTCGGCTTCATCTTCCAGGCGTTCAATCTGCTGCCCACGCTCAACGCCCTGGAGAACATCACGCTCCCCATGGACATCGCGGGCCGCAAGCCCGACGCGGCCTGGCTCAACCGCGTCGTGTCGACGGTCGGTCTCTCCGAGCGGCTCAAGCACCGGCCGACCCAGCTCTCCGGCGGCCAGCAGCAGCGCGTCGCCGTCGCCCGGGCGCTCGCCGCCCAGCCCGAGATCATCTTCGGCGACGAGCCCACCGGGAACCTGGACTCCCGCGCCGGGGCCGAGGTGCTCGGCTTCCTCCGCCGCTCCGTCGACGAGCTGGGCCAGACCATCGTCATGGTCACCCACGACCCGGTCGCCGCCTCCTACGCGGACCGCGTCCTGTACCTCGCCGACGGCCGGATCGTGGACGAGATGTTCCGTCCCACCGCCGAGGCCGTGCTCGACCGCATGAAGGACTTCGACGCCCGGGGGCGTACCTCGTGACCGTCTTCAAGACCTCCCTGCGCAACTTCTTCGCGCACAAGGGCCGCATGGCCCTCTCGGCCGTGGCGGTGCTGCTGTCCGTGGCCTTCGTGTCCGGGACGCTCGTCTTCACCGACACGATGAACACCACCTTCGACAAGCTCTTCGCCGTCACCGCGACCGATGTCACCGTCCGGCCCGCCGAGAGCGACGGCGACGAGGCGGCCGAGCGGAGCGGCAAGCCCGCGACACTGCCCGCCGCCGCCCTGGAGAAGGCCAAGTCGGCCGAGGGCGTGAAGTTCGCCGAGGGCGCGGTCAACAGCATGGCCGTCACCGTCGTCAACGCCGACAACAAGGACGTGGGCCCGTCCGGCGGCCCGCCCACCATCGTGGGCAACTGGACGGAGAACGACCTCAAGTCCATGGAGATCACCTCGGGCAACGCGCCCCGGGGCCCCACCGAGATCATGGTCGACGCCGACACCGCCGAGAAGCACAAGCTGGAGCTCGGCGACGAACTGCGCGCCATCACTCCCAACGGCGACGTCAGGACCAGGATCAGCGGCATCGCCTCCTTCAAGGTCACCAACCCCGGCGCGGCCATCTTCCACCTCGACACCCCCACCGCCCAGCGGGCGCTGCTCGGGGCCGAGGGCCGGTTCTCCTATCTCGGGATCACCGCCGCCGACGGGGTGAGCAACGAGACCCTCAAGAAGAACGTCGCCGACGCGCTCGGCGGCGGCAAGCTCACCATCAAGACCGCCGAAGAGGCCACCGAGGAGGGCCGCGACGAGATCGGCAAGTCCCTCGACGTCCTCAAGTACGCCATGCTCGGCTTCGCCGGGATCGCCTTCCTGGTCGGCATCTTCCTCATCGTCAACACCTTCTCCATGCTGGTCGCCCAGCGCACCCGCGAGATCGGCCTGATGCGGGCCATCGGCTCCAGCCGCAAGCAGGTCAACCGGTCCGTCCTGGTCGAGGCCCTCTTCCTCGGCGTCGTCGGCTCCCTCACCGGAGTCGCGGCCGGCGTCGGCCTCGCGGTCGGACTGATGAAGATCATGGGCTCCATCGGCATGGAGCTGTCCACCGACGATCTGACGGTGAAGTGGACGACCCCGGCCGTCGGGCTCGCCCTCGGCGTCGTCGTCACCGTCCTCGCCGCCTATGTGCCCGCCCGCCGGGCCGGCCGGGTCTCCCCGATGGCCGCCCTGCGCGACGCCGGCACCCCCGCCGACGGAAAGCCCGGCTGGGTACGGGCCGCCCTCGGCCTCCTGCTGACCGGCGCGGGAGCCGCCGCCCTGCTCGCCACCTCCCAGACCGAGAAGGCCGCCGAAGGCTCCCTCTACCTGGGCGTCGGAGTGCTGCTGAGCCTCCTCGGCTTCATCGTCATCGGCCCGCTGCTCGCCGGCTTCGTCGTCCGGGCACTCGGCGCGCTCGTGCTGCGTGCGTTCGGTCCCGTCGGCCGGATGGCCGAACGCAACGCCCTGCGCAACCCCCGCCGCACCGGAGCCACCGGCGCCGCCCTCATGATCGGCCTCGCCCTGGTCGCCTGCCTCTCCGTCGTCGGCGCGTCCATGGTCGCCTCCGCCACCGACGAGCTGGACCGCAGCGTCGGCGCGGACTTCATCGTCCAGTCGGACAGCGGACAGCGGATCGTGCCCCAGGCCGAGAAGGCCCTGCGCCAGGCCGACGGCATCGACCACATCACCCGCTCCCGCGACGTCCTCGCCAAGGTCAGCACCGGCGACGGCAGCACCGCCCTGGAGAGCATCGTCGCCACCGACCCCAGCTACGCGCGTGATCTGCGCCGCGAGATGGTCGAGGGCGAGCAGGCCGACGCCTACCGCGCCGACTCCATATCCGTCGGCGAGGACTACGCCACCCGCCACAAGGTCGAGGTCGGCGACACCCTCACCCTCGCCTTCGAGAAGGGCCGCACCGCCAGGCTCAAGGTCACCGCCATCACCTCCGACGGCGGCTCCATGGACCAGGGCGTCAAATACATCTCCATCGCCACCGCCGAGAAGTACATCCCCGCCGAGCACATGCCCCGGGACTACATGCTTCTCGCCACCGCGAAGGACGGCCAGACCGAGCAGGCCCAGGCCTCCCTCAAGGCCTCCCTCGCGGACTACCCCCAGTACAAGGTCCGCGACCAGACCGACTACAAGGAAGGCCTCCAGGAGCAGATCGACCAGCTCCTCAACATCATCTACGGCCTTCTCGCCCTCGCCATCATCGTCGCCGTCCTCGGCGTCGTGAACACCCTCGCCCTCTCCGTCGTCGAACGCACCCGCGAAATCGGCCTCATGCGCGCCATCGGCCTCTCCCGCCGCCAGCTCCGCCGCATGATCCGCCTCGAATCCGTCGTCATCGCCCTCTTCGGCGCCCTCCTCGGCCTCGCCCTCGGCCTCGGCTGGGGCACCGCCGCCCAACAGCTCCTCGCCCTCGAAGGCCTCAAACTCCTCGAAATCCCCTGGCCCACCATCGCCACCGTCTTCATCGCCTCCGCCTTCGTCGGCCTCCTCGCCGCCCTCGTCCCGGCCTTCCGCGCCGGCCGCATGAACGTCCTGAACGCGATCGCCACCGAATAGCCCCCGCCGAGGGGATACGGAGGCTCCGGCTCCGGCTCCGGCTCCGGCTCCGGGAAGCTCACCACGAGCTTCCCGGAGCTTCTCGGGTGGGTGCGGCGGGTGTGGTTCGGCGGGCGGGGGGTCCGGGGGCGGGCGTACGCTGGAGGACCCCGGCCCGTGAGACGTGTCGGGCCCTTCGCGTTGCCCCTCGCTCTGCCTTCCCGGGAGGGAAACCCTTTCATGAGCCTGCACGGTCTGCTCGATGCCGTCGTCAACGACCCCGCGCTCGCCGAAGCGGTGCGGGCCGCCCGGGGCGCGGGCCGTGCCCATGTGGATCTGGTCGGGCCGCCCGCGGCGCGGCCCTTCGCGGTCGCCGCGCTGGCGCGGGACGGCGGACGCCCGGTGCTCGCGGTGACCGCGACCGGGCGGGAGGCCGAGGATCTCGCGGCGGCGCTGCGCTCGCTGCTGCCCGAGGAGGGCATCGTCGAGTACCCCTCCTGGGAGACCCTGCCGCACGAGCGGCTCTCGCCGCGCTCGGACACGGTGGGCCGCCGGCTCGCGGTGCTGCGCAGGCTGGCGCACCCCTCGGCGGACGATCCGGCGGCCGGGCCGGTGTCGGTGGTCGTCGCGCCGATCCGCTCCGTACTGCAACCGCAGGTGAAGGGCTTGGGCGAACTGGAGCCCGTCGCGCTGCGCACGGGGCAGCAGGCTGATCTCAACGAGGTCGTGGACGCGCTGGCGGCTGCCGCCTACTCCCGGGTGGAGCTGGTCGAGAAGCGCGGTGAGTTCGCCGTGCGCGGCGGGATCCTGGATGTCTTCCCGCCGACGGAGGAGCACCCCCTGCGGGTGGAGTTCTGGGGCGACGACATCGAGGAGATCCGCTACTTCAAGATCGCGGATCAGCGTTCCCTGGAGGTCGCCGAGCACGGGCTGTGGGCCCCGCCGTGCCGGGAGCTGCTGCTCACCGACGAGGTCAGGCGGCGGGCGGCGGTGCTGGCCGAAGCCCATCCCGAGCTGGGCGAACTCCTGGGCAAGATCGCCGAGGGGATCGCGGTCGAGGGGATGGAATCCCTCGCTCCGGTGCTGGTGGACGAGATGGAACTGCTGCTGGACGTGCTGCCCAAGGGCTCGATGGCGGTGGTCTGCGACCCGGAGCGGGTGCGCACCAGGGCGGCCGACCTGGTCGCGACCAGCCAGGAGTTCCTGCACGCGTCCTGGGCGGCGACGGCGGGGGGCGGCGAGGCCCCCATCGACGTCGGCGCGGCCTCTCTGCGGGGGATCGCGGACGTCCGGGACCGGGCCCGTGAGCTGGACATGATGTGGTGGTCCATCTCCCCGTTCGCCGCCGACGAGGAGCTGTCGGGCGACACGATCAAGCTGGGCATGCACGCCCCCGAGTCCTACCGCGGCGACACGGCGCGGGCGCTCGCCGACACCAAGGGCTGGCTCGCCGACGGCTGGCGCACGGTCTTCGTCACCGAGGCCCAGGGCCCGGCCGCCCGCACCGTCGAAGTCCTCAGCGGCGAGGGCGTACCCGCCCGGCTCGCCCCCAGCCTCACCGCCATCGACCCGGCCGTCGTCCATGTCTCCCGGGGCTCCATCGACTTCGGCTTCATCGATCCCGGCCTCAGGCTCGCGGTGCTCACCGAGACCGACCTCTCCGGCCAGAAGGCGGCCGGCAAGGACGGCCAGCGGATGCCGACCCGCCGCCGCAAGACGATCGACCCGCTGACCCTGGAGACGGGCGACTACATCGTCCACGAGCAGCACGGCGTGGGCCGCTATGTCGAGATGGTGCAGCGCACCGTCCAGGGCGCGACCCGCGAGTATCTGGTCGTGGAGTACGCCCCGGCCAAGCGCGGCCAGCCCGGCGACCGGCTCTACATCCCCACCGACCAGCTGGAGCAGATCACCAAGTACGTGGGCGGCGAGGCCCCCACGATGCACCGGCTCGGCGGCGCGGACTGGACCAAGACCAAGGCACGCGCGAAGAAGGCGGTCAAGGAGATCGCCGCCGACCTGATCAAGCTGTACTCGGCCCGGATGGCCGCCCCCGGGCACGCCTTCGGCCCGGACACCCCCTGGCAGCGCGAGCTGGAGGACGCCTTCCCCTACGTGGAGACGCCCGACCAGCTCTCCACGATCGCCGAGGTCAAGGAGGACATGGAGAAGACGGTCCCGATGGACCGGCTGATCTGCGGCGACGTCGGCTACGGCAAGACCGAGATCGCGGTGCGGGCCGCCTTCAAGGCGGTCCAGGACGGCAAGCAGGTCGCCGTCCTCGTTCCCACCACCCTTCTGGTGCAGCAGCACTTCGGCACCTTCTCCGAGCGGTACTCCCAGTTCCCCGTCAAAGTGCGGGCACTCTCCCGCTTCCAGTCCGACACCGAGTCGAAGGCGACCCTCGAAGGGCTGCGGGACGGCGCGGTCGACATCGTCATCGGCACCCACCGGCTCTTCTCGTCCGAGACGAAGTTCAAGGACCTGGGCCTGGTCATCGTCGACGAGGAGCAGCGCTTCGGCGTCGAGCACAAGGAGCAGCTGAAGAAGCTGCGCGCCAATGTCGATGTGCTGACCATGTCCGCCACCCCCATCCCCCGGACGCTGGAGATGGCGGTGACCGGCATCCGCGAGATGTCCACCATCACCACCCCGCCGGAGGAGCGCCACCCGGTGCTGACCTTCGTCGGACCGTACGAGGAGAAGCAGATCGGCGCGGCCATCCGCCGTGAACTCCTCCGTGAGGGCCAGGTCTTCTACATCCACAACCGGGTCGAGTCCATCGACCGGGCCGCCGCCCGGCTGCGCGGGATCGTCCCCGAGGCGAGGATCGCCACCGCGCACGGCCAGATGTCGGAGTCGGCGCTCGAACAGGTCGTGGTGGACTTCTGGGAGAAGAAGTTCGATGTGCTGGTCTCCACGACGATCGTCGAGTCCGGCATCGACATCTCCAACGCCAATACGCTGATCGTGGAGCGCGGCGACAACTTCGGTCTCTCCCAGCTGCACCAGCTGCGCGGCCGGGTCGGCCGTGGCCGTGAGCGCGGCTACGCCTACTTCCTCTACCCGCCGGAGAAGCCGCTCACCGAGACCGCGCACGAGCGGCTCGCGACGATCGCCCAGCACACCGAGATGGGCGCGGGCATGTACGTCGCCATGAAGGACCTGGAGATCCGGGGCGCGGGCAATCTCCTCGGCGGCGAGCAGTCGGGCCATATCGCGGGCGTCGGATTCGATCTGTACGTCCGGATGGTCGGCGAGGCGGTCGCCGACTACCGGGCCTCGCTGGAGGGCGGGGTGGAGGAGGAAGCGCCGCTGGAGGTCAAGATCGAGCTTCCGGTGGACGCGCATGTCCCGCACGACTACGCCCCCGGCGAGCGGCTGCGGCTCCAGGCGTACCGGGCGATCGCCTCCGCGAACACCGAGGAGGACATCAAGGCGGTCCGCGACGAGCTGGTCGACCGCTACGGGAAGCTGCCGGAGCCGGTGGAGAATCTGCTGCTGGTGGCGGGGCTGCGGATGCTGGCCAGGGCCTGCGGGGTCGGCGAGATCGTGCTCCAGGGCAGCAATATCCGGTTCGCTCCGGTGGAGCTGCGCGAGTCTCAGGAGCTGCGGCTCAAGCGGCTCCACCCGCGCACGGTCATCAAGCCCGCCGCGAAGCAGGTGCTGGTGCCCCGCCCCACCACGGGGAAGATCGGCGGCAAGCCGGTGGTGGGGCGGGAGCTGCTCGGCTGGACCGGGGAGTTCCTGACCACGATCCTCGGATCCTGACCGGCGGCCCGCCGGGCTCTCCCCGGCCGCCGCGACGGCCGGGGAGAAGTACTCGATCAGCCCTGGTGGCGGCTGTTCTGAGCGCTGGTCAGTAGGCTGCGGAGGTGAACGAAGCCCGGATCCCACGACCCCGTACGATCATCGGCTGCCTGCTGGCACTGACCACGGCGGCGGCTCTCGTGGGATGCGAGACCGACGGCCCCTCGGCCGGGGGCTCCACCTCGGCCGGCACCAGCCCGCTCGCCAACCCCAGGGGCACCGGTCCGGGGCTCGCGCCCCTGACCTCCGGCACGGACCGGGCCGCCGCCCGCCGGCTGATCGAGAAGGTGGCGACCAAGGGACGCGGACCGAGGACGGGGTATGAGCGCTCCCGCTTCGGCCATGCCTGGATGGACACCGCCGACGGGGTGCCGCTGGCCCGCAACGGCTGCGACACCCGCAACGACCTGCTCGCGCGGGACGGCCGGGGGCTGTCTTACCGCTCCGGCTCCGACTGCGTGGTCGTCGCACTGACCCTGGACGACCCCTATACCGGGACCTCCATCAAGTGGCGCAAGCGGAAGGCCGCCGCGGTTCAGATAGATCATGTCGTTCCCCTCTCGTACAGCTGGCAGATGGGTGCGGCTCGCTGGTCCGCGGAGAAGCGGCGGCGGATCGCCAACGACCCGCTGAATCTGCTGCCGGTGGACGGTCCGTCCAACAGCTCCAAGGGCGATTCGGGGCCGGCGTCCTGGCTGCCGCCGAACAAGAAGATCCGCTGTTCCTACGCGGTGCGGATCTCTCAGGTGGCACTCGCCTACGAGCTGCCGGTGACACCGGCGGACAAGAGGGCGATGCTCGCCCAGTGCGAGTAGCGGGCGGCGGTCGCCGCCGGGCGGCCGGCGGTCAGCCGCGCCGCGTCGCTTCCCCGGCGGGCAGCTTCAGATCGGCTTCCATCCGCTCGGGGCTCTTCCCCGGCTCCGCCGCCCTCTTCGGCTCTTCGGCGTCCTTCGCGTTTTCGCGGCGGCGGGACGGAAGGAGGGCTCTGACGGGCATCGGATTCTCCATGGAACGGGGGGACTGAGCGACGGGCGGTCTGCCGGACCGTGGGGCCCGCACGGTGGCGCAAGCGGGAAAACCGGTCTGACCTGGACGTCAAGGATCTTCGCGTCGCCCCGGACGCGGTGCACCGGCCCCTCGGTCGGTCACCGCCCGCCGGACTTCCTCGCGGTGGCGCTGTCCTTCGCCGGGCGCGGTCGTCAGACCGACAGCTCCCACACCGACGCGTCGAGCAGGATGCCCGGGCTGACCTCGACCGAGAGGCTCTTGGTGCCGGCCGGGGCGGAGAAGGCGTACCGGCCGGTGGACTTCTTGCCGGGGAGAATGGTGCCGGTGACGCCGGAGCCGACCTTGTCGTCGAAGATCTGCTCGGCGGTGACGCCGTCCGCGCCGGCCCGGCCGTCGGTCGTCAGCAGGCCGGTCTCGAACTTCTCGCCGCCGGTGTTCTCCAGGGTCACGGAGACCTCGTACGCCTTGTTGCCGGCGGTGTGCCCGGCGGCGTACTCGCTGGGGGAGTAGCTCTTCGCGGCGGAGACGGTGATTTTGAGGCCGTTCTTGTAGACGGCGGTCTCCCCGGCGGTGAGGGCTCCGGACTTGCTCCCCTTCCCCTTCTTCTTGTCCTTGCCGTCGGAGCCGGACGCGGGCTCCTTGCTCGCGCTCATGGAGTTGTCCAGTTCGTTGACCGCGTCGTCCACGGCTTTGAAGGTGATCACCGCGCCGATGGTCGCGCCGATCATCGCGAGGAGTCCGAGTATCGCGCCGATGGTGGTCACTCCCTTGTTGTTCGCCTCGCCGCGCTTCACCCGGCCCCGGCCGACCAGTCCGAGGATCAGGGCGATCAGGCCGAGGGTGCCGCCCAGCCAGAAGATCAGGGGGATCGGGCCGGTGATGACGCCGAGGATGCCCAGGATCAGCGCGGCCGTGCCGAGGCCGTTGCGCATCGGCCGGGGGGCCGGGGCGTGGTGTCCGTACTGCTGCGGGTGCTGCCCGTAGGGCTGGCTTCCGTCGTACTGGGGCTGCGGCGCGGCGTGTGACATGAGTGTCCTCCCGGACATGGCGGGTGATCGGGCCCTGTGGGGAGCCCCCGTGGTGACAGGTCAATAAGAACAGAGGCTGTGAACCGAGTCAACACGGTTCACAAGAATGAGTGAATCGTGTGCTGTGAAGTCGTGGATCGATGTGTGACGGGTATGCTCGATGACACAACAAAGGGATTCTGACCAGCGGCGACGGATGACGGAGGCGGCCATATGCCGGAGAACGCAAGCGAGGTGACCGCCGCCGGGATCGCCCGGTTGGCAGGAGTCGGACGGGCCGCCGTCAGTAACTGGCGGCGCAGGCACCCCGACTTCCCCAAACCCGTCGGCGGCACCGAGACCAGCCCCTCCTTCCCCCTCACCAAGGTCGAGCAGTGGCTGCGCGACCAGGGCAAACTCGCCGAGGTCCCACTCCGCGAACGCGTCTGGCAGCAGCTCGCCGACCACCCCGCGACCACCGCGACCGCGCTCATCCGCACCGGCTGCGTCCTGCTGCTCGTGCGCGAGAGGCCCGCCCTCTGGCAGGAGCTGGCGGCGGCCCCCGACGAGGAGACGGCCCAGCTGCTGCCGACCGCGCTGGAAGCGGTGCTCGCCGCCCGCTTCGGCGACGACCGCGCGCGGCTCTTCCACGCCGCTTTCCCCCGCGCCACCCCCGGATCGGCCGCCAAGGCACCCGGCTCCACCGCCGTACTGCGCTCCGCCGCCGAACTCGCCGCCGAACTCGGCCCCCGCCAGACCTTCGAGTTCCTGCTCGGCCGCTTCCTCGACGCCAACCTCCGGCAGTACACCCTCACTCCGCCGGGACCCGCCGCCCTCATGGCCGCGCTCGCCGCACCCCACGGGGGCGCGACCGTCCTCGATCCGGCCGCCGGGGCCGGGGCCCTGCTCGGCGCGGTCGACCGGCCCGCCGCGCTGTACGCCCAGGACACCGACCCCGACCTCACCGCGCTCACCGCGCTGCGCCTGGCGCTGCGCTCCGACGCGGACGTCCGCGCCCGCTCCGGCGACACCCTGCGCGCCGACGCCTTCCCCGGCACGGCCGCCGACGCCGTCCTGTGCCATCCGCCCTTCAACGAGCGCAACTGGGGCCACGACGAACTCGCCTACGACCCCCGCTGGGAGTACGGCTTCCCCGCCCGCACCGAATCCGAGCTGGCCTGGGTGCAGCACGCCCTCGCCCGGCTGCGCCCCGGCGGCACCGCCGTTCTGCTGATGCCGCCCGCCGCCGCATCCCGCCGCTCCGGCCGCCGTGTCCGCGCCGGACTGCTCCGCCGGGGCGCGCTGCGGGCCGTCATCGCCCTGCCCGCCGGCGCGGCCCCGCCGTACGGCATCCCGCTCCACCTCTGGGTCCTGCGCAAACCCGAGCAGGGACAGGCCCCGGCACCCGAACTGCTGCTGGTGGAGACCGCCGAGCTGGCCGCGGCGGCCGGCGGCCGGGACCGGCTCGACTGGCCCGCGCTCCAACAGACCGTGCTCGACGCCTGGCGCGCCTTCGACACGGGCGGCACCCCGACCGGCGACCCGGACACCGGGCCCGGCGACAGCCCCGGCACAGGGACGAGCCGCGGACCCGCCCTCGCCGTCCCCGTGCTCGAACTCCTCGACGACGACGTGGATCTCGCCCCCGCCCGCCATGTCCCGTCGCCGGACTCCGCCGTCGGCGCGGACGAACTCCTCCGGGTCCGCGAGCGGCTCACCGACACCATCCGGCTCGCCGGCGAGCTGACCCCGCCGCCGCCCGCCCCCGCGCAGCCCGCGCCCTGGCCCGCCACCACCGTCGGTGAACTGGCCAGGACAGGCGCCCTGCTGATCCGCGCGGGCACGGCCCACCCGGCCGCCGGCGGCCACAGCGGCCCCGGGGCCGTCCTCACCGAGCAGGACGTCCTCACCGGCACGGCCCCCTCCGGAGCCCCCGCCGAAGGACCCGAGGACGAACTCGTCCGCGTCGAGTCCGGCGATGCCGTCGTCCCCGTGCTCGGCGGCGGCTCCGTCGTCCGCGTCATCGACGAGGCGACCGCCGGCGCGGTCCTCGGCCGCAACCTCCATCTGCTGCGCCCCGACCCGGCCGCGCTCGACGTCTGGTTCCTCGCCGGATTCCTGCGCGGCACCGCCAACACCCGCCAGGCCAGCAGCTACGCCTCCAGCGCGACCCGGCTCGACGTCCGCAGACTGCAGCTGCCCCGGCTGCCGCCGTCCGAACAGCGCCGCTACGGCGAGCACTTCCGGACACTCGCCGCCTTCGAGGACGCGCTGCGCCTCGCCGGCCGACTCGGCGAGCAGCTGGTGCAGGGCCTCTACGACGGCCTCGCGGACGGCACCGTGCGCCCCGGCTGAGCCCCGCCGGGCCGGGGCCGGGGCCGACCTGCCCCGGCTCGGCGGAAGTCGGGACATGCCACGCCGGACATCGGACCCCTATGACCACGGGCCCTTGGCCCCGCCGGTGTATACGCTCGTCACCTACTCAGCCTCGTCCCCAGGCCATCAGGAGCAGGAATGCACGGCCCCGGCTATGCCCCGCAGCCCCCCGACAGACGACCGGGCACCGCGGTTCTCATCACGTTCCGCGTGGTCTTCGTGGCGCTCTCCCTGGTCGGCTTCGGCATGCTCTCCTGGGCCGCCATGCTCAGGCTCGCGATCGTGCGCGGGCGGCGGCTCGACTGGGTGCTGTTCGGAATCACCTTCGTGATGGCGATCGCGATCATCGTGGTCCTGGGCGAGTCGGAGAACACCTCCGAACCCTCGAAGTCCGGGGAGCCGGCCGAGATGACGCCCCTCGACATCGTCGCCGCGCTGACGATGATCGCCCTGGCGATCGGGGTGTCGGTGCACTACCTGGTGGCGGACATCCGCCACTACCAGCGGCCGTTTCCGGCGGCCGCAGGGCAGCCCTCGCCGTACTCCGTGACCGCCCCGATCCACGGGCTGTCCACCCCGCCGCACCCGCCCGCCGGCTACGGCTACCCGCCCCCGGGACCGGCCGCCCCCGCTCCCGGCTACGGCTATCCGCCCGCCCAGCCCCCCGCCTACGGCTACCCGCCGAACCGGCCCGCCCCCGAGAGCCCGCCGCCCCGGCCCCCGGTCCTGCCCCCGGCCCGTCCCACGCCCCCCGCCCCGTCCCCGTACACCGCCGCCACACCGCCCCCGATCCCGGCGGCCCCCTCCCCGTACACCGCCCCTCCCCAGCGGCAGCCCACCCCGCCGCCGGTGGCGGGCACCCCCCGGATCGACCAGGTCCGCGCCGAACTCGACGAGCTGAGCGACTACCTCCGCAAGGAGCAGGGGCGGTGAACGGACGCGTCATCGCGGACAGATACGAACTCTCCACCGTCATAGGCCAGGGCGGCATGGGCCAGGTGTGGACCGCCTACGACGGACGGCTCGACCGGCGCGTCGCCGTCAAGCTGCTGCGCCCCGACCGGATGGCCGCCGCCACCGGGGCCGACGAGATCCGCCGCCGCTTCGTCCGCGAATGCCGGGTGACCGCCCAGGTCACCCACCCCGGGCTGGTCACCGTCCACGACGCGGGCAAGGACGGCGACGACCTCTATCTCGTGATGCAGTACGTCGAGGGCGCGGACCTCGCCGACCATCTCGCCGAGCACGAGCCCTACCCCTGGCAGTGGGCGGTCTCCGTCGCCGCCCAGCTCTGCGCGGTGCTCGCCGCCGTGCACGCCGTCCCGATCGTCCACCGCGACCTCAAGCCCCGCAATGTGATGGTCACCCCCGAAGGCACGGTCGTCGTCCTCGACCTCGGCGTCGCCTCCGTGATCGACACCGACACCACCCGTCTCACCCACACCGGCTCGCCCATCGGCAGCCCCGCCTACATGGCCCCCGAGCAGGCGATGGGCGGCGCGGTCGGCCCGTACACCGACCTCTACGCGCTCGGCGTGCTGATGCACGAACTCCTCAGCGGCACGGTGCCCTTCGCCGGCTCCACCGCCCTCGGCGTCCTCCACCGCCATCTCTACGAACCCCCGCTCCCGGTCCGCAGACTCCGCCCCGAGATACCCGAGCCGCTGGAAGCGCTGGTGCTCCGGCTGCTCGCCAAGGACCCCCAGCACCGCCCGGCCGACGCGCAGGAGGTGTACGAGGCGCTCACCCCGATGCTGCCCGCGCGCGGCGCGGCAGGCGGACCGCTCGACCCCACCCGGCCCTTTCTGCGGCCCTTCGCCCCCTGGCCCGACCGCGCCGCCGCGCCCCCGCCCGCCCGGCCGCCGGCCACCCCCCGCCTCGATGTCGCCGCCGCCGTCGACGAGGTCAAGCGTCTGCTCGGCGAGGGCGGAGTCACCCAGGCCGTGGACATCCTCGGCGGCATACTCCCCGCAGCCGCGGCCGAGCACGGCGAGCACTCCCCGGTCGTCAGAATCCTGCGCAAGCAGTACGCCACCACCCTGATGGACGACGGCCAGTACCGCCGGGCCCTGCCCGAGCTGCGCAGACTCGCCGACGACCGGACCGCGGAGGCCGGCCCCGGCGATCCGCAGACGCTCCAGTTCCGCTACGACGCGGCCCAGTGCCTGGAACAGCTCGGCGAGCCGGCCGAGGCGCTCGCCGAGTACCGCGCCCTGCTGCCGTACCACGAGAGCGGCCCCGACCCGGCCCGCGCCTTCGATGTACGCCGCCGGATCGCCGGGCTGCTCCTCGCCGTCGGCGACCACGCCGCCGCCGGCCGGCAGTACCAGGCGCTGCTGTACGACGCGGAGCGGGCGTACGGCCCCTACCACCCGCTCGCCGCCGAGGTGCGCCGCCAGCTGGAGCGGCAGCGGCAGTTCCACAGCCCGTGATCACAGCCCGTGATCACCACGGCATCACCGCGGCCCGCACCCCGGCGGCGGCGCGTGTGGCACGCTGCTGGAGACCGTCCCGCACACGCACACACACGGAAACCGCACGGGGGAGTTGGCAAGACGATGACAGTCCGGGGTCAGCTGCTGAGATTCGCCCTGGTCGGAGCCGTGAACACGGGAACGTACTACGGCCTGTACCTGCTTCTGCTGAACTGGCTGCCCTATGTGGCGGCGCATGTCGCCGCCTTCGGGCTGAGCATGGTCGGCTCCTTCTTCATGACCTCGTACTTCACCTATCGGACCCGTCCGACCTGGCGGAAGTTCCTGCTCTTCCCGCTCACCAACGCCGCCAACTTCGCCGTGACCACGGCCGGCGTCTACCTCCTGGTGGACGTGCTCGGCCTCGGCAGCCGCTACGCCCCGCTGATCGCCTCCGCCGCCGCGATCCCGATCACCTTCCTCCTCTCCCGGACGATCATGCTCCGGCCGGAGCCCGGCCGACGGCGGAGCGCCGAGCCGGAGCGGGCGGAGCCGGTATCGGCCGAATCAGTGGCGGCGAAGTAGTGGCCCGCGCCGCCCGGACTGCCTAACATCAACTCCGCAGGCTTGTGAAGCGCAGCACAATCACGCCGGGAGGCTCCTTTGCACCGCCGCCGTCGCACTGTGATCACCGTCTCCGCCGCGCTGCTCGCCGCCGCGCCCCTGCTCACCGCCTGCGGCAACCAGGCGCACCCCGGTGCCGCCGCCGTCGTCGGCGGGGAGCGGATCGAGGTCTCCGCCGTCCAGTCGAAGGTGAAGGACGTCCGCGCCGCGCAGCAGGACTCCCCGCAGGCGGCCCAGCTCATCAAGGACAGCGGACAGCTCAGCCGCGCCAAGCTCTACGACCTCATCGTCGGCCGGGTGATCGAGCGCGCCGCCGCCGACGCCGGGGTGGCCGCCACCCGCAAGGAGGTCGCGGACGGCCGGGTCGTCCTCGCCCAGCAGGCGGGCGGCGAGCAGCAGCTCACCGCGGTCTATCTCCAGCAGCGCGGGGTGGCCCCGGGCCAGGTCGACGAAGCGGTCCGCCGGGACATCCTCGTCGGCAAGCTCGCCGAGTCCATCGGGGCGGCCAGCAGCCCCGACGGCCAGCAGCGGCTGAACGCGGCCTTCACCGCCGCCGCCAAGACGCTCGACATCGACGTCAACCCCCGCTTCGGCAGCTGGAACGACCAGAAGCTCGAACTCGGCGACTACAAGGCCCCCTGGATCACCCAGGTCACCAAGCAGCCCCAGCCCGCCGAGCCGAGCGGCGCCTAGGCCGTCTCTTACGGATCTTGCTGGGCTCGCGGGGCCTGGCACGCACGCTCGCCGCGTTGTCGTCAGTCGCCTACGCTCCGCGTGGGCTCCTTCCTCCGCCTTGCGATCGCACGCACCAGACCCCGCTCACTGATCCAGCCTGATCCGTCAGACAGGCCCCAGCGGCCGTCCCGAACCCACCTCACGACCGCCCGTCGTCCAGGCCGGGGGCCACAGCCGCCCCCACCTCCCCGGCCTTCCGGGGGCCGGGCGCGAGGTAGGTTCGAGGGGTGACCACAGAACACCCCGCCACCGGCCGCATCGTCCTGCTCACCGCCAGCCACCGCGTCGCCCCGGGACTGCTGTCCTGGCCCGCGTGGCAGACCCTGCGCACGGCCGGGCGGGTGCTGTGCGCCGACGCCGCCCACCCCCAGCTGCCCTACCTCCGGGAGGCGGGCGTCGAGGTCGAGATCGCCGCGCCCACCGCCCGGGAGCTGGTCGACGCCTGCGCCCGGGGCGCGACCGTCGTCGTCCTCGCCGCCGGAGAGGGCGACCGGGCGCTCACCGACGGCCTCGCCCGCCTCGCGGGCTCGGGCCGGGAGTCCATGCCCGATCTGGAGCTGCTCCCCGGCTCGTACGACCTCCCCGGAGCCCGGCTTCTCGACCTCGTACAGATCATGGACCGGATCCGCGCCGAGTGCCCCTGGGCCTCCGAGCAGACCCACCAGGGCCTCGCCAAGTACGGCATCGAGGAGGCGTACGAACTGGTCGAGGCGATCGAGGAGGGCGACCGCGACGAACTGCGCGAGGAGCTGGGGGACGTACTCCTCCAGGTCGTCTTCCACGCGCGGATCGCGGAGGAGGACGGCGAGGAGCCCTTCTCCGTGGACGACGTGGCCGGGACGCTCGTGGAGAAGCTGATCCACCGGCACCCCCATGTCTTCGGCGACGCCCGTGCCGAGACCCCCGAGGAGGTCCAGGCGCACTGGCTGCGGACGAAGGCCGCCGAGAAGGACCGCGACTCGGTCACCGACGGCGTCCCGCTGGGCCAGCCCGGTCTGGCGCTGGCGGCCAAGCTCGCCTTCCGGGCGCGCAAGGCGGGCCTCACGGTCCCGCCGCCCGCCGGTGAGGGCATCGGGTACGAGCTGCTCGCCCTCGCCGTACGCGCGGAGGAGTCCGGCACCGACCCGGAGACGGCGCTGCGCGCGGCCGGCCGCGCCTACCGCGACGCGATCCGGGCGGCCGAGGGACAGCCGACCCGGTAGAACACACACACCCCGCCCGGCCCGGCGGAGGCCGGGCGGGCCCGGGCCCCGCCCTGCGGATACCGTCGGGGAGTGAGCAGCACCCCCGCCCCCGGCACCACCCCCACCTCCTCCCCCGGATCCGCCCCCGCCCCCGGACCCGTCCCCGAACTCTTCAGCTGGGAGTTCGCCACCGACCCCTACCCGGCCTACGCCTGGCTCCGCGAGCACGCCCCGGTCCATCGCACCGAACTCCCCAGCGGCGTCGAGGCCTGGCTCGTCACCCGCTACGCCGACGCCCGGCAGGCCCTCGCCGACCAGCGGCTGTCGAAGAATCCGGCGCACCACGACGAGCCCGCGCACGCCAAGGGGAAAACCGGTATTCCGGGGGAGCGCAAGGCCGAGCTGATGACTCATCTGCTCAATATCGACCCGCCGGACCACACCCGGCTGCGGCGGCTGGTGTCCAAGGCCTTCACCCCGCGCACGGTGGCCGAATTCGCCCCCCGGGTGCAAGAACTGACCGATCAGCTCATCGACGGTTTCCTGGAGCGGGGCGAGGCCGATCTGATCCATGAGTTCGCTTTTCCGCTGCCCATTTACGCCATCTGTGACCTGCTGGGCGTTCCCCGCGAAGACCAGGACGACTTCCGCGACTGGGCGGGAATGATGATTCGTCACGGCGGCGGCCCCCGGGGCGGTGTGGCCCGCTCGGTGAAGAAAATGCGCGGCTATCTCGTCGAGCTGATTCACCGCAAACGCGAGAACCTCGGAGACGATCTGATCTCCGGGCTGATCCGGGCCAGTGACCACGGCGAGCATCTCACCGAGAACGAGGCCGCCGCGATGGCCTTCATTCTTCTCTTCGCCGGTTTCGAGACCACCGTCAATCTCATCGGCAACGGCGTCTACTCACTGCTCCGCAATCCGGGGGAGCGGGAGCGCCTCCAGGCGTCCCTGGCGGCGGGCGAGACAGGACTGCTGGAGACCGGTGTCGAGGAACTGCTGCGCCACGACGGTCCGGTGGAGGTGGCCACCTGGCGGTTCGCCACGGAGGATCTCGTCATCGGCGGCGAGCGGATCGCGGCGGGCGACCCCGTGCTCGTGGTGCTGGCCGCCGCCGACCGGGATCCCGACCGGTTTGACGAACCGGACGTTCTCGACCTTTCCCGGCGTGACAATCAGCACTTGGGATACGGCCACGGCATCCACTACTGCCTCGGTGCGCCGCTCGCCAGGCTGGAGGGACAAACCGCCATCGCGACCCTGCTCAGAAGGTTGCCGGACCTCCGTCTGGCCGCCGATCCGGCCGATTTGAGGTGGCGCGGCGGGCTGATTATGCGTGGATTGCGCACCCTGCCGGTGGAGTTCGGGAGCCGTTGAAACGGCACTGAACTGACACTCCGTCATCATTGTGACTTTCGCGTGATCTCCGCTGCATCGACTTGTGACTCATGTTCGAGTGCGGCTACGTTCACCCCGTCTCAAGCAGTCAGGCGAAAGGCAACCGCATGCTCTCCGGTAATGGGCGACATCGCCGACCCCGTCAGGTCCCGGCCCTCGTTGTCGCGGCAGGGGTGACGGGCTCCGCCATCGCGATCCCGCTGCTCGGCGCGGGATCGGCCACCGCGGCCGAGTCCACGACATGGGACCGGGTCGCGGAGTGCGAGAGCGGCGGCGCGTGGAGCGCCGACACCGGCAACGGCTACTACGGCGGACTCCAGTTCTCGCAGGCCACCTGGGAGGCGTTCGGCGGTACGGACTACGCCTCCCGCGCCGACCTCGCCAGCCGCTCGCAGCAGATAGCCGTGGCGGAGAAGGTCCTCGCCGCGCAGGGCGCGAAGGCGTGGGCCTCCTGCGCCGAGATGGCCGGGCTCACCACCAAGGCCGGCGGCGGCTCGGAGCCGTCCGCAGCCCCGGCCGAGCCGAAGAAGGCCGAGCGCTCCGCCACGGAGTCCGCCGCTCCGGCCCCCGCCGAGACCCAGGGCGTGGGCAGCGGCGCGGACCGCGCAGGCGGCACCGGCCCCGGCGCGGACCGGGAGAAGGCCAAGGACGCCGCCGAGGCCGTCAAGGACGCGGCCAAGGGCCAGGACAAGGAGAAGGGCCCCGGCAAGCACCGCGGCGAGCCCGCGAAGGAGCCGGCCGCCCCGCAGCGGACCGCCGACTCCGGCGAGCGGGCCGGCGGGGACGCCGGTTCGGCCGCGGGCGGCCCGCCCCGCGCCGACGAACAAGGCGAGCAGGGCGATCAGGGCGAGCAGGGCGCACGGGCCGGTCAGGGCGAGCCGGCCTCGGAGGGGACGGACGCCTCCGGCGACCCGGTCGCCGAGCGCGAGGCCGACCCCGGCCATGTCTCCCGCGGCGACTCCCCGGCCCGCGACGGCGTCACCCGGACGCCCGGCACGGGAGAGAAGGCGGAGGAGAAGGCGGGCGGGAAGGCCGGAGAGGGGAAGGACGGCGCGTACACCGTCCGGCCCGGCGACAGCCTCTGGGCCATCGCGCAGGCACAGAAGCTCGACGGCGGCTGGAACGCCCTCTACGAGGAGAACAAGGAGACGGTGGGCGGCGACCCCGACCTCATCCACCCCGGCCAGAGCCTCGACCTCGCCGCACAGCAGGGGTAGTTAGGGCGCTTCTGTCCTAGTTTGCTCGAATGAGACAAGCATCTCTTTGTCGCATTGGATGCGAAACGCTAAGTGGAATCGCTCATTCCATCCCCGACCTGCGGAAACGCCAGGTACCGGAGTGATGGGATGGGCGATTTCTCCCCGTTGTGCTCCTTTGAACAACAGGGAGAGCTGCGTCTACGGTTCGAACCGCTCGCCACCGCGGGCCCCGTCGACCGTCACGCCGAATCCTGCCGTCGGTCGAAGGGAATCGACGCTTGAGTGCGCCGAAGGCAGGAGCGGGGGACCCAGGTAGGCGCCGGGCACCGGCCGTTGGAGACGACGGCGGGAACCGGCTTGGGGTGAAGCCGCGCGCTAGGACGCGCGGCCGGGCAACTCACTTGGCCCGAACCCGACAGCTCACCTCGCAGGCGTCGGTGAGGAGAAGTTCCATGCTGTTTTCCGGCAAGGGCAAGCACCGTCGCCCGTCCAAGGCTGTCCGCGTCGTCACGTTCGCCGGTGTCACCGGCGCGGCCGTCGCCGCCCCGCTGATCGGCGCGAGCACCGCGTCCGCGGCCACCGCCGCCGAGTGGGACAAGGTCGCCCAGTGCGAGTCCGGCGGCAACTGGTCCATCAACACCGGCAACGGTTACTACGGCGGCCTCCAGTTCTCGGCCTCCACCTGGGCCGCGTACGGCGGCACCGCCTACGCCCCCACCGCCGACAAGGCGACCAAGGCCCAGCAGATCCAGACCGCCGAGAAGGTCCTCGCCGGCCAGGGCAAGGGCGCGTGGCCGAGCTGTGGCGTCGGCCTCTCCAACACCCCGTACACCGGCACCACCCCGGCCCCGGCCCCGGTCAAGCAGGCCCCCAAGCAGCAGGCCCAGCCCCAGCAGCAGGCGCCGCAGCAGCAGGCCCAGCCCCAGCAGCAGCGCGCCGAGGTCCCGACCACCCGCTCCGAGCGCGCCCAGGCCCCCGCCCCGGCCCCGCAGGCCGCGCAGCCCCAGTCGAAGCCCGCCGCCAAGGTCCAGGGCTTCCAGAAGGGCGACGGCGAGTACGAGGTCAAGGCCGGCGACACCCTCAGCACCATCGCCGCGGCCGAGAAGGTCGACGGCGGCTGGGGCGAGCTGTTCCAGCTGAACAAGGACATCGTCCAGGACGCCGATGTCATCTACCCGGGCCAGCTGCTCGACCTGAGCTGATCCGCCCCTCCCTTTGTGGAGCGTCTTTGGGAAAAGGCGCTCTCCGGGCAGTGGACCACCCCGGTCCGGCGCGCTTCCCCCGAACGCGCCGGGCCGGGGTGCTATTCGTCGAGGGTCTCGTTACCAGTCGGTAAAAGCGGGTTCTTCCGTCTCGGGGGGCGGGCATCCGCCGGGTGTGACCCGCTGGACGGTTAGGCTCTTGTCGCAAGGCCAATGAGACCCTGCATTCCATGCGTCACATCCCATAAGGAGATGCTCGTGCCGTCCATCGACGTCGTCGTAGCCCGGGAAATCCTGGACTCCCGAGGCAACCCCACGGTCGAGGTCGAGGTTGGCCTCGACGACGGCAGCACCGGCCGTGCTGCCGTTCCCTCCGGTGCTTCCACCGGAGCCTTCGAAGCCATCGAGCTTCGTGACGGCGACCAGAACCGCTACCTCGGCAAGGGCGTCGAGAAGGCCGTCCTCGCCGTCATCGAGCAGATCGGCCCCGAGCTGGTCGGCTACGACGCCACCGAGCAGCGCCTGATCGACCAGGCCATGTTCGACCTGGACGCCACCGACAACAAGGGCTCGCTCGGCGCCAACGCCATCCTCGGCGTCTCCCTCGCCGTGGCGCACGCCGCCTCCGAGGCCTCCGACCTGCCGCTCTTCCGCTACCTCGGCGGCCCGAACGCGCACCTGCTGCCCGTTCCGATGATGAACATCCTGAACGGCGGCTCGCACGCCGACTCCAACGTGGACATCCAGGAGTTCATGATCGCCCCGATCGGCGCGGAGTCCTTCTCCGAGGCGCTGCGCTGGGGCGCGGAGGTCTACCACACCCTCAAGAAGGTCCTGAAGCAGAAGGGCCTCTCCACCGGCCTCGGCGACGAGGGCGGCTTCGCGCCGAACCTCGACTCCAACCGGGCCGCGCTCGACCTCATCCTCGAGGCGATCAAGGAGGCCGGTTACACCCCCGGCCAGGACATCGCGCTCGCGCTCGACGTCGCCGCCTCCGAGTTCTACAAGGACGGCGTCTACTCCTTCGAGGGCAAGTCCCGCACCGCCGCCGAGATGACCGAGTACTACGCGGAGCTGGTCGACGCCTACCCGCTGGTCTCCATCGAGGACCCGCTGTTCGAGGACGACTGGGACGGCTGGAAGGCCCTCACCGAGAAGCTGGGCGCGAAGGTCCAGATCGTCGGCGACGACCTCTTCGTCACCAACCCGGAGCGCCTCGGCCGCGGCATCGAGGAGAACGCGGCCAACGCCCTCCTCGTCAAGGTCAACCAGATCGGTTCACTGACCGAGACCCTGGACGCCGTCGAGCTGGCCCAGCGCAACGGCTTCAAGTGCATGATGTCCCACCGCTCCGGCGAGACCGAGGACGTCACCATCGCCGACCTGGCCGTCGCCACCAACTGCGGCCAGATCAAGACCGGCGCCCCGGCCCGCTCCGAGCGCGTCGCCAAGTACAACCAGCTGCTGCGCATTGAGGAGATCCTCGACGACGCCGCGGTCTACGCCGGCCGGAGCGCGTTCCCCCGCTTCAAGGGCTGATCCGCACCAGGGGCCCGGTCCGCACCCGAGCCGATCCGCTCCGGGAGCCGATCCGCGCCCCGTCGTACGCACGTCCCCGGCCGCGGTCCCGTACCGTGTCCGGGGACGTATGTACGTGAGGCTCCGCATCCGGAGCGACGGAGCGGCGGAGCAGGGGAGGCGGAAGACATGGCCGGGAAGAGCCGAGACCGGTTCTCCACCGCGACCAGGCTGCGGCTGCTCGGCGAGCAGACCGCCGCCCGTGTCTACCGCTCCCAGACCCGGCGGCAGGCCCGCCGCTCCCGGCTCACCGGACGCGCGGCCTTCCTCGCCCTCGTCGTCTGCTCGCTGGTGGTCGCCCTCGCGTACCCCATGCGGCAGTACGTCTCCCAGCGCGGCGACATGGCCGAGCAGCGCGACCGGATGGCGGAGGCGAGAGAGCAGGTCGAACGCCTCCGGGACGAGAAGGCCAGACTCCAGGACGACCTCTACGTCCGTCGGCTGGCCCGGGAGCATCTGCACTACGTGCTCCCCGGCGAGACCGGATACACGATGATCGATCCGGAGGTCGCGGAACAGCGGCGCACCGAGGACGGTTCGGCCGACCGCCCCTGGTACTCCAACGTATGGGACGGCGTCGACGACGCGGACCGCCGCTGACGACGCGGCACCCGGCCCCAGCACCTCCGGCGGACCGCCGGGCAGAACCACAGAGACTGTTAGAGCCAAGGCAGGCATGGAAACCCCTCCTCCCCACACCGAATCCACCGTTCCCACCGACGCGGACATCGCGGCGTTCAAGGAACAGCTCGGCCGCCCGCCGCGCGGGCTGCGCTCCATCGCGCACCGCTGCCCCTGCGGTCTGCCGGACGTCGTCGAGACCGCGCCCCGGCTGCCCGACGGCACCCCCTTCCCCACGCTGTACTACCTGACCTGCCCCCGGGCCGCGTCGGCGATCGGCACGCTGGAGGCGAACGGGGTCATGAAGGAGATGACCGAGCGCCTGGCGACCGACCCCGAGCTGGCGGCCGCCTACCGCGCCGCGCACGAGGACTACATCGCGCGCCGCGACGAGATCGACGTGCTCCAGGGCTTCCCCAGCGCCGGCGGCATGCCGGACCGGGTGAAGTGCCTCCATGTCCTGGTCGGCCACTCGCTGGCGGCCGGCCCCGGGGTCAACCCGCTGGGCGACGAGGCGATCGCGATGCTGCCCGAGTGGTGGCGCAAGGGGCCGTGCGTCTCGCCGTGCGCGCCCGCCGAAGCCTGATCCGCCACCCCTCCCAAGGAGCGCGCATGACCAGGGTCGCCGCCATCGACTGCGGTACCAACTCCATCCGGCTGCTCGTCGCCGACGTCGACCCCGCGACGGGGAGCCTGACCGAGCTCGACCGCCGGATGACCATCGTCCGGCTCGGCCAGGGCGTCGACCGCACCGGCCGGCTGGCCCCCGAGGCCCTGGAGCGGACCTTCGCGGCCTGCCGTGAGTACGCGGCGGTCATCGAGGAGCACGGCGCGGACCGGCTCCGCTTCGTCGCCACCTCCGCCTCCCGGGACGCCGAGAACCGCGCGGAGTTCGTCGGGGGCGTCCTGGACATCCTCGGTGTCGAGCCCGAGGTGATCACCGGTGACCAGGAGGCCGAGTTCTCCTTCACCGGGGCCACCAAGGAGCTGGCGGGGGACGAGGAGCGCCTGGTCGTGGACATCGGCGGCGGCTCCACCGAGTTCGTGCTCGGCCGTGAGCACGTCGAGGCGGCCCGCTCCGTGGACATCGGCTGCGTACGGCTCACCGAGCGCCACATCCGCAGCGACCCGCCCGCCGCCGCCGAGCTGGACGCCGTCCGCGCCGACATCGGGGCCGCCCTCGATCTCGCCGCCGGGACCGTCCCCCTCACCGGGGACCGGACCCTCGTCGGGCTCGCCGGATCGGTCACCACCCTCGCGGGCATCGCCCTCGGTCTCGACGCCTACGACTCGGCCGCGATCCACCGGGCCCGGATCCCTCGCGCCCGGATCGCCGAGATCACCCACGCGCTCACCACCGCCACCCACGCCGAGCGCGCCGCGATCCCGGTCATGCACCCGGGCCGCGTCGACGTCATCGTCTCCGGCGCTCTCGTCCTCCTCGCGATCATGGACCGGACCGGTGCGTCCGAGGTGGTCGTCAGCGAGCACGACATCCTCGACGGGATCGCCTGGTCCATCGCTCGGTGAAGAAGTTCGTGAACTTCTTCACAAGGAAAAGAGCCCTGATGGGCGCTGTGGGAGGCCGAAAGCCCCCCTCGCGTGGGCCATTCGGCCCCCTCCGGGACGGGCCGAGTGGCCCGAGGGACATTTCGGCGGTGTGAACCCGGCCGGTGGTCCATTTGTAAGGAAGGGTTAAAGGCCAGCTCACAGGGGGTTCGGCGGCCCGTGGCGGGGGTTTTGGTTCCTTCGCGGAAGCATGATCCCGGTCACGCGGGCCGCGTAGTGTAGCAGGGGGTACCCAACTTCTTGTGAAGGGGCTCACGAGCACCCCCTGTCAGGGGGGTGGATACTCGATGGCATGAGCACCACGGAGCGTCCCAGGATCCTCGTCGTAGGCGGTGGGTACGTAGGCCTGTACGCGGCGCGCCGCATTCTGAAGAAGATGCGGTACGGCGAAGCGACCGTCACGGTCGTCGACCCGCGCTCGTACATGACGTACCAGCCGTTCCTCCCCGAAGCCGCCGCCGGCAGCATCTCGCCGCGGCACGTCGTCGTACCGCTGCGACGCGTGCTGCCCAAGGCCGAGGTGCTCACCGGCAGGGTCACCACCATCGACCAGGACCGCAAGGTGGCCACCGTCGCCCCCCTGGTCGGCGACGCGTACGAGCTGCCCTTCGACTATCTGGTGGTCGCCCTCGGCGCGATCTCCCGGACCTTCCCGATCCCCGGCCTCGCCGAGCAGGGCATCGGCATGAAGGGCATCGAAGAGGCCATCGGCCTGCGCAACCATGTGCTGGAGCAGCTGGACAAGGCCGACTCCACCACCGATGAGGACGTCCGCCGCAAGGCGCTCACCTTCGTCTTCGTGGGCGGCGGCTTCGCCGGTGCGGAGACCATCGGCGAGGTCGAGGACCTGGCCCGGGACGCGGCCAAGTACTACAACAATGTGAAGCGCGAGGACATGCGCTTCATCCTGGTCGACGCGGCCGACAAGATCCTTCCCGAGGTCGGGCCGAAGCTCGGCGCGTACGGCAAGGAGCACCTGGAGAGCCGCGGCGTCGAGATCTACCTCTCGACCTCGATGGACTCCTGCGTGGACGGCCATGTCGTGCTGAAGAACGGCCTTGAGGTCGACTCCAGCACCATCGTGTGGACCGCCGGTGTGAAGCCCAACCCGGCGCTCGCCCGCTACGGTCTCCCGCTCGGCCCCCGCGGCCATGTGGACACCGCCACCACCCTTCAGGTCCAGGGCACCGACTACGTCTGGGCCGCCGGCGACAACGCCCAGGTCCCGGACCTCGCCGCCCGCAAGGCCGGTGTCGAGAACGCCTGGTGCCCGCCGAACGCCCAGCACGCGCTGCGCCAGGCCAAGCTCCTCGGCGACAACGTCATCTCCGGGATGCGCGGCTTCCCGCAGAAGGACTACAGCCACGCCAACAAGGGCGCGGTCGCCGGTCTCGGTGTCCACAAGGGCGTCGCGATGATCGTCATGGGCAAGATGAAGATCAAGCTCCGCGGTCGGCTGGCCTGGTACATGCACCGTGGCTACCACGGCATGGCGATGCCGACCTGGAACCGGAAGATCCGCGTCTTCGCCGACTGGACTCTTCAGATGTTCCTCAAGCGCGAGGTCGTCTCGCTCGGCGCGATCGAGTCGCCGCGCGAGGAGTTCTACGAGGCGGCCAAGCCCGCCCCGGCCCCGGTCTCCACTCCCGCTCCGGAGAAGGCCAAAACTTCCTGACCTGCAAGACACCCTGTTCGAAGGGCCGTCCGCCATCCGTGGTGCGGGCGGCCCTTCGGCATGTCCGACGAGGGCCGGGGCCTGTCCTGAAACCGTCGCCCGTTCCCCCCGGCCGGTCGCGGATGCCACCGCCGTGCGAGGGGCTCGCTCAGAATTCTGTGCGAGATCGCGTCCAGACGGGAAGCACGCACAGTGGTCGGCTTGTTGTCCCCGGTGAGCGGGGCACCGGAGCACAGGACCCCGAGGCAGCGAATCATCATCACGGAGGTGTGCGTCATGGCCGACGCCGCACTGCGGCTGGCGACCTTAGCCGAAGAACTGCTCAACACCCCTTTCCCGGTCCGTCTGCGCGCCTGGGACGGCTCCGAGGCGGGACCGGCGGACGGGCCGGTGCTGATCCTCCGGCGCCGGCGGGCGCTGCGGAGGCTGTTGTGGCAGCCGGGTGAGCTGGGACTCGCCCGGGGCTGGGTCGCCGGGGACATCGATGTGGAAGGGGACCTCTACACCGCCCTGGACCGGCTCGCCGGCATCATCTGGGAACGGGCGGACGGTGCTATTCCGCTCCGGGACCCCCGGCTTCTCACCGCGGCCCGCACGCTGATCGGACTGGGCGGCGCGCTGCCCCCGCCCCGGCCGCCCGTGGAGGAGGCCCGGCGCCGTACCGGCGGTCTGCACACCAAATGGCGCGACCGGCAGTCCATCAGCCACCACTACGACGTGGGCAACCCCTTCTACGAGCTGGTCCTCGGCCCGTCCATGGTCTACTCCTGCGCCTACTGGGACGAGACCACCTCGCTGGAGGAGGCCCAGGCCGCCAAGCTCGATCTCGTCTGTCGCAAGCTCGGCCTCACCGAGGGCGAACGCCTGCTCGACGTCGGCTGCGGCTGGGGCTCGATGGCGATGCACGCCGCCCGTGAGTACGGCGTCAGCGTCACCGGAGTCACCATCTCCCGCGAGCAGGCCGCGTACGCCCGCAAGCGCATCGCCGAGGCCGGGCTCACCGACCGGATCGAGATCCGTGTTCAGGACTACCGGGACGTCAAGGACGGCCCTTATGACGCCATCTCCTCCATCGGGATGGCGGAACACGTCGGAGCCGTCCGCTATCTGGAGTACGCCCACCAGCTCCACGCGCTGCTGAAGCCCGGCGGCCGGCTGCTCAACCACCAGATCGCCCGCCGCCCCGAGAAGGACGAGGACGCCTACCGGGTGGACCCCTTCATCGACCGCTATGTCTTCCCCGACGGAGAGCTCTCCCCCCTCGGCCGCACCGTCTCCCTGCTGGAGGAGGCGGGCTTCGAGGCCCGGGACGTCGAGTCGATCCGCGAGCACTACGCCCTGACCCTGCGCCGCTGGGTCGCCAATCTGGAGGCGGGCTGGGAGCAGTCCGTACGTCTCACCTCCTTCGGGCGGGCCCGCGTCTGGCGGCTGTACATGGCCGCCAGCGCGCTCGCCTTCGAACACAACCGGATCGGCGTCAACCAGATCCTGGCCGTCAAGACCCCGGAGACCGGGGCCGCCGGGCTGCCGCTGCGCGCCCGTACCTGGAACTGATCCACCGGCACACCGAAAGGCCCCGCCGGGGAGAGCGGTCGGCTCTCTCCGGCGGGGCCCGGGCGACGCGGTGCCGCGGCTACTCCGTCTTGATGGCCGTCAGCATGTTCAGCCGGGCGGCGCTGCGGGCCGGCCACATGGCGGCCAGCACTCCGACCGCCGCGGCGAGCAGCAGGAAGAGTCCGATCCGGGCCCAGGGGATGACCAGGGCGTAGTCCGGGATGGAGCTCTTCAGGGTCTCGCCGATGGCCCAGCCGAGGAAGGTGCCGAGCCCGATGCCGATCAGCGCGCCGAAGACCGAGATCACCACCGCCTCCAGGCGGATCATGCGCTTGACCCTGGCCCGGTCCAGGCCGATCGCCCGCAGCATGCCGATCTCCTGCTGACGCTCGAAGACCGACATCGCCAGGGTGTTGACGACTCCGAGCACCGCGATGATCAGCGCCATGCCCAGCAGGCCGTACATGATGTTCAGCATCTGGTTGATCATGCCGCCGAAGGAGTTGCGCAGCTCCTGCTTGTCCATGATGTTCATGCCGGGGTCATTGCCCAGCGCCTTCACCAGGGCCTGCTCATTGGCGGCGCTCTCGCCGCCGTCCATGGTCAGCCAGACTTCCTGGATGTCCGGGGTCGAGTCGTACGGGGCGACGACGGAGGCGGAGAGGACGAACGGGGAGATGAACTCGTTCTCCTCGTAGACCGCGCCGATCGTCAGCTTCTTCTTCTCGGCCTTACGGTCGTCGCCGTCCTGGTGGAAGGTGACCGGCAGGGTGTCGCCGGTCTTCCAGCCGTTCTCCTTCGCGGTCTTCTCGGCGACGGCGATCCGGCCCTCGCCGAGGGTGGCGAGCGAGCCGGAGACCGTGTCGAGCCGGAAGACCTCGGGGGCGTCGGCGGCGTCGACGGCGGAGACGATCCGCTCCTCGCCGTCGATCTTCAGGAAGAAGGCCTGCTGGCCGGAGACGGCCTTGACGCCCTCGGCCTTCTCCAGCGCGGCGAGCACCGAGGCGTCCATGGTGTTGCCGCTGGCCATCGTGACCATGTAGTCGGCGCGGACGTTGTCCGTGGTCGCCTTGTCGATGGCGTGGCTCAGGGTGACGCCGATGACCGTCAGACCGGTGACCAGGGTGAGTCCGATCGCCAGCGCGGAGGCAGTCGCTCCGGTACGGCGGGGGTTACGGACCGCGTTCTGCGCGGCGAGCTTGCCGGAGACTCCGAACAGCCGGCTCAGCGAGGGGCGCACCAGGGCGATCACCGGGCGGGAGAGCAGCGGGATCAGCACGATCACACCGATCAGGGCGAGGAAGGCCCCGCCGCCGATCAGCATCCGGCCCTGGCCGCCGCCGGTGGCCGCGCCCGAGACGATCCCGATGGCGCCGGCCAGCGTGATGACGCCGCCGATGGTGTTCCGCACCAGCAGGGACTTGGCGGTGGCGACCGCGTGGGCGCTGCCCATCGCGGCCATGGGGGCGATCCGGGCGGCCCGGCGGGCGGGCAGCCAGGCGGCGAGGACGGTGATCAGCACACCGACCACGAAGGCGGCCAGCACCGAGCCGGGGGCGACGATCAGCGCACCGGCGGGCAGCTCCGCGCCGAAGCTGCTCAGCGCGGAGCGCAGCCCGACCGCGAGCCCGAGGCCCAGCAGGAAGCCGAGGGCGGAGGCGATCGTGCCGACCACCGTCGCTTCCATGATCACCGAGCTTTTGACCTGCCGGCGGGAGGCGCCGATGGCGCGCATCAGCGCCAGTTCCTTGGTGCGCTGGGCGACCAGCATGGTGAAGGTGTTGGCGATCAGGAAGATACCGACGAAGAGCGCGATGCCCGCGAACACCAGCAGCATGGTGTTCAGATTCTTGAGGCCGGACTCGATGTCCTCGGCCTGCTGATCGGCGATCGCCTCACCGGTCTTGGCCTTGGCGCCCTTGGGCAGCAGCTCCTTGACCTCGGTCAGCACCTTCTGGTCGGAGACGCCTTGGGCGGCGGCGACATTGATCTCGCTGAAGTGGCCGGGCTTCAGATAGAGCTTCTGCGCCACGGCGGTGTCGAACAGGACCAGGCTGCCGCCCGCGTTGACCTGTCCGTCCTCGGTGGTGAAGACGCCGGAGAGGGTGAACTCCCGCACCGGTCCGCTGGTGGAGACCCGTACCGTGTCGCCGACCTCGTACTCGCCCTTCTCGGCGGTCTTCCGGTCCAGGGCTATCTGGTCGGCCTTCACCGGGCCCTCGCCCCTGGTGAAGTCGTACGAGGTGTCCTCGCCGTCCTTGCCGGGGGCGAAGTTCGCCCCGGTGTTGGACCAGCTGCTGCCGATCAGCTTGCCCTTCTGGTCGGCGACCCCGGCGAACCCGGAGACCCGTCCGACGGCTCCGGCGACGCCCTCCGCGCCCTGGATCTTCTTCAGGGTGGCGTCGGCGAGGCCGTCCTGGCTCATCCCGCCACCGCTGTTGCTGGTGGGGCTGGAGATGACCACGGCGGTGCCGTCGAAGCTCTTGGCCGTCTGTTTGCGGAAGGCGTTGCCGAGGGTGTCGGTGAAGACCAGGGTGCCGGAGACGAAGGCGACGCCGAGCACGACGGCGAGGACGGTCATCAGCAGCCTGGCTTTGTGCGCGAGCACATTGCGCAGGGCGGTACGGAACATGTCAGTGAGTCCTGGGGTGAGAGCCGGAAGTCTGCTGGGCGGTGGGGATCAGCTGGTCCGGCCCTTGGCGTCGAAGGCCTTCATCTGGTCGAGGACGCCGTCGGCGGTGGGGTGCAGCATCTCGTTCACGATCCGGCCGTCGGCGAGGAAGATCACCCGGTCGGCGTAGGAGGCGGCGACGGGGTCGTGGGTCACCATGACCACGGTCTGGCCCAGCTCGCGCACGGAGTTGCGGAGGAAGCCGAGCACCTCCGCGCCGGAGCGCGAGTCCAGGTTTCCGGTGGGCTCGTCACCGAAGATGATCTCCGGCCGGGAGGCCAGGGCGCGCGCCACGGCCACCCGCTGCTGCTGGCCGCCGGAGAGCTGGGTGGGGCGGTGGCTGAGCCGGTCGCGCAGACCGACCATGTCGATGACGGTCTGGAGCCACTGCTGGTCCGGCTTGCGGCCCGCGATGTCCATCGGGAGCGTGATGTTCTCCAGCGCGGTGAGCGTGGGGAGCAGATTGAACGCCTGGAAGATGAAGCCGATCTTGTCCCGGCGCAACTGGGTGAGCTGCTTGTCCTTCAGCGTGCCGAGTTCGGTCTCGCCGATGCGGACCGAGCCGGAGCTGAAGGTGTCCAGTCCGGCGACGCAGTGCATCAGCGTGGACTTGCCGGAGCCGGACGGCCCCATGATCGCGGTGAACTCCGACTGCCGGAAGTCGACGCTGACCCGGTCCAGGGCGACCACCTGGGTCTCGCCCTGTCCGTACACCTTGGACAGATCCGTGGCGCGCGCTGCCGCGGTGGTGGCTCGGTGTGCGAGGGGCGTGGTGGTCACGAGGGGGCACTCCTGTTTTCACGGTGGGGTGAGGTGCGGGGACTGACTCCATCCTGGCCGCGCCCCGGCTCCCGATCGTCAGCCCGCGTGCCCGTTCCCGGGGCCCTCTCTGGTCGCATCGGCGGGCCCGACCGTCCTCCTTTGGTATGACGGCACCCCTGAGTCGCCCACCGCGCCCGGTGGCCCGGATCACGGGATACCGGCAACAGACTGTGATCAGCCAGCGAAGATCACGTGAGGGTTCTGTGCGCCTTCGATAGCTCCCGGTGTGCGCCGGGTAGCACCCGGTCGCGACCGCGATAGAGGGCGGACGACCAGCCCGCCCGGCCCCGCCACACCGGCCGGCGCACTCGCGGTGCGACGAATTTCCGTCAATCACGGCTGACGGCGTGACCGCCCACCTGCTGGGACAGCCCCCTCCGGGTGTTCTGTCACCTGGGCTGACGTCACTTCAGGCGGCAATAAAATAAGACAACATCGGGCCAGCGGCCGACTGGCCTGGCGATCACCCGGATAGGGTCATGTGCTTACGCGGAGCCACGCACCTGGCCCGGATGGTGGAATGCAGACACGGCGAGCTTAAACCTCGCTGGCCTTCATGGCCGTGCCGGTTCGAGTCCGGCTCCGGGCACGACCATCGATACGCAGCGTCACCCGCGGGAACGAACCGGTGACCACGGCGCTCTCCTCGCCGGGGCCGGGCCGGCGGCCTCTCCGGGGCGGACCCCCGGCCTTCCCGTCGCCCGGGAGGGTGGTGCGGGGCGTCGGGTCCCTCACACGGGCTTCACCCGAAACCGTGATCCCAGGTCACAATCCGGAAAGATCCTCCCCAGGCACTAGGGTGCTTGCTTTGCTCCCGCATTACTCTTGACGCAAGGCCGCGCAAGGTGGCCATGGAGGAGTGAGATGAGGAGCAGCAACCCGGTCTTCTCGCGACGGGGGTTCAGCCGCGACAACGGTTCCGCGGGCTTCAACGCGCAGCCGCAGGCCGGGGGACCCGTCGCAGGAAACCCCTACGCCCAGGGTGCCGCGAACCCGTACGCGACCAACCCTTACGCGCCCGAGGCCCAGCTCGGCACGGGCCCCGAGGCCCCCGCGCGCGCCAATGTGATGACGATCGACGATGTCGTGTCGCGTACCGCGATCACGCTCGGCACCGTCGTCCTCACCGCTGTGCTCTCGTGGGTCCTGCTGCCCGTCGACAGCGCGAACATCGGCAAGTCGTACGGCATCGCGATCGGCGCCGCGCTGATCGCCATCGTCCTTTCGCTGGTCCAGGCGTTCAAGAGCAAGCCGGTTCCGGCGCTGATCCTGGCGTACGCGGCCTTCGAGGGCATCTTCCTCGGGGTCATCTCCAGCGCGGTCACCACCTACGTCAGCGCGGGCGCGGTTCCGCAGGCGGTCCTGGGCACCATGGCGGTCTTCGCCGGTGTGCTCATCGCGTACAAGATGCGCTGGATCCGCGTCAACCGCCGCTTCTACGGCTTCGTGATGGCGGCCGGCCTCGGCTTCGTGCTGCTGATGGCGGTCAACCTGCTCTTCGCCGTGATCGGCGGCGGCGACGGCCTCGGCTTCCGCAGCGGCGGTCTCGGCATCCTCTTCGGCGTCATCGGCGTCATCCTGGGCGCCTGCTTCCTCGCCCTCGACTTCAAGCAGGTCGAGGACGGGCTGACCTACGGCGCTCCGCGCGAGGAGTCCTGGATGGCCGCCTTCGGCCTCACCATGACCCTCGTCTGGATCTACCTGGAGATGCTGCGACTGGTGTCTCTGATCACCGGCAACGACTAGCGGTGACCGGCTGAAGTGACGAAGGGCCCGCAGGCGCACCGCCTGCGGGCCCTTCGGCGTTCCCGGGTCCCGGGGCGCGGGCCTACAGCAGTTTGCGCGCGGCCCGCCGCAGGTCGTACTCGTGGACGATCGCCTTGGCGTGGCCGTACGACAGGCTGTACTCGCTCCGGAGCCAGCTGATCTTCTCCTCCAGACGGAGAAGGGACGGGCCGTCCTCGACGGCGCGGAGCCAGTCGGAGATCTCACGACCGGTGCACTGGGGGATTCGGGAGAGCAGATTTCGGTGGGTCTCTTCGGAGAAGACTGGGGACATCGGCGCCTCCGGACGCTTCGCGCGTGTGCTCCTTCACGCCACCGTGCCCGAGCGTTCGTCCGTTGGCAACACTCCCCGGGGTGCGCATAGGGTCGCGGTGTGCTTGATACGACCGATCTCACCGCGGCAGTGGAACGCTTCGCCGACCGGCTGCGCGCCGCCCCGCAGAGCCGCCTCCAGCGGGGCGCGGCGGCCGAGGCCCTGGCGCTGGCCAGGGAATTGGCGCTGCGCGCCCAGCGGGTCGAGACCCCGGACCGGCCGCCCAGGACCATGCCCGACGCGGGGGTGTTCGCCGTCGCCGACCAGCTGACCGTGGCGGCGGCGGATCTGGCCGAAGCGCTGAGAACGGCCCCGGCCCCCCGGCAGACGGAGGTGGACGAGGCAGCGCTTCTCGTACGCACGGCGGCGGAGCGCGCGGGGCTGTAGCCGGTGGCGCACCGGAGCGCGCGGGCGGGCCGCCGGAGCGCGCCCGGAGCGGCGTCAGAACGAGGCGATGACCCGGTCCGCGAGGATGTAGACGGCCTCGTCGCCGCAGACGAAGGTCAGGGCGTACGCGCCGGAGACACTGGAGCCGCCCAGCAGCACCGGGGCGTCACCGGAGCGCAGCGACTCGGCGAGCCGCTCGGCGGTCTCCCGGTGGCCCGGGGTCAGGCAGAGCGTGGTCCCGTCCGCGAAGACATAGACGTCGAGCGTGCCCAGCGGGCCCGGCCGCACATCGGTCAGCTCGGTGTGGGCGAGGGCCAGCTCCTCCAGCCGGCTGACCGTGCGCTCGTGGTCGGTGACGACCGAGGTCCGCACGGGGACGAAGTCCGGGTGCGAGGGGTGCCGGCGGCGGGCGGCGGCCAGCTCGGCGGAGTCCTCCGCGAACCCGGTCGTCTCCGGGAGGTCGGCCGGCTCGTCCAGCGCCTCGATCGCGTCCAGGTCCATCGCCTCCAGCCCCAGGAAGTCGCTCTGCCTCGGCACATAGAACGGCAGCTCGTCACTGGGAGCGCCCGCGCCGCCGCCCAGCAGCGGCAGCGGGACCTCCCCGCCCGGCCGGGCGGCGGCGTCGGCGGCGTCCCGGGTCTCCTGCGCGGCCCAGAAGGCGCGCGCCTCCGCCAGCTCGCGCTCCCGCTCCTCGGCGAGGGCCTCGGCGACGGCCGCGCGTATCTCCCCGGCGGGAGTGGGACGGGCCTGCGGCACGGCGGCGACGGCGGGGCGGACCCCGGCGGCGGTCGCGGCGGACAGCTCGGTGCGCAGGGCCGTGACCTGCTTGCGGAGTCCGTACGCGGCGTGCAGGGCGGCGGCTCCCACCACCGTGGCCGCGGCGGTGGTCAGCAGCAGGGCAAGAGACATGGCGCTCACTGACGTACTCCCGGTTTCATTCGACACCTCCGACTTCCTACATCAGCTTGTGGGGAGCCGACTTCTCCCGGCAGTGCATTACGTCATGAAAGGGACAGGACTTTTGGCCTGCTGTTTACCGGAGCAGGGGTTTGACCTGGGGAAACGGCACTCCCCCAGGAGAGAGATCACATCCTGGGGGAGTTTCGGTCACGAGTTGGGTTTTCGGGTCTCCGGGCGACTGGAAGCCCAGCTCGGCCGCGTCTCAGCTCAGCCGCTCGTGCTGGTGGTCGCGCTGAGTTTCGACACCGCTGCGGCCGGGTGCGCCCCTCGTTCCTCGGGCCACCCCCAACCCCAGCCGCGTCTCAGCTCAGCCGCTCGTGCTGGTGGTCGCGCTGAGTTTCGACACCGCTGCGGCCGGGTGCGCCCCTCGTTCCTCGGGCCACCCCCAACCCCAGCCGCGTCTCAGCTCAGCCGCTCGATCACCATCGCCATCCCCTGGCCGCCCCCTACGCACATGGTCTCCAGGCCGAACTGCTTGTCGTGGAACTGGAGGCTGTTGATCAGGGTGCCGGTGATCCGTGCGCCGGTCATGCCGTACGGGTGGCCGACCGCGATCGCGCCGCCGTTGACGTTGAGCTTGTCGAGGTCGACGCCGAGATCCCGGTAGGAGGGGATGACCTGGGCGGCGAAGGCCTCGTTGATCTCGACCAGGTCGATGTCGCCGATGGTCAGCCCGGCGCGGGAGAGGGCCTGGCGGGAGGCCTCGACCGGTCCGTAGCCCATGATCTCGGGGGAGAGGGCGGAGACCCCGGTGGAGACGATCCGGGCGAGCGGGGTCAGGCCCAGCTCACGGGCCTTGGTGTCGCTCATGATCACCAGGGCGGCCGCGCCGTCGTTGAGGGGGCAGCAGTTCCCCGCCGTCACCAGGCCGTCCGGCCGGAAGACGGGCTTCAGCCCCTCCACGCCCTCCAGGGTGACACCAGCGCGCGGCCCGTCGTCCGCCGTGACGACGGTGCCGTCGGGCGTGGTGACCGGGGTGATCTCCCGCTCCCAGAAGCCGTTGGCGACGGCCTGCTCGGCGAGGTTCTGCGACCGTACGCCGAACTCGTCCATCTCGCGGCGGCTCACACCCTTCAGCCGGGCGAGGTTCTCCGCCGTCTGCCCCATGGCGATGTAGGCGTCCGGCAGCAGCCCCTCCTCGCGCGGGTCGCGCCAGGAGTCCGCCCCGCCCTCGGCGACCTTCGCGGTACGGGCCTGGGCCTCGGCGAAGAGCGGGTTCTGGGTGTCGGGCGAACTGTCGGAGGAGCCCTTGGCGAACCGGGAGACCATCTCCACCCCGGCCGAGATGAAGACATCGCCCTCGCCGGCCTTGATGGCGTGCATGGCCATCCGGGAGGTCTGGAGCGAGGAGGAACAGTAACGGGTGATCGTGCAGCCGGGGAGATGGTCCATCCCCAGCTGTACGGCGACGATCCGCCCCAGGTTGAAGCCCTGCTCCCCGCCCGGGAGCCCGCAGCCGAGCATGAGGTCGTCGATGTCCCGGGGGTCGAGTCCGGGGAGCTTGTCGAGGGCGGTCCGCACGATGAACGCGGTCAGATCGTCGGCGCGCAGCTCCTTGAGGGAGCCCTTGAAGGCCCGGCCGATGGGGGAGCGGGCGGCGGAAACGATGACGGCTTCGGGCATCACGGCTCCAGGAGGGTGAGGACGGAGGACTCGATGGGAAGCTACCGGTAGGTAGGGACGGGGTCACCAGCCGCGCGGTGTGACACAGGCCTCAATTCTAAGCGAGCGCTCACTTTGGGGTAATCTCGGTGGTTGGAGGGGTGGGAGAGGCCGGTGGGGCGTCGGCGGAGTCGGGCAGCCGCCGGCGGCGGCGGTGCTTCAGCAGCGCCCAGGGCGCGCGCGCCCCCGTCACCTCGGTGCCCGCCTCCCGCGCGGCCGTCACGGCGGCCTGCGCCACCGGCAGCATCCCCTCGTCCCGCGCCGCCTCCGGCCGGTCCGACTCCGGCCACACGCCCAGCGCCGCGCACACCGTCGGCAGCAGCGCCATCGCCGCCGTGGCGTACCCCTCGGCGGAGGGGTGGTAGTTGTCCGCCCCGAACATCTCCCTCGGGTTCGCCGCGAACTCGGGCCCCAGCAGATCCCCCAGGGAGACCGTCCGGCCGCCCTGCTCCACCGCCACGATCGTCTGCGCCGCCGCCAGCTGCCGAGACACCCGCCGGGCGAGCCACCGCAGCGGCTGGTAGACCGGCTCGATCGTGCCCAGATCGGGGCAGGTGCCCACCACCACCTCGGCCCCCGCCGTACGCAGCCTGCGCACCGCCGCGGCCAGATGGCGCACCGATCGCGTGGGCGGCATCCGATGGGTGACATCGTTGGCACCGACCATGATCACGCAGATGTCCGGCCGCCGGGAGACGTCCGAGAGCAGCAGCGTCACCTGTCGCGCCAGATCGTCGGACTGCGCCCCCGGCAGCGCCACATTGCTCATCTCCACCGGCCGCTCCGCCACCGCCGCCAGCCCCGAAGCCAGCAGCGCCCCGGGCGTCTGACCGGCCCGCCGCACCCCCTGGCCGGCCGCCGTGGAGTCGCCGAGCATCCCCAGCAGCAGCGGATCACTCCGTCCGAACGCCAGTCCGTACAGTCCGTCCGCGCGCGGCGGCAGGGGTGCCACACCGCCGCCCACCGAGCGCTTCGCCAGCTGGACCTCCGCGATCACGACCCCCACGGTCGCCGCCCCGAGCAGGCCGATACTTCCGCCGCCGTAGGCCGCGCCGGCGGCGATGCGACGCGCCACTCTCGCCCTCGACACCGTCCGGACCTCCTCTCCTCGCCGACCAAGCCGGTCTCCCAGCTAACTGCCCCGCTACGACCGTCGCCCAATCCCGCCCGGCTCCGCATACTCTGACCGCATTCACTACGGAGACCCCGGAGACATTGTGCGCATTCATGACTCGATGATCAGTCTGGTCGGCAACACCCCGCTGCTGAAACTCAACAGCGTGACCGCCGGCATCCAGGCCACCGTCCTGGCCAAGGTCGAGTACTTCAACCCCGGCGGCTCGGTCAAGGACCGCATCGCCCTGCGCATGATCGAGGCGGCCGAGGAGAGCGGAGCGCTCCTGCCCGGCGGCACGATCGTGGAGCCGACCAGCGGCAATACGGGCGTGGGCCTGGCGATCGTGGCCCAGCAGAAGGGGTACAAGTGCGTCTTCGTCTGCCCCGACAAGGTCTCCACCGACAAGATCAATGTGCTGCGGGCCTACGGGGCCGAGGTCGTCGTCTGCCCCACGGCGGTCGACCCCGAGCACCCCGACTCGTACTACAACGTCTCCGACCGGCTGGTCCGTGAGATCCCCGGGGCCTGGAAGCCGGACCAGTACTCCAACCCGAACAACCCCCGCTCGCACTACGAGACCACCGGTCCCGAACTGTGGGACCAGACCGAGGGAAAGATCACCCATTTCGTCGCGGGCGTGGGCACCGGCGGCACCATCTCCGGGACCGGGCGCTACCTCAAGGAGGTCAGCGACGGCGCGGTGAAGGTGATCGGCGCGGACCCCGAGGGCTCCGTCTACAGCGGGGGCTCCGGCCGGCCGTATCTGGTCGAGGGCGTCGGCGAGGACTTCTGGCCGACGGCGTACGACCGGACGGTGACGGATGAGATCGTGGCCGTCTCCGACAAGGACTCCTTCCAGATGACCCGCCGGCTCGCCAAGGAGGAGGGCCTGCTCGTCGGCGGCTCCTGCGGGATGGCCGTGGTCGCCGCGCTGCGGGTGGCCGAGCCGCTCGGGCCCGACGACGTGGTCGTCGTCCTGCTCCCGGACAGCGGGCGCGGATACCTCAGCAAGATCTTCAACGACGAGTGGATGGCGGACTACGGCTTCCTCTCCGACTCCGGCCCGTCCGCCTCCGTCGCCGACGTCCTGAGCCACAAGGAGGGCGGCGCGATCCCCAGCCTGGTGCACATGCACCCGGAGGAGACCGTCGGCGACGCGATCGCGGTGCTGCGCGAGTACGGCGTCTCCCAGATGCCGATCGTCAAGCCCGGCGCGGGACACCCCGATGTGATGGCCGCCGAGGTCATCGGCTCGGTCGTCGAGCGGGAGCTGCTGGACGCCCTCTACACCCAGCGCGCCTCGCTCGGCGACCCGCTGGAGAAGCACATGTGCGCCCCGCTGCCGCAGGTCGGCTCCGGCGAGCCGGTCGGCGATCTGATGAACGTCCTCGGCACCGCCGACGCGGCGATCGTGCTGGTGGAGGGCAAGCCCAAGGGCGTGGTGAGCCGCCAGGACCTGCTGGCGTTCCTCGCGAACAGCGGCAAGTAGCACCGGCACCGGCACCGGCCCTGGCCCCGTTCCCGTTCCCGTGCCGGACGCGCTTCGCGCGATCGGTACGCGCATGTCATGCGGGCGCAGCACGGGCTTAACACGAGGTCGGCAGAGTGATGGGTGTCGGTTGGGGGCCCTGGCGGGGGCCCTCGCCCGACGCCCTGAACGGCGTCCTGGATCTCCGGAGCGGCTCCCGGTCCCCTGGGCGTCTCGGACGTGGCGACCGGTCCTGACCCGGGAGCGCGTCCCACGCGGGGACCGCCGCCGTCCCGCCCTTCGGCCATCGGCCGGGGGTGCGGCGGTCCCCGCGTCACCCGCCTCCGGCCGGGCGGCTCAGTCCATCCAGGAGTCGGAGTCCCTCCGCTCCTCCTTGCGGAACAGCCGGGACAGCCCTCCCGAGGAGTGCGCCACGTTCACCCCGACGATCCCCGCCCAGGTGACGATCAGCCCCGGCAGCCCGGCGTTCACCACGCCGATCGCCGAGAGCGGCACGGCCAGGATCAGCGAGACCACGCCGAAGCCGAAACGTTCGCCGAAGCCGGAGTCGGAGCCGGCGGGCTGCCGGGGCGAGCGCGTCCCCCGGGCCACCGCCGTCCGGTTCTCGGCGAGCTGACGGCGGGTCCGCCGGTCCACCACGCCGTCGATCCGCTGCTCCACCTTGCTCAGAAAGGACTCCACGAGAGCCGACTCGTACTCTTCGCCCAGTTCGCGCCGGGCATGCAGGGTGGCGTCCAATTCCTTCTTCAGCTCCTGGTCACGGGCTTCCATACGGGTACGCTACGTCCGCCCGGCGCGGGCGTCAGTAGGGGTAGCCCCCCGGTCCGGGGCGGCTGGCCCCACCCTCCGGGAGAGGAGAAGGACGAGGTGGACGGCGTGAGCGACAGCCCTGCCGCACGACTGCAACAGTTGTTCGAGGGGCACCGGCTGACCCCCACCCAGCGCCGGATCGCCCACAGCATGGTGCGCCGGGCGGCCGACGTCCCCTTCCTCTCCAGCGTCGAACTCGCCGAGGTCGCCGGGGTCAGCCAGCCCTCCGTCACCCGCTTCGCCGTCGCGCTCGGCTTCGACGGCTACCCCGCCCTGCGCCGCCACCTCCGCGAGCTCGCGCCGCCCGCCGCCGCCGAGCCCGCCGAGCACATCCCCAACGAGTACCAGCAGGCGGTGCGCGCCGAGATCGAGAATCTGCGCCGGCTCGCCGAGCTGCTCGCCGACCCCGCCCCGGTGGAACGCGCCGGCCGGCTGCTCGCCGCCTCCCGCCCGCTGCCGGTCCTCGGGCTGCGCGCCGCCGCCGCCCAGGCCCGGGGCTTCGCCTACTTCGCGGCCAAGGTCCACCCGGACGTACGGCTGCTGGACGAGGGCGGCACCCTGCTCGCCGACCGCATCGACGCCGCCCGGCGCGCGGGCGCGAGCGCGCTGCTCTGCTTCGCGCTGCCCCGGCACCCCAAGGAGGTCGTGGAGGCGCTGGCGTACGCCCGTACCGCCGGGCTGACCGTCGTGACGGTCGCGGACTCGGCGTTCGCCCCGGTCGCGGGCGAGAGCGATCTGCTGATCCCGGCGGCCGTCGGCACCGGGCTCTCCTTCGACACCGTGTGCGCGCCGATGCTGCTGGGGCGGGTGCTGCTGGAGGCCATGTGCGACGAACTGCCGGACGCCCAGGCCCGGCTGGAGGAGTTCGACGCGGCGGCGGCGGCCCGGGGCCTCTTCGCCGACTGACGAGAGGTCCCGGGCCGCCGTGTTCCGTGCCGGAGCCGGTACGGGTCAGACCTCCCGCGACCGGTGGCGCGCGGCCACCGCCGACACCCACACCATCGCGGTGATCGCGCCGATCGCCAGCGTCAGCGTCCCGGCCGTCCCTCCGCTCATCGCCCACCCGTTGCCGAGGAGCAGCGCGGTCCCGGCGACCCGTGAGGCGATCGCCCGTCCCCGCTCCCCGGCCCGGGAGAAGTGCCGGCCGAGGACGTAGTTGGCGGCGATCAGCGAGGTGAAGGTGAGCGTCCCGGCGGCCATGTGCGCATAGCTCGGCCAGGTCATCGCGGTCGGCATCCCCTCCGGCGCACCGGCCGGGAAACCGTCCGCCGGGTCCATCACGAAGGCCCCGGCCGCCATCAGGCCGATGCCGCTGAGCAGGACCAGCCGCGGTGCCCAGATCCCTCCGGGGGTGCCCCGCAGCACCCGGCGGAGCCCGATCGACCCGAGGACGGTCAACACCCCGGCCAGCAGGAAGTTTCCGATCTGAAGCCAGCCGAGCGAGCCGTTGCTCAGGGCGCTCAGCGGATGGCGGGTGATGTCGAACCCCTCCCGGGCCGCGGCCTGGGTGAGGGAGACCACGGCCCACAGGGGCCCGGCGGCGGCGGAGAGCCCCAGCAGCGTGCGGGTCGAGACCCGAGCGGCCGGGGCGGTGGCGGCGGCGTGTGTGGCGGTGGCGGTGGCGGTGGTCATGTCGATCGGTTCCTCTTCGGCTCGGGGGGCTTGCCTGCTCTCGCCCTCACATCGAACGGGCGATGTGACAGGGAACGCCGCCATTCCCTGTCACATAGGCTGTTCGACGTGTGGGCAGAGCAGGCAGTCACCCACCGAGCAGACGGAGAACCCCATGCGCTACCTGATGACGACCAAGGCCACCGACAACGCCGCCGCCCCCGACGAGAAGCTCTTCGCCGAGATGGGCGCGTTCGTGGAGGAGCTCACCGCCTCCGGCGTCCTGCTGGCCACCGGCGGACTCGCCCCCTTCGGAGTGCGCCTGATCTCCTCCGGCGGCGAGATCACCGTCACCGACGGCCCCTTCACCGAGGCCAAGGAAGCGGTCGCCGGGTTCGCCCTGGTCGAGGTCCGCTCGGAGGAGGAGGCCGTCGAACTGGCCCGCCGCTTCCGCCGGATCGTCGGCGACGGCGAGAGCGTGATCCAGCAGGTCTTCGGCCCGTGACCGGTGCGAGTACGTCCAACGGGCCCCGCCGGAGCGACCCGCACCGCACCGTCGACGCCGTCTGGAAACAGGAGTCCGCCACGATCATCGGCGCACTCACCCGGATGGTCCACGACGTCGGCCTCGCCGAAGAACTGGCACAGGACGCACTCGTCACCGCCCTCGAACAGTGGCCCGGCTCAGGCGTCCCGGAGAACCCGGGCGCCTGGCTGACCGCCGTCGCCAAACGCCGCGCCGTCGACCACATCCGCCGAGCCCGCCGCCTGGACGAGAAACAGCACCAAATCGCCCAGGAACAGCACCGGCACCCCCCGGACCGGCCGGAACCCGACCGGTTGGAACCGGAGCAGGACGACGCCCTGCGGCTGATGTTCCTCTCCTGCCACCCGGTGCTGCCCACCGCGGCCCGGGTGGCCCTCACCCTCCGGCTCGTCGGCGGTCTGACCGCCGGTGAGATCGCCCGCGCCTTCCTCCTCCCCGAGACCGCGATCACCCGCCGCATCGCCGAGGCCAAACGCACCCTCGCCGAGGCCCGCGTCCCCTTCGAACTCCCCGAGGACGGCGCGGAACTGACCGAACGCCTCTCCTCCGTCCTCGAAGTCATCTACCTGATCTTCAACGAGGGGTACTCGGCCACCTCCGGGGACGACCTGCTGCGCCCCGGCCTCACCCTGGAGGCCCTGCGCCTGGGCCGCCTCCTCGCCGCACTCGCCCCCGAGGAGCCCGAAGCCCACGCCCTGGTCGCCCTGCTGGAGATCCAGGAGTCCCGCTCGGCGGCCCGCACCGGCCCCTCGGGCGAACCGGTCCGGCTCCATGAACAGAACAGGGGCCGCTGGGACCCGCTCCTGATCCGCCGGGGCTTCGCCGCGATGCTCCGCGCCCGCGACACCCAGCGGGGCCGCCCGCCGGGCCCGTACCTCCTCCAGGCCGCCATCGCCGTCACCCACGCCCGCGCCGCCACCGCCCAGGACACCGACTGGCAGCAGATCGCCGCCCTCTACGAGACGCTGGAGGCGCAACTTCCCACCGCCGTCGTACGCCTCAACCGCGCCGTCGCCCTCTCCATGGCCCAGGGCCCCGAGGCCGGTCTCGCGCTCATGGACACCCTCACCACCGACCCGGCGCTGCGCGACTACCACCTGCTTCCCGCCGCCCGGGGCGACCTGCTCATGAAGCTGGGCCGGTACGCCGAGGCCCGTCCCGAGTTCGAGCGCGCGGCAGCCCTCACCCACAACACCGCCGAACGCGCCTTCCTGCTGGGCCGCGCGGCGGCCCTGGAGACGGCCGCCCCACAGGGCCCCACCCTCGCCGAGGCGGCGGACGCCTTCCTCGCCCAGGACACGATGGACCCGGCCACGGCCCGCTCCTACGGCCAGACGCTGCGCAGGCTGCGCACCGCGCTCGGCGACCGGCGTCCCGTCTCCGGCATCACCGCCGACGACATCGCCGGTGTCTTCGCCCTGGCCTGGGGCGGCGCGGCGGCCACCACCTGGAACCGCCACCGCTCGGCCGTCCGCTCCTTCGCCGCCCAGGCCTCGCTCGGCGACCTCGCGGCGGGGCTGGAGCGCCGCGCCGAGACCCCGTCCCGGGCCCGCCCGATCCCCTCCGAGCTGCTCGAAAGCCTCTGGTCCCGGCCCGGACTCCCGCTGCGGGAGCACACCCTGTGGCGGCTGCTCCACGAATCGGGCGCCCCGATCACCACGGTCCTCGCCCTCGACATCGGGGATCTGGACCTCACCGACCGCCGGGCCCGTACGGCATCCGGGTGGGTGAACTGGCGCGCGGCCACGGCCCTTCTGCTGCCGCGGCTGATCGCGGACCGCACCCGGGGCCCGCTCTTCCTCACCGACCGCCGCCCCGGCCCGGCCCGCCGCCCGGACAGCCGCGACCTCTGCCCGGACACCGGCCGAGGCCGCCTCTCCTACGAGCGCGCCGAGTACCTCTTCAAGCACACCACCGGCCCACTCGACCCGGCCGGAGAGGGCTGGACCCTCCGCCGGCTCGGCACCGGGTCCCACCGGACTCAGACGGCATTCAGAAAGCGCGGATAACCTCGCCCGCGACGGGACAGACCGGTAGGGAGTCCAGTCATGGAGTCCGGTCGTGGAGTCCGTCCATGGAGCACGGAGTACGGAGAGGGAGTACGCACATGGTTCGCGGTGCGCGTTCGCTGGCGCGGGTGGCGGTGGTGGTACGAGCCGGGGCCGCGCCCCTGTGGTGGCTCGGAGTGGTGGCCGCCGGGATCGGGGTGCTGCTGCCGGGGCTCACCGGACGCCGCATCGGTGTGCTGACCGGGGCGGCGCTGCTGCTGGTGACGGCCGTCGTCACGGCGCTGGCACGGCACGGCCGCTACACCCGGCTCGCCGAGGGGGCCGTCCGCGCCGGGCGCGGCGACTTCCTCCAGGACCGCAAGGTCACCCTGAACACCCGGCGGCGGGCCCGCCGCTGGCACTATCTGATCGCCTTCCTGGCCGCCGTGGCCTCCTCCTTCGCGCTGCCCGCCGCCGGCGGGATGCTGCTCGCGGGGGCCGGGGCCGGGCTCTGGGCCAAGGCGGTCCGGCTCGGCCACCGGGAGCGGGACACGGAGAAGCTCCTCTGGGTGAGCGCCGACCGGCTCTCCGCCGGCCCGGTCGGCCCGGCGGTCGAGGCCTTCGTCACCACCGGCATCGCGGCGGGCGACGCCGCCCCCGGCGGGGCCCGCCGCCGCTAGGGTCTGTCGTCAGGCGGTCTCCTCCCCGCGCGCCTTCATCACCGCCTTGTTGACCGCCCACAGCCCGACGCCGATGGCGATCAGCACCCCCGCCCGGATGTAGACCTCGGCGTCCCGCTCGGCGAGCGGGCTGGCCAGCACCAGCGCTGTGATCGCGCCGAGGACGGGCAGGGCGGTGGGCGTACGGAAGTGACGGTGCGCCACCGGGTCCCGGCGCAGCACCAGCACGGCGATGTTGACCACGGCGAACACACAGAGCAGCAGGAACGCGGTGGTGTCGCCGAGCCCCTCGATCTCGCCGGTCAGCACCAGCCCGATGGCGAGCACCGAGACGAAGACGATCCCGACGACCGGGGTGCACCGCTTGGGCAGCACCCGGCCCATGGCTTTGGGCAGGATGCGCTCATTGGCCATGCCGTAGCAGAGCCGGGAGGCCATCATGATGTTGATCAGCGCGGAGTTGGTGACCGCGAACAGCGCGATCAGCGCGAAGAGCTGGGGCGGGAAGCCGACGCCGCCCGCCTTGACGACCTCCAGGAGCGGTCCGCTGGAACTCTCCAGCGTCCGGTGGTCGACCAGCATCGACGACACCAGGGCGACCAGTACGTAGATCGTCCCGGTGACGGCGACACCGATGAAGATCGCCCGGGGGAAGGTGCGCACCGGATCCTTGGTCTCCTCGGCCATGTTCACCGAGTCCTCGAAGCCGACGAAGGCGAAGAACCCCAGCGCGGTGGCGCCCAGCACGCTGGTGAAGAGCGCGTATCCGGTGCCCTCGGCCTCGAACTGGGTGAGCCGGGAGGTGTCGCCGCCGCCGGAGAGCACCGCCCACGCGCCGATCGACAGAATGATCGCGAGTCCGGTCAGCTCGACGATCGTGAGCACCACATTGGTCTTCACCGACTCCGAGACCCCGCGCAGATTGAGCGCGGCGAGGGCGACGATGAAGAGGACCGCGATCAGGGTCGACGGGACGGCGTCGGTGAACTCCAGGAAGTAGTCACCGCTGAAGGCGCGGGCGGCGGCGCTCGCGGACGCCAGCCCCGAGCACATCACCATGAACGCGACGATGAAGGTCAGAAAGGGGACCTTGAACGCCTTCTGGGTGTAGAGCGCGGCCCCGGCGGCCCTGGGGTACTTGCCGACCAGCTCCACATAGGAGGCGGCGGTCAGGATCGCCACCAGGAAGCCGATGACGAACGGCAGCCACAGCGCGCCGCCCACCTTGCCCGCGACCTTGCCGGTGGTGGCGTAGATGCCGGTGCCCAGGATGTCGCCGATGACGAAGAGGATCAGCAGCTTGGGCCCGATGGCCCGGCTGAGCGGCCCGTCCCCCTCGGGCTCGTCCGAGGTGCGGTCGGCGGTGGTGGTGGCGGTCAAAAGGCTCTCCCTGGTCGGCTGCGGCGCATACCGCGGTACAGGAGGAGGAGACTGCCCGGACGGCCCGGGGTGATGCCCGGCAGGATGTGCGGGTAATGCGGCCGTTCTGTACACATCCGGCCCGGGACTCCGGCCCGCCCGGCCTTATCGGGCCGGCGGGGACCGCCCCTCGACGGCCGCCGCCACGTCCGCCAGGTCCCGGGCGATCGCCTTCGCCACCGCCCGCGCGCCCAGCGCGCCGAAGACCTTCGCCAGCAGCCCGGCCGCGCCGCCCGGCGGCCGGGCCGTGAAGGTCATCCGGACGTCCGTCGCCTCGGGACCGGCCGGGCGCAGGGCGAAGTCCGAGACATAGCGCGCGCCCCGCGACTCGGCCTCGACCACATAGCCGAGCGGCGGCTCGCTCGCCGTCACCCACATCTCCTCGGTGGCCGACGTGCCCAGCATCCGCCGGGTCTCGCGCCAGCGGGTGCCGACGCCGAAGGCCCCCGGCGACGAGAGCAGCTCGACCGACTCCACGCCGCTCAGCACCTCCGGGGCGCGCTCCAGATCCGTCAGCGCGCTCCACACCCGCTCGGCCGGGGCCGCGATCCTCCGCTCGACGACCACGCTTCTGTTCGCCATGACTCCAGGAAAGCAGCCGGGTCCGACAATCGCCCCCCGGAGCCCGCCCCGCAGCCCCCGGGGCCCGCCCCGGCGCTCACCCCAGCAGCGCGCCCGCCCGGTCCCCGCCCGCCTCGGCCACGATCTCCTCGGTGCTCTGCGCGGCTCTCACCAGCGAGAACTCAACCGTGTCCGCGCTCACCGCGAAGCCGTGCACCGCCGGCCTCGGCAGGCTGTTGTAGCCGTAGTGGGCGGTGAAGTAGTACGCGCCGGTGTCCAGTGCCGCCACCACGTCGCCCTGCTCCAGCAGCGGCAGCGACCGCCCCTCGGCCAGCAGATCGCCCGCGAAGCAGGCGGGCCCCGCGATGTCCTGCACCGTCTCGGCCCCCGTCTTCGGCCGCCCCTTCGCGTCGTACGCGGCGATCCGCAGCGGCCAGGAGACGGGGTCGTACACGGTACGGGTGGCGACCTGGACGCCCGCGTGGGTGACCGCGATCGGGCGGGAGCCGGACACCTTCGCGTACTCGACCCGGGCCAGGACCGTGCCGTGCTTGGCGAGCAGCGACCGCCCGAACTCGGTGACCAGTCCGTACCGCCCGTCCAGCAGCCCCGGGACCTCCCGCTTCAGCAGCCGGGCGTACTCCTCGAAGGTGGGGGTCGTCTCCTCGGACGCGAAGTTCACCGGGAGCCCGCCGCCGATGTCGACGGTCTCGATCTGCTGCCGCCCGGCCGCCGCGTTGATCTCCTCGGCCAGCGCGTACACCGCGCCGACGCCCTCGGCCATCCGCGCCAGGGGTATGCCCTGGGAGCCGGAGTGGGTGTGCAGCCGGGTCAGCCAGGGCCGCTCCAGGAACATCCGTACGACCGACTCGCGCGCGCCCTCGTCCCGCAGGGCGACGCCGAACTTGGAGGTGGCGGTCGCCGTCGACAGCGCGCCGATCGACCCCGCGCCGATCTGCGGATTGACCCGCACCCCGATCGGGGACGCGGTCCCGGCCGCCGCCAGGGCGTCGATACGGGCCAGTTCCTGCGGGTTGTCGGCGTTGACGGCGATCCCGAGGGCGAGCGCCTCGCGCAGCTCGGCCGGAGTCTTGGCGGGGGAGTCGAGGACGGTGTGCTCGGGGCGCACCCCGGCGGCGCGCGCCAGCGCCAGTTCACCGGGGCTCGCCACCTCGACGCCGATCCCCTCGGCGTTCAGCAGGGCGAGCACGGGCACCAGCGGGGTCGCCTTCACGGCGAAGGCGTGCAGCACGGGAGCGTCGGTGACGGCGGCGAAGGCCGCCCGCAGCGCGGCGGCGGACTCCCGGATTCCGGCCACGTCCAGAAGGGCCGTGACCGGCTGTTCCTCGGTGAGAAGCCCCTGTGCGACAGCGGCTCGTACGGCTTGATTCCGACGTTCGACAGTCATATGCCTCAGCCAACCACCCGGGGCGCGCCCGGCGCATCTGTTGACTAGGAGTATTCATGCGATCAGGATGTGAATAGCTGACCCAACACTGGCGGCGCGCCGCCGCGAGGAGGCATCGCCCATGTCAGGACCCCGCCCCGTACGGTCCCCGCGAGGTACGGAACTGAGCGCCCTGGGATGGCAGCAGGAGGCCGCCCTGCGCATGCTTCAGAACAACCTCGACCCCGAGGTCGCCGAACACCCCGACCAGCTGGTCGTCTACGGCGGCACCGGTAAGGCGGCCCGCGACTGGCGCTCCTTCGACGCGATGGTGCGCACCCTGCGGACCCTGAAGCAGGACGAGACGATGCTCGTCCAGTCCGGCCGCCCGGTCGGCGTGATGCAGACCCACGAGTGGGCCCCGCGCGTGCTCATCGCCAACTCCAACCTGGTCGGCGACTGGGCCAACTGGGAGGAGTTCCGGCGGCTGGAGTCCCTCGGACTGACGATGTACGGGCAGATGACCGCCGGTTCCTGGATCTACATCGGCACCCAGGGGATCCTTCAGGGCACCTACGAGACCTTCGCCGCCGTCGCCGCCAAGAAGTTCGGCGGAACCCTGGCCGGCACCATCACCCTCACCGCGGGACTCGGCGGCATGGGCGGCGCGCAGCCCCTCGCCGTCACCATGAACGACGGCGTCGCCGTCTGTGTCGACTGCGACCCGCGCGCGATCGAGCGGCGCATCGAGCACGGCTATCTCGACGTCCGCGCCGACTCCCCCGAGCACGCCCTCACCCTCGCCGTCGAGGCCCGCGACGCCCGCCGCCCGCTCTCCATCGGCGTCCTCGGCAACGCGGCCGAACTGCTCCCCAGGCTGCTGGAGATGGGCGCACCCGTCGACATCGTCACCGACCAGACCTCCGCCCACGACCCGCTCTCCTACCTCCCCGCGGGCATCGCCTTCGACGAGATGGCCTCCTTCGCCGCCGAGAAGCCCGCCGAATTCACCCTGCGGGCGCGCGAGTCGATGGCCCGCCATGTGGAGGCCATGGTCGGCTTCCAGGACGCCGGGGCCGAGGTCTTCGACTACGGCAACTCCATCCGGGGCGAGGCCCAGCTCGCCGGGTACGAGCGGGCGTTCGCCTTCCCCGGCTTCGTCCCCGCGTACATCCGGCCCCTGTTCTGCGAGGGGAGGGGCCCCTTCCGCTGGGCCGCGCTCTCCGGCGAGGCCTCCGACATCGCCAAGACCGACCGCGCCATGCTGGAGCTGTTCCCCGAGAACGAGTCGCTGCGCCGCTGGATCACCCTCGCCGGGGAGCGGGTCCGCTTCCAGGGGCTGCCCGCCCGCATCTGCTGGCTCGGCCACGGCGAGCGCGACCGCGCGGGCGAGCGCTTCAACGACATGGTCGCCTCCGGCGAGCTGGCCGCCCCCCTCGCCATCGGCCGCGACCACCTCGACTGCGGCTCGGTGGCCTCCCCGTACCGCGAGACCGAGGCGATGCTCGACGGCTCCGACGCGATCGCCGACTGGCCCCTCCTCAACGCCATGGTCAACGTGGCCTCCGGCGCTTCCTGGGTCTCGATCCACCACGGCGGCGGCGTCGGGATGGGCCGCTCGATCCACGCCGGTCAGGTCACCGTCGCCGACGGCACCCCGCTGGCCGGGGAGAAGATCCGCCGCGTCCTGACGAACGACCCCGGCATGGGCGTCATCCGGCACGTCGACGCCGGATACGAGTCCGCCGAGGCCGTGGCGGCCGAGCGCGGCGTCCGCATCCCGATGCGGGAGGGCGCGTGAACGCCGAAAGCCTCCCCGGGGCCTCCTTCCACCAGATGTGGCGGGAACTCGCCCCCGTCGGCCGGGACGCCACCACCGGCGGCTACCGCCGCTACGCGTGGTCGGGACCCGACGCCGACTGCCGGGCCTGGTTCCGGGACCAGGCGCTGGCCCGGGGGCTCTCGTACGAGACCGACCGCAACGGCAACCAGTGGGCCTGGCTCGGCGACCCGGCCGCGGGCGACGCCGTCGTCACCGGATCCCACCTGGACTCCGTGCCCGACGGGGGCGCGTTCGACGGGCCGCTCGGGGTCGTCTCCGCCTTCGCCGCGCTCGACGAACTCCGGCGGCGCGGCGTGAGCCCCACCCGCCCGCTCGCGGTCTCCAACTTCGGCGACGAGGAGGGGGCCCGCTTCGGCGTCGCCTGCGTCGGCTCCCGGCTCACGGCGGGCCGGCTCACGCGGGAGCAGGCGCACGCCCTCCGCGACGCCGACGGGGTCCTCCTCCCACAGGCGATGGAGGCCGCCGGACAGGACCCCGACGCCATCGGCCCCGACCCCGAGCGGCTCGCCCGGATCGGCGCGTTCGTCGAACTCCACGTCGAACAGGGCCGCGCCCTCGACCTCTCCGGGGACGCCGTCGGCATCGCCTCCGCGATCTGGCCGCACGGCCGCTGGCGGTTCGACTTCGCGGGCGAGGCCAACCACGCGGGCACCACCCGGCTCGCCGACCGCCGCGACCCGATGCCCACCTACGCCGAGACCGTCCTCGCCGCCCGCCGCGAGGCCGAACTCCTCGGCGCGCTCGCCACCTTCGGCAAGGTCTCCGTCGAACCCAACGGGGTCAACGCGATCCCCTCCCTGGTCCGGGGCTGGCTGGACTCCCGCGCCGCCGACCAGGCCACCCTCGACACCGTCGTCGCCGCCGTCGAGCGCGCCGCCCGGGACCGCGCCGCCCGCGACGGCGTCGACCTCACCGTCGTACGCGAGTCCTTCACCCCCGTCGTCGAGTTCGAGCACGCCCTGCGCGACGAGCTGAACCGGCTGCTCGGCGGCCGGGTCCCGGTCCTGGGCACCGGCGCGGGACACGACGCCGGAATCCTCTCCGCCGCCGTCCCCACCGCCATGCTGTTCGTACGCAACCCCACCGGCGTCTCGCACTCCCCGGCCGAGTCCGCGGCCGAGGACGACTGCCTCGCCGGGGTGATCGCGCTCGCCGACGTACTGGAGGGCCTCGCATGCCGCTGACGACAAGCTCGTACTGGGCCGAACACGCCTGGCTGGAGACCCATGTCGAGCCCGGGGTGCTGCTGGAGGTGCGCGACGGCCTGATCGCGGCCGTCCGCACCGGGACCGACACACCCCCGCCCGGCGCGGAGATCCTGCGCGGCCTCACCATCCCCGGCCTCGCCAACGCCCACTCGCACGCCTTCCACCGGGCCCTGCGCGGAACCGTCCAGGTCGGCACCGGGACCTTCTGGACCTGGCGCGAGTTCATGTACCAGTTCGCGTCCCGGCTCACCCCGGACTCGTACCACCGCCTCGCCCGCGCCGTGTACGCGGAGATGGCCCTCGCCGGGATCACGGTCGTGGGCGAGTTCCACTATCTCCACCACGGGCCCCGGGGAGTGCCCTACGAGGACCCCAACGCCATGGGCGAGGCCCTGATCGCCGCCGCCGCCGACGCCGGCATCCGGATCACCCTCCTCGACACCGCCTACCTCCGCGGCGGCCTCACCCGCGACGGCCACCAGCCCCTCGAAGGCCCCCAGCTCCGCTTCGGCGACGGGACGGCCGACGCCTGGTACGAGCGCTTCTCCCGGCTCACGCCCCGCCCCCACGCCCGGATCGGGGCCGCGATCCACTCCGTACGCGCCTTCGCCGAGGCCGACGGGTACGAGCGGTTCGCCGAGCGCACCGACGGACTGCCGGTCCACGTCCACCTCTCCGAGCAGCCCGCCGAGAACGAGGTCTGCCGGGCCGTGTACGGCACAACGCCCGCCCGCCTCCTGGCGCGCGCCGGATTCTGGAAGCCGACCGTGACCGCCGTCCACGCCACCCATCTCACCGACGAGGACATCCGGGCGCTGGGCTCCTCCGCCACCGGCGTCTGCATGTGCCCCACCACCGAACGCGACCTCGCCGACGGCATCGGCCCGGCCGTCGCGCTCCAGCGCGCCGGCTCCCCGCTCTGCCTCGGCAGCGACAGCCACGCCGTGATCGACCTCCTCGAAGAGGCCCGCGCCCTCGAACTCGACGAACGCCTCCGCTCCCGCACCCGCGGCCACTGGACCGCCGCCTCCCTCCTCCGCACCGCCACCGCCACCGGCCACACCGCCCTCGGCTGGCCCGAGGCCGGCCGCCTCGAACCCGGCGCCCCCGCCGACTTCACCACCCTCACCCTCACCTCCGTCCGCACTGCCGGCCCCCTCCCCCGCCTCGCCGCCGAAACCGCCGTCTTCGCCGCCTCCGCCCCCGACATCCGCGAAGTCGTCGTCGCCGGCCGCCGCATCGTCTCCTCCGGCGTCCACACCCTGATCCCGGACGTCCCGGGCGAACTGGCGGCGTCGATCGCCGCGCTGCGGGGGTAGGGGCCTCGCGTTCGGGACCCGCCGCCGTGCGGTAGCTCGATCGGGCGGTTCTGCTTTCGTCTCCGTACCTTCCTCGCGGGTGACGAGTAGTACATACGGTCGTGGGAATCGGTGATCGGCATCAGAAGAAGGATGTGGAAGCGGCGCTGAGGAGGGCGGAGGCGGCGGGGCTCAAGGTGATCCATACAGGGAAGGGGCACCGCTGGGGATGCGTCGTGTGCTGTCCGTGCAACGACAAGTACACAGTGGTCTGCACCCCGCAGAATCCGAGCGAAGAAGCCAAGGACATTGATCGATTCACGCGGAGGCATGAGAACTGTGCGTAACTGGTACTTCAGCCTGGTCCTTCAGGACGCTCTCACCGAAGAGCAGGACGACACCCTGACGGAGTTGGCCAGCTTCCACGACGGGCGCATCAACCTGGTGGAGGGGCCGGGCTACTCCCGGTTCAGCTGCTCCTTCGAGGCCGAGACCCTGACTCAGGCCATCGCGGACGCGCTGAGCCGATTCGTGGACCTGCCCGGGGTGCTCGTCCGTAGCGTCGAACTGGACGAGATCCAGTTGGAGGACAACGACATGGCGACCCCGGCCGTCCTCCCCGCGCCGCCCCCGCTCGCCGACGCGCCCTGAGACTCCCCGGCCCCGGAGCTAGGGTGCGCCCGTAGTAGGGGCAGTCCGCCCTCGGAGAGCAGCCATGTACGGATGCGTTCCACGGTGTCCCACAGTCGCTGAGGCCCGCCCTGGTGGACGGTGGGCGGACGGGTCCGTTCGGCGGAGGCTCTGGCCCAGGACCCGTCGGGGTGGACCAGGTAGGCGGTGCGCGTCCGTCCGCTGGTCTCGTACCCGGCTTCGACGCCTGGGGCCGTCAGTTCCAGGATGGACCGGACTTCCCACGCGTCGTCCACGTTCACGACGGGATGGCGACCGGTGCCGGTCCGCTCCCCGAGGAAGCGGTAGGTGCGGCCGTAGGTCTGGGTGAGGAAGTCCTCGCCGAGGCGTGTGACGACCGGGTGGGGTGCGGCGGTGACCGGCCCGAGCCACAGCACGGGTATCTCGGACATGCGGCGGTAGAGCCAGCACATGCCCGTGCTCCACTCCCGGTCGTCCCGGCGATTCCGTGTCCCGGTCACAGCACGTGCCGCCCGGGCTGCTCGCGGCTCTTCGGCGGGATGTCCAGCTCGGCCCAGACCCGCTTCCCGGTGACGACCCGTTCGGCGCCCCACCGGGAGGCGAGCGCGTCGACCAGGATCAGTCCCCGGCCGTGGACCTCGCTCTCACCTGCCGCCGCGCGCAAGGCCGGTGAAGGGGCACCCGCCATGAGCGCCCCACTCGGCCCAGGCCGGACAGCAGCCCCGTTTGGGCCCCGGGCGGCCCGTGGGCCATGGTGGCCGTGGGCCGGGCGGTTTCCCGTGAGCCCTGGGTGACTTGGGGAGGGGTACGGGGATGAAGAGGCTGGTGGCGCGTGCGTGGCGGGGGATGCGAGGGGTCTGGCAGTGGCGGGTGCTGTGGCTGACGCAGGCGACGTTCATGGTGGGGGTGACCGGGATCGTCCGGGACGGGGAGGGACGGGTGCTGCTGCTCAAGCACCGCTTGTGGCCCGAAGGGCGGGAGTGGGGGATGCCGAGTGGATACGCGCACAAGGGGGAGGAGTTCGGGCAGACGGTGGTGCGGGAGGTGAAGGAGGAGACGGGGCTGGACGTGCGAACAAAGGGGCTGGTGGTGCTCAACAGCGGGTTCAGGCTGCGGATGGAAGTGGTCTATGAGGCGGAGCTGATCGGGGGGACGATGGAGATCGACTCCTTCGAGATCCTGGAGGCGGGGTGGTTCACCCCGGACGAGCTGCCGGAAGGGCTCCAGGAGGCGCACCGGAGACTGATTCTGGGAGAAGGCGTCAGCTGAGCAGCCAGCGCGGACCGGTCTCCTGGTCCAGCGCCCAGGCGTACTGGCAGTCGGCGGACTCCACGGTCAGCCCGAACTCGTGCAGATCCGGGCTCCCGGCCTCCAGCCAGCCGTCCCAGGCCTGCTCCAGCTCGTCGGCGAGCCGGCGCGGGCCGCCCTGAAGGGCCGTCGGGGCCTGTCCGGGCCGGACCGAGAGCGTGGCCCAGGAGGAGCGTCCGTCGTGGAGCTGGGCGGTGACCTCGCCGGGGCCGTCGGCGCGGGCGGCGATGCGTACGTCGGGCAGCGCGACCCGCAGGGCGAACCGGAGGTGGCGGTCCTCGCGCAGCGCGCCCGGATCCCGTTCCCAGGAGCGTTCGGCGCACTCCGGGCGGGCGGCGCGGAGGAGGGCGAAGTCCTCCAGGGCGGGGCGGGTGCCCCGGGCCGGCGGGAAGCGGGCCAGCCCGCGCACCCAGCCGCTCGCGGAGCGGCCGTCCCCGGCGACGGTGAGGGCGACATGGCCGAGCCGCCCCCAGGGGGTGACGATCCGGCCGCCGGGCCGGGTCTGGGCGACCCACGCCCAGGGGATGCGGTCCACCGCGTAGGCGGCGATCACCCCGTCGTACGGCGCGGAGCGCGGATGCCCGGCGGTGCCGTCGCCCAGCTCCACCGCCACCCGGACCCCCGCCGTCTCCAGCCGCTTCTGGGCCGCCGAGGCCAGCCCGGCGTCCACCTCCACGCTGGTCACCCGGTCCGGGCCGGTGCGATGGGCCAGCAGCGCGGCGGTCCAGCCCGTGCCGGTGCCCAGCTCCAGCACCCGCTGACCGGGCTTGGGCCCCAGGGCGTCGAGCATGTCCGCCACCACCCCCTGACAGGGCAGCCCGGCGGCCTCCCGGCCCGCCACGACCTGGGTGACGGTCGGCGTCTCCGGGTCCGGGTAGACCGCCTCCGCCCACCGGCAGACATCCACCTCCCGGTCGACCGGCGCGAACACGCCGCCGTCCGGCCGCCACAGCCGGTCCGGGGCGAACAGATGGCGGGGCACGGCGTCCATCGCCTCCCGGACCCACGGCGAGCGCCCGGGCCAGGCGCCGCAGCGGTCCATCGCCTCCGCGAGACGCCGATGCCGCTCGGCGAAGAGGGCCGCCACCGCTACTTCTCGTGCTCGCGCATGTGCTTTCCCCTTCAACAGAGGCCTGTGAGCACATGGTGGCGCACGGTGACACCGGCGGGGTAGACGGCCATCCGGGTGACACGGGAGCACGATGGGCCCGGCCCCGGGCCGCCCGAGCCCCCGGGGACGCCCGTACCGTGTGGCGGACGGCCCGCCCGCCGACCCCCGGAGAGGAACCCATGAGCACCACCACCCTCATCACCGACATCGGCTCTCTCGTCACCAACGACCCGGCGCTGGGCGACGGATCCCCCCTCGGCCTCGTCCGCGACGCCGCCCTGCTGATCGAGGGCGAGACGGTCGCCTGGGTCGGCCCCGCCAGGTCCGCCCCCGCCGCCGACACGGTCCGGGACGCGGGCGGACGCGCCGCGATCCCCGGCTTCGTCGACTCGCACTCCCACCTCCTCTTCGCCGGTGACCGCACCGAGGAGTTCAACGCCCGGATGTCCGGCCGCCGTTACGAGGCCGGCGGCATCCGCACCACCGTCGCCGCCACCCGGGCCGCCTCCGACGCCGCCCTGGAGGCCAACCTCCTGCGGCATCTCGGCGAGGCGCTGCGCCAGGGCACCACCACCTTCGAGACCAAGTCGGGATACGGCCTCACCGTCCACGACGAGGCCCGCGCCGTGGAGATCGCCGCCCGTCACACGGAGGAGGTCACCTATCTCGGGGCGCACATCGTCCCGCCCGACTTCGCCGACGACCCGGCCGGCTATGTCGCCCTCGTCACCGGCGAGATGCTCGACGCCTGCGCCCCGCACGCCCGCTGGGTCGACGTCTTCTGCGAGAAGGGCGCGTTCGACGGGGACCAGGCCCGCGCCGTTCTCACCGCCGGCCGGGCGAAGGGGCTGACGCCGCGCGTGCACGCCAATCAGCTCGGGTACGGGCCCGGGGTCCAGCTCGCCGTGGAGCTTCAGGCGGCCAGCGCCGACCACTGCACCCATCTCACCGACGCCGACGTCGACGCGCTCGCGAGCGGGAGCACGGTCGCGACCCTGCTGCCCGGCGCGGAGTTCTCCACGCGCGCCGAGTGGCCGGACGCCCGGCGGCTGCTGGACGCGGGGGTGACCGTCGCGCTCTCCACGGACTGCAACCCGGGCTCCTCCTTCACCTCCTCCATGCCGTTCTGTCTCGCGCTCGCCGTACGGGACATGGGCATGACCCCCGACGAGGCCCTCTGGTCCGCGACCGCCGGCGGGGCCGCCGCCCTGCGCCGCACCGACATCGGACGGCTCACCCCCGGGTCCCGGGCGGACCTGGCGCTGCTGGACGCGCCCAGCCATGTCCACCTCGCCTACCGCCCCGGCGTCCCCCTGGTGACGGACGTCTGGCGGCGAGGCCGCGGAGCCGTCTGAGCCGGTCAGGGCAGGAGATGCGCGTACGCCTCCGGGGCCCCGCGCAGAAAGTCCCCGAAGCTCGTCGCCGGACGGCCGGTGAGCCTCGGCACGGCGTCCGAGACGGCGGACAGCTCGCCGGTCGCGACGGCCTCGTACGAGGTGACCCAGCCGGCCAGCTCCCACGACGGGGCCCCGTACCCGGCCCGGGAGGCGTACGCCTCGTCCCGGGTCTCGGGCCGGTAGACGATCTCGCGCCCGGCGAACCGGCTCAGCTCGGCGGCGGCCTCGGCGAGGGTGAGCGCCGCCGGGCCGGTCAGATCGTGGGTGCGGCCGTCGTGCTCGTCGGAGAGGAGTACGGCGACGGCCGCGTCGGCGATGTCGTCGTGCGCCACGGCGGAGACCCGGCCCGACCCCGCCGGGCCCCGGATCACCCCGTCCGCCCCGGCCATCTGGGCCAGCGAGGAGAGATAGAAGCTGTCCCGCAGAAAGGTGTGCCGCGCCCCGGACGCGCGGATGTGCTCCTCGGTGTGCCAGTGGTCGCGCGCGAAGGTGAAGGTCGCGTCCGGCGCGGCCCCCAGGAAGGACACGTACACGATCCGCTCCACCCCCGCCGCGACGGCCGAGTCCACCGCCGTCCGGTGATCGCTCACCCGCTCGGGGGCCTCCCGCGCGGAGACCAGGAACAGTGTGCTCGCACCGTCGCACGCCCGCCGCATCGCCTCCCCGTCCCCGTACGCGGCGGGCGGCGCGAGCGCGCTCCCCTCGATCAGGGGCAGCCGCTTCGGGTCCCGGCCCAGCAGCCGGGGCGTGAGACCCGCCGCGCTGAGGCGGCGGGCGATCCGCCCGCCGATCCGTCCGCTGGCTCCGGTGACGGCGATGGCTGGGCTCATGGCTGCTTCCGCTCTCCTCGGTGGACGATCCACGCGTACGGGAAGAGTCTCGTCCAGCCGCCCCGCGAACGCGCCCCGGGACCGCCGGTCAACCGGTGCCGAACCAGACCTCGGCGATCGTGGGGAGGTCCGCGCCCGCCGGGACCGGCACCTCCCGCAGATACCAGGGCAGATCGCTGTACACATGCAGCAGGGTGTACGCGAGGAGCACGGCCGGCTCGAAGCTCTCGCCGTACGCGGAGAGGAAGCGCCGCAGCAGCCCCGGGTCGCCCCGGGTGAGGAACAGGCCGACGGCGACGAGATCGTACGCCCGGTCGCCGATCATCGCGGGCTCGAAGTCGAAGAGCCCGCTCAGCCGCCGCGCTCCGGGGTCGAGAAGGAAGTGCTCGCGCATGAACTCCGTGTGCAGCAGCGTGCGGCGCGGACTCCTGGGCAGCGCCACCGAGTCGAGGAAGGCCGGGATCCGCTCCAGCAGCGCGGCGGGCAGCCCCCGGGCGCGCTGCTGTTCGACGGCCGCCGCCCGGCGGCGGTCGAGGAAGGCCCCCCAGTCGCCGGGGCCGAGAACGTCGGCCAGCGGCTCGGGATCGAGCGCGTGCAGCGCCGCGAGGGTCTCGCCCGCCTCGGCGGTGATCCGCTCCCGGTCCACGGCCGGCAGCCGCTCCCAGACGGCCGCGAGGCCGGTGCCGGGCAGCCGGGACATCAGCACGTACCGCCAGCCGTTGACATACGCCCCGGAGGCGGCCACCGAAGGGGTGGGGACCGGCAGCCGCCCCTGGAGGTGCTCCAGTACGCGGGTCTCGGTGACGGCGTCGGAGGCCGACGCCCCGGGGAAGAGCTTGAGCACATGGGCCTCACCCACCGCGTAGACCGGCTGCGTCCCCTCGGGGAAACGCGTCAGCCGGGCCCCGGCGAACCCCAGCCGGGCGCACAGCTCCTCGGCCCCGGGGCGCATCACGCTCTCGTCGGGGACCACCGCGTCCCCCTGGGCGTCCGTCTCCACCACAGGCAGCATGGTGAGGACCGTAGGCCGCCCGCCGGGCCGCGGCAACGGAGTTGATGACGTACTACGGCGGACCCGAGCCGTTCAGCCAGAACGCCCCGTACACCGCCGCGACCGCCGCCGCGCCCCCGATCACCGCACGGGCCGTGGCGGGCCTCGCCCGCGCCAGGGCGAGGGCGGGCGGGATCAGCAGCGGGAAGGCGGGCAGCAGCAGCCGGGGCTTGGAGCCGAAGTAGCCGGACGCGCCCAGGGCCAGCACCACCACGATCCCGCAGTACACGAGGAGGGCGAGGTGCTGGCGCTGGGCCACGCCCTTCGCGTACAGCCAGATCACCAGGGCCACCCCGGCGAGCAGTCCCACCCCGCCCAGGAACCCCGGGCCCGCGAGCAGCCCGCCGGCGAACCGGGCGAAGGCCAGCCCGCCGTCGAAGCCGTTGCCCCACTCGGCCTGCACATCGAGATAGCCGAGGAGACTCCCGGTGCGCGCCCCCACCCACAGGATGTATCCCGCCGCGCCCAGCGGGGCCAGCGCCATGCCCAGCGCCATCCGGCCGCGCGGCGCGCCCTCGCGCCGCCACAGCGTCAGCGCCGTCACCCACACCGCCGCCGCGACCGCGAGACCGACCGGCCGGGTCAGCCCGGCGAGCGAGGCGAGCACCCCGGCGGCGAGCCAGTTCCCGCGCACCGTCGCGTACAGCGCCCACGCCGCGAGCGCGACGAAGAGGGATTCGCTGTACGCCATGGACTGCACGATCCCGACCGGCAGCGCGGCCCAGAGCGCGACCGTGAACAGCGCCGGGCGCTCGCCGTGGAGTTCGGCGACGAGCCGGAAGATCCCCCAGGCCGCCAGGGGCCCCGCGACCGCGCTGACCAGCAGGCCCGCGTCGGGCGGGCCGAGCGGGGTGAGCGCGGAGACGCCCCGCTCCAGCCACGGCAGCAGCGGGAAGAAGGCCATGTCCGAGAGGACCCGGCCGTCGGGGGCCGTCAGCGTGAAGTCGTAGCCGTGCTCGACCACGCGTACGTACCAGAGCGAGTCCCAGCGTTCGGCGAGCAGCACCCGGGCGTCCCGGCCCGCGAGGGACGACCAGAGGAAGAGGACCGCGAGACAGAGCGCGCGGACGCCGAGGTAGAGGAGGAGCGCGGGACGGGCGCGCCGGAGCGCCTCCGGAGCGGACGACGGCATGCCGGATCCTTCTCGTACGGGTCCGGCGGTGACCGGGGCGCGGGCGTGAGACGTGAGACGTGAGACTCAAGCCTACCGACCGCTCCCCGGCCGCCGAGGGGCCCGCCGGGTCAGGGCCTCAGCCGGACCGGCAGCTCGCTGACGCTGTTGCCGACGAAGCTGGCGTGCCGGGGCAGCTCGGCCTCGGGGACCGCCAGCTCCAGTTCGGGGAAGCGGGTGAAGAGACTCTCCAGGGCGATCTCCGCCTCCATCCGGGCCAGCGGCGCGCCCAGGCAGTAGTGCGCGCCGTGCCCCAGCGACAGATGGCGGGGGCCGTCGGCCCGGGTGACGTTGAAGCGGTCGGCGTCGGGGCCGTGGGCCGCCCGGTCCCGGCCGGCCGCCGAGTAGCCGGCGAGGACGGGGGTGCCCCGGGGGATCACCGTGCCGTCGACGGTGATGTCCTCGGTGGGGTAGCGGAAGGGGAAGTAGCTGACCGGGCTGTCCCAGCGCAGCGTCTCCTCGACGACATCGGCCCAGCCCGCCCGCCCGGAGCGGACGGCGGCGAGCTGCTCGCGGTCGGCGCAGAGCGCCCGTACCGCGTTGCCGATCAGATTCAGCGTGGTCTCGTGCCCGGCGACGATCGTCAGCAGCAGGGTGCCGATCAGCTCCCGCTGGCTCAGCCGGTCGCCGTCCTCCTCGCGGGCGGCGATCAGCGCGCTGGTCAGATCGTCGCCGGGGTGCTCGGCGCGGTCCGCCGCGATCGCGCTCAGCAGTGCCACCAGCTCCTGGTTGGCGGCGATCGCCTCCTTCGGCGTTATGACCGTGCTGACGACCTGGTTGGAGAGATGGTGCAGCCGTTCCTGATGGGCGTCGGCCACCCCGAGGAGGGCGCAGATCACGCTCAGCGGCAGCGGCAGCGCGAAGTTCTCGCGGAGGTCGACCACGCCGTCCCCGTTCTCCGCCGCCGCCGCGAGGCCGTCCAGCAGCCCGGCGGTGACCTTCTCGACGCCCGGGCGCAGGGCCGCCACCCGGCGGCCGGTGAAGGCCTTGGTCACCAGTGAGCGCAGTCTGCGGTGGTCCTCGCCGTCTGCGGTGGTCATCCCGGGGACGGTGGCGAAGGTGTGCAGCGGCCAGCCCTTCGGTATCCGCCCCTCCCGCAGCGCGGTGAAGTGCCGGGGGTCCTTGGCGACCTCGGGCCGGGAGAGGAAGTCCTTGAGCGCCTCGTGGCCCAGCACCGCCATGCCCGGGACCTCGCCCGGCAGCACCACCTCGGCGACGGAGCGCCCGGCGGCGAGCAGCCGGGCGTTGGCGGCGTGCGGGCAGCCGCCGCCCGGGTCCATCCGGTGCGGTGGCGGCGGTGCGGCGGCGGAAGCGGAAGCGGAAGCGGTGGTGCGGGAACTCTCCGGGGTCTGGCTCAACTCGGCTCTCCTGGCGGTGAGTCGTGACGGGAGACGGCTCCGGCCGGGCACTTCGCCGCCGTGAGCGGTTCCCCCGACACAAGGAGGTCCGGCCGGGCGGGCGGCGGCAGCTGGGGCCGGGTGAAGCGCACCGGCAGCGCGGCGAGCCCCTTGCTCCAGGGCGATTTGACCCAGGACAGCTCGGACTCGGGCACCGCCAGCTCCAGATCGGGCAGCCGGTGGCGGATGGTGTCCACGGCGGTACGGGTGATCAGCCGGGCCGGGTCCTGCGCCGGGCAGGCGTGCGGACCCGCGCCGAAGGCCAGATGCGAACGGTTGCCGATCACCGGGGTGCCGTCCTCGGGCAGCACGGCGGGATCCTGGTTGGCCCCGGCGAGCCCCAGCAGCAGCATGTCCCCGGTGCGGACGCGCTGGCCGCCGAAGTCCAGGTCCCGGGTGGCGTAGCGGGCCGGGAAGTTCTGGGTCGGCGGATGCCGCCAGAGCACCAGGTCGAGCGCGTCGTCCACGCTGAGATGGCCGACCGCGAGCGAGGAGCGGAACGCCGGGTCGCAGAGGAGGATCCGCAGCGTGGTGGAGATCCAGTTGACGGTGGTCTGCTGTCCGGCGACGAACATCACCACCAGGTTGTGCAGCACCTCCTCGTCGGTGAGCGCGGCCGGGTGCCGCAGCAGCGCCGAGGTGACGTCGTCGCCGGGCCGCTGCCGCTTCTGCTGGATCAGGGTCTGGAGGATCGCGTTCATCCGCCGGCTGGCGTTGACCGAGTCGGCGTTGGCGACGACCATCCCGGTGATCGCCTGTGCCAGCAGCTGTCCGGTGGGCTCGTCGAGCCCGAGCAGCCCGATGATCACCCGTACCGGGAGCTTCCGGGCGTACTCCGGGACGAGGTCGGCCTCGCGGCGGCCGGCGAAGGAGGCGATCAGCTCCTCGGCGGCGGCGCGTACGGTACGGCGCAGCTGATGGCCGTTGATCTCGTCGAGGGCCTCGGAGACCGCCGTGCGCATCCGCCGGTGCTGCTGTCCGTCGGCGAAGAGGAGCGCCGGACGCCAGCCGATGATCGGCATGATCGGGGAGTCGGGCGGCACCCGGCCCTCGCGCAGCAGGCTCCAGCGGCGCGGGTCGTGGGAGAAGTCCTGCTCGTCGCGGGTGAGCCGGAGCAGCTCACGATGGCCGATCACCAGCCAGGCCCCGACGCCCGGGGCGATGGTGACGGGGGCCACCGGGCCGTGCGCCCGCCGCAGCCGCTCGTAGAGCGCGGGCATGGCGTCGCCGTCGAGGTCCGGCCCGTACAGCGCGGTCGGGGCCAGCCGGTGGCCGCCGCCGTTCCGGGGCGCGCCGGGGGCGTGCGGCGCGGTGTGCGGGGGCCCGGTCACAGCGACTCCGTCGCCGTGGAGCCGGCGGGTGCGGGAGCCGGAGCGGACGCCTGGGCCTGGGCCTGGGCGGGCGCGAGGCCGTGCGCCTCCGGGGGAGCGATGTCGATGAGATGGCCGAGCAGGGCGATCAGCACCTGCACCGAGGAGCGCAGATTCCGCGCGTCACAGGCCACCAGCGGGGTGTCCGGCAGCAGATCCAGCGCCGCCCGCAGCTCGTGCTCGGTGTACTGGGGGCTGCCGGGGAAGACATTGACCGCGACGGCGAACGGCAGCCCGAGATCCTCCAGATTGCCCAGCGCGTCGAAGGACGCGGCCAGATCGCGGGTGTCGACCAGCGCCAGCGCCCCGAGCGAGCCCTTGGCCAGATCCCGCCAGGCGGGCAGGAACCGCTGCTGGCCGGGGGTGCCGAAGAGATAGAGCACCAGCGCGCCGTCGATGGTGATCCGGCCGAAGTCCAGCGCCACGGTGGTGGTGGTCTTGCCCGGGGTGAGCACCGTGTCCACCCCGGCCCCCGCCTGCGTCATCATCGCCTCGGTGGACAGCGGTTTGATCTCCGAGACGGTGCCTATGAGCGTCGTCTTGCCGACCCCGAGCGGGCCGACCACCAGGATCTTCGCCGCGCCCACGACTCCGGCGCTCACATACTTCCCCGGCTGGGTGCCGGGGCCGGGGGTGTCCCGGGTCCGCCCCGTGTGCGGGCCCGGTTGTCCCGACGCCCGGTCCGGGTCGTCAGAGACGGCTTTCGAGGCCATGGAGGACCTTTCTGAGCATGGTCACATCGGTGTGTTCGGCCGGGGGAATGGGCGGACGGATCACGATCAGCCCCCATGCGACGAGGTCGGAGAGCAGCACCTGGACGACCGAGGGTGGCTGGCCGAGATGCGCCGCCACCTCGGCTACCGACAGCAGGCCCTGACAGTGGGTCAGGATCTTGTGGTGTTCCGGCTGGAGGGACGGCGGGAACGCCGCGTCGGTCGCCATCACCAGGGTCTCCCAGGCCAGCGGCTCGCCGCCGGTGTCCGAGCGCCCTCTGGTGATCACATACGGGCGTACCGCCGAAGGGGTCCGATCCTCCGGACGGTCCGTCATGAGGAGTCGGTCACCGGATCCCTCGGCTGACTGCTCAGATGCGCGCCGATCTTCGCCACCAGCAGCTGCATCTGCTGCGCCACCAGCCCCACATCGGCCTCGGTGTCGGTGGCGACGCCCAGGTGCGCGCCGATTCCGGCATGGGTGAAGAGGACGAAGCCGTGCTCGGACTCCAGCATCAGCTGCCGTACGCCCGCGCCCCGGCCGAAGAGCAGCGCGGCGGTGGAGCGCCCGGTCATGGTCATCGCGGCGCAGGCGGCGGAGAGCGCCTCGGCCTCGGCCACGCTGAGCGAGGAGACCGGCCCGGTGAGCCGCTCGGCGGAGGCGTGGCCGAGCCGCAGCCCGTCCTCGGAGACCACCACGGCGTGCCGGACGCCGGGGATCTCGGTCAGGGGGCGGAGCATCCAGCCCAGGTCGGGAAGTCTGGTGATGGTCCCGGTCACGGCCGGCCTCCATGGTGCGCGTCGGTGTGGTCGGTGTGGGGTGCGCGGTCGGGTACGGGGTCGGGGTCGGGGTCCTCGTGGGCCACGGCCGCACGGCCGCGCCGGGAGCCGGACACCACGCTGGCGACCGAGGCCCGCGCGGCCTCCGGCGTCCAGGCGGGCCGGTCGGCGGGGAGCTGCGGCGCGGCGGGCGGCTGGGGGGTCAGCGCCGTCTGGGCGGCGGCCTCCACGGCGGCCCCCCGGCGGCTGCGCCTGCGGGGGAGCGCGCCGGGCGCGGCCCCGCCCGGCGGCCGGGCCGGATGGTGCTGGGCCGGGCCCTGCCGTTCGGCGGTCCGGGGGGCGGCCCCGGTCTCCGCCTCCCGGCGCTGGTCCGGCTCCAGGTCCAGACCCAGACCCAGATCCTGGTCCAGGTCCTGGTCCGCCAGGGAGTGCTGCGGTGTGTCGGAGTGGGCCCCGGGCGGCGCGGGCGTGCCCCGGTACCCCTCGGCGTACGCCCCGGGGTCCCGTTCGCCGCCGTCCCGGCGTCCGCCGGAGACGGTGACCGTGGTGTCCCGGTACGGACCCGCACCCGGACCGGCTCCGGCCGGTGTGTCCCGGGCGGGACCCGGGCCGGTGCCGGAGCGGTCGTCCGTCAGCCGGTGCGCGCCGGAGCCGGCGCCGGAGTTCTCGTACGCGTACCCCGGTCCGTCCCCGCCGGGCGCGGCGCGCTTGCGGGCGGTGCGCCCGGGCAGCTCGCTCCGCCGCCGGCCGGAGCCGGAGAAGTGCGAGAGCGGCTCGGTGAGCAGCCGGTACGGGACGAAGGCGACCGCCCGGGTGCCGCCGTAGGCCGAGGTGCCGGTCAGTTCGACGCCGAAGCCCAGCTCCCGGCTCCAGCGGCCGACGCAGGCGAGCCCGAGGCGGGGCACCGCGCCCAGCTCGGCCAGGTCGAGTTCGTCGCGCAGCCGGGCGGTGGACTGCCGCAGCACGTCGGCGGGCATGCCCAGCCCGGCGTCGTCGATCTCCACCACCGCGCCCGCGCCCACCTCGCGCACGGTCACCACGACCTGGGTGCGCGAGGGGGAGAAGACGGTCGCGTTCTCCAGGAGTTCGGCGATGGCGTGCATCAGCCCCTCGACGACGGGCGGCACCGCGTACAGCGTCTGCCCGCCGTGCACCTCGATCCGGTTGAACTCCACGATCCGGGACTGGGCGCCCCGGACGCAGTCGTAGAGCGAGACGGGCTGGGTCTCCCGCCGGGCGGGCCAGATCCCGCACATCACCAGCAGGGTCTGCGCCTTGCGGGTCATCTGCGCGGCGGCGTGGTCGGCCTTCATCACCTCGGCCATCAGTCGGGGGTCCTCGATGGTCCGCTCCACCCGGTCCAGCACCTGCTGCTGGACGGTGGCCATGGCGTGCATATTGCGGGCGACGGACTCGAAGGCCGCCTGCACGGAGTCGCGCAGCACCCGCTCCCTGCGCACCGCCTCGTCCGAGCCGAGCGCCGTCACGACCGTCTCCAGCGCCCGGGCGAACTCTTCGCCGGTGTCGGCGGCCGGCGCGAGCGGGCCGGGCGCGGAGTCCAGTCGTTTCCCCGCGCGCCGCAGTTCGGCGATCGCGGGCAGCCGCACGGTGGCCAGCCGGGTCACCTCGGCGGCCCGGGCCCGGGCCGTGCGGCGGTCCCGGGCGCCACGGGCGCGCTCGGCCCGCAGCTGCCGGGCGAGGGCCACCGCCCAGCCGAGCGCCAGCACGGCACTGGCGGCGCAGGCCCAGGCGAGGATCTGCCGGAGCCCCACCCGGGTGTACTGGTCGGCGAGCGCCGTCGCTCCGGCGACGGCGGCCAGGGCCGCCGCCGGCCACCAGGGGGAGGGGCCTCTGTCGCCCGGTTCGGCTCCGGCACCCCTTCCGTTCACCACGAGGGCCCCGATCCGCCGGGTCGAGGGGGCCTGCTCGACCTGGGGTCCGAGGGGACCACGACGTAGACCACGACCACGAAGACCGAGCCTTTCACGAGGACTTGCGGAACAGCCGAGCCCCTCGGGGCACGGTCACGGGACACGGAATCGGAAGTCGTGCCGGACTCCCGGGGGGAAAGGGAGAGCAGTCCGAATCCTACGATCAACGGACCTCGTTCGAATGTGGGATGGCCAAGTCGCCTGAGAATGTGCTGTGTTCCCCGGCCGTTCCTGCTGATTCCCATCCGTCACTTCTGCACCATCAGCACCACAGGTCTCAGGATCTCCATGAATTCGCCACAAGTTGGCCGGGGTTCCCTACCCTGCCGGGGTACGGACCGGTACCGTCGCCAGCGGGGAAACCGGGAATGCCGGGCAATGGGGCGGGGCTCGGAGAAGACCGGGGTCGGGGGTTCACAGTGAGCGGCGTGCACGCCGGCGACGGCCGGCTCCGGGGCGGAGTGCGGGTCGAGGTGGTCGCACCCGCCGCGCTGGCCGACCGGGACCTGACCGCCTGGCGGCTGCTGCGCGCCCGCTCCGGCGCCCCCGCCAGCCCCTTCATGGAACCCGAGTTCACCCGCGCCGTGGGCCGGGTCAGACCCGAGGCCCGGGTCGCCGTGCTCCGCCGGGGCGGGGAGCCCGTCGGCTACTTCCCCCACGAGCGCGGCCCGCTCGGCCGGGGCCGGGCCATCGGCATCGGCGTCTCCGACTGCCAGGGCGCGATCCTCGCCCCCGGCCTCGGCCTCACCGCCCGCGAGCTGCTCACCGCCTCCTCGCTGACGACCTGGCGGTTCGACCACCTCGAAGCGGGCCAGGACCTCTTCGCCCCCGCCGCCGCCGAGAGCTTCGACTCCCCGGTGCTCGACCTCCGCGAGGGGTACGAGGCCTACGAGCGGGCCCTGCGCGCCTCCTCGCCCGCCTTTCTGCGCACCACCCGCGCCAAGGAGCGCCGGCTCGAAAGACAGCGCGGCACGGTCCGGTTCGTCCACGACGAGCGCGACCCCGCCGTCCTGCGCACCCTCATGGAGTGGAAGTCGGCCCAGTACCGCCGCACCGGCCGGGGCGACCGCTTCGCCAAGGGGTGGATCAACGAGCTGGCCCGGCTGCTCCACGGGAGCACCGCCCCCGGCTGCTCCGGCGTCCTCTCCGTGCTGTACGCGGCGGACCGCCCCGTCGCCGCCCACTTCGGGCTCCGCTCCCGCACGGTGCTCGCCTACTGGTTCCCGGCGTACGACCCGGAGTTCGCCCGCTACTCGCCGGGGCTGATCCTGCTGCTGCGGATGGCGCAGGCCTCGGCCGCCGCCGGTACCCACCTCCTCGACCTGGGCCGGGGCCCGGCCCGCTACAAGGACTCGCTCAGCACCGGACGGCTCACCGTCCAGGAGGGCTCCGCCACCCGGCCCGGCGTGGGGGCCGCGCTCCACTGGGCCGGCCGCGAACCCGCCCGCCGCGTCCACCGCTTCGTACGGGACCGGCCCAGGCTGGCCGGATACGCCCGGCGGACCCTGAACCACATCGGCAGACTCCGCGCCGGCTGACGGCGGGCGTCCCCCGGGTTCCGGCCCCCGGGTCCCGTCCCCCCGGCCGGGACCGGCCGCCCGGCGTCGCTCACACACCCGAGGAACCATCACATGGACAACCCACCGAAGCCGGGCCCCCTCCAGGTCGCCCAACTCGACCTGGACGGGCCCGAGGGCGCGGTCCTCGCCTTCGGCCCCGCCCTGGCGGACGGCGCGGAGATCGACGGCGGCGACGTCTACGCGCTGATACGGCTGCGGGGCCGGCCCGTCGCCACCCTCGTCTGCCGGATCCCGCCCGGCCGCGCCCCGGCGGACGCCGTGGCCGCCGAGGCCCGCGCCCTGCTCGCCCGCACCCCCGAGGCGGCCCCCGCCTCCGCCGTACCCCCGCCGCCCCCGCCCCGTACCTCCGTCGTCGTCGCCACCCGCGAACGCGCCGAGCGGCTCGCCCGGGCGCTCGACTCGCTGCTCGCCCAGGACCACCCCGACTACGAGATCGTCGTCGTCGACAACGCGCCCACCACCACGGCCACCAGGGACCTGGTCGAGAAGGAGTACGCGGGCCGCGTCCGCTACGTCCGCGAGGACGTCCCCGGCCTCGCCGTCGCCCACAACCGGGGCATCGCGATCGCCGACGGCGAGATCCTCGCCTTCACCGACGACGACGTGATCGCCGACCCGCACTGGCTCACCGCGCTCACCGAACCCTTCGCGGCCGACCCCGGTCTCGGCTGCGCCACCGGACTGATCCTGCCCGCGCGCCTCGGCACCCCCGCCCAGATCCTGCTGGAGAGCCACGGCGGCTTCGCCAAGGGCTTCACCCCCAAGACCTACGACCCGGCCGCCCCGCCCGCCGACGAACCCCTCTTCCCCTTCACCGCCGGCAGCTTCGGCTCCGGGGCGAACATGGCCTTCCGCGCCCGCGCCCTGCGCGACACCGGCGGCTTCGACCCCGCGACCGGCACCGGCACCCCGGCCCGGGGCGGCGACGACCTCTACGCCTTCGTCAGCGTCCTCGCCGCGGGCCACCGCCTCCGCTACACCCCCGGGGCGCTCGTCTGGCACCACCACCGGGAGAGCTGGCGGGACCTGGAGAACCAGGCGTACGGATACGGCGCGGGCCTCACCGCGTACCTCACCGCGCTGCTGGTCCGCCACCCCGCGCTCCTCCCCGCGCTGCTGCGCAAGCTCCCGCGCGGCCTCGCCCACGCCCGGACCATCACGGCCCACCGCGACTTCGGCGCGGCGGCCGTCCCCGGAGCCCACGGAGCACAGGACTACCCCTGGCCGCGCCGGCTCTCACGGCTGGAGCGCCGTGGCATGCTGGCCGGTCCGCTGGGGTACGCGAAAGCCCGCCGCCGGGTCCGGGGCATCAGACCGCCGTGGCACGGCCGTACCGAGTAGGTCGTGTCGTCGAAGTCCCGTCTGCCTGTCGTGCCTCCCCCAGCTACCGCTGGGGGTACCCCCAGGCACGCACTCCCCCTGGGCCGGGCGAAGCCCAGGGGGAGCACCAGACCCCGCCAGACCCTCCCTACGGGAGGACGACGCCACTTCGACGACACTCCCAAGAGGCCCCAGACATGAGCGACGGCAGGGGGGCGGCGACGCCCCAGATCCCCGTACTCCTCTATCACGCCGTCATGGACGATCCACCGGAGTGGATAGCCGAGTTCACCGTCTCCCCCGCGCGGTTCACGGCGCAGCTCGACGCGGTGGCGGCCGGCGGACGCACCCCCGTGACGATCAGCGCGCTGGTGGCCGCCCTCCGGCACGGCGCGGAGCTGCCCGAGCGACCGGTGGTCATCACCTTCGACGACGGCTTCGCCGATCTGCCGTGCTTCACCGCCGAGGCCCTCGCGGAGCGCTCGATGCCCGCGACGGCCTATCTGACCACCGGGGCCATCACCCCGGGCGGGCGCAGTCTGCTGCCCCCCGCGCCGATGATGACGCTCTCCCAGGTCCCGCTGCTGGAGCAGTACGGCATGGAGATCGGCACCCACACGGTGACCCACGCCCAGCTGGACACCCTCCCGGCCGCCGCGCTCCGCCGCGAGCTGCGCGAGCCCAAGGAGGTGCTGGAGCAGCTGCTGGGGCACGAGGTGGCGCATCTGGCCTACCCCCACGGCTACCACAGCCGGGGGGTGCGCCGGGCCGCGCTGCGCGAGGGGTACGCCTCCGCCGTGGCGGTCCGGCACGCCCTCAGCTCGCGGCGGGACGAGGCGTACCGCATCTCCCGGCTGATCGTCCGGCGTACGCACACGGTCGCCGACGTCGAGGCCTGGATGGCGGGGCGCGGGGCCCCCACGGCCCCGCTCCCCACCTCGCCCGCCACCGTCGGCTGGCGGTTCTACCGGCGCGCCCGCGCGGCGGTGAAGGGCGACGTCTTCGCGGGCTGACCGGCCGCCGGGCCTCCGGTCAGCGGTGGGGCTGGCGGAAGTGGGGGTCGGCGGCGGCGGTGGCCAGCGCCCGCCAGGAGGAGTCGCGGGCCAGTGAGAGATCGCAGCCCGGCCCGGGGTCGCGCCAGTTCCACTGGAGCGCGGCCCCCACCCCCTCCAGGGACTTCACCACCCGGGGCACCTCCCGGTACCACTCGGCCTGCGCCCCGGGCTTCGACGGGTCGTCGGCGGTGCCGAACTCCGGCAGCATCATCGGCTTGGTGTCCGAGATGTTCTTCCGGAGCCAGTCGTGCGGCCCGCGCTGGGTCTGTTCGAAGCTCTGCCACTCCGTGTCGTGGCAGCGGAAGTAGTTGTACTGGTTGTAGCCGATCCAGTCGACGTAGTCGTCGCCCGGGTACAGCGCGCGGAACAGCTTCTGGTTGCCCGGGTAGCCGGTGACGTTCCAGACCCAGATCGCGTTGACCGCCCCCAGCTCGCGGAAGCGGTCGTGGATGTGCCGGTGGGCGGCGACGAAGTCGGCCGGGGTGCCGTCCTTGGGGATCCGGGTGTCCATCTCCAGGTCGAAGGAGAGGAAGACCGGCCTGCCGTACTCCTTGACCCGTTTCGCCTGGACGTCGACGACGGCCTTGTCCAGCTTCCCCGCCGCGATCTCCTTCCAGCGCGGCTGCCGGTCCTCGCCGCCGCCCCACCACTTGCTCTCCCAGGACAGCAGCAGCATCCGGTCCCGGCCGACCCGCCGCTCCTGCTCGGTCAGCAGGGTGCCCTCCAGACCGTCCCCGCCCCGGGACATGTCGTGGTACGTGTAGACGATGTCCAGCCTGCGGCCGAGGCGCTTCTCGTACGCGAGGACCTTCTCCTCCAGATCGGGCTTGTCGTGCCGGACGTACGCGCCGAACCAGGCCCCGCACGGCGGCACCAGGAGATCGGTCGGCGCGCACCGGGGGGCGGCGGACGGGCCGTCGTCGTCGCCGGTGAACTGCGGTACGGCGAGGACGGCGGCGAGCAGCGCCCCGGCGACGGCGGCGGGCAGCGCCCACGGCGGCCTGCGGCGGCGGCTCGGGGATCCGGACATCGTGATCAGCCTTTCCGCAGGCGGGGGGCGCAGGCGGCGGCCGTGGCCAGGAGGGTGAGCGCGAGCAGGACGCGCGGGCCGCTGAAGGCCTGGGCGGCGATCAGCGCGGTGGCGCAGACGACGGCCGCGCTCAGACTCAGCCCCACGGCCAGGACCAGCCGCTCGATCCGGTCGGAGTCCCGCTCGAAGCCCTCGTCCCAGCTCTCGGCCGGGCCGAGGGCGCGGTGCCCGCCCAGCGCGGGGCCGCAGAACGCCAGCAGGGCGGCCCCGGGGCCCAGCAGCAGGAAGAGCGCGACCGGCGCGACCCGTATCGGCGATCCGGCGGGCAGTGCGGTGGCGGCGAGCGCCAGCCAGCCCGCGAGGGGCGGCAGTGCGCGGAGGGCGAGTGTCACGGGGTCCCCTTCCCAGGGCCTTCGGCGGGCGGCGACGTGAGCCGGAAGACCGTTCCGGCGCTGTTGCGGCCGACCTCCTCGAAGAGCGGCGAGGACGCCACCGAGCGCTCGATGCGCCGCAGCTCCTCGCCGGTGAGCATGCCGTTCATCTCGGAGTTGGCGATCTGTCCCCGGGTGAGCAGCAGATACCCGCGCGCGGGGGCCGCCACCCCGCTCATGTCCCGGGCCAGGGTGCCCGCCGGGTCCTTGAGGATCTTGTCGACATGCTCCCTGGCGTCGTCCAGGAACCAGTAGTGGCCGACGTCCCAGTACGCGGCGTACGCGAGCGGGTAGTTGCGGTGCGCGGCGACCACCAGCGAGCCCTTGGGGGCCTGCTCGAACAACCCCCGCACCAGCGAGACCTCCTCCGGCGGGAAGTAGCTCAGCCGGTCCTTGCCCGAGTAGCTCGGCACGAACAGCGCGGTCAGCGTCAGCAGCACCACCGGCGGGGCCACCGCGTACCACACCCCCGTCGCCGGGCGCGGGGCTCCGGCGCCGTCCGGCTCGGCGGCCAGCGGCCGGGCCGGGGGCAGCAGCGCGGCGGCGGCGAAGAAGCAGAGCGCGGGCAGCATGAACATCAGCACCCGGAAGATCATTTCGCTGCCGTAGTCATTGGCGACCGCCATCAGCAGCGGCACCCCGGCCAGCAGCAGCAGCGGTCTGGCGCGGTGGCGCAGCAGCTTCCCGCCGCGCAGTACGCCCACGGCGGCCAGCAGCACCACCCCGGCGGAGAGCAGCCGCGCGGTCCAGGAGACCACCAGCGCCCCGGTGCCGGTCGGGGTCGCCCCGTACCCGGTCTCCAGATTGTCGGCCACCTTCCCGAAGGAGCTGATCATGTCGGGCACCGCCTCCCTGAGGAACGGCAGCGACGCGGTCAGATTCCAGGCGAGGAAGACCACGATCAGCGCGAGCAGCAGGGTCCAGTCCCGGTAGCGCCGCATCAGCGCGAGCGCGGCCAGCCCCACCGCCAGCATCACCGGGGTGAGCTGGTGCGCGATGACGATGGCGGCGATCAGCGGTACGAGCAGGGCGAACCACACCAGCTGCCGGGAGCGGCGGCCGGGCGCGGGGCGCTCGGCCCGGCGCAGCGCGACGGCGACGACGCCCAGATAGAGCGCGAAGGCGAGCGACTGCGGCGAGAAGTAGTCCTGGCCCACCCAGTTGGCGACGTAGAACAGCCAGACGGCGGTCCAGATCAGCCTGCGGTCCTGGGTGAAGGTCCGGTAGATCAGCAGCAGCGGCGCGAGCAGCAGCAGCGAGGAGATCAGCGGCCACCAGGCCATGAAGGCCAGCGCGTTCTCCGCCCCGGTGAGCCGCACCAGCGCGGCCTGCGCCGCGAAGAAGCCGGGCCACTGGTCGTACACGGCCATGTCGCCCAGCTCTTCGCCGCGCTGGAGCCGGCCGGCGGTCAGCAGATGCTCGATCACCGCGTCGTGCTTCCACGCCCACGCGTAGAGCGGGGTGGGGTAGACCGCCGCCTGGGTGGCGCGCTCCATCACCAGCAGGACCAGGGTGTACGCGAGCGGCCACCGGTTGCCGCGCGCCGGGTCCCGCACACAGAACCAGAAGCCGACGGTGAGCACCGCCAGACCGGCCCAGAAGACGGCGGGGAGTTCGGCCAGGAGTCCGTAGTCGCTCAGATCGGAGACGTCCGTGAGCGACACCGCGACCGCCCACAGCGCCATCGCGACCACCGGTGGGGCCGCGAGCAGCGCGAGGCTCCGGCGGCGGGCCCGGCCGGCCGGCCCGCCGGGGGCCGGGGGCCCGGGGTCAGGGGCAGTCTTCTCCCCGGTGGGTCCGGATCTCCCGGAATCGGTGGCCGGCTGTTGCACGCTTCACCCCAGGTGGCTCAGTTCCTCGACGGAGCGGTCCGCGCCCCGCGTATCCAGACGAAGGCCGCCGCGCAGACGAGGGCCAGTGCCAGCGGCAGCGCGACCGGGGCCAGCGGGCGCTGGAGCGCCCAGCCGCAGACGGTGAGCAGCCAGAGCGCGCCCCACCGGGCGGCGACCTGCAGCCCCGTGCCGCGCGCGATCGCCAACACCGCGAGCAGGGCGATCGCCTGACAGAGGGTCGGCAGCCAGCGCAGCAGCGGTTCGGGGCCCGCCGGCCCCCCGGCGGCGGCCAGGAACCCCGCGGGCCCCTCGTACCACGCGCCGTCCACCGGTTCCGGTTCCCAGCCGAGCGCCGCCGGGGCGGCGTGCAGCGAGACGAAGGTGACCAGCAGCAGCGCGCCCAGCAGCGCGGGGCGCGGGCGCAGCAGCGACAGGGCGGCGCTCTGCGCCACGATCAGCAGCACCCCCGCCGTGACGGTGACCGGCGGCAGCGCCCGGATCAGTCCGGCGCCCGAGAGCCGGTGGAGCGCGATGTCGGGCACGCTCAGCAGCGGCCCCCAGAACAGCGCGGCGGCCAGGGCGAGCAGCAGCCACAGCGCCATCGCGATCCGGCTCTCGGAGGCGGCGGGACCGGCCCGCTCACCCTCCTGGTCCGGGCCGGTGGCCGGGAGATACACCGGGATGCCGAGGGCGGGGGTGGTGTTGTCGTGCGCGCCGCGCAGATACGCGGCCCGCCGCGCCCAGTCCGCCCCGTACTGCCGGGCGTACTCCTCGGCCGCCTCCCGCCGTTCGGCCGCCTTGCGCGCCCAGGTGGTGCCGTACTCGACCGGCTCCTCCCGGCCCCGCCACCGCCACCGGCGCAGCAGCGCGGCCGGCCGGGAGGGGCCGGGCTCACGGCCGGCGAGGGCGGCGTGCAGACCGGGCGCGGAGACCAGCGCCATCAGGGTCATCGACCCGAGCATCGCCCAGCCCGCGCCCGCGATCCCGGTCGGTCCCAGCAGCAGCGCGGCGCTGCCCAGCACCAGGGCGCACATCGCGCTCTGGAGCGCGGCGAGCATCCCCGTACGCCCCTGGACGCGCAGCACCCCGATGTACAGCTCGACGACCACGCGCGGCAGCGCGGCGGCGGCCAGCAGCCGCAGCACGGTGGTGCCGTTCTCGGCGTACGCGGTCCCGAAGGGCGCGAGGATCTGCGGCGCGAAGACCACCAGCACCAGCACCACCGGCACCAGCAGCACGGCCATCCGGCGCAGCGCCCCGCGCACCCCGGCGGCCAGGGTCTCGGGGCTGTGGGAGGCGTGGGCGGTGAGGGAGGAGGCCATGTTGATGGCCATGAACTCCATCGTGCCGCCGACGGTGTAGGCGATGTAGAAGAAGCCGTTGTCGGCCGCGTCGAAGCGGACGGCGATCATCACCGGCAGCAGGTTGATCATCGCCAGCGAGAAGAGCGCGCCGGCCGAGTCCCCGGCGAGGAAGCGGCCGATCTCCCTCGTCGAGGGCGGTTCGCGGTCGCGGTCGGCGGCGCTCTGGCCGGGGATGAGCCTGCGGAAGATCAGCCAGGCCAGCGGCAGCACCGACAGGGCCATCGCGGCGGCCCAGGAGACGAAGATGCCGAGCACGGGCAGGGCCGTCGCGAACGCGGCGAGCATCAGCAGCTTGCCGAGGGAGAAGACGGCGTTGCCCACCGGCACCCAGACGGCCTTGCGCAGTCCGGTCAGCACCCCGTCCTGGAGGGTCAGCAGCGCCCAGCCGACACAGGCCGCGATGAAGAAGAGCCCCGGCCAGAGCCCGTCGAGGGGCTCGTAGGAGGAGCCCCAGAGATCGAGGGTGAGGAGGAAGACGACGGAGGCCAGCGTGACCACCAGCGAACTGGCCAGATAGGTGCGCCACACCAGCGGGCCGGTGGCGCGCCCGGCCCGGGGGACGTAGCGCACGACCGCGCCGATCATCGTGGTCGCGGTGATCGAGGCGAGCAGCCGCATGGCGGCGATGGCGGCGGAGCCCTCGCCGACGGCCTCCTTGGAGTAGTAGCGGGCGGCGACCAGCCAGAAGCCGAGGCCGAGCGCGGCGGAGACGCCGGTGGAGAGCATCAGGGCATAGGCGTTGCGGAACATGGAGTCGCCGCCGCTCTCCTCTTCCTCGGGGAGTGCGGCGGGTTCGACGCCGGTGCCGGTGCTCAGCGGCTCGGGCTGCTCGGACGGCTCGGACGGCTCGGACGGCTCGGGCTGCTCGGACGGCTCGCGCAGCCGGATCAGCTCAGCCACCGGTGACCCGGATGTTCTGGTGCGCGGACGCCGTCGCGGGCGTGCGACGGCATGACGGTACGGACACGCGTTCTCTGCCCACGCGCCGGCGCACCAGCTCTTCCCTCGCTGTGCGCACGGCCGGGCAGCCCTCCCCACGAGCCATTTTCTCCCCCCAACGGGCCCCCGCTCAATGTGAACCAGTCGCTCCGGCCCGTCAATTACGCGGAAGGGCCCCTTCCTTGGCGGAAAGGGCCCGGTCGCGGCGGGTGCCGAGGGGGGTTCGGCGGGGGGTCGGTCACTCGGCCGGGGTGAGGCCTTTCCGCAGCTTGATCAGGGTGCGGGAGAGCAGCCGGGACACCTGCATCTGGGAGATGCCCAGCTCTTCGCCGATGTCCGACTGCGTCATGCCGGCCACGAAACGGAGGGAGAGAATTTTACGGTCCCGTGGTGCGAGGCTTGCGATCAAGGGCTTGAGGGAGACGATGTTCTCGATGCCTTCGAGCCCGTCGTCCTCGTATCCGATGCGGTCCGCGAGGGTGGCGTCCGCGCCCTCGCCGCCCTCCTCGCCCCGGGTGCGCGCGTCGAGCGAGCCCGCGGTGTAGGCGTTGCTCGCGACCATGCCCTCGACCACCTCGTCCTCGCCGATGCCCAGATGGGCGGCGAGTTCGGCGACGGTGGGAGAGCGGTCGAGGTGCTGGGCGAGGTCGTCGGTGGCGCGCGCCAGTTCCAGGCGCAGTTCCTGGAGTCTGCGGGGGACCCGGACCGACCAGCTGGTGTCCCGGAAGAAGCGCTTGATCTCGCCGATCACGGTCGGCATCGCGAAGGTGGGGAACTCGACGCCCCGGCTGAGGTCGAAGCGGTCGATCGCCTTGATCAGGCCGATGGTGCCGACCTGGATGATGTCCTCCATCGGCTCGCTCCGGCCGCGGAAGCGGGCGGCGGCGAACTTGACCAGCGCGAGGTTCAGTTCCACCAGGGTGTTGCGGACGTACGCGTGCTCGTGGGTGCCTTCTTCGAGGAGTTCGAGGCGCTCGAAGAGGGTCTTCGAGAGCGCTCTCGCGTTCAGCGCTCCGGGCTCCCGGTCCGGACTCCCGTCCGGGACGGCGCTCTCGTCCGGGGCGGCGTTTGTCGTGTGGTCCTGCGGGTAGCGGTGTCGGGACGCGTCGGTGGCGGGTACGGGGGCCGGCCGGGGTGACATGGGTCTCCTCCATCGTTCTCGGCACATGGCTGCCGATGCCGTGCATGCGCTGCGGTGAGCGGCGCCTCCAAGCCGGTCGTGTGGTGGACGGGTTTTTCTGTGCCCTACCAGCCCTACCTGTTTTCGACGGCCCGTTGCAAGTGGCATTTGCCGGATATGGCCGGTTTCTGAGGGGGTTCCACTGGCCCGCCCGCGCCCGGAAGGCGTAATGTTCTGCGGAAGTCGCGGTGAGAGCCACCGGGTGAACCACCCCGGGTCCGCCGCGTCGGACAGGTCACAACAGAGGCATGAAACGGCGAAGAGGAACGGGCATGGACCGCGGGACGGCCGGCAGCGCGAATCGTGGCCGGCTTCAGGTCGGGGTTCGGACCGAGGGCCTGAGCGAAGTCGTGAAACCGGCGGGTGAACTCGATCACCATACGGCCGCGTTGCTGAGCGAGCCCCTGGACCAGGCGCTCGCGCAGGGGCGCTCCCGGCTGGTGGTGGACTGTTCGGAGCTGGAGTTCTGCGACTCGACCGGACTGAACGTACTCCTCGGCGCGCGGCTCAAGGCCGAAGCGGCCGGGGGCGGCGTCCACTTGGCCGGGTTGCTGCCCGTGGTGGCACGGGTGCTGGAGATCACCGGGGCGGAGGCGGTTTTCACCGTCCACCGCTCGGTGGAAGAGGCCCTGTCCGTCTGACACGGACGTGACGGAGGTCTCGGGGGCGGCCGGGGGGATTCCGCCGAGGGCGCGTGATGGGTGTCGTCGTCACGTGTCAGGGCAGGAGAACCCCGCGAGCCCGCGCGGAGGGCCGGATGTACCGGCACTCCGCTGTGTGGTGAACGCGGGAAGCGGCGGTGACGCCGGTGTCAATCACGACTGGTGAATCGGTGAGGTGAAGCGCTGATGAGCACCACCCGGCCGCAGTCGGGCGAACTCGGCCCCGAGCCGAATGGCGTACTCGGGGGCCTTCCCCCCGGCACGCCCGGGGGACCGGTGCGCAGCCTTGCCCTGGGTAGCGCCAGCGGAATCGTCCCGCTCGCCCGCGACTTCACCCGCCAGGCGCTCTACGACTGGGGGTGGCTGCCCGCCGCCACGGCCGACCGCCGGGCCGCCGCCGAGGACGTACTGCTGGTCGTCTCCGAGCTGGTCACCAACGCCTGTCTGCACGCCGAGGGCCCGGACGAGCTGAAGGTCGGCTGCGACGGCAAGGTGCTGCGCCTGGAGGTCTCCGACCGGGGCGCGGGCCAGCCCGCGCCGCGCACCCCGCACCGCGCCGGACGCCCCGGGGGCCACGGCATGTTCATCGTCCAGCGGCTCTGTCTCGACTGGGGCGTCGTCAGGGTGCCCGGCGCGCCCGGCAAGACGGTCTGGGCGGAACTCGCCGCGCCCGGATAGCCCCGGGCCCGGAGGCCCCGGGCCTTCCCCGTCGGGAGAGGAGCACGCCGAACCGGCGTGCTCTTTGTCTTCCCTCCGTGCGGCCCCCGGCGTACCTTGAGCGCTCGATCTGATGAGCCGTCAGCTATGGGCGGCTTCCGGCCGAGGGGAGCGCTCAGGTGGGACACCGGAGAGGGACGGCTCTCGCGCTCGCGGCGGCGACGGCGGGCCCGGCGCTGCTGTTCGCCGCCCCGGCCGCGCGGGCGGCCGTGGTGGACGTCGAGTACAAGTGCCAGACGCCGATCGGGGTGAAGACCGCGGTCTCGCCGATCGACATCGAGGCGGTCCGGAGCGGCGACTCCTACCGGCTGACGATGTCCTTCCGGAAGGGCGTCTCGTCCAGCCCGGTGGAGCTGGGCAAGGGCGCGATGACCCCCAGCGCGCGCATCGACCTGGGCGGCGCGGAGTCGGGCGCGGTGGCGGTCTCCGGCCCCGCGAACACGGAGGCGATCCCGCCCGACACCCCCATAAAGATCAGCGACCTCTCGGGCACGTACACGCCGAAGAAGAGCGGCGAGGTCACCTTCACCGCCGGAGTGCTCACCATCAAGGCACTCGGCACGACGACCACCTGCACACCGCAGAACGACCCCGGGCCCTCGCTGAGACTGACGGTGACGGGCACGGGCTCCGACTCCGGCGGTTCGGATTCCGGCGGTTCGGATTCCGGGGGCTCGGATTCCGGGGGATCAGGCTCCGGAGGGTCCGGCTCCGGCGGCTCGGGCTCCGAGGAGGAGCTTCCCAAGACCGGCCCGCTCGACTCCGCCGCCGCGCTCGGCACCCTCGGCGGCACGGTGCTGCTCGCCGGAGCCGCCGGGGTGCTCTGGCTGACCCGGCGCGACGGCGGCCGACGGGCCGCGGACTGACGATGGGCGAGACGGACACGGGGCCGGGCCGCCGGACGCCCCGGCCCCTCGCGCGGCGGCGGTGCCCGCGCCCGCTCGCCCTGCTCCTCCTCCCGCTGCTCGCCGCGGCCCCCGCCGCACCGGCGACGGCGGCCGACGGCGGACCGGAGACCGCCCTCTCCCGGCAGCGCGCCGCCCCGGGCGAGGAGATCACCGTCAGCGGCGGCGGCTGGCGGCCCGGGGCCCTGCTGACGCTGCTCCTCTGCGGACAGAACATGATCGGCGGCACCAACAGCTGCGCCAACGCCGAGGGCCGAGCCGTCACCGCCGACGCCCGGGGCTCCTTCAGCCGGAAGCTGCCGGTGGCGAAGCCCCCCGTACCCTGCCCCTGCGTCGTCCACGCCGCGACCGTCACCGGCGACCGCGCCGCCCGGGACGCCCCCTTCGCCGTCGCGGGCCACCCCACCGCCCCGCTGCCCCGGCCCGCCGGCGGGAAGCTCGCCGTCCTGACCGTCCCCCGGCTCGAAGGCGAGTCCGGGATCCTCGTCCTCTTCGGCGCGCCCCCCTCCCGGCGGCTCGCCCTCACGGTCGGCAACCTCGGCACCGCCCCGGTGACCGACCCCGTCCTCCGCCTCGGCACGGCGCACGGCGTCTACGCGCCCCAGTGGCAGGAGCGCCGCTGGCGCGGCACCGTGCAGCCCGGCGAGAAGGCCCGGGTCACCCTCCCCGTGGAGCTGCCCGCCGGGGCGTACGGCGACTACCGGCTCTCCCTGAGGCACGGCGGCCGGACCCTGCTCACCCACCCCTGGGACGTGCCCCGCCCCTGGGGCGTCACCGTCTTCTGGATCCTCCTCGCCCTCGTCGTACCGGCGGCCCTCTTCCGCGCCGCCACCGCCGCCCTCGACCGGATCCGGCCTCCCTAAGAGACGAGCGGGTACGGGAAAGGCCCGCCGCGCCGGTGGGGACCGGTACGGCGGGCCTTCCCCGAGTTCAGGAGCCCCTGGGCTCCCGGACCGGGGCGGGCGTCAGTGGACGCCGCCCATGAGGGCCTTGACCTTCCGCCGCCACATGAAGATGGCGACACCCGCGAGCGCGGCGATCACACCCTGGCTGGCGAACCAGCCCTGGGTGTCCGTCGGCGCTCCGAGCAGCTGGAGCAGCGCGATCACCGAGTTGCCCGCGGTCAGCGCGAGGAACCAGACGCCCATCATCTGCGCGGCGTACTTCTGCGGGGCCAGCTTGGTCGTCAGCGACAGCCCGACCGGGGAGAGGCACAGCTCACCGACGGTCTGCATGAAGTAGACCGAGACCAGCCACATCGGGGAGACCTTGGCGTCGCCGGCCGCGAGGCCCTGCGCCACCATCATCACGCCGAAGGAGCCGCCGACCAGCACCAGCGCCAGGGCGAACTTCGAGAGCGTGCTCGGCTCGCGGTTCCGCTTGAAGAGCGCCACCCACAGCATGGCGAAGACGGGCGCGAGCGCCATCACGAAGAGCGGGTTCAGCGACTGGAACCAGGTCGTCGGGAACTCGAAGCCGAAGAGCGTGGACTCGGTGTCGTTCTTCGCGAAGAGCGACAGCACCGAACCGGTCTGGTCGTAGATCGCCCAGAACGCGGCGGCGGCGACGAAGAACCAGATGTAGCCCGTCATCCGCGAGCGCTCCACCACCGACAGGTCCTTGTCCCGCTTGATGCGGAACAGGTACCAGGACGGCAGCAGCAGACCCAGGACCGTCAGCGGCCACAGCACCCAGTCCAGGGTGAACACACCGGCCAGGCCGACGATGGCGTACGCGGCGACCGCGACGCCCAGCCAGATCAGCGCCCTGCGGATCAGACCCGAGCGCTCCTCGGCGGTCAGCGGCGAGGGAACCACGCTGGACTCGGGCGCGAGGTTGCGGAAGCCCAGGAAGTAGAAGAGCAGACCGAGCGCCATGCCGACACCGGCCATCGCGAAGCCCAGGTGCCAGTCGATCTTCTGACCGACCCAGCCGATCGTCAGCGGGGCGACGAAGGCACCGAGGTTGATGCCCATGTAGAAGATCGTGAAGCCGCCGTCGCGACGCGGGTCGTTCTTGTCCGAGTAGAGCTGGCCGACCATCGTGGAGATGTTGGCCTTGAGCAGACCCGAGCCGACCGCGATGAACGCCAGACCGATGAAGAACGACGCACTCGCCGGCACCGCCAGCAGGAAGTGACCGGTCATGATGATCACGCCGGCGATGGCCGTCGCCTTGCGCGCGCCCCACACCCGGTCGCCGAGCCAGCCGCCGGGAAGGGCGAGCAGGTACACCATGGCGTTGTAGACGGAGTAGATCGCGACCGCGGTCGCGTCCTTCATGCCGAGTCCGCCGTCGGCCACATTGGTCGACAGGTAGAGCACGAGCAGAGCGCGCATGCCGTAGAAGCTGTACCGCTCCCACATCTCGGTCATGAACAGATTGGCCAGGCCGCGGGGGTGGCCGAGGAAGGTCTTCTCGCCGGCCGCAGGGCCGGCCGAATCCTTCGTCAGGCTTGACGCCATGGTCGTTCCTTGCTGTCGGGACGCGCTGCTTCGATGAGCGGTACGCGCCCGGTGGGGGTGACCGGCACCGATCCGGAAGCAGCCCCACCCCACGCCTGAGGGGTTCGCCCCCGGCATGCGCCGAGGGCGGAGGAGATGTCCGAACCGGGATCCACGCCCCGGGGCGTCATTGCGCCCGGGGCCCGGCCCACAGGTCATTCACTGTCGGGTGCGGGTCCGGAATCTCCGGCCCCGCGCACAGAAGAGACCCCTGGCCGCGCTGCCGCTGCTCTCGCTTCTCGCGCGGCAGGCCAAAGGTCTACGTGTAGTGCTACAGGCGTACTCGACACCATACGACACGACAGTGTCGGATATGGAAGGACTTGAGATATGGATCACAGGTCGTCAAGGAACCGGATGCCCTGTTTCGAAGGTCGTACTCCTGATCACACTGGGACCCGCAGGGCCGGTGCACCCAGCCCCAGTGTGCGGCGCTCGCGGACTACCATCACTGCATGACCCGTGTACTGCTCGCCGAGGACGACGCCTCCATCTCCGAGCCCCTGGCCCGCGCGCTGCGCCGGGAGGGATACGAGGTCGAGGTGCGCGAGGACGGCCCGGCCGCGCTCGAAGCCGGACTCGCGGGCGGCGTCGATCTGGTCGTACTGGATCTCGGACTGCCCGGCATGGACGGCCTGGAGGTCGCCAGACGGCTCCGCGCCGAGGGCCACACCGTGCCGATCCTGGTACTGACGGCCCGCGCGGACGAGGTGGACACGGTGGTCGGCCTGGACGCCGGCGCCGACGACTACGTCACCAAGCCCTTCCGGCTGGCCGAGCTGCTCGCCCGGGTCCGGGCCCTGCTCCGCCGCGGTGCCACGGAGCCCGCGCCCGCGCCCGCCACCCACGGCGTCCGCATCGACGTGGAGTCGCACCGCGCGTGGATGGGCGAGGAGGAGCTTCAGCTCACCGCCAAGGAATTCGATCTGCTGCGGGTCCTGGTCCGGGACGCCGGCCGGGTCGTCACCCGCGACCAGCTGATGCGCGAGGTCTGGGACACCACCTGGTGGTCCTCCACCAAGACCCTCGACATGCACATCTCCTGGCTCCGCAAGAAGCTCGGCGACGACGCCGCCAACCCCCGCTACATCGCCACCGTCCGGGGCGTCGGCTTCCGCTTCGAGAAGAGCTGACCATCACCGCCCGGAGGCACCCGTGCGCCGACGACTGATCAACTCCACCCTCGCCGTCGTCCTCGTCGTCATCGCAGTCTTCGGCGTCTCCCTCGTCATCGTCGAGACCCGCACCATCACCAGCAGCGCCCAGGAGAGCGTCGACGCCGAGGCCTACCGGCTCGCCAGCATCGTGGACAGCCTCCTCCTCGACGGCAAGCCGGTGAACCCCAACGTCATCGCCGACCAGAGCGGCGCGAAGCGGTACGCCCTCATCGAGATCCCCGGGCGCGCCCCCATCGAGATCGGCGACCGCCCCGACGGCGGCGTCATCCAGGGGAAGGCCACCGGCGAGCAGGGCGAGACGGTCGTCGTGGAGGAGCCCCGCTCCTCGATCACCAGGGAGGTCGGCGACAGTCTCCTGATCATCGGCGGCGTCGCCGTGATCGCCGTGGTCGCCGCGATCCTCCTCGCCGTGCGCCAGGCCAACCGGCTCGCCTCCCCGCTCACCGACCTCGCCGAGACCGCCGAGCGCCTGGGCTCCGGCGATCCGCGCCCCCGCCACCGCCGCTACGGAGTCCCCGAGCTGGACCGGGTCGCCGATGTCCTGGACGCCAGCGCCGAGCGGATCGGCCGGATGCTCACCGCCGAGAGACGGCTCGCCGCCGACGCCTCGCACCAGCTGCGCACCCCGCTGACCGCCCTCTCCATGCGGCTGGAGGAGATCTCCGCGACCGACGACCCCGCCACCGTCAAGGAGGAGGCGAGCGTCGCCCTCGCCCAGGTCGAGCGGCTCACCGACGTGGTCGAGCGGCTGCTGACCAACTCGCGCGACCCCCGGACCGGTTCCGCGATCGCCTTCGACCTGGACGAGGTCGTCCAGCAGCAGATGGCCGAGTGGCGCTCCGCGTACCGCAGCGCGGGCCGGGCCCTGGTCTGCTCCGGCAAGCAGGGCATGCGGGCCGTCGGCACCCCCGGGGCCGTGGCGCAGGTGCTCGCGGCGCTCATCGAGAACTCGCTGATGCACGGCGGCGGCACGGTGGCCCTCCGGACCAGGGTCACCGGCAACCAGTCCGTGATCGAGGTGACCGACGAGGGCCCCGGAGTCCCCGCCGACCTCGGGGCGCGGATCTTCGAGCGGAGCATCAGCGGACGGAACTCCACCGGCATCGGGCTCGCCGTCGCCCGCGATCTGGCGGAGGCCGACGGCGGCCGGCTGGAGATGCTGCAACAGCACCCGCCGGTGTTCGCCCTGTTCCTGAGCCGGGAGGCCCGTAAACGCGAGGAGCAGAAGCCCACCGTCCGCTGAGCCGGGCCCGGGACCTCAGAGGTGCCTCAGGGGTGCCTCAGGGACGTGGACCCACCGCGTCCGGCTCCCGGTGCTCCAGGAACGATTCAGCCGCCGGATCCGGCTCCTCCCGCTCCTCCGGAATCGCCCGGAACACCCACGTCCGGTACGACCAGAAGCGGAAGAGCGTCGCCACCCCGATGCCGAAGAACTTGAAGACATTGCTCTGGAGCCGGCCGTCCCAGCCGAAGCCGTAGGTCGCCGCGTAGAGAATGCCGTTCTCGATGACCATGCCGACCAGGCTGAACAGCAGGAACAGCGAGAGCTGACGCGTACGCCCGCTCTTGTCGCGGTCACGGTAGGTGAAGTACCGGTACCCCAGGTAGTTGAAGACGATGGCGACCGCGTTGGCGATCAGCGACGCCCGCACCACCGGCAGCTCCGTCGTCGCGCGCACCAGATTGAAGACCGCGAGGTTGACGACGACCCCCGCTCCCCCCACCGCCCCGAACTTGGCGACTTCGCGCATGAGCTGGTCGAACTGCATGCGCAGCGCTCCGCCACGTTCACTCATAGTGAGAGTCCAGCCCCATCGGATCGGTGTTTTCGACCCCGTCATGCTAACCAGCGGCCCGCCCGCCCGCCCGGGCACCCGAAGGATGGTGTGGCGAGCCCGTGACCGCGCGTGTGACGGTCCGTTACCGTGCGTACGGTCGACCGGCGGCCCGAAACGACCCCCGCCGTGGCCGATACGCTAGGGGGGTGACGTTCCCGGTAGTCGGCATGGTCGGCGGCGGTCAGCTCGCCCGTATGACCCACGAGGCGGGCATCCCCCTCGGCATTCGTTTCAAGCTCCTCAGCGACACCCCGCAGGACTCGGCGGCCCAGGTGGTCAGCGAAGTCGTCATCGGCGACTACCGCGACCAGGACACCCTGCGCGCCTTCGCCCGGGGCTGCGACGTGATCACCTTCGATCACGAGCATGTCCCGGTGGAGCATCTGCGCGCACTGGAGGCGGACGGCATCCCCGTCCGCCCCGGGCCCGAGGCGCTGCTCCACGCCCATGACAAGGGGGTGATGCGGGCCAGGCTGAGCGAGCTGGGCGTGCCCTGCCCGCGCCACCGGATCGTGGCCGACCCCGAGGACGCGGCGGCGTTCGCGGAGGAGGTCGGCGGCTTCCCCGTCATCCTCAAGACCGTGCGCGGCGGTTACGACGGCAAGGGCGTCTGGTTCGTCCGCACCCCTGCCGACGCGGTGGAGCCCTTCCGCGCGGGCGTGCCCGTCCTCGCCGAGGAGAAGGTCGACTTCGTCCGCGAGCTGGCCGCCAACATCGTCCGCTCCCCGCACGGACAGGCCGTCGCCTACCCCGTCGTCGAGTCCCGCCAGGTGGACGGCGTCTGCGACACCGTCATCGCCCCCGCGCCCGGACTGGACGAGGAACTCGCCGGCCAGGCGCAGCACCTCGCGCTCACCATCGCCGCCGAGCTGGGCGTCGTCGGCCATCTCGCGGTCGAGCTGTTCGAGACGACCGACGGCCGCATCCTCGTCAACGAACTCGCCATGCGCCCGCACAACTCCGGCCACTGGACCCAGGACGGGTCCATGACCTCGCAGTTCGCCAACCATGTACGGGCCGTGCTCGACCTCCCGCTGGGCGATCCGCGCCCGCGCGCGCCCTGGACCGTCATGTGCAATGTGCTCGGCGGCGACTATCCCGACATGTATCCGGCGTATCTGCATTGCATGGCACGCGATCCGCAGCTCAAGATTCACATGTACGGAAAAGACGTGAAGCCGGGCCGTAAGGTCGGCCACGTCAACACATACGGCGACGATCTCGCGGACGTCCTCGAACGTGCCCGCCACGCAGCCGATTACCTCAGAGGAACGATCACCGAATGAGCAGCACCGCTCCGCTTGTCGGCATTGTGATGGGCTCCGACTCCGACTGGCCCGTGATGGAGGCCGCCGCCATCGCCCTGGACGAGTTCGAGGTCCCCTACGAGGTCGACGTCCTCTCCGCGCACCGGATGCCGCACGAGATGATCGCGTACGGCGAGAGCGCGGACGCCCGCGGCCTGAAGGCGATCATCGCGGGCGCCGGCGGAGCGGCCCACCTTCCCGGCATGCTCGCCTCGGTCACCCCGCTGCCGGTGATCGGTGTCCCGGTGCCGCTGAAGTACCTGGACGGCATGGACTCGCTGATGTCGATCGTCCAGATGCCGGCGGGCGTGCCCGTCGCCACGGTCTCCGTCGCGGGATCGCGCAACGCGGGCCTGCTCGCGGTGCGCGTCCTCGCCGCCCACGACCCCGAGCTGCTGGCCCGGATGAAGGACTTCCAGCGGCAGCTGAACGAGCAGGCCACCGACAAGGGCAAACGACTGCGTGCGAAGGTCGAGGGCTCGTCCGCCTTCGGCTTCGGGAAGTAGAGCGCCGTGAACGCCCTGGACTCAGCCTCCGACCATCTCGGCCGCGCCCGCGAACTGCTCGCCGAGCACCCCGTGGTCGACGGCCACAACGACCTGCCCTGGGCGCTGCGCGAGAAGGCCGGCTACGACCTGGACCGCCTCGACATCTCCGGCGACCAGACCGGCCGGCTCCACACCGACCTCCCCCGGCTGCGCGCCGGCGGCGTCGGCGCGCAGTTCTGGTCGGTGTACGTACGCACCTCGATGACCGGCGACGACGCCGTCAGCGCCACCCTGGAGCAGATCGACGCCGTCTCCCGGCTGCTGGACCGCTACCCCGGGGATCTGGCCCGCGCCCTCACCGCCGACGACATGGAGCGGGCCCGCGAGAGCGGCCGGATCGCCTCCCTGATGGGGGCCGAGGGCGGCCACTCGATCAACAACTCCCTGGCCACCCTGCGCGCGTTCTACGAGCTGGGCGTGCGCTATCTGACGCTCACCCACAACGACAATGTGCCGTGGGCCGACTCGGCGACCGACGCGCCGGGCGTCGGCGGGCTCTCCGCCTTCGGCCGTGAGGTCGTACGGGAGATGAACCGGCTCGGCATGCTGGTCGACCTCTCCCACGTCGCCGCCACCACCATGCGCGACGCCCTGGAGACCTCGGCCGCGCCGGTGATCTTCTCGCACTCCTCCTCGCGCGCGGTCTGCGACCACGTCCGCAACATCCCCGACGACGTCCTGGCGCTGCTGCCCGGCAACGGCGGGATCGCGATGGCGACCTTCGTGCCGAAGTTCGTCCTCCCGGAAGCCGGTCAGTGGACGCTCGCGGCGGACGCGAACCTCCGGGCGCACGGCCTCGACCACCTGGACACCACCCCGGAGGCGATGAAGCTGCACGCCGCCTTCGAGGAGGCCAACCCCCGTCCGGTGGCGACCGCCGCCACGGTCGCCGACCATCTCGACCACATGCGCGAGATCGCGGGCATCGACCACCTCGGCATCGGCGGGGACTACGACGGCACCGCGTTCACCCCGTCCGGCCTGGACGATGTCGCGGGCTACCCCAACCTGCTCGCGGAACTCCTGCGCCGGGGCTGGTCCGAGTCCGACCTCGCCAAGCTCACCTGGCAGAACGCGGTCCGCGTGCTGCGCGACGCGGAGTCGGCCGCCCGTCACGCCCGCTCCCTGCGCGGTCCGTCGATCGCGACCATCGCCGAGCTGGACGGCTGAGGCCCTCAAGGCCCTCCGGGCGTACGGGAGACCGCTCACCGGTCCCCGTACGCCCGGTCACCAGATGTACGTCAGGAGCGCGGGCGGCCCATCGCCCGGTACACCCAGCCGGCCTCGCGCCACTTCACGGGGTCCAGCGCGTTCCGGCCGTCCAGCACGATCCGGTTCGTCACGGCCGCGCCCAGCTCCGCCGGGTCCAGCTCGCGGAACTCCCGCCACTCGGTCAGATGCAGCACCACGTCCGCGCCGCGCACCGCCGCCAGGGCCGAGTCCGCGTATCCCAGGGTCGGGAAGAGACCGCGCGCGTTCGCCATGCCCTTGGGGTCGTAGACGGTCACCTGGCCGCCCTGGAGATGGATCTGCCCCGCCACATTCAGCGCGGGGGAGTCCCGGACGTCGTCCGAGTCCGGCTTGAAGGTCGCGCCCAGCACCGCCACCCGCTTCCCCAGGAACGAGCCGCCGCCCACGGCCTCCCGCGCCAGCTCGACCATGTGGCCGCGCCGGCGCATATTGATGGAGTCGACCTCCCGCAGAAACGTCAGCGCCTGGTCCGCGCCCAGCTCCCCGGCGCGCGCCATGAAGGCGCGGATGTCCTTCGGCAGACAGCCGCCGCCGAAGCCGATGCCGGCCCGCAGGAACTTCGCGCCGATGCGCTCGTCGTGGCCGATGGCCTCCGCCAGCTTCATCACATCGCCGTCGGCCGCCTCGCACACCTCCGCCATCGCGTTGATGAAGGAGATCTTCGTCGCCAGGAAGGAGTTGGCCGCGGTCTTCACCAGCTCGGCCGTCGGGAAGTCCGTGACCACGAAGGGCGATCCGCCCGCGACCGGGGTGGCGTACACCTCGCGCAGCGTCCGCTCGGCCCGCTCGCTCTCCACGCCGACCACGATCCGGTCCGGGTGCAGGGTGTCGTCGACCGCGAAGCCCTCACGCAGGAACTCGGGGTTCCACGCCAGCTCCACATCGCCCGGCGCCTTCTCGGCCAGCAGCCGCGCCAGCCGCGCGGCGCTGCCCACCGGCACGGTCGACTTGCCGACCACCAGCGCGGGCCGCGTCAGCAGCGGCGCGAGGGTCGAGAAGGCCGCGTCGACGTACGACATGTCGCAGGCGTACTCCCCGTGCTTCTGCGGGGTGTTCACACAGACGAAGTGAACATCGCCGAACTCGGCGACCTGCTCCCACGAGTCCGTGAAGCGCAGCCGGCCGGTCGATCCCTCGATCCCTGCGACATGGCGGGAGAGGAGTTCCTCCAGGCCCGGCTCGTACATCGGCACCCGGCCGGCCGAGAGCATCGCGATCTTCTCGGGCACCACATCGAGCCCGAGCACCTCGAACCCCAGCTCCGCCATGGCCGCGGCGTGCGTCGCGCCGAGATAGCCGGTGCCGATCACAGTGATCCTGAGAGCCATGCGTGCTCCTGAGTGGTGTGGGAAGGGCGCTGCACGAGCATAGTCGGGCCCCCGCCGGGGCACGTTTGCCCCTGTCGCCAAGCTCACGTATGCCCATCGGGGGCCTGGCCTCTAAAGTTGGTTACTTAACGGTAGTTAGCTTCTGGGGAGTGAGAGAACGTGGCCTCGACCGGTAAGCCGGATTTCGACCTGTACCGCCCGTCCGAAGAGCACGACGCCCTCCGCGACGCCATCCGCTCGCTCGCCGAGGCGAAGATCCTGCCGCACGCCGCCGAGGTGGACGAGGACTCCCGCTTCCCGCAGGAGGCGCTCGACGCCCTCGTCGCCGGCGATCTGCACGCCATCCACGTACCCGAGGAGTACGGCGGCGCGGGCGCGGACGCGCTCGCCACGGTCATCGTCATCGAGGAGATCGCCCGGGTCTGCGCCTCCTCCTCGCTGATCCCGGCCGTCAACAAGCTCGGCTCCCTCCCGGTGATCCTCTCCGGCTCCGAGGAGCTGAAGCGCACCTACCTCCGCCCGCTCGCCGAGGGCTCCGCGATGTTCTCGTACTGTCTCTCCGAGCCGGACGCGGGCTCCGACGCGGCCGGCATGAAGACCAGGGCGGTCCGCGACGGAGACCACTACATCCTCAACGGCGTGAAGCGCTGGATCACCAACGCCGGAGTCTCCGAGTACTACACGGTCATGGCCGTCACCGACCCCGACAAGCGCTCCAAGGGCATCTCCGCCTTCGTGGTCGAGAAGTCCGACCCCGGGGTCTCCTTCGGGGCCCCCGAGAAGAAGCTCGGCATCAAGGGCTCCCCGACCCGCGAGGTCTACCTCGACAACGTCCGCATCCCCGCCACCCGCATGATCGGCGACGAGGGCACCGGCTTCGCCACCGCCATGAAGACCCTCGACCACACCCGCATCACCATCGCCGCCCAGGCCCTCGGCATCGCCCAGGGCGCCCTCGACTACGCCAAGGGCTACGTCAAGGAGCGCAAGCAGTTCGGCAAGCCCATCGCCGACTTCCAGGGCGTCCAGTTCATGCTCGCCGACATGGCCATGAAGCTCGAGGCCGCCCGCCAGCTCACCTACTCCGCCGCCGCCAAGTCCGAGCGCGTCGACGGCGACCTCACCTTCTTCGGCGCCGCCGCCAAGTGCTTCGCCTCCGACGTCGCCATGGAAGTCACCACCGACGCCGTCCAGCTCCTCGGCGGCTACGGCTACACCCGCGACTACCCCGTCGAGCGCATGATGCGCGACGCCAAGATCACCCAGATCTACGAGGGCACCAACCAGGTCCAGCGCATCGTGATGGCCCGCAACCTGCCTTAGCACAGCGCGGAGCGGGCCCCTCCGGTGTCCGGAGGGGCCCGCTCGGGCGCGTGCCGGGGTCAGTTGCCCGACACCGTCACCTTCTCGTCGTTCTGGATCTGCCCGACGATCTGGGCGACCTTGGCCTTGTCCCAGACCAGGTTCCCGCCCCGGCTCCCGGCGACGGGCATGTTCATCGACTTGCCGTCGCCGCCGGTGACGCCCTTCATGGCGAAGAACATCTGGCTCATGTCCCACAGGGACATGTCCTTGTCGACGACCAGGGTGTCGAGACCCGCGCCCAGCACCGGATAGAGGGTGAAGGGGTTGAGGATCGTCCCCGGCGTCGCCGTCTGGCTCGCCAGGGCCGCCAGGAACTTCTGCTGGTTCTTGGTCCGCGCGAGATCCGCCTCCGCGAAGGCGTACCGGGTGCGGACGAAGGCGAGCGCCTGCTCCCCGTCGAGCGTCTGCTTGCCCGCCGCGAAGTCCGCGCCGGACTTCTTGTCCTTGAACGCCTTGGGGATGTCCAGCTCCACCCCGCCGATCGCGTCCACCACATTCGCGAAGCCCGCGAAACCGATCTCCGCGTAGTGGTCGATGCGCAGATGCGTGTTGTGCTCGACGGTGCGCACCAGCAGCTCGGGGCCGTCCTCCGCGTACGCCGCGTTCAGCTTGACCCGGCGGCCCTGGGCCGGGAAGACCTTGCCGGACTGCGAGCCCTTGAAGGAGGGGATCTCCACGTCGGAGTCGCGCGGCAGCGAGATCATCGTCGTCCCGCCGGAGCAGTCGGCGAGGATCATCATCGAGTCGGTGCGCTTGCCCTCGGCCGAACCGGTGCGCAGCCGCTTCTTGTCCTCGGCCGACATGCCCTTGCGGCTGTCCGAGCCGACGATCAGATACGTCGTGCAGTCGTCGTCCTTCGGACGCTCGATGACCTTGGAGAGATCCACCTCGCGGCGGACCTGGCCGTCCGCCCAGAAGTAGGTGCCGACGGAGACCACCAGCAGCGTCCCCACCAGGACCAGCGAACCGATCTTTATCCGGCGACGCCAGTCGGGGGCCGGCTTCGGCGGCCCGGCGGGCGGCGGAGGCCCCGCGGGCCCCCCGCCGCCGGGGAAGCGGCTGCCGCCGCCGGCGCCCTGGCCGCCCGCGGGCGCGCCGTAGACCTGGCCCGTGTTGTAGCCGCTGTCATAGGGGGAGTGGTATCCGTCCTCGTACCCCTGCGACTGCTGCTGGGGGACCGGAGGGCGCTGCACATGGCGCATCGAGCGCGCGCCCTCGGGCTCCGAGCCCCGGCCGCCGCGTCCGTATCCATCGGGCCAATCGTTCATGACAACAAGTGTGCCGGGTCACAGCGGGCCGCCGACAGGGCGGGTGGCGAATCGGGCCGGGCCTGTAGCCAAGCTGATGCAATGCGCCGGTCGCGCCCCCGTCGGGCAACTGCGGCGACACCCCCGCTTATGGTGGAGAGCATGACAGACCAGCTCCCTCCGGACTCGGCGATCGAGGCCAAACCCACCTCGGCCTCCCGCACCACGCTGAGTCACATCATGACCGGCAATGACACCAACCTCCTGGGCACGGTGCACGGCGGTGTGATCATGAAGCTGGTGGACGACGCGGCGGGCGCGGTCGCCGGCCGGCACTCCGGGGGCCCCGCCGTCACCGCCTCCATGGACGAGATGGTCTTTCTGGAGCCGGTCCGGGTGGGCGATCTGGTCCATGTGAAGGCCCAGGTCAACTGGACCGGACGCTCCTCCATGGAGGTCGGGGTCCGGGTACTGGCCGAGCGCTGGAACGAGTCGACCCCCGCCCAGCAGGTCGGCTCCGCCTATCTCGTCTTCGCCGCCGTCGACGCCGAGGGCAAGCCCCGGGCCGTCCCCCCGGTGCGCCCGGAGACCGAGCGCGACCGCCGCCGCCACCAGGAGGCCCAGATCCGCCGTACGCACCGGCTGGCCCGCCGCCGCGCCATCATGGAGCTGCGCGAGCGCCGCGCCGCCGAGGGCATGCAGGACTGAGCGCGCCCCGCTCTAGGGACAGGTCACCTCGTCGCCGGTGACCGCGCCGAATTCGCCCTGGTGGGCGTCCTGCGCCCGGACCGGGGTCACCCCCCGGTAATCCGCGCCCGCCGTCACCCGCAGCGTCCGCCCCTGCCCCTTCACGGCCCGGATCTCACAGCCGCGCAGCGCCGTCGCCAGCGTCCGCGCAGAGCGGTCCCAGCGGGGGTCGTACGAGATGAAGGTGCGCTCCACCTCGGGGCTGTCCCCGTTCAGCGGGGTACGGGTGGTGTTGAAGCCGGTGGCCCGCAGCGCGCCGTCCACCCGGCGGCCGAGTCCGTCCTCGCCGGTGCCGTTGTAGACCTGCACCCGGATCTGCTGCGGGGAGACGTCCACCAGCGTCGCGCGGGCCTTGCGGGCGCGGGCCGGGGCCAGCGGCCGGTCCTCGCGGATCATCCGGAAGAGCCGCTGGGACTTGGCGGGGTCCCACTTCACGGCCGAGCCGACGCCCTTCACGGTGCCCATCGAGCCGATCGGCACGGAGGTGAACTCCGACGAGGCCGCCGAGAAGCCGCGCATCGCCCGGCCCAGCGCGAGCATCTCCTCGGTGCCGAACCCCTCGTCCGCCCGTACCGAGCCGAGCATGGTGGTGGCCACCTTCCGGAACCGCACCGGGTTGAGCAGCATCCCGCTGCTGGTCGCCCGCTCGATGAGAGAGGCCACGAACCGCTGCTGGCGCTGCATCCGCCCCAGGTCGGACGCGATGTCCACATGGCGGGAGCGGACGTACTGAAGGGCCTGCCCGCCGTTCAGCTCATGGCTGCCGGCCGGGAGGTTCAGCCCGGTGTAGCGGTCGGACATCGGCTGACTGGTGCAGATCCGGACACCGCCGACGGCGTCGACCGTCTTCATGAAGCTGGTGAAGTCGACCTCCAGATAGTGGTCGATCTTGACCTTGGTCATGTGCTCGACCGTGCGCACGGTCAGCGAGGGCCCGCCCTCCGCGTAGGCGGCGTTCAGCTTCACCGGCCGGGCCGGGCGCTTCTGCCCGGTGGCCCGGTCGGTGTACGCCGGGATCTCGGCGTAGCTGTCGCGCGGCAAGGAGACCACGCTCGCCCGCCGGCTGTCCCGGGAGATGTGCACGAGCATGATCGTGTCCGTGCAGTGGCAGGGCGCGCCGCCGAGCCGGAACTTCTTCTTCTGCTCCGGGGTGATCCGCTCCCGTCCGTCGGTGCCGACGAGCAGCAGATTCATGCCGTGCCCGCCCTCGGGCCGGTTCTTCATGTCCCGGAAGGGGTCCACCCGGCTGATCCCGGTGTCCAGACCGGTCAGCATCGCGTGCCCGATCGCGCCCGCGCCGAGCACCAGCACCGAGAGCGCGGTCGCCGCCCGCAGCCCCCAGCGGGGTCTGGTGACCACCGGCCGTCTGGTCCTGGGCCCTGGGTTCGGCCGGGGACGGGGGGAGCGGGACGGCGTGGTCACGAGGGGGACACCTCCGCGGGCGACGGGGGGAGGAGGGGGCGGCCGGGGAACGGACGCCCGAACGACGGCGGCCGGCGGCGGCCGGCGACGGATGACGGTGGATGGCGACGGATGACGGCCGACGACCGGAGGCGACTGCCGGGGCACTGCGGAAGACAGCGGACGACCGGGCCGGTGTCCGATCGCGGCGAACGGGGGAACGAGCACACCGTAGGCCCATACGATGGGCTGCCCGCGCCACCGACCGGCCGCCGCGCGTCCGTGTCCCCCATTCGCGGTAACGTGGCGACTGATGAACGCCACGCCCCCCGTCTCCGTGATCATGCCGGTCCTCAATGAGGAGCGGCATCTGCGCAACTCGGTCCGTCACATCCTTGAGCAGGAGTACGACGGCGAGATGGAGGTGGTGATCGCGCTCGGCCCGTCCACGGACCGCACCGACGAGATCGCCGCCGAGTTGGTCCGGGAGGACCCCCGGGTCCACACCGTCCCCAATCCCACCGGCCGTACCCCGGCAGCGCTCAACGCCGCGATCGAGGCCTCGCGTCACCCGATCGTGGTACGCGTCGACGGTCACGGGATGCTCTCCGCGAACTACATCGCCACCGCCGTACGGCTCCTGGAGGAGACTGGCGCGCAGAATGTCGGCGGCATCATGCACGCCGAGGGCGAGAACGACTGGGAGCACGCCGTCGCCGCCGCCATGACCTCGAAGATTGGCGTGGGGAACGCGGCCTTCCACACCGGTGGCACGGCCGGCCCCGCCGAGACCGTCTATCTGGGGGTCTTCCGGCGCGAGGCGCTGGAGCGGCAGGGCGGCTACAACGTGGAGTTCATCCGCGCCCAGGACTGGGAGCTGAACTTCCGCATCCGCGAGGCCGGCGGGCTGATCTGGTTCTCCCCCGAGCTGCGGGTGCGGTACCGCCCCCGTCCCTCGGTCCGGGCGCTCGCCAAGCAGTACAAGGACTACGGGCGCTGGCGGCATGTGGTGGCCCGCTACCACCAGGGTTCGATCAATCTCCGCTATCTCGCCCCGCCCGTCGCGGTCTGCGCGATCGCGGCGGGTCTCGTGGTCGGCGCGGTGCTGACCCCCTGGGGTCTGATCGTGCCCGGCGGCTATCTGGCGGCGATCACGGCCGGTTCCCTGCCCGCGGGCAGGGGGCTGCCGCTGAAGGCCCGGCTCCGGATCCCGCTGGCGCTGGCGACCATGCACATGTCGTGGGGCTTCGGCTTCCTCACCAGCCCGCGCTCCCTGGCGAGGAAGGTCATCGCCAGCCGCCGCCCGGCGGTGGGGACCACGACCGTCTGACCCGGCCGCCCCGGGCGCCCGGCCCCTGTCTCACCTGGCGCACACCTGCTTGTCGGCCTCCACCTTCTTCACCCCCGCCGGGGCCTTCGCCGGCGCGGCGATGGGCGTGCCGGCGGCCTTGAAGTCGCCGCCCAGCGTCAGCGTCATCGCCTGGAGCCCCTCGGCGTCCACGGTGCCCGGCCGCAGGCCGGAGGCGGGCAGCCCCAGCATGTCGGCGAGCGCGCGGGCCTGGTCGGCCTGGTTCGGCGCGTACTCCAGCGTCGTTCTGGCCGCCTTCTGGGGGGCGTTGCTCTTGTTGGCGGACTTCAGCACGCCCTTGACGGTCTGGAGCCAGCCGAGGGTCGTCTGCGCCGCGCCGTTGACGGAGCTGCCGTTGTAGACGTCGACCCGGATCTCGGAAGGCTGGGCGCGCTCGCCCTTGAGCAGGGCCTTCTGCTTCTCCTCGGCGGCCTTCTCGGCCTTCTTCTCCTTCTTCTTCACCTCGGTGAAGGAGACGTCGTCGGCCAGCATGGCGAAGACCTGCGGCGCTTCCACCGGGTTCAGGACGACGGTCGCCTTGACGGGCCCCTCGGCGGGGTTGTCGATCACCGGGACCGTCATGAGGCTGATGTTCTTGACGTCGATGCCGCCCAACTCCTTGGCGAGGGCGGTCAGCTTCGGGACGTCGCCTATCCCGGTGTCCACGGTGAGCGCCTTCGTCATCGAGTCCGCCAGGCCGAACATCGCCTTCGGGTCGCCCAGGACGTCGTTCTTCATCCGGCGGATCATCGAGGCGACGAACTGCTGCTGCACCGCGATCCGGTCGAGATCGCTGTCGTTCTGGAGCCCGTGCCGGTTGCGGACGAAGGCGAGCGCCTGCTCGCCCTGGACGCGGTGCGGGCCCGCCGCGAGATCCAGCTCGGACTCGTCGTCCTTCATCGGCTTGTCCAGACAGATGTCCACCCCGCCGATGGCGGTCGTCAGCGTCTTGACGGCGTTGAAGTCGACCATCATGAAGTGGTCCATCGGCAGACCGGTGATCGCCTTCACCGTGCGCATGGTGCAGCCGGGGTCGCGCCCCTGCTGCCCGAAGGACTCGTTGAACCGGGTGGCCGGCTGAGCCGGGACGACCTTGGTCGAGCCGTCCGGCTGCTTGGTGGGGCACTCCGGGATGTCGATCACCAGATCGCGCGGGATGCTGATCGCCGTGGCGTTGGTGCGGTCGGCGGAGACATGGAAGAGGAAGGTGGTGTCGGCGTGGCCCGCGCTGCCCTTGTCGCCGTACCCCTCGTTCCCCTTGCCGGTGCGCTTGTCGGTGCCGATCACCAGGATGTTGAGGGGCCCGTCCTTCAGCCCCCGGCCGCTGAGCGCGTCGCCGACGTCGATCGCGTTGAGGTTGCCGTTGAGCCGGTCGTAGAGCAGATAGCCGCCGATGGAGCCGCCGACCAGCAGAAGGCCCAGGACGCCGCCGGTCCACATCAGCGCCTTGCTCTTGGCCGGCTTTCTGGTCCTGCGCCCGCGCCGCCCGGAGCCGCCGGTTCTGCCGTCCTCCGAGGGGCGCGCGCTCCGTCTGCCGCGCTGGCCCGGGACCGAGGGCGCGGGGCGCGCGGGCGCGGGGACGGCGCCCCGGTGCCCGGCGTCCTGGCGCGGTACGGAATCGTCCAGTCGGAGTTCGTAGGTGCCGGTCTGGGGATTGAGCACCCACTGGTCGGCGGGGTCGATCCCGTCCGCCCGGCCACGGCTCTGTGCGTCCACGGTCGCTTGAGTCCTCCGTCGGTCCCGCGCGCGTTGCCTCTCCCCCTCAGGAGACGCTCGGTTCATCGATCCGGCCGGGTGCGAGGTGGCTTCCCGCAGTGCCGGATCTCGTCACACTATCCGCACTGTTCGGCGCTCGGCGACATCCATCACAAATCCCGCGCACCCTACACCTGGGCAATCTGCCCACAGCTCGGGGAAATTCAGCCGGATGACGGCCGAAGTTTTACGGGAAGGGGCCCGGGACGCATGCGCGAAACGGGCCCCTTCGGCAGTGGCCCATTACCAGGTGAAGCCCGGCTGAACCTTCATGCACGCCTTGGTGTCGCTGCCGTTGAGGGCCTCGGCGGAGTCGGGAGTCTTGTCCCCGTCCACGGCCCCGGGAAAGGCTTCGCCGATAGGCCAGTCCGCGCCCACGGTCAGTGAGATGCCGGTGACATCAGTCGATTTCCGTACCGAGGACACCGGAATCCCCAGGGCCTTGGCGACCGCCTGGGCGTCGCCCTCCAGCTCCGCGTTGGAGAACTGGACGACCGTCTTGGGCAGGGGGTTTCCGGCGATGTCCGCCACGGCCTGGGTGAAGCCCCTGGCCTGCAACGCGGCGGTGACCTCGGTGGCCCTTCCCTTCAGGGGAAGCTGTCCGTCGCCGCCGGTGCCGTTGCGCACCTGTACGGGGATGTCGGCCGGTGCGGCGGCCTGGTCCTTCGGCTTCGCGGGGGCCGCTTTCTTTTTCTTCGGCTTTCCCTTGCCGTCGAGCGGGATGTCCTCCCGGATCATCCGGAACACCTGTTCTGCTTCACCGGGCTTGGGTTCGACTTTGCCGGTGTAGTTCGGCCTTTTCGAATAAACGCTCGGCATCTTTGCCATGGTGATCCGATGAGTGGGCACGCTCTTGAGGGCATTGCCGAGGTCGAGGAGACTGGCGACCGACTCGATGCCCTTGTCCACGGTGAGCGAGTCAATGGCGGCCTCGGCGAGCTTGCGCAGCTTGTTCGGGTCGGTGAGTTTGGCGTTCTTTCGCAGCTGGCGCACCATCGAGTTCATATACATGTGCTGGGCGCGGGCCCGCGCGAGATCGGTTCCGTCCTCGAATCCATAGCGGGTGCGGAGCCATTGGAGCGCCTGCTCGCCCTTGACGAAGCTGGTGCCCGCCTCCAGCTTCAGACCGGATCCCTGCCCCTTGCTGTTGCGGGAGTGAACACGGTCGCTGACGCAGACCGGGACGCCGCCGATGGCGTCCGCCATGGAGACCACGCCCGCGAAGTCGATCAGCATGAAGTGGTCGATGGTGATGCCGGTCAGCTCGTACCAGGTGGCCACCGTGCAGCCGGGGCCGCCGCGGCTCAGCGACTCATTGGTCTGGGCCCACGCCCGCGCGGGGTGGATCTGGCCGGTCTCCGGGTCCTGGCACTCGGGGATCTTCAGCATGGTGTCGCGCGGCATGCTGATCACGGAGATGTTGGAGCGGTCCGCCGACACATGGAGCAGCATCTGCACATCGGCGAGCGGCTTGCCGTTGAAGGTCTCCTTCGCGCCGCCGAGCTTCTGGTTCGCCTTGCTGTCGCGGGCGTCGGAGCCGATGAGGAGGATGTTCAGCGGGGTCTGCCCGTCGGCGTTGGCCCGGTGGACCGGCATCTTCGCGCCGAGGGTCAGCTCCTTCTTCTTGATCTTCCCGTTGAGGTTCTCGTAGTACAGATAACCGGCCGCCGCCGTCACGAGTATCAGCAGCGACAGCACGGCCGCGGTCCACCGCAGCACCCGGCGCTTCCCGCGCCGGGGCGGCCGTTCGCCGCCGCCCGGCGGCCGTCCGCCGCGCGGACCGGGGACCGTACCGCCGCCGGCCGGGCCGGTGTCACGCGCTCGCGGGACGCGATCCGGGCTCTGGCTCCCGTGCGCGCTGTTCCGTCCCACCCCTGAGTCCCCCTGTCATGCGCGATGAGCGACGGGGGTGTTCCCGTGTCATCCGGCGCACACCTTCTTGTCGGCTTCGACCTTCTGGACACCGTCCGGCGTCTTCGCCACTCCGGTGATGGGCACCCCCGCGCCCTTGAAGTCCGCGCCGAGGACGAGCGTCATCGCCTCAAGGGCCTCGGCGTCCTCGGTGCCCGGCTTCATCGCCGTGGCCGGCAGACCCATCAGATCCGCGAGCTTGCGGGCCTGGTCCGCCTGGTTGGGCGCGTACTCGAGTGTGGTCTTGGGCGCCTTGGCGGGGGCGTTGCCCTCATTGCTGGACTTCATCACGCTCTGGTCGTTCTGGAGCCAGGTCAGCGTCGCCAGGGCCACACCCTGGGTCCCGCTGCCGTTGTAGATCTTGACCCTGACATCGGCCGCCTCGGCGCGGTCGCCCTTGAGCAGGGCGTTCTGCTTCTCCTTGGCGGCCTTCTGCTCCTTCTTCTCCTTCTGCTTCACCTCGGTGAGCGAGATGTCGTTCTGGATCATGGAGAAGAGCGGCGCGGCCTTGGCCTCGTTGAGCAGCACGCTGGACTTGTCGGGGCTGTCGTCGACCGGGACCGTGGCGAAGGTGATGTTCTTCGGATCCACCTCGGCCAGCTCCATGCCGAGCTCCTGGAGCTTCTCGATGCTGCCTATCCCGGTGTCGACGGTGAGCGCCTTGGTCGCGGCGTTCGCCAGGTCCCACATCTTCGTGGGGCTGGTCAGGGTGTCGCTGGACTTCATCTTGCGGATCATGGAGCTGAGGAACTGCTGCTGGATCTCGATCCGGCTGAGATCGCTGCCGAAGCCGACCGTGTAGCGGGTGCGGACGAAGGCGAGCGCCTGCTCCCCCTTGATCACATGGGTGCCGCGCGTGAGCTTGAGCTTGGACTTCGGGTCGTTGATGTCCTTGGCGAGACAGACCTCGACCCCGCCGACCGCCGTCGACATCGTCTTGACCGCGTTGAAGTCGGCCATCATGAAGTGGTCGACGGTGACCCCGGTGAGCTCCTTGACCGCGCGCATCGTGCAGCCCGGGTCGCGGCCCTCCTGGCCGAGGCTCTCGTTGAACTTGGTGTTCCGCGAGCCGGGGATGGTGACGGTGCCCTTGTCGGTCTTGGTCTCGCAGGCGGGTATGTCGGCGATCAGATCGCGCGGTATGGAGAGCGCGGTGGCGTTGGTGCGGTCCTTGGAGACATGGAAGAGGATCGTGGTGTCGGCGTGGCCGGCGCTGTTGGGGTCGCCGTAGGAGCCATTGCCCTTGCCGGTCCGCTTGTCCGTGCCGATGACCAGGATGTTGACGGCCTTGTCCTTCTTGAAGCCGCCGGATCCCGCGCCGGGCACCGCGATGGTGTTGAGGTTCGAGTTCAGCCGGTCATAGGCGAGGTACGCGCCCACCGAGCCGACGACGACGGTGAAGCCGAGGACTCCGCCCGTCCACATCAGCACCTTCTTCTTGCCGGACTTGGCAGGTTTGCCGGGCTTACTGGCCTTGCCCCGCTTGCGCCGCCCCGGGCCCTGGGCGTTCGCGCCCCCGGCGGGCTGGCCGGAGCGGCCGGCCTGGCGGTTCGCCGCCCGGCCGCCCGAGCGGCGCGAGCGCTGTTCGGGCACCTCGGCCCCGGACGACGGGTTCCCGTCGCCCTCGGGCCCGCCCCGGCCGCCGCCGGGGTCACCCGGCGTACGCGGCCCCGGGACGCCCGGAGTGCCCGGCCCGTCGCCGAAGCCGTCCGCCGCCGGAGCGGCCGGAGACTGCGCTGCGGAGTTGTCCAGTCGCAGTTCGTATTGGCCGGTTTCCGGGTTGAGTACCCATTGGTCGGCGGGATCGAAGTCGTCCGCCTGCCCACGGCTCTGCGCATCCACGGTTTTCTGAATCCTCCGTCGCTGCCACGCGAAGCGCCTCCCCCGGATGGCGCTCGGTCTCTCTCGGTCCGGCGGTGTGATCGCACGGGGCCGGAGAACCGGATCGCGTCACACTATCCGCCCAGTTCACAGTGGGTCGACGCCCATGACAAATTCCACATAACTTACATCTGGGCAATACGCCCAATTCGCTTGGTGTGAGCCCAGTCTTGGCCGGTACGTCATGTGCAGACCCCCGTCGCCGCATTGCTGCCGGTGAACGTCGGTGAGGGGCTCGGACTCGCGTCGGGGGCGGCGCTCTCCCCGCCCCGCTCGCCCGCCTCCGCCTCCCGCTCGTCCGCGCTCCGCGCCGGGAGCACGGTGATCGGGGTGTCCTCGCGCAGCCGCTGGAACAGCTGCTCGGCCTCCGGCTGCACCAGCTCGTCCCGGTTCCTGTCGGCGGCGTACGGCTGCCGGGGCGCGGTCAGGAACTGCACCTTGTCGGTGGGGATGTCCCGCATCGACTTGGAGAGGTCGTACAGATCCTTCAGGGAGTCGAGCCCCGGATCCGTGGTCAGCGACTTGGTCGCCGCGTCCAGCAGCGGATACAGCTTTGTCCAGTTCAGCAGGACGCCGTCGCTCTGCACCTTCTTGACCAGCGCGCCCAGGAACTGCTGCTGCCGCTCCATCCGGTCGGTGTCGCTGCCGTCGCCCAGGGACTTCCGGGCGCGTACGTAGCCGAGGGCCTGCTCGCCGTCGAGGGTCTGCCGGCCCGCGTCGAGCCTCAGCCGGGCGTCCTCGTCGTCTATGGGCTTCTTCAGACAGACCTCGACGCCGTCGATCGCGTCGACCATCTTCTTGAAGCCCCGGAAGTCCACGATCATGTGGTGGTCGATCCGCACCCCGGTCATCTTCTCGACCGTCCGGATGACGCAGGCCGCGCCCCCGATCGCGAAGGCCGAGTTGAACTGCCCGAACGTCTCCTCGGTGCGGGAGCCGTCGGCCCGCCGGCAGCTCGGGATCCACGCCATCAGATCGCGCGGCACGGACATCGCGGTCGCGCTCTTCCGGTCGGCGGCGATGTGCAGCAGGATCGTGGTGTCCGAGCGCTGGCTCTCGCCCTCGTCCCGGCCGTACTCGCTGTTCCCCTCGCCGGAGCGGGTGTCGGAGCCGAGCACGAGGATGTTCCGCGCGTCCAGGACGAGCGGGGCCGGCCGCTCCTTCTCATGTATCCGCAGCTCGGTCGCGGCCGTGGTGTCGGTGGTGATGTTGGAGTCCAGCTGACGGTAGAACCACCAGGCTGAGCCCGTCCCGGCCAGCACGACCAGCGCGGTGCCGACGGCCGCCCAGCGCAGCCAGCGGCGCCCGCGGGGGCGGACGGCGGGTTCCTCGGGTTCGGCTGCCGCGTCGGTCGCGCCGTCGTCCTCCGCCGGGCCGCCCGGCCCGGCCGGAGTACCAGCACTGTCGGTCACGTCTGCGTCCATCCTTCATGGCGTCGGCGGCGCGCTCGACCGCCGATCGCAGGGCTAGACGGCCGAACATCGCGCATGGTTGTGCGGTACGGACCGGGTTTCGCCGCCCATACGCCGGAGTTGGGGGCCGGACCGGCACAAAACGCCCCCGACTCCCCCCGGACCAGGGAAGTTGAGCACCGGCCCACCCGCTCGCGACCGCCCCGGACGCCCTGACGGCCCGTGCGCTACCGCACCGTGGCGGTGACGCGCTCGCTCTCGATCCGCTGCTCCAGGCCCTTCGGCGACAGCTGGTCGAGATGGCGGCACAGCACCACCGAGGCACCGGCCGCGAGCGGCGCGAACAGCCCCGCCGACAGACCCTCCCAGCTGTCGTAGCCGCGCCCGCTGAGCAGCCGCGACCCGGCGCTCAGCCCCAGCTCGGCCGCGTCCGCCCGGGCCCGCTCCACCAGCTCCGCGCCGCTCAGCCCCACACCGCCGACCGACAGCGCCGCCGCGCCCGGGTCGACGGGCGCGTACGGCGCGAAGCGGTCGCCCTGCGAGGGCACCTCCACCGCGTAGTCCGAGAAGCCCTCCGGGGCCTTCGGGAACCGCCCGCCGAGGGGGCGCAGCGCCAGCGCCACCCGCTCGCCCCGGCAGGCGCGGGCCCGCTCCAGGGTGTCGGGTCCGCTGACGACGAGATCGGCCGCCGAGGGGTCGCCGCCCACGTCCGCCGTCACTCCGGCGGAGGAACAGGCGAGCAGCCACACGGCGCTCTGCCAGTGCGCGGGCAGCAGCAGCGCGAGCCGGTCCCCGGGCTCGGCGGCGAGCTCGCCCTGGAGCAGATTGGCGGTCTTCGCCACCCAATTGGCCAGGGTGGCGACGGACAATTCGACGCGCTCACCGGTGGCGTCGTCGTAGAAGGTGACCAAGGGGCGCGAGGGGTCCGCGGTGAGCGCGGATCGCAGCAGGTCGGCAGGGGTACGGTCGCTGGCGTTCACCAGCGTTAGGGTACGCGCCGCACCGCCCTCGGAGACGGCCGAACCGGTGACGGGATCCCCCGCCCGGCCCGACCGCCGCCGGTGTGTGGGCGGGCGGTCCGGGCGGCCGGGGTCCAGGATCTTCCCCATGCGTGGACTCCTGGTTTCCTCGATCGGCGTCGCGGTCTCGGCCGCGCTCGTACTCCCGCTCCCGGCGCCCTCCGGCGCGGCCCCGCCACCCCCGCCGCCCTCCGCGGCGAAGGTTCCCGACAAGGCCCCCGACATCGCCGGCTCCACCCAGTCCCTGCCGCTCGCGCCGAGCACCCGCTCGCTCGCCCCGACCGCGGAACGCGGACTGCTCCAGCGCCGGGTCGCGCCGTTCTCGATGGTCGGCGTCGTCTGGGACGACCCCGCCGCCGAACTCCGCGGCACGGTCCAGGTCCGCACCCGGGCCGCCGGCACCGGAGCCTGGTCCGGCTGGCAGGACGTGGAGACCCACAACCACGAGCACGGCGCGGACCCGGGCACGGCGGAGAACCGGGCGGCCCGGGGCTCCACCGCCCCGCTCTGGGTCGGGGCCAGCGACGGAGTGGAGGTACGGGTGCGGCCCGCGACGGGGGAGCCCGCGGCGCTGCCCGCCGGAATGCGGCTGGAACTCGTCGATCCGGGAGAGGCCCCGGAGGCCGCCGAAGAACCGGAGGAACCGGACGAGCCCGAGGAGCCCGAGGAGCCGGAGGAGGCCGAGGAGGCCGAGGAGCCGGACGGGCCGGAGGAGGCCGAGGCCCCGGAGCACCCCGTACAGCCGACCGCGCTCACCCGCCGCGCCGTGTACCCCACCCCCCAGATCCACCTCCCGGTGCTGGAGGCGGCGGCGAAGCCGTACATCGGACCGCGCCCCAAGATCGTCAGCCGCGCGGGGTGGCGGGCCAGCGAGGCCCTGCGCGAACGGGGCTTCGTCTACAGCAAGACCATCAAGGCCGCCTTCGTCCACCACAGTGCCACCGGCAACAGCTACACCTGCAATCAGTCGCCCTCAGTCCTTCGCAGTATCTACCGCTACCACGTGGTGAGCAGCGGATGGCGGGACATCGGCTACAACTTCGCCGTCGACAAGTGCGGCAACATCTACGAAGGCCGGGCCGGGGGCGTCACCAGGGCGGTCCGGGGCGCGCACACCCTGGGATTCAACGCCAACACCATGGGCATCGCGGTCCTCGGCTCCTACAGCCGCGTCAATCCGCCCGCCGCCGCCGTGACCGCCGTCGCCCGGCTCACCGCCTGGAAGCTCGGGCTCTTCAAGGGCAACCCGAAAGGCAAGGTCACGCTCACATCGGGCGGCAGCGGCAAGCACCCCCGGGGCCGGAAGGTCAGCTTCAATGTGATCTCCGGACACCGCGACGGCTTCTACACCGACTGCCCGGGAACCCGCCTCTACGGCAGGCTCGGCACCGCCAGAAACGCGTCCGCCGGCTATCAGGGACGCGTATGACCGGGCACATGCCCATCCACTGCATAAACTGACCGGTCTCGAACGGATGAATTCCCCCTCCCGCCCGGACAGGAAGCAGAGACGACACGGTGACTGAAGCGATCCTCCTGGTCGGCGGCAAGGGCACCCGGCTGCGCCCGCTCACCGTGAACACGCCCAAGCCGATGGTCCCGGCGGCGGGCGTCCCCTTCCTCACGCACCAGCTGGCGCGGGCCCGGGCCGCCGGGGTGGAGCACATCGTGCTCGCCACCTCCTACCTGGCGGAGGTCTTCGAGCCGTACTTCGGCGACGGCTCCTCGCTGGGGCTGAGCCTGGAGTACGTCACCGAGCGCGAGCCCCTCGGCACCGGCGGCGCGATCCGCAATGTGGCCGAGCGGCTCACCTCCGGCCCCGACGAGCCCGTCCTGATCTTCAACGGGGACATCCTCACCGGGCTCGACATCGGAGCCCTGGTGGAGACCCACCGGGTCTCCGGCGCGGACGTCTCCCTCCATCTGACCCGGGTCGCGGACCCGCGCGCGTTCGGCCTGGTGCCGACGGACGGGACCGGGCGGGTGACGGCCTTCCTGGAGAAGCCCCAGACCCCCGAGGAGATCGTCACGGACCAGATCAACGCCGGGGCGTACGTCTTCCGCCGCTCCGTCATCGACACGATCCCGGCCGGCCGCCCGGTCTCGGTCGAACGGGAGACCTTCCCCGACCTCCTCTCCTCGGGGGCCCACCTCCAGGGCATGGTCGACTCCACCTACTGGCTCGACCTCGGCACCCCCCAGGCCTTCGTCCGCGGCTCCGCCGACCTCGTCCTCGGCCGAGCCCCCTCCCCGGCCGTCCCCGGCCGCCGCGGCGACCGCCTCGTCCTCGACTCCGCCTCGGTCGCCCCCGACGCCAAACTCACCGGCGGCACCGTCATCGGCGAAGGCGCGCGAGTCGCCGCGGGCGCGCGCGTCCACGCCAGCGTCGTCCTCGCCGGCGCCGTCATCGAAGAAGGCGCCCACATCTCCTCCTCCCTCATCGGCGCCCACTCCCGCATCGGCCCCCGCACCGTCCTCGACGACACCGTCATCGGCGACGGCGCCCACATCGGCGCCGACAACGAACTCCGCTCCGGCCTCCGCGTCTGGTGCGACACCACCCTCCCCCCGGGCGCGGTCCGCTTCTCCTCCGACCAGTAGCCCTGATCGGGCCCGGCCGGTCCCTGCCTGCTGCGGGCTCTGACGGGCTGAATTTGGCCTAGCCGCCAAAATTCAGCCCCGCTGGGGGCACCTCCCGGCGAAGCCAGGGGGAGATTGAGGCGCGGGGGTTCGGGGGCCGGCCCCCGACGAGGGCCTGAGGCCAGCAACGGACCTGAATTGACGGCCCGCCCGGTCCGGGCCCCTGTGGCGCGGGGTCCGTCCTCAAACTCCCCCTGGGCTTCGCCCGGGAGGTACCCCCAGACGGGCTGGATTTGACCGCCCTGTCCTGTGCGGTGACTGTCCTCAAGCTCCCCTTGGGCTGAATTGGCCAGGTCGCCAAATCCAGCCACGCTGGGGGCACCTCCCGGCGAAGCCAGGGGGAGATTGAGGCGCGGGGACCCGGGGGCGAGGCAGGCGGCCTACCCTCGAAGGGCACCCCCCTTGGAACGAGGCTCCCGTGTCCATCCCCGCCGCCCAGGCGCAAACCCGCAGCTGGCTCCCCCCGACCCCCCTCGACCTCCCCCTCACCCTCACCCCTCTCCGCCGGGGCCCGGCGGACCCGACGTACCGGGCCGCGCCCGACGGGTCGTTCTGGCGGGCCACCCGCACCCCGCAGGGGCCCGGCACGCTGAGGATCGCGGCGCGGGCGGGGAGGGTGGAGGCACAGGCGTGGGGGCCGGGCGCGGAGTGGCTGCTGGAGGGCGCGCCGGGGCTGCTGGGGGCGGACGACGACCCCGGGGCCTTCACCCCGCGCCACCGCCTCCTCGCCGCCGCGCTGCACCGCGCCCCCGGGCTGCGCCTCACCCGTACCGGGCTGGTCCTGGAGTCCCTCGTCCCGACCGTGCTGGAGCAGAAGGTCACCACGGAGGAGGCCTTCCGCGCCTGGCGGTTCCTCGTACGGCGGCACGGCGAGCCCGCCCCGGGTCCGTCCCCCGATCTGTGGGTGATGCCCGACCCCCGGGCCTGGACCCTGATCCCCTCCTGGGACTGGCACCGGGCCGGGGTCGACGACAAGCGCGCCGCCACGATCCTGCGCGCCGCCCGCGCCGCCCGCCGGCTGGAGGAGGCGGCGGGGCTGCCGGCCGATCGGGCCAGGGCCCGGCTGGAGCTGATCCCGGGCATCGGCCCCTGGACCTCCGCCGAGACCGTCCAGCGCAGCCACGGTGCGCCGGACGCCGTCACCACCGGGGATCTGCATCTGCCGGGCATCGTCGGCCACGCCCTCGCGGACGACCGGGACGCCGACGACGCGGCGATGCTCGAACTGCTGGCCCCCTACGCGGGGCAGCGCCACCGCGCCGTCCGGCTGATCATGCTGAGCGGCCGGATCCCGGCCCGCCGTACGCCCAAGATGTACGGGGCCCGGCCGCGCCACTGGCAGTGACGCGGCGCGGTGACGGTCAGCGGACCTCGATGAACGCCGAGGCGCTCCGCTCCGGCCGGGGCTTCGGCGGCCCCGCCGGGTGCCCCACGGCCACGGCCCCCATCGGGTCCCACTCCTGGGGGAGCCCCAGCACCTCGCGCACGACGTCACGGCAGAACATCGTGGACGAGACCCACGCCGAGCCCAGCCGCTCGCCCGCCAGCGCCACCAGCAGGTTCTGCACACCCGCGCCCGTCGCGACCACGAACATCTCGCGCTCGGCGGTGTCGCGGCGCTCGTCCCCGTAGTGGTGGGAGCCCTCCGTCACCAGACAGGGGACGACCAGATACGGGGCCTTGCGCAGCACCTCGCCCCGGCGCACCCGCTTGGCGATGGACTCTTCCGGCTTCCCGTCGCGCCGCAGATCCTCGATCCAGGCGTCGCGCATCGCGTCGAGCAGCCCGGTCCGCGAGGCGGCCGATTCGAGGAGGACGAAGCGCCAGGGCGTGGTGTGGTGCGGAGCGGGCGCGGTCACGGCGGCGGCGACCGCCCGGCGGACCGCCGCCGGGTCCACCGGCTCGTCGGTGAACTCGCGGACCGTGCGCCGCTGGGTGACCGCCTCGCGTACGGCCTCGGAGGTGCCGAGCCGGAACATGTCGTCGGCCGGGTCCCGCACCAGCGCGCGGGCGTCGTCCTCGCCGCCGACCAGCTGCGCGAGACCGCGCACCACGGCCACCGGCCGGCCGGCCGTCTTGCCCTTGACCAGGTCCCCGGCGGCGGCCAGCTCGTCGGCGACGGCGACCACGGTCGCGCTCAGCGGGTTTCCATGGCTGTCGCTCCCGCCGCGCAGATCGTCGAGCACCCGCACCCCGGCCGAGCCGATCGCGACATCGGTCAGCCCGTTGCGCCAGGGCCGCCCGAAGGTGTCCGTGACGATCACTCCGACGTCGACGCCGAGCGTCTCGCGCAGCCCCGCGCGGATCGCCCGCGCCGAGACGTCGGGGTCCAGCGGCAGCAGCAGTACGGTGCCGGCCGGGGTGTTGGAGGCGTCGACCCCGGCGGCGGCCATGATCAGGCCCTGCCGGTTCTCCACGATGCGCAGCGGACCGCGCCGGGCCACCACCCGCACGGTCTCCGCGTCTATGGCGGCCTCGCGGTCGCCGGCGGCGAGGACGCGCCCCTCCGCCTTGCTCACGATCTTGGAGGTGACGAGCAGGATGTCCCCGTCGGCCAGTCCGGGCCCGGCCTCGGCGATCAGCCGGGCGAGGTCGTCGCCCGGGGCCACCTCCGGCAGCCCCGCCAGGGCGCGTACGGAGAAGTCCGAGGTCTCCGCGCCGAGCAGGGCGGTGACGGGGGAGGGGTCGTACGGCGGTGTCACGCCCGGACCTCCTCGGCGAGGGCCAGCGCCTGTCGCGCCATCTCGGCCGTCGCCCCGGTGTCCGTCATCATCAGCGGCACCGCCCGGCAGCGGATCCCGGCGGCCTCGACCGCCTCGACCGCGTCCGCGTCCACGGTGTCCACGAGCCAGCCGTCCAGCAGTCCGGAGCCGTAGTGCTCGGCGACTGCGGCGGCCGTCGCCTCCACGCCCACGGCGGCGAGCACCTTGTCCGCCATCCCGCGCACGGGCGCATTCCCGACGATGGGGGAGAGCCCGACGACGGGCACCCCCGCCTCGGCGATCGCCTCGCGGATCCCCGGCACCGCGAGGATGGTGCCGACGCTGACGACCGGGTTCGACGGCGGGAAGAGGATCACATCGGCGGCGGCGATCGCCTCCAGCACCCCGGGGGCGGGCTTGGCCTGCTCGGCCCCGACGGGCACGACGGCCTCGGCGGCCACGGAGGCCCGCAGCTTCACCCAGTACTCCTGGAAGTGGATGACCTTCCGCTCGCCGTCCAGCTCCACGGCGACATGCGTCTCGACCCGGTCGTCGGACATCGGCAGCAGCCGGACGCCCGGGTTCCAGCGGGTGCAGAGCGCCTCGGTGACGGCGCTGAGCGGATATCCCGCGGCCAGCATCTGGGTGCGGACGATATGGGTGGCGAAGTCGCGGTCGCCGAGGCCGAACCACTCGGGGCCCACGCCGTACGCCGCCAGCTCCTCCTTGACGTGGAAGCTCTCGTCCGTACGTCCCCAGCCCTGCTCCTCGTTTATGCCCCCGCCGAGGGTGTACATCACGGTGTCGAGGTCGGGGCAGACCTTGAGTCCGAAGAGATGGATGTCGTCACCGGTGTTGCCGATCACCGTGACGTCCGCCTCGGGGGCGGCCTGCTGAAGGCCGCGGAGGAAACGGGCGCCGCCGATGCCGCCGGCCAGAACCACAATGCGCATGCGCCCAGCATGTCAGTTGGGGGTCGGGCGGTGGGCCGCCAGGGCGGTCGGGTGCGCTCAGAGCGCGTGCGCGGGCTCCGCCGCCCGGCACTGCGGGTGGATCGCCCCGGCCGGGCTCATCGGCATCTCGGTCAGGCCCGGGTAGTAGATGTGCAGGGAGACGGCGGGTTCGAGCGAGTCGTTGACCACCTCGTGCGCGTATCCGGGGGCGAAGACCCGCTGCGCGCCGGCCGGCAGCTCACGGGAGGCGCGGGAGGTGTGCTCGGTGAGCTGCCCCTCCAGGACGGTGAAGACGCCGGAGGAGTCGCCGTGGCCGTGTGCGCCGGTGCCCTGCCCGGGCACCCAGGAGAGCAGCCACACCTCGTACCCCGGGCCGGTGCTCAGCCGGTGGTACCAGCGGCTGGCGGCGTCGTAGCGCACCAGATGGGCCCAGCGCGCGCGGTCCGCGGCGATGGAGCGGGCGAGGCCCACGAAGTCGGCCACGGTGGAGGGGTGTTCGGCGGCGGGCTGGAGGAGGTGCTGGACGGCGAGGATGTCGCCGGCGATCTGGAGGTCGCTGTCGCTGTTCATGGGTGCGGTGGTTCCTCGGCGAAGAAGCGAGACGGAGGACGAGCAGTGCGGGGCGCGGACGCCGGGGCGGGCGGCGGGGCGCAGGCGCGGAGCCGTACGGGATCCCGCCGTGATCCGTGATCCGGGATCCGTGGGCGGTAATGCGGGGAGAAAGCCGGAGCGCTACGGCATCAACAGCTGGAACAGCGACAGCGCGCCCGGACAGCACTGCGGCACCCGCACCGGGAGGCCGTGAAAAGCGCTGAGGTCGCTGACATGCCATCCAAGGTGACGGGTCGGACTCTTTCATGTCAACTCAATGACCGGTTTGGCGGCAATGTTTCACCTCATACGGTTACGCGGCCCGGAGAAAGGTTTGCTCAGCCGGTCCAGCGGAGACACGGCAACCGAACCGCGCCGGGCCGCCCCGGGCCGGGCGCGCGAGCGCTGTCGGGGTCCTGTGAACGGGCTGTGATCCGGATCGCTTCAGTGGCCGGATCGCAACAGGATCGATCCGTGTGTCGTCCTCACTCGCGAGAAGGGAGGCGCAGCAACGTGCGTGGGCAGGCCACTGGCATGTGTCGCGTTTTTGGTGATTTCAACACTTTCCGCATAGCCTTGGTTCCGCAGAGTGAATACGGAGCCCAATAGCAGATCCCGGCTTGACTGCCCCGGATCCGCACACTTGTAATTTCACTCGTGTCGTTTGGCCGAAACCGATCACGGCAACATCACGGGGACGCAAAAACAGACGAGGGGCGCACATGACCGAGCTGTTCGAACAACTGCTGGTCGAGGACGCGGACGACGAAATCGGCTGGCAGGAGCGCGCGTTGTGCGCCCAGACCGATCCCGAGTCCTTCTTCCCTGAGAAAGGCGGATCCACACGCGAGGCGAAGAAAGTATGCCTTGCCTGTGAAGTCCGTTCGGAATGCCTTGAGTATGCGCTCGCCAACGACGAGCGATTCGGAATCTGGGGCGGCTTGTCCGAGCGTGAACGGCGACGACTGAAGAAGGCCGCCGTCTGAAAACCGAACGCATATCCAGGACCAGGCCGGAGCGCGGACTCCGGAACACCGATCACGGTCCGCCGGCCGCGGGTTTCACCCAGCCGGCGGGCCGTTCGTCCGTTCCGGCCCCCTCGGCGCCCGGCGCGGCCCCCTCCGCACCAGGCTCCGCACCCACAACCCCCGTCCCACCACGCCGCTTCGTCACCCCGGCACCTTTCCCTACCGTTAGTGTGGGGCCCCGTCCCAGACGCTTCAGCGCCCCCGCGTGGGCGACCTCGGCCGGAGGGCCCGTACCTCGATGTCCGCCACAACCGCCGCGTACTCCCCAGCGCACACGCCGGAGTTCCCGAGGCATGTCGTCACCGCCGTGGTCGTCTCGCACGACGGCGCCCGCTGGCTCCCCGACACCCTCGCCGGACTCCTCGGCCAGGAACGCCCCGTACAGAACGCCGTCGCCGCCGACACCGGCAGCGCCGACGAGTCCGCGAACCTGCTCACCGACGCGCTCGGCGGCGACCGGGTGCTCCACCTCGCCCGCCGCACCGGCTTCGGCGCGGCCGTGGACGAGGCGGTGCGCACCGCCGGCACGCTCACCCCCGACGACCTCGCCTATCTCAAGCGCCCCAGCGGCTGGGACCCCGCGACCAGAACCTGGCACGACGACGCCTACGCGCTGCCCGAACTGCCGCACGGCGAACCGGTCCAGTGGCTCTGGCTGCTCCACGACGACAGCGCCCCCGAACCCGACGCCCTCGCCGAACTGCTGCGCGTCGCCGACTCCGACGACCACGTCGGCATCGTGGGGGCCAAGCTGCGGGGCTGGTACGACCGCAAGCAACTCCTCGAAGCCGGCGTCACCATCGCCAACAGCGGACGCCGCTGGACCGGCCTCGACCGCCGCGAACAGGACCAGGGCCAGCACGACCAGATCCGCGGCGTGCTGTCCGTCTCGTCCGCCGGCATGCTCGTCCGCCGCGACGTCTTCGAACAGCTCGGCGGCTTCGACCGCCGGATCCCCCTGATGCGCGACGACGTCGACCTCTGCTGGCGCGCCCACTCCGCCGGACACCGCGTCCTCATCGCCCCCGACGCCGTCCTGCGGCACGCCGAGGCCGCCGCCCGCGAACGCCGCACCGTCGACTGCGCGGGCCGCTCCACCGCCGGACCCCACCGCGTCGACAAGGCCGGCGCCGTCTACACCCTCCTCACCAACGCCCGCACCGTCGCCCTCCCGTACGTCCTGCTCCGCATCCTCCTCGGCACCGTCCTGCGCACCCTCGCCTATCTCATCGGCAAGGTCCCCGGACAGGCCGTCGACGAGGTCATGGGCGTCCTCGGCGTACTGCTGCGCCCCGAGCGCGTCATCGCGGGACGGCGCGCCCGCGCCGCCACCCGCACCACCGACGCCCGCGAGCTGCGGCCCCTGTTCCCGCCCCCCGGGGCCACCGTCCGCGCCACCGCCGAGCAGATCGCCGGCCACTTCGGCGCGGGCGACGACACGGACGCCTCCGGCTCCCGCCACGGCGGCTCGGTCGAATCGGGACCCGGCGGCGACGACGCCGACTATCTGGAGCTCGAACAGTTCGCCCGGCTGAAGAAGATCGCGCGCAAACCCGCGCCCGTCCTCTTCGCCCTCCTCCTGATCGTCTCCGTGGTCGCCTGCCGGGGCCTCTTCGGCGGCGGCTCACTGGCCGGCGGCGCGCTGCTCGCCGCCCCCGCCGAGGTCTCCGACCTCTGGGCCCGCTACGCCGAGGCCTGGCACCCCGTCGGCACCGGCGGCACCCAGACCGCACCGCCGTACTTCGCCGTCCTCGCCGCCCTGTCGGCGCTCTTCCTCGGCTCCACCGGCGTCGCCCTCACCGTCCTGCTCGTCTGCTCGGTCCCCCTCGCCGGACTCACCGCCTACTTCGCCTCCCGCCCGCTGGTCGGCTCCCGGCTGCTGCGCGCCTGGGCGAGCATCGCGTACGCCTTCCTGCCCGCCGTCACCGGAGCGCTCGCCACCGGACGGCTCGGCACCGCGGTCCTGGCGATCCTGCTGCCGCTCGCGGCCCGCGCGGCCGTCTCCGCGCACGGATTCCACCGGCCGGGCCGGGCCGGCTGGCGCGCCACCTGGACCTACGCGCTGCTGCTGACCCTCATCACCGCCTTCACCCCGATCGTCTGGCCGATCGCCGTCGTGCTCGGACTCGGCGTCCTGGTGGTGCGCCGCCGCGAGGCGGTGCCGTACGGGCTCCGCTTCCTCGCCGCCCTCGGCACCCCGATGCTGGCCCTCGCGCCCTGGTCGCTCACCCTGCTGACCGAGCCCTCGGCCTTCCTGCGCGAGGCCGGCCTCGACATCGGCGGCGGCGGCGCGTCCGCCGTCGACCTCCTGGGCATCAGCCCCGGCGGCCCGAAGACCGTCGGCGGACTCGTCCTCATCGGCATCGTGCTCGCCGCCCTCGCCGCCCTGCTGCGCGAGAAGAGGCACTTCGCCATCCGCGCCGCCTGGGTCGCGGCCCTGGTCGGCCTGGTCTTCGCGGTCCTCGCCAACCGCTCCGTGTGGGCGGGCCCCGCGACCCTCGTCTACGGCGTCGCGCTGCTCTCGGCCGCCGTGCTCGGCGCGGAGATGGGCCGTACCCGCGTCGGCGCGCAGAGCTTCGGCTGGCGGCAGCCCGTCGCCGTCCTCATCGCCGTCGCCGCCGTGCTCGGCCCGGTGATCGCGGCCGTCGGCTGGATGGCCGGCGGCGCGGCCGGTCCGCTGGAGCGCCGCGACCCGGTGCAGCTGCCCGCGTTCGTCGCCGAGGAGAGCGTCAACCACGACCGGCCCAGGACCCTGGTCCTCGGCGGCGCGTCCGACGCGAAGGTCCCGTACACCCTTCTGCACGGCCCCGGCGGACGCCTCGGCGACGCCGAACTGACCGAGGCGGCCGACCGCGACACCCGTCTCGACAAGGTCGTCGCCAATCTCGTCGCGGGCTCCGGGGCCGACCAGACCCGCCAGCTGAGCGGCTTCGCCGTCCGCTATGTGCTGCTCCGCGACGGAGCGCCCGCGCAGACCGCCCGGGTCCTGGACGCCACCCCCGGCCTCAAGCGCCTCAGCAGGCTCAAAGGCAGCTCCCTCTGGCTGGTCGACCGCCAGGTCGCCCGCGTCACGATCGTCCCCCGCGAGGGCGACCCGCTGCCCGTCGAGTCGGTGGAGGTCGAGGCGCACACCACGATCCCGGGGGGCGGCGAGGGCCGCGTCCTGCGGCTCGCCGACCGCGCCGACGAGGGCTGGACGGCCACCCTCGACGGCCAACCCCTCAAGAAGACGACCGTCGACGGCTGGGCCCAGGGCTTCGAACTGCCCGCAGCGGGCGGCCGGCTGGCGCTCACCCACGAGAACCCCACCGGCCACACCGTATGGATCTGGACCCAGGCGTTCCTGGCCCTGGTCCTGATCGTGCTCGCCCTGCCCGGCCGCCGCGCGCAGAACGACGACGACCTCCCGGAGGAGAGCGTCCCCCTGCCGCTCAAGATGCCCGCCCAGGCCGCCGACGGCGAGGGCCGCAGGGCCCGCAGACTGCGCGCCCAGCCCGAGCCGCCCGCCGCGTCCGCCGTGCCCGCCGTGCCGGACGGGATGCCGCGGGAGCAGCCGTACCCGGGGAACGTCCCGTACCCCTCCGCCCCGCCGCCGCCCCCGCCCCCTCCGCCGCTGTACGCGGAGGAGGAGCCGTACCAGCAGCCGTACGCGCCCGTCGCGCCCGCCGCCCCCGGCGACCAGGGGTACGGGGCGTACCCGCCCGCGTACGAGAACCGGCCGTACGAGCCCTATGAGCCGTACCCGGCCGACCCGTACGCCCACGGCCCCGGCCACGGCTCCGGCCCCGGCCCCGGGCACCACCGCACCGAACCCGACGCGAACCCACGAGGCGAGTCAGAGTGAAGCGCACGACCATCTCCCTGCTCGCCGCCGTCACCGCCCTCGCCGCCGTCACCGGTCTCGCCGCGGCGACCGCCCCGGACGCCGGTCTCGCCGCGGCCACCTCGGCCAAGGCCCCGGCCAGGCTCCCGGTCGAGCGGTCCGCGCTGGTCTGCCCGGCGGCCGGCAGCACGGAGATCGCCGAGACCCGGCACACCTCGTACACCCCGGCGGCCGACGGCGGCGCGGGGGAGAAGGGCACGGCGGAGCTGAAGCCGGTGCTCGGCTCGTCGGTCGAGCGCCGCGCCGAGCCCGGCGAGCGGAAGGACGAGCGGGCCGCCGCCGAGAAGCGCGTCATCGCGCTCAAGGAGCCCGGCGTCCCCGTCGTCACCGAGGAGGACGGCTCCGAGGCCCCCGCCTTCATCGGCCTCGCCACCGGCCGGCTGGCCCCCGGCTGGACCGCCCAGCAGACCACCGAGGTCGGCGCCGGAAGCGGGCGCGGCCTGCTCGGCGTCAGCTGCACCACGCCCCGTACGGAGTTCTGGATTCCGGGGGCCTCGACCGCCAAGGCGCGCCAGGACTACGTCCATCTCACCAACCCGGACGACACCCCCGCCGTCGTCCACATCGAGCTGTACGGCAAGAACGGCAAGCTGGAGACGACCCTCACCGAGGGCGTCCCGATCTCCCCCGGGGCCACCCTGCCCATCCTGCTCTCCACCCTGACCTCCCAGGTGTCCGAGGACGTCACCGTGCACGTCCTCGCCCGCGCGGGCCGGGTCGGCGCGGTCGTCCGGGCCGCCGAGGACGGCGTGGGCAGCGACTGGATCACCGCCGCGGCCGACCCGGCGGGCACCGCGGTGCTCCCGGGCGTGCCGACGGACGCCACCTCGGTACGGCTGGTGGCGTACGCCCCCGGCGACCGCGACGCCGATCTGAAGGTCGAACTCGCGGGCCCGACCGGCCGGATCGTCCCGCTCGGGGGCGAGAGCCTGCATGTGAAGGCCGGGATGACCGCCGGGCTCGATCTGAAGGACGTCACCAAGGGCGAGGCCGGCTCACTCATCATCAGCCCGGAGAGCACCGGCCGGGCGACCCCGGTGGTGGCCGCGCTGCGCGTGGTCCGGGGCAAGGGAGCCAACCAGGAGATCGCGTTCATCCCGGCCACCGAGCCGCTCGGCGCGCGCGCCTCGGTCGCCGACAACCGGGCGAAGGGCTCGACGCTCAACCTCACCGCCCCGGACGCCGGGGCCCGGGTGCGGGTGACCGCCTCGGCCGGCTCCGAGGGCGGCGAGCCGGTCGTGAAGTCGTACGACATCAAGGGCGGTGCCACCCTCGCGGTGCCCGCCCCGGTCCCCACCGGGCTCAAGGGCTCCTACGCGCTGACCGTGGAGACCGAGTCGGGCGGCCCGGTGCACGCGGCGCGCACCCTGGCCCTGCCGGACGACGGCATCCAGATGTTCACGGTGCAGACGCTGAACGACGACCGGGGGACGGTGGCCGTGCCGGAGGCGGAAGCGGACCTGTCCGTTCTCGACGACTGAGACGACTGGGGCGACTGGGACGGTCGGGGTGACCGGGGTGGCCGGGGCCCGCCGCAGGGGTCGTCCCCGGCGGCGCTCCGGTGGCGGCGCGTCAGTTCTCCGGCGAGCGCAGCACCCGCAGATGGCCCCGGCGGGCGACCTCCAGCGGATCCGCCGTGCGCCGGCCGTTCTGCGCCTCGGCGGGGCGGCCCTGCGGACGGCCCGCCTCCCGTACGGCGTTGGCGAGGGCTTCCAGATCGTCGCCGCTGGGCCGGGCGGGCGCGGAACCGTCGGTGAGACGCACGACCTCCCAACCGCGTGGCGCGGTCAGCCGCTCGCTGTGCTCGGCGCACAGGTCGTAGCAGTGGGGCTCGGCGTAGGTGGCGAGCGGGCCGAGGACCGCGGTCGAATCGGCATAGACGTACGTCAGTGTCGCGACGGCAGGTCGGCCGCACGCGGTGCGCGAACAGCGACGTACAGGGCTCACGAGATTGGACGGTACCGCACTCTTGAGCGGGCTGCGACGACTCACCCCCGCCTCACCCCACCGTGTCGTCCTGTCCGAGCCCCTCGAAAGGGCTCGCCGAAGGCCTCCGTGAGCTGCGCGGGAAGGGCGTACGACAGGGACGGACACCCCCGATTCGGTCATCACCCGGGGTAAATCAGGTCATTCGCCATAGCCCCGGCGATCGCGGTCGCACCCGGAACCGCCCCCAAGCGCAACCGGAACGCTCAATTGGCGACATGCCCCCGACCGGTCCGATTGCCGCGCGCGGAGCGGATCGCCCGGCCGTCCGGAGAGCTACGCTGCGTCAGTGATGGACAGCCCAGTACCGCCGCCCCACCCGGCCGAGCCGAGGCCGCGCCATCGCGACCGCCACGGCCGAGGCATGCGGGGGCCGGTCGCCCCGCCGCAGGTCCCCCTCTCCGCCAGCCGCGCCGATCTCTTCGGCGACCTCGTCCACGACTCCGTGGAACGGCTGGAGAGACGCTGGCCCCAACTCGCCGACGTGGACTTCCTCGTCCTCGACGTCCCCCTCACGGCCGAGGAATCGGTCCCCCTCGGCAGCTCCGCCCCCGCCGAGAAGGGCCGCCAGGCCCGGATCGTCGTCTACCGCCGCCCGGTGGAGATCCGCGCCAAGAACCGCGAGGAGCGCGCCGCCCTGGTCCACGAGGTCGTGGTGGAGCAGGTCGCCGAGCTGCTGGGGCTGGCTCCGGAGTCGATCGACCCGCGCTACGGCCAGGAGTGAGGCGTGCCGGTAGTTTGAGGTGACCGCAGAGACTTATGGAAGGTTGGACCCGTGGCTGCTGATCTGTCACAGATCGTGAAGGCGTACGACGTGCGCGGGGTGGTGCCCGATCAGTGGGACGAGGAGCTGGCCGAACTGTTCGGAGCGGCCTTCGTCCGGGTGACGGACGCGGACGCGATCGTCGTCGGCCACGACATGAGGCCGTCCTCGCCCGGCCTTTCGGGCGCTTTCGCGCGCGGCGCCGCCGCCCTGGGCGCGGATGTCACCCTGATCGGGCTCTGCTCCACCGACCAGCTCTACTTCGCCTCCGGCCACCTCGGCCTGCCGGGCGCGATGTTCACCGCCTCCCACAACCCCGCGCAGTACAACGGCATCAAGATGTGCCGCGCGGGCGCCGCGCCCGTCGGCCAGGACACCGGCCTCTCCGACATCCGCGAGCTGGTCGAGCGCTGGTCGGCCGAGGGCGCGCCCGAACCGGCCGCCGTGCCGGGCCGGGTGACCGAGCACGACACGCTCACGGAGTACGCGGCCCATCTGCTCTCCCTGGTGGACCTCTCGGCCATCCGGCCGCTGAAGGTCGTCGTCGACGCGGGCAACGGCATGGGCGGACACACGGTCCCGACCGTCTTCGCCTCCCTGCCGCTCACCCTCGTACCGATGTACTTCGAGCTCGACGGCACCTTCCCCAACCACGAGGCCAACCCGCTCGACCCGGCGAACATCGTGGACCTCCAGGCCCGGGTGCGCGCCGAGAAGGCCGATCTGGGACTCGCCTTCGACGGGGACGCCGACCGCTGCTTCGTCGTCGACGAGCGCGGCGAGGGCATCTCCCCGTCCGCGATCACCGCCCTGGTCGCCGCCCGCGAACTGGCGAAGCACCCCGGCGGCACCGTGATCCACAACCTGATCACCTCCTGGTCGGTCCCGGAAGTGGTCCGCGAGGAGGGCGGCTCGCCGGTCCGCACCCGAGTGGGCCACTCCTTCATCAAGGAGGAGATGGCGCGCACCGGCGCGATCTTCGGCGGCGAGCACTCCGCCCACTACTACTTCCGCGACTTCTGGAACGCGGACACCGGCATGCTGGCCGCGCTGCACGTCCTCGCCGCCCTCGGCACCCAGGACGGCACCCTCTCGCAGCTCGTCGCCACGTACGACCGCTACCAGGGCTCCGGCGAGATCAACTCCACCGTCGACGACCAGTCGGCCCGCACCGCCACCGTCCGCAAGGCCTTCGAGTCGCGCCCCGGCGTCACCCTCGACGAGCTGGACGGTCTGACGGTCACCGCCGCCGACTGGTGGTTCAACCTGCGCCCCTCCAACACCGAGCCGCTGCTCCGGCTCAATGTCGAGGCCCGTGACACCGACACCATGGCCGCCGTCCGCGACGAGGTCCTGGCCCTCCTCCGCTCCGCATGACACCGCCGCCACCGCCCCCTCCACCACCGGGAGGGGGCGGTGGCGAGGGCGGCCACCCCGCCCAAAGCGAACCCCGTTCGCCCCGCAGACGAACCCCCGGCGAAGTCTCCGCTCCGCCCCCGGCGCGCCGTCCTGCCCTCCCCACCCGCTCTGACCTGCATCTATCACCTGCCGTCCGCTCACCGCGCCACACCCTTCGTTTCCCAGGAACGCGCCCCGACTCGCCCCCCGGCGGTACGCTGACGTCGCCCGTCCACCCACCCGCCGACCACCCCGGCGCACCGGGGACCCCAGCCGCCCCCGGCATCCCAGCCACCCTGGTCGACACCACTGACGCACCGAAGGAAACCCTCATGCCGCTCGAAGCCGGCCTCCTCGAGATCCTCGCCTGCCCGGCCTGCCACGCCCCGCTCGACGACCGCTCGGAAACCGACGAACCCGAGCTGATCTGCACCGGAGCGGAGTGCGCCCTCGCCTACCCCGTACGCGACGGCATCCCCGTCCTCCTCGTCGACGAGGCCCGCCGCCCCGCCTGACCCCGGACGGCCGGCCCCCGGCGGCCCGACCGCGACCCCGCAGACAGCGACCCCGCGAACCCGCAGCCCCGCGACCGCACGGCGATCGGAGACCCCACCCCATGCTCGACGAGTCCCTCCTCGACGCTCCGGAAGCTCTCGCCCGCGCCGACCGCCGAGGTCTGCTGCGGGGCGCCGCCGAGGCCGGCGCCCGGGTGCGCACCGCCGCCCGCCACGCCGCCGAGGCCGGCATCGCCGAGCTGAAGCCCGAGGGCCGCCCCCGCGCCGTCCTCGTCGCGGGCTCCGGATCCGCCGCCGCCACCGTCGCCGACCTGGTCGGCGCGCTCGCCGGTGCCGCGGCCCCCGTCACCCGCCTCGTCCCCACCGGCGTCGCCCCCGCCGCCGGCGCGCTGCGCTGGGCCCTCCCCGGCTGGACCGGCTCCCTCGACCTCCTCCTCATCGCCACCGCCGACGGAGCCGAACCCGGCCTCGACGTCCTCGCCGAGCAGGCCTACCGCAGAGGCTGCACCGTCGTCGCGGTCGCCCCCAAGGCCACCCCGCTCGCCGAGTCGGCCGCCGGACGCCACGGACTCTTCGTCCCCCTGGCCACCGCCCCCAGCGGGCTGTACGAGGAGAGCCCGACGGCCGACCCCGGCACGCTCTGGTCCCTCTTCACCCCGCTGCTCGCACTCCTCGACTGCGTCGGCCTCCTCGAAGCACCCCCGGAGACCCTCGCCAAGATCGCCGACCGGCTCGACCGCACCGCCGAACGCTGCGGCCCGGCCGTCGCCACCTACAGCAACCCGGCCAAGACCCTCGCCGCCGAGCTGGCCGACAGCCTCCCCCTCATCTGGACCGAGGGAGAGGGAGCCGCCCCCGCCGGCCGCCGCTTCGCCGCCGCCCTGGCCGAACTCGCCGGCCGCCCCGCCCTCGCGGCCGAACTCCCCGAGGCCCTCCCGGCCCACGGCGTACTCCTCGCCGGCACCCTCGCCGCCGCGGCCGACCCGGACGACTTCTTCCGCGACCGAGTGGAGGAACCCCAGGCCCTGCGCGCCCGCGTCGTCCTGCTGCGCGACCGCCCCACCGGCGGACTGAGCGCCGCCCCCGCCGCCCGCGAACTCGCCCTCAGCCACTCCACCCCCATCAGCGAACTCGAACCGGAGGAGGGCTCGGACCTGGAATCCATCGCCGAACTCCTCGCCGTCACCGACTTCGCCGCCGTCTACCTGGCCCTCGCGTCCACCGCGACACCCACCTAGGGCCTGTCTGATGGATCTTGCTGGGCTCGCGTGCCCAGGGGGAGATGCACGGCACCAGACCCCGCTCACTGATCCAGCCTGATCCATCAGACAGGCCCTGGACACCCCCAACCCTCCGCATCACCCCGGAACACGGAAGCTCACATGGACCGCCTCTTCAACACGGTGCGCCCCTACGCCTGGGGCTCCACCACCGCCATCCCGGAACTCCTCGGCACTACCCCGACCGGCGAGCCCCAGGCCGAGATGTGGATGGGCACCCACCCAGGAGCACCCTCCCGGCTCGAACGCGGTGTCCTGGGCGATGTCGTCGCCGCGGACCCCGTGGGCGAACTCGGTGCCCGAACCGTCGCCAAGTTCGGCCCGCACCTCCCCTTCCTCTTCAAGATCCTCGCGGCGGGCACCCCCGTCTCCCTCCAGGTCCACCCGGACCTCGCCCAGGCCAGGGCGGGCTTCGCCCGGGAGCAGCGCGCCGGCATCCCCGTCGACGCCCCGCACCGCAACTACCGGGACGCCAACCACAAGCCCGAACTGATCTGCGCCCTCACCCCCTTCGAGGGCCTGTGCGGATTCCGCCCGCCCCGCGACACCGCGAAGCTCATCGCCGGACTCGGCGTCGACTCGCTCAAGCCCTACGCCGACGTCCTCCTCGCCCACCCCGAGGACGCCGCCCTGCGCGAAGTGCTCACCGCGATCCTCACCGCGGACCGCGAGGACATGGCGGTCACCGTCACCGAGACCGCCGCCGCCGCCCGCCGCCTGGGCGGCCCGTACACCCCGTACGCGGAGATCGCCCACCACTTCCCCGGCGACCCCGGCGTCATCGCCGCCCTCCTCCTCAACCATGTACGCCTCCTCCCCGGCGAGGCCCTCTTCCTCGGCGCGGGCGTCCCGCACTCCTATCTCAGCGGCCTCGGCGTCGAGATCATGTCCACCTCCGACAATGTGCTGCGCTGCGGTCTCACCCCCAAGCACCTGGACGTCCCGGAGCTGCTGAGCGTCGTCCGGTTCGAGGCCAACGACCCCGGCGTCCTGCGCCCCGAGGCCTCGGCGAACGGCGAAGAGGTCTACGACACCCCGATCGACGAGTTCCGGCTCTCCCGCCACCTCCTCGCCCCCGACGCCGCCGTACGCGACCTCACCCTCGACGCCCCACAGATCCTGCTCTGCACCGCCGGCCGTGTCGCCACTGGCGAACTGATGCTCGCCCCGGGCGAGTCGGTCTTCGTTCCCGCAGGTGAGAACGTTGCGATCGCGGCAGCCGACGGACTCCCGGCAACCCTCTTCCGCGCCACGGTGGTGAACTGACCCCTCCCGCCCTCCCCGACTGCGACAATGGCGCGCCCCGCAAGTCCGGGCCATCCGCCGTGCGACCGGTGACGCCGCCCACGGCGTACGAAGGCGTACGAAGGGACATCCGGCACACATGAGCGCGTCAGGCGGAACCAAGGCGATCGTGGCGGCCCTCGTCGCCAACCTCGCGATCGCGGTGGCGAAATTCGTGGCCTTCCTGTTCAGCGGCTCGTCCTCGATGCTCGCGGAGAGCGTCCACTCGCTCGCCGACTCCGGCAACCAGGGCCTGCTGCTCCTCGGTGGCCGCCGGGCCAGACGCGAGGCCACCCCGCAGCACCCCTTCGGATATGGCCGCGAGCGCTACATCTACGCCTTCCTGGTCTCCATCGTCCTCTTCTCGGCCGGCGGCATGTTCGCGATCTACGAGGGCTACGAGAAGATCAAGCACCCCCACCCCATCGAGAACTGGTACTGGCCCGTCGGCGTCCTCGTCTTCGCGATCATCGCCGAGACCATCTCCTTCCGGACGGCGATCAAGGAGTCCAACGCCGTCCGCGGCACGCTCTCCTGGAAGGAGTTCGTCCGCCACGCCAAGGCCCCCGAACTCCCCGTCGTCCTCCTCGAAGACCTCGGCGCACTCGTCGGCCTGGTCCTCGCGCTCCTCGGCGTCAGCCTCGCCCTGGCCAGCGGCGACGGCCTCTGGGACGGCATCGGCACCCTCTGCATCGGCGTGCTGCTCATCCTCATCGCCCTGGTCCTGGCCGTCGAGACGAAATCCCTGTTGCTCGGCGAGGCCGCCTCCGCCGACGATCTCCGCAGGATCGAGGAGGCCCTCGTGGACGGCGACCGCGTCACCCGCGTCATCCACATGCGCACCCTCCACCTCGGCCCGGAGGAGGTACTGGTCGCGGCGAAGATCGCGGTGCCCAACGACGACACCGCCCAGAAGATCGCCGCCTCCATCAACGCCGCCGAGGAACGCGTCCGCGCGGCCGTCCCCATCGCCCGGGTGATCTATCTGGAGCCGGACGTCTACAGCGCCTCGGCGGCCGCCGCCGGCACGAACCCCGGAAAGTCCCCCGGCGGGCCCGCTCCCTCCCACTGACACCGATGTGTTTCTCCCGACGTTTGCCGCGCCCACCGGGCGGAAGCCCCCGGCCCCCGCGATCGCCAGGCCCGCCGACACCTCGGCAAACGCCCCGCCGGCCGACCACATCCACGCCGCAGGCCCCCGGATCTGTCCGGATCCCGCCCTCACGCGGGCTGGGGCCGACCGGGCCGACCGGTGTAGATTCGTGACCAGAGTCAGGCGTCGCTGCTGATGGCGGTCGGGCGGTCCTCCCCAGGACCGGCCGAGTGGAGAGAGGGCCTCCGACGGACTGCACCGCGAGCGTCCCGGGCATCCGTACGCCCATGTGCCGCTGCGGAGCCAGCCGTACCCACCCTCGAACCCAACCATGAGGAGCAGCCCGTAATGACGACTGTCACCACCGGCCAGGACTTCAAGGTCGCCGATCTCTCGCTCGCCGCTTTCGGCCGCAAGGAGATCACTCTGGCCGAGCACGAGATGCCCGGTCTGATGTCCATCCGCCGGGAGTACGCCGAGCAGCAGCCGCTCGCCGGGGCGCGGGTGACCGGGTCTTTGCACATGACGGTGCAGACGGCGGTTCTGATCGAGACGCTGGTCGCGCTGGGCGCGGAGGTGCGCTGGGCATCCTGCAACATCTTCTCCACCCAGGACCACGCCGCCGCCGCGATCGCGGTCGGTCCGAACGGCACTCCGGACAACCCCCAGGGCGTTCCCGTGTTCGCCTGGAAGGGCGAGACGCTGGAGGAGTACTGGTGGTGCACTGAGCAGGCGCTGACGTGGCCGAACACGCCGACCGGCGGTCCGAACATGATCCTCGACGACGGCGGTGACGCCACGCTCCTGGTCCACAAGGGCGTGGAGTTCGAGAAGGCCGGGCAGGCCCCGGACCCCTCGACCGCGGACAGCGAGGAGTACGCGTACATCCTCACCCTCCTCAACCGCACCCTGGGCGAGAGCCCGCAGAAGTGGACGCGGCTGGCGTCGGAGATCCGCGGGGTCACCGAGGAGACCACCACCGGTGTCCACCGTCTCTACGAGATGCACCGCGACGGCGCGCTGCTGTTCCCCGCGATCAATGTGAACGACGCGGTGACCAAGTCGAAGTTCGACAACAAGTACGGCTGCCGCCACTCGCTGATCGACGGCATCAACCGTGCCACCGATGTCCTGATCGGCGGCAAGACGGTCGTGGTCTGCGGCTACGGCGATGTGGGCAAGGGCTCCGCCGAGTCGCTGCGCGGCCAGGGCGCGCGGGTGATCATCACCGAGGTCGACCCGATCTGCGCGCTGCAGGCGGCGATGGACGGGTACCAGGTGACGACGCTGGACGAGGTCGTCGGCCTGGCGGACATCTTCGTGACCACGACGGGCAACAAGGACATCATCATGGCCTCGGACATGGCCAAGATGAAGCACCAGGCCATCGTGGGGAACATCGGCCACTTCGACAACGAGATCGACATGGCCGGCCTGGCGAAGATTCCGGGGATCGTGAAGGACGAGGTCAAGCCGCAGGTCCACACGTGGACCTTCCCCGACGGCAAGGTCCTGATCGTGCTGTCCGAGGGCCGTCTGCTGAACCTGGGCAACGCGACGGGCCACCCCTCCTTCGTGATGTCGAACAGCTTCGCGGACCAGACGCTGGCGCAGATCGAGCTGTTCACGAAGCCTGAGGAGTACCCGACGGATGTCTATGTGCTGCCCAAGCACCTGGACGAGAAGGTCGCGCGGCTGCACCTGGACGCGCTGGGCGTGAAGCTGACGACGCTCCGTCCGGAGCAGGCGGCGTACATCGGTGTCGAGGTCGAGGGCCCGTACAAGCCCGACCACTACCGCTACTGATCCACTCCGCCGCCCGGCCCACACCCCCGGGCGACAGCGACTGACGGCAGGCCCCCGCACCCCCGTGACGGGGGCCTGCCCCTTTCCCGGCCCCAACGCACAAGGACTCGCACGCCCCCATGCCCCGCGGTCGATACTCGCTCCACGATCCACACGATCACACTCCCCTCGGTGAAGAGCACTTCCACTGCGCCCCCGGCCCCTCCGGCTGGCGCTATGTCTCACAGATCACCACTCCCTCCGGCGATCACGCCGGCTCGGTGGACCTCGCCCTCGACGAGCTGGGCCGCCCCATCCGCCTCGAGCTCAACGCCGCCAGCTGGCAGGTCCGCGGCGCGGCCCTCGAAGGCGTCACCTGGGTCCGCACCGATCCCACCGGCACCCACGCCACCGAAGGCAATGTCCGCGCCCACGCCTTCACCGGCACTTCCCCCGCCTTCCTCATCGCGACCGCCCGTCTGCTGCGACTCACCCCCGGCTCCCCCGCGACGCGCGTCCGCCTCGTGGCGTTCACCGACCCCGTCCTCGCCCCTCGCACCCTCGACCAGTCCTGGGCCCTGCTGAAGAGTGAAGCGCACGCCACTGACAGTCACCCCCTGACAGTGGACGAGTACCAGGTCAGCGCGTTGGACACGGGAGAGCAGCACACGGTCCACATCGCCGGCGACGTCGTCCTCTCGGCCCCCGGCATCGAACTCGAAGGCCTCGAAACCCCGCCCTCGACCTTCCCCTGACCCCGCCGCCGCTCCGGCCGTCGCTCGATGTGCGTCCGACCCCGCTGACCTGCTAGTGTCCTCCTCGCCCACAAAAACCGTTGACACGGTCGACGTGGGGAGGTAGATTCAAACGGTTGCCTCCGACTGGACAAGGTCGAGTGCAGCCGATAGTGTCTCTCTTGCTCGGAGCGGGAATTGAATTCCTGCCGAGCCAATCGACTCCTTATCCGGATCGCGAAGGCCGATTAGCTCGGCCGAAATGATTCTGATAAAGTCGGAGCAGCCGAAAGGCAAAAGGCCGGTCCAACTGGCCGCTGGATCTGAAAATCCAAACCGGAAACGGAATGGGAAAAGGATCTGGTAGAGTTGGAAACGCAAGACCGAAGGGAAAGCCCGGAGGGCCTGGTGGAAAGGGCCTGAAGGAAGCGTCCGTTCCTTGAGAACTCAACAGCGTGCCAAAAGTCAACGCCAGATACGTTGATACCCCGTCCCCTTCTGGGGATGAG